>NZ_JAJAQI010000005.1 GCF_020523605.1 Roseicella aerolata | reverse complement strand
CCCAACCCTACCGAGGATCACCGCGGTGGCCGCCCGGGGCGCTCCGCTCCGCTCAGCCATGGGGCTTCGCTACGCGCCCCGGGCTCTGTCCCTCCTACACCACCACCAGGGACGCGACCGCTGGACGTGACCGCACCCGGCTCACCGGTGCTGTCCGAAGCCGGCTGCGCGGGAACGTTGCCGCGCGACCGCCGCAACGGCGAGGTGCTGCTCAGCATAGCGGAGATGTCGGCGCGCTAGAGCGGATCGTTCCCGGCCGTTCACGCCTGGGAGCGAGACTCTGCGCGACGAACAAAGACCCGCAGCGGGTTGGCGTCCGGTCCTGAACGCAATTCGCTGTGGAGCCAAACCTGGGCGCACCTTCCGGCTGAGGAGGCCGTATCAAGCCGATACGATGACCATCTGCGGAGTGCGGCCGGATATGCATTGTGACGCGTGCCTGGTGGCCGATCCATGATGAGGCGGCGGCGAACAGGCTGTCTGATGCGGTGCACCCAGACGGCATGTGCGTGGCTATCCTGCTCTCTGCATGCTTTGGCCAACTGGGATCGTCGTCACCGTAGACGGTAACGGCCAGAGCCATCGATGCGCCGGGAAGAACCTTGCGCCTAGGTCGGTTGCCGGACGTTGCCGCTGCGGGCCCATATACCCTTCTGCGCAACCGTCGCCCGCAGCGCCTGCACGCGTTGCGGTTGCTGCGCGACGTTGCGCACCGACCAAAAGACCGGTTGTGAAGCGACGCCGCGTATCATGCAGCCCGGTGACGTTACGGGCGTCGCATGCGGGCCGGTTCGTTTCGCATCATGCCGCGTTCCAGATGACGTCGCGCATCGCCTGGAGGGATCGCGCTTCCGCGTGCTCACCGGGTTGGCGGATCACATCCAGTGCAGCATTTCGCGCATGCATGTAGTTACCTTCAGGCGCCTCCCCGCGCCGCTGCATGCGGTCATGGAACGGTGCTGAAGATCGTCCAGGTGGCACGAAGTCAAGCTACAGCAGCAAACATGGCGTGGATGCTGCCTGCGCTGTGTCGCTCGGCACCGTAATGGCCGTCCATTCCTTTCCGCTGCGCAGTAGCATCGTGCGATCTGGCTCGCGTCTTTGGCGCATGCGGCGGGTCTTGGTCACGCGCTCGTCACAGGATGGGCTGGCAACGCCGCCTGGGATTTGCACTTGCGTATGGCAAGGCAGGGAAACCCAGTGAATGCAGGCCGATCCACCCGTACTGCTTGTCGTAGAGGATGACTTCCTCGTACGCCTCACCCTGGTTGATGCGCTGAGCGATGGCGGCTTCGAGGTTCTGGAAGCGGCCGATGCGAGGGAAGCGCTGACGTTGGTCTGTGACCGTGATGACATTGCTGCGATGCTGACCGATATCAACCTTCCGGGCGGTTCGGACGGTTTCGCTCTCGCGCGTGCGGCAAGGGTCATCCGGCCGGCCTTGCCCGTCGTCTACGCCTCGGGTCGCTATGGCGGGGCCGAGGAAGGTCAGGCCGTGGATGGCTCGCGCTTTCTTGCCAAGCCCTTCACTCCCTCGCTGGCGGCGGCGGTGCTGCATGACATGATCGGCGCCGGCGAGAGGCATGCACTGCCATCGGCGCCCGAGGAAGAGGATGCCGAGCGGCGAGTCTAGCGGCCGCCCGACATGTTCCTTCAGTTGAGCGTGCGATCGACCGACCGGCCAAGCCGCTCGGCCGGGCCGCGCGGCGGATCGACCGCATCACGCACATTCTGGCCAGCACGGTCGAGGCTACGCCCGGCGCGCTCCCCAGGACCTTCCTGCTGGCAGGCAGCCAGGCCGAACAGCAGGAGCGCCGGAAGCAGCAGGCGGAATGTCGCGCGCATCATCATCTCCGTTACATTGCGGTCGCGCCTGAGCGCATGAGCGGCCCGGCGGTTCATGGCGCACTGCATCACGAGCGCTTCGTCACGCGGGATCCGGTGCCGGCCCGCGTACCGTCATGTCAGCCGGCAGCAGCGGAACCGGCTCCGGCCGGCCGCTTTCCGCCGCGCGCATGATCGCTTCCATGATGACCTGATCCCGAAGGCCTTCCTCGCCTGGCGTATGCGGCCGGCGCTTCTCGCGTATGCAACGCGCCATATGGTCGAGTTCGAGTGCGAACTGGTTGCGCGGGTGTATCTGCGGCTGCCGCTGAAGGCCGTGTTCGCCATCCCGATAAAAAAGATGCAGACGCTGGCCGCGATAGGCGAAGGCATCTTCCAGGAACAGGCTGCCGCGCTCGCCCGTCAGCCGCAGCGACTTCTCCTGATAGGCGCCGTAACTCGACTGCGCCTGCGCCAGCAGGCCTGAGGGGAAGCGGAGGGTGAAGGACATGCTTTCCTCCACCTCGCGGAACCGTTCGTCGCCCGGCGGGCTGTAGGCCTGCGCCACGACCTCGAGAGGCTCCTCCCTGCTGAGGTAGCGAGCCGCGTTCAGGCAGTAGATGCCGATATCCGGCAGCGCCCCGCCACCGGCGAGACGCCGGCTGTAGCGCCACTGCGGTCCCGGGCCGCTCGATTGCAGGTTGGCCGCCTGCAGAAAGCGCAGCCTGCCGACGGCGTCGGACTGTGCCGCCTGGATGGCGGCGCGGTTCACCTGCTCATACTGGCAGCGATAGGCGACCATCAGCCGCACATTGGAGCGGGCGCAGGCGGCAATCATCGCCGCACAATCCTCGCTGCTGGTCGCCATCGGCTTCTCGGTCAGCACATGCTTGCCAATGGCTGCCGCGCGTTCGGTGAACTCGCGATGCATGGCATTAGGCAGCGCGATGTAGACGGCTTGCACCGCGGGGTCCTCACGCAACCGCTCGAACTGCTCGTAGCCATGCACGGAGTCCGGCCGGAGGCCGTATTGCCGCGCGGTCAGCCGCGCCTTCTCCGGCGAGCCGCTCACGAGGGCTGCGGGCCGCGCCAACCGGCACTGTGCGAAGGCCGGCAGGATCTGCTCCAGGCTGATGCGGCCGAGTCCGATGATGGCGAAGCCGACGCGCTCCTCGGGCGGCAGCGGTGCTGGCGGCGGCTCGCCTGGCGGGTCAGCCTCGCCGCGCCATGGCGGGAAGGCCGCCCGGCCATCCTGCACGCCACCCACATCGATGGGAGAGGGCGGCGGATAGCCCGGCACGCCGGCCGCGCCCACTGTCAGCCCGGCTGCAGCGATGCCACCCGTGCGCATGATGCCGCGCCGTGTCATGCTCTCGTCCATCGCATCGTCCTGCAGACGGAAGCGCCAACGCAGATCAGGCAGAGAAGTTGAGCCTGGCCGTGGCGAGACTGTCGCTTGCGGCGCGGTGCCGGTTGCGCTCCCATCCGGGCGAGCGCGCCCGGCCACGGAAATCCGGGCGCGCAGCCAAGCCCGACAGGCCATGCTGCCGCGAGCCCAGGCGCAGGACGATCCAGCAGAGACACGGGGAACAGGATGCTGAAATTCTACTACAATACCGCGCCGAACCCGATGAAGGTGGCGCTCTTCCTGGAAGAGAGCGGCCTGCCCTATGAACCGGTACCGGTGGACACCCGCAAGGGTCAGCAGTTCACGCCGGCATACATGGCGATCAACCCGAACGCCAAGGCGCCTTCCATTGTCGATGAGGGCAAACCGGTTTTCGACAGCAACGCGATCCTGCTCTACCTGGCGGAGAAGACCGGCAAATTCCTCCCCGATCCGGAGTTCGCCGGAGAGACGCTCTCCTGGCTGATGTTCATTGCCACCGGCATCGGTCCCTATTCCGGCCAGGCGGTGCATTTCCGGCACCACGCGCCGGAGCGGATCGACTACGCCATCAAGCGCTACGATTTCGAGGCGAAGCGCCATTGGAGCATCCTGAACGACCGCCTGGAGGGGCGCGACTGGATCGTCGGCGACAGCTACTCGATCGTCGACATGGCGGCCTGGGGCTGGGAACGCGCCGCCGCCTTCGTGCTGGGGGAGGAAGCCTGGGACGCACTGCCGAATGTGAAGCGCCATTTCGAGGCCATCAGCGCGCGGCCGGCGGCGCAACGCGCGAACACGCTCAAGGACCGGCACGCCTTCAAGACCGAGATGGATGAGGAGGCGCGGAGGTTCATGTTCAGGCATAACGCTTCCTGACATCCGGAGGGGGCGCTGCCCCCTCCGGAGCACCCATGCCAGGGGTCAGACGACCTCTGGGCCCGGCCTCATTTGGCCCAAGCAAATCACCATGGAGGACGCTTTGTTCAGGCTTGATGGAAAGGTCGCGCTCGTCACGGGCGCAGGGTCCGTGGGACCTGGCTGGGGCAACGGCAAGGCAACGGCCGTGCTGCTGGCGCGCGCCGGGGCGCAGGTCTTCGGCGTCGATATTAACGAGGCCGCTGCGGCCGAGACGCGCGACCTCATCGCGGGCGAGGGCGGCACCGCGGTTGCGCATCACTGCGACATGCTGGCGGCAGAGCAGGTAGAGGCCGCGATTGCCGCCTGCCTCTCCCGTTTCGGGCGCATCGACATCCTGGTGAACAATGTCGGCGGATCGCATCCTGGCGGACCGGTGGACATGCCGGAGGAGGTCTGGGACCACCAGATCGACTTCAACCTGAAGACCGCCTTCCTCGGCTGCAAATACGTCCTCCCGCATATGGAGGCGCAGGGCAGCGGCGCGGTGGTGAACATCTCCTCCGTCGCGGGGCTGCGCATGGGCACGGGGCGTGTGCACAGCGCCTATTCCGCCAGCAAGGCGGGCATCATCGCCTTCTCGAAATCCGTGGCGCTCGGCTATGCAAAGAAGGGCATCCGCTGCAACACCGTCGTGCCCGGGCTGATGCACACGCCACTGGTCGAGCACCGCCTGGTGCGCCAGCTCGGCGCCAATGATGCCGAGGCGCTGATCGCCAAGCGTCATGCCAGCGTGCCCGTGGGCCATATGGGCAGCGGCTGGGACATCGCCCACGCCGTGCTCTTCCTGGCAAGCGACGAGGCCAAATACATCACCGCGACCGAGATCGTGGTGGATGGCGGCTTCACCGCGGCGGGGCCGGTCTGATGCGGCGCCGGTCACTGCTGGCGGCGCCGGCCCTGCTGCTCGCGCCTGCGGCACTGGCGCAATCCTTCCCGGACCGCCCGGTCAGCATCATCGTCGCCTCCCCGGCCGGGGGCGGCACGGATTTCTCCGCGCGGCTGATCGCGGAGCCGCTGTCCCAGCGCCTCGGCGTGCCCGTGGTCGTCGAGAACCGCCCGGGCGGCAATGGCCTGATCGGATTGCTGGCGACGGCGCGCGCCCGGCCGGACGGGCACACGCTGACGGTCGGCTATTCCGGCACCATGACCGGCCGGCCGGCCGTGGAGGGCACCGCCGATCTCGATCCGCAGAAGGATTTCGTGCCCATCGCCCAACTGACCGACACGCCGCAGGTGATGATGGTGCACCCGTCCATCCCGGCGCGGACGCTGCAGGAATTCGTGGCCTATGCGAAGCAGCGGCCGGGACAGATCGCCTATGCCTCGGCCGGCAACGGATCGCTGCACCATCTGGGGACGGAACTGCTGAAACGGCGCACCGGCATCGACCTGCTGCACGTGCCCTATCGCGGCACGGGCGAGACGATCAGCGATCTGCTGGCGGGCCGCGTGCAGTTCTACATGAACAGCCCGCCACCGGTGATCGGCTTCCTCCGTGAGGGCAAGTTGCGCGCCATTGCCACCACCGGCCAGCAGCGCCATCCAGCCCTGCCGGATGTTCCGAGCCTGCCGGAATCCGGCCTAGCCGATTTCCCGGTGGATGTCTGGTACGCGCTCTATGCCCCCGCAAGGACACCGCAGGCGGTGCAGGAGCGGCTGGCGCGCGAGGTGCGGGCAGTGCTGGCGGAACCCGCCGTTCAGTCCCGCGCCGCCGAGGCCGGCACCTTCGTCCGCCACGCCGATGCGGCCGCGGTCTCGGCGCGCCTGGGGCGGGAGACCGCGGCCTGGATCGAGGTGGTGAAGGCCGTCGGCATCAAGCCAGACTGAGCCCTCCTGTCTCAGCGCGCCGGCGTAGGGCCTTCGCCGGCGCGCGATGCCTGCGGCTTGCCGCTGCCGGGCTCCGCCATCTTCCGGTGCTGCTCGGCAAGCAAGCCGGCTGGCGTGACGGAGGCGATCGCGGTCTGCAGCTTGTTGTGCCAGCCCGTCACCACATCGCCGTCGCCGCGCATCATCGCCTTGAAGCCGGTCTCCGCCACCATGGCGGGGTCGTCCTTCTTCGAGGTGCCCACCTTGGTGTCGAGCATGTCGGCGCGTTCGAAGAACTCCGTTTCGGTCGCGCCCGGCATCAGGCAGGTCACCGTGATCCCCTGGTCCTTCACCTCGTGCCGCAAGGCGAAAGAGAAGCTGTCAAGGAAAGCCTTGGTAGCGTTGTAGACGGCCTGGTAGGTCCCCGGCAGGAAGCCGGCGATCGAGCCGGTGATGAGGATGCGGCCCTCGCCACGGGTCCGCATCTCCCGCCCGATCTTCTGGATCAGGTAGAGCGTGCCGGTGATGTTGGTGTCGACCACATGGCGGATCTCCCTGAACTCCTGGTCCAGGAAGCCCTTGCCCAGGCCGCGGCCGGCATTGGCCAGCAGCGCCGTCACCGGCCTGCCCGCGAGCGCGGCATGCAGCCGGTCCACCCCCTCGATGCTGGCAAGATCGGCCTGCACTGCCTCCACCGCGGCACCGAGGCCACGAATCTCGGTGGCGGCTGCTTCGATCTCCGGCTCGTCGGCGGCGATGACCAGGTCGAAGCCGTTGCGGGCGCAGCATTTCGCAAGTTCACGGCCGATGCCGGTCGAGGCACCGGTGACGACAGCAAGCGGCCTGGCCTGTTCGGATGCCATAAGGGGCTCCCCTGGAGTTCTGCGCCCCAACACCCGCCCGACACGGCCGTTCCCGCAGAAAAAACCCACCGGACAATGTCCGGTGGGCCAGTTAGGGAGGGGGAACGGGAAGAAGGGCGAACCGGGAAGCCCGCCCAGGCGCATTCCTAGACCAGTCGCTCCCGTGGCACTGTGCCGTGGCACACAGGCCGCGACTGCGTGGCTCCACCCGATCCTGCAGTGACCGCACCGCCAAGGGCCTTGTATCTCTCCATGGCCGGTCAGCGGTGGGTCAGCAGTGGACGGGAGGCTGCATTGTCCTCGGATGACCGAGCCCGCTTCCGCGCTCAGAACACCGTGCCGTCGCTGACCACGCGCAGCGGCGGGCCGCCATCGGCGCGGCGCTCGCGCGCCAGGCGTCGGCCAGCCCACCATGTGCCGCCTTCCAGCACGCGGGCCAGCGGGAATGCCTCGGCCGCCAGCCCCAGCCGTGCCCGGACCATGGGTGCGATCGCATCCAGCAGGGCGACCGTCAGCGCCCGCCACTCGACGATCAGGATGTCACCCGGCGCGTGCTCGGCCGCGAAGACCCCCGGATCACGCGGCCGGATCACGCCCATATCGAGGAAAAGGCCGCCATTGCGGTATTCGGGCAGCCCGGTCAGGGCATCGATCCCCGTCACGCGGAGGCCGGCCTCCTCCAGCGGCTCGATCAGCGAATAGGCGAGCCATTGCGAGAGCTTGTGGAAGGGGATCAGCCCGGTGGTCGCGTCGGCCCGGCGAATACCGGGATGGCTCCAGCAATCGCCCAGATTGACGCCCTCCAGCACCTCCCGTCCCGGCCAGATCGGGCCGAGATGGCGCAGCAGGGTAATCAGCACGACGCGGGCGGGCAGGGTGCCGCCCGCCGCCTGGGCCGCCAGGATATCGAAGAGGCTGCCGGGGCGGTCCAGGCCGGTGGCCGCGAGCGTCCGGCCCAGGCGGCGCAGCAGGGCGGCGCGGCCTTCCAGCCCGACCAGCGGATTGTCGGCGCCGGCCTGGAACCCCCGTGCGACCTCCTCGACGGTCATCTCTGCCAGGCGTGGAGCATCGGCGCGCGGCGTCCTGCCATCCCTGGCGAAGCCGCCGGCGGCGAACATCGCCAGGCTGGCGATGGCCAGGCCTTCCGATTTCGAGAAATCCTGGCCGCTGCCCGCCTCCCGGTAGCGCCAGCCCATGCCTGCGCCGGCATCGAGCAGGACGGAAAGGACGGCCAGGTCGAAGGCCACGCGCGCCCGTTCCGCCGCATCTGCCGGCAGCGTGGCACGCAGCACCGCCCAACGGTCCCGGCCGCCGACGGCGAAATGCCGCCAGCGCGCATGGAAGGGCACCCGCAGGTCCGGGTAGTTCGTCCGCACCACCGCCGCCACCAGATCGGCGGTTGCCGCCATGGCATCCGGCCGAACCTCCCATGCCTGCAGCCGGTCATCGAGTCCAAGGCGGTGGAGCTCCTGCGAGCGCTCACGCACCGCTTCCGGCGTCAGCAGTGCCGAGGCGAGCGAGTCTTCAGGACGCGTCACATCTCACCCAGGGCGCGGCCAACCGTACGCTTGAGGTCCTCCTCGCTCGGCACATCCGGTGCGTAGTAGCCGGCGGCTTTCTTCGCTTCGATCTCCACCGAAGCATCGGGCGGGATGCGGTCGGGTGGGATGGGCACGCGCTCGCCGATCTCGATGCCCTGTTCCACCATGGCGTCGTGCTTCATGTTGGACATGGAGACGAGGCGATGGATCTTCGTCACGCCCAGCCAGTGCAGCACATCCGGCATGAGCTGCTGGAAGCGCGCATCCTGCACGCCGGCGACGCATTCCGTCCGCTCGAAATAGGTGGCGGCCTGGTCGCCGCCCTCCTGCCGCTTGCGGGCGTTGTAGACGAGGAATTTGGTTACCTCACCCAGCGCACGGCCTTCCTTGCGGTTGTAGACGACCAGGCCGACGCCGCCCTCCTGCGCCGTGCGGATGCATTCCTCGATGCCGTGGATCAGGTAGGGCCGGCAGGTGCAGATGTCGGAACCGAAGACGTCCGAGCCATTGCACTCGTCGTGCACCCGACAGGTCAGCGGCACGCGGCGATCGGCCAGCGCCGCCGGGTCGCCGAAGATATAGACGCTGATACCCCCGATCGGCGGCAGGAAGACCGAGAGGTCGGGGCGCGTCACCAGCTCGGGGTACATCCCGCCGGTCTGCTCGAAGAGCGTGCGGCGCAGCGCGTGCTCCGTCACGCCGAAGCGCTCTGCGATGCCGGGCAGCGACCAGACAGGATCGACCGCCGCCTTGGTGACGGAGATGTCGCCGCCCTTGTGCAGCACCCGGCCATCCGTCCTGAGCTCGCCGCGGTCAAGCAAGGCATTCAGCTCGGCCATGTTCAGCCTCGCCCGGGTGATGGCGATGCTCGGGCGGATATCGATGCCCTCGCCGATTGCCTCCGCGAAGACCTCGCCAACCACATGGCCCCAGGGGTCCAGCGAGACGATCTTCCCCGGCTCCGTCCACTGCGGATACGGGCCGATCGCCGTGACGGGGTGGGTATTGGCCAGATCGGGCCGCTGCAGCGGGGAGAGGGTGCCGGAGGAGACCGCCAGCGCCCGGTAGAGCGAATAGGACCCGCCATGGGCACCGATGACATTGCGGTCCTGCGGCCGGGTGACGGAGCCGATCACGGGGCCGCGCGCCATCGGGGTGGCGGCGCCCCAGTTGATCTGCCAACGATGGGCCTGGGGCTCCGGATGCGAGGTCAGGCGGATATGGCGAGGCTGGTTGATGCTCATGCGCGTCCGACTGGGTTCAGGACAGCAATGTCGCGCCGGTGCTGCGGCGCGGCAAGGGGATGCGCTGCTATGTGTTCGCCTCCAGCAAACGGCGCAGCCGGTCGAAGCGCGGGTCCGGATCGCCCCCGAAGCGGAAGGTCCCACTGGCGCGCAGCACCGGCCCGCCATCCGCCGTCACCAGGCATTGTCCGAAGAGCGTACTCCGCGTGACCGTCAGCACCTCTGGCCGTGCCCCCACCCAGGTGCCGAGGGCGGCGGGCGCCAGGAAATCCGTGGTGAGCGAGACTGTCACCAGGAAGCGGCTGAGCCGGGCGACATGGTTGCAGCCGCCGGCCAGGGCGATATCGGCAAAGCCCGCCAGCATGCCGCCATGACACTGGCCGGCCGGGTTGCAGTGCCGCGCCTCGACGCGGAAGCCAATGGCAAGACCCTCGCCTTCCGGCTTCGCCCAGAAGGGGCCGATCAGGCTGTTGTAGATGCCGGGATCGTGTCCCGGCATCTGCACGAAGCCCGCAGGAATGTCCGGCATCAGCAGCCGAGCTGGTGGGCGAGGTCCTGGAAGTCCTTTGCGACCGCGTCCCAGGCCTCGCTTGGCGCCAGGTCGGTGGACTGGTCCGGCCCGTGCTCGGTCGGGCGATGCACGAAGGCGGTCGCCAGACCGCAGGCGCGCGCCGCCTTCAGGTCGCCGTTATGCGCCGCCACCAGGCATAGCTCGGCCGGGCGGATGCCGAGGATCTCGGCGGTGCGCAGATAGGCTTCCGGCTGCGGCTTGTAGGCCTGCGCCACCTCGGCGCCGAGGATGGCGTCCCAGGGCAGCCCGGCGCGCTTGGCCATGTTGGTCAGGAGCGCGACATTGCCATTGGAAAGCGGCGCGAGGGTGAATTTCCGCCGCAGCCGGGTCAGCCCCGCGACCGCCTCCGGCCAGGGATCTAGCCGGTGCCAGGCACGGTTCAGATCCTCCAGCACGGCCTCGCCCAGCGTGGCGGGGTCGATGCCATGGTCCTGCAACACGCCGTCGAGATTCTCCCGGTGCAGCACGTCCAGCCGGGTGAAGGGCCGCCGGCCGCTGCGGCATTCCTCCATGGCGGGCTGGTAGCGCTTGCGCCAGGCATCGGCGAAGGCGCGCGGATCGATATCCCGCCGGCCGAGCCGCGCCAGCACCGGCGCGGCGTCCCGGGCGATGCCCTCCCGCCAGTCCACCACTGTGCCGAAGACGTCGAAGACCAGCGCCTTCACGCTCTCGAAGCGGGTCACTGGTTGCCCTCCACCTTGTCCCCTCGGGCCCAGCGGCTCTCGAACTCCCAGACTTCGGGGAAGCCCATCAGATCGGTCATGCGCCTGAAACCGTAGCTCTCACCGATGGCGGTGCTGTCGCCAGTCGCCTTCAGATGCGCATAGGCCTTCTCGAGCGCCGCGGCGGCGGCGAGGAAGCCGATCGCCGGATAGATCGCGATGGCGTAGCCGATCTCCTGCAGGCGCTTCGCCGGCAGGATCGGCGTGCGGCCGCCCTCGACCATGTTCGCCAGCAGCGGCTTGCGGATGGCCTGGCCGATCGCCTGCATCTCCGCCTCGCTCTCCGGGCTCTCGATGAAGATGATGTCGGCGCCGGCCTCCTCGAACATCCGCCCCCGCCGGATCGCCTCATCGAGGCCGAGCGTGGTGCGCGCATCGGTGCGGGCGACGATGAGGAAATTCGGGTCCTTCCGCGCCTCGGCGGCGACGCGGATCTTGAGCGCCATCTCCTCGGCCGGGATGACGCGGCGGCCGGGCGTATGGCCGCATTTCTTCGGCATCTCCTGGTCCTCGAGCTGGATGCCGGAGACGCCCGCGGCCTCGTAGCCCACCACCGTGTGGCGGACATTGAGCAACCCGCCATAGCCGGTATCGGCATCCGCGATCACCGGGGTGCGGCAGCCGCGCGCCATGGTGCCGACGCGGCCGACCATATCAGAATACGTCGCGATGCCGGCATCGGCGACGCCGAGATGCGAGGCAACGGTGCCGAAGCCCGTCACATACAGGCAATCGAAGCCCATCCCGTCCGCCACCTTGGCGGAGATCATGTCGAAGATGCCGGGGGCGACGATGAAGCGGCGCTCGGCGAAGGCGGCCTTCAGGCGCGGATCGGCCATGGTATTGTTCCTACTGCTCTTTCCTGATGTGGCCGGCGGCGGCGGCCGCGGCCCAGAGGCGGTCCTCCCGCTGCGCCGCTTCAGCCAGGCCGGCGCCCGGGCGGAGATCGGGCTCGATTCCCATGGCGGTGAAACGCTGCCGCAGCACGGGATCGGCAAAGGCCTGGGTCAGCGCGCCATGGAGCCGCTGTATCACGGCCTCCGGCAGGCCGGCCGGCCCGTACAGCCCGACCCAGCCCGCCAGGTCGAATTCCGCGATGCCCTGCTCCTGCGCCGAGGCCACCTCGGGGAAGAAGGGCGTGCGCGTGGCGGTCGAGACGGCCAGCACCCGGACGCGTCCGGTTTGCATATGAGGCATCACGCTCGCCGTGCTGGTCCAGCCGACCGGCAGGTGGGCGGCAACGATGTCGTTCATGAGCTGGCCGCCGGAGCGGTACTGCACATCCGGCATCTCGACGCCGGCGCGCCGCGCCAGCTCCTGCCCGATGAAGGAGGAGAGCGCCTCCGTGCTGCCGGTGCCGACGCGGCCGGGATGCCGCTTCGCATGGTCCAGCATGGACCGCAGATCGGCGAAGGGCTGCCCGGTGCCGGTGACCAGCGCCATGGTGTTGCGCGACAGCATCGCCACCGGGGTGAAGTCCCGCAGCGGGTCATAGGAGAGGGAAGGCAGGAAATAGCGGTTCGCCACATGGGTGGAGACGACTGCCATCAGCGTATGGCCGTCCGGCTCGGCCCGCGCCACCACCTCCGTCCCGATCACCCCGGCGCCGCCGGCGCGGTTCTCGACCACCACGGGTTGCGGCAGCAAGGGGCGCAGCGCCTCGGCCAGGGCGCGGGCCAGCAGGTCAGTGCCGCCCCCCGTGGCATAGGGCACGATCAGGCGGATGGGCCGCGTCGGCCAGCCCTGCGCGAAGGCGGGGCGGGGCAAGGCCAGCAGGGCAGGGGCGGCCAGCAGCGCGCGGCGGCCAAGGGGCATGGACGTTCTTCTCCCGCTCGGGCGGATCGCCGCAGGAAGGCCAGGGTAGCGCCCGGTGCCGCCCTGGGCATGACCCTGCCCGGCAACTATGACGGGCGCGAGTATCGGGCCGTGCGCGATGGATGCAAGGCCCCCAGGTCCATGGCAGGATGGGGGCGGGAGAGACCAGGAGGACGCCCATGCCCGATGCCAGCGGCCGCCCCATGGCGGCCAGCACCGTCGCCGAGATCGAGGCGGTGATCCAGACCTACTTCGACGGCCTCTACGAAGGCAGCGTCGAGAAACTCGCTACCGCCTTCCATCCCGTCAGCCATCTCTACTGCGAGAAGGATGGCGGCGTGCTGGACGTGCCGCGAGAGCAGTGGTTCGAGGCGGTGCGCAAGCGCGAGAGCGCCGCAAGCAAGGGCCTTCCGCGTGACGACCGGATCCTGATGATGGATATCAGCGGGCCGGAGACGGCCTTGGTGAAGGTCGCCTGCCAACTTCCGCCGCGCTACTTCACGGACTATCTGGTGCTGAACCGCACCAGCGATGGGTGGAAGATCGTCAGCAAGGTCTATCGCGCCGAGGTGCGGGAGTAGCCTTCCGCACGAGCCGGCGTGACGGGTGCGTCCATCAGGCGCCATGCCGGTCGCCTTTGGGCGGAGTCGGCCTTGAGCCCGCCATCATGTTGCGGCGCGGCCTGGCCGGTCCGCCCGCCTGCGCGCGGGCCGGATGTGGGAGTGTGCGGCGGCGGATGGCCTTGGCGGCGCTCACCCCGCCTCACTCCGCCGGTCCACAAGGCCGGCGGGCATCGCGCAGAGATGCGTCGGGGGGCGGCCCCCTACCGGACCCGCCCGGGCTCCACATATCCTCGCCGCAAGCAACCCGCCCCGGCCGGGGCGCGAGGGGGGTCCAGAATGGCGAAGCTGACCGTGAACGGCCGCGTCCATGACGTGCAGGTCGATCCCGACACGCCCCTGCTCTGGGTGCTCCGCGAGCAGATCGGCCTGACCGGCACCAAATATGGCTGCGGCGTCGCGCAGTGCGGCGCCTGCACCGTCCATATCGATGGCCAAGCCGTCCGCGCCTGCACCCTGCCGGTCTCCACGGTGGCCGAGGCGCAGAAGATCACCACCATTGAGGGGCTCTCGCCCGATGGCAGCCACCCGATCCAGAAGGCCTGGGTCGCGCTGGACGTGCCGCAATGCGGCTATTGCCAGCCCGGCATGATCATGGCCGCCGCCGCCCTGCTGGCCGAGAATCCGAAGCCCTCGGAGGCCGAGATCCGCGCCGGCATCACCAATATCTGCCGCTGCGGGACCTACAACCGCGTGCTGGCCGGCATCCAGCGCGCCGTCAGCGAAACCGGCGCGCGCGGCTGAGGCGGGAGGGCAGGATCATGAAGCATCTCGAAGCCTCCCGCCGTGGCTTCCTGGCCACTGCCTCCGCCGCCCTGGGTGCCTTCACCCTGGGCTTCCGCATCCCGGAGGCCGCGGCACAGGCCGCCGCTGGCGGGACGCCCGAGGTCAATGCCTGGGTGGTGATCCACCCCGACGACCGCATCGTCATCCGCATCGCGCGGTCCGAGATGGGGCAGGGCACGCTGACAGGTCTCGCCCAGTTGGTGGCCGAGGAACTGAACGCCGACTGGTCCAAGGTCAGCGCGGAATATCCGACGCCCGGCCAGAACCTGGCGCGCAATCGCGTCTGGGGGAACATGTCCACGGGTGGCAGCCGCGGCATCCGGGAGAGTCACGACTACGTGCGCAAAGGTGGTGCCGCGGCGCGCATGATGCTGGTGCAGGCCGCGGCCGGAAACTGGAATGTTCCTGTCTCCGAGTGCCGCGCGGCCAACAGCGTGGTGACGCATGAGCCGTCCGGCCGCACCGCCACCTATGGAAGCCTGGCCGCGGCCGCGTCGCGGCTGACGCCTCCCACGGATGTGCCGCTGAAGGACCCGAAGGACTGGATCATCGCCGGCAAACCGCTGCCACGGCTCGACACGGTGGAGAAGACCACGGGCCAGCAGGTCTATGGCATCGACCTCAAGCTGCCGGGCATGCTGAACGCCGCCATCAAGGACTGCCCGGTCTTTGGCGGCAAGGTCAGAAGCGTGGATGCCGCCGCCATCGCCGGCCGGCCCGGTGTGCGGAAGGTGGTCCGCGTGGGCGAGAGCGCGGTCGCCGTCGTCGCCGAGACCTGGTGGCAGGCCAAGACCGCGCTCGATGCCCTGCCGATCGAATGGGATGAAGGGCCGAATGCCAAGGTCTCCTCCGCCAGCACCGCGGAATGGCTGAAGGAAGGACTGGACGCACCGCAGGCCGCGATCGGGAACCGTGCCGGCGATGCCAGGGCCGCCCTCGCCTCTGCCGCGAAGACGGTGGAGGCGGTCTATGCCTATCCACACCAGAACCATGCGACCATGGAGCCGATGAACGCGACCGCGCTGTGGACGCCGGAGCGCTGCGAGGTCTGGACGCCGACCCAGAATGGCGAGGCGGCGCTCGCCGCGACCGCCGAGGCCGCCGGCCTGCCGCCCGCCCGCTGCGAGGTGCACAAAATCCATCTCGGCGGCGGCTTCGGCCGGCGCGGCGCGGTGCATGACTGGGTCCGGCAGGCGGTGGCCATCGCCAGGGACATGCCGGGCACACCTGTCAAATTGCTCTGGTCGCGGGAGGAGGACATGCTGCATGGCCTCTACCACCCCGTCACGCAGTGCAAACTGGTGGGTGGGCTGGATGCGCAGGGGAACCTGACGGGACTGACCATGCGCATCTCCGGGCAGTCCATCGTCGCCAGCATCTTCCCGCAGAACATCCGGGACGGGCGGGACCCGGTGGTGTTCCAGGGCCTCAATCCAGGCGGCGGCGAGGCGGAGATCGGTTACACCATCCCCAACCTGCTGATCGACCATGCCATGCGCAACCCGCATGTGCCGCCGGGTTTCTGGCGCGGGGTGAACCTGAACCAGAACGCCATCTACCTGGAATGCTTCATGGATGAGCTCGCGCATGCCGCGGGCAAGGACCCCCTGGAGTTCCGCCGGGCGCTGATGGCGCGGCACCCGAAGCACCGCGCGGTGCTGGATGCCGTGGCGGAGCGCGCCGGCTGGGGCAGGCCGGCCGCTCCGTTGAATGGGCTGCCGGTCTTCCGCGGGCTCGCGCAGACGCATGGCTTCGGCAGCTATGTCGCGGCCTGCGCCGAGGTCTCCGTGACCGACGCCGGCGAGCTGAAGATCCATCGCATCATCGCCGCCACGGATTGCGGCCATGCAGTGAATCCGCAGCAGATCGAGGCGCAGGTGGAGGGCAGCTTCGTCTATGGCCTCTCCGCGGCCCTCTACGGCGAGTGCACGGTGAAGGACGGCCGGATCGAGCAGGAGAATTTCGATACCTACCAGCTCATGCGCCTGGACGAGATGCCGAAGGTGGAGACGATCATCCTCTCCTCCGGCGGCTTCTGGGGCGGCGTGGGCGAGCCGACCATCGCCGTCGCCGCGCCGGCGGTGCTGAATGCGATCTTCGCCGCGACTGGCAAGCGCATCCGCACCCTACCGCTGAAGCATCACGACCTGCGGAGGGCGTGAGGGCTTTCCTGGCCGCAGCGCTGCTCTGCCTGGATGGAGCGGCGTTCGCGCAGAATGTGCCGGTGGTGGGCGATGCCATCCCGGCCTCGCTCACCGGCATGCCCGGCGATCCGGCGCGCGGGCGCGCCATCGTGCTGGACCGGCAGCGCGGGCTCTGCCTGCTCTGCCATAGCGGTCCCTTCCCGGAGGAGCGCTTCCAGGGCGACCTGGCGCCGAGCCTGGCCGGCGCCGGCACGCGGTGGAGCGAGGGTCAGTTGCGCCTGCGGATGGTGGACGGGCGGCGGTTGAACCCCGATACCATCATGCCTTCCTACTTCAGCACGGAGGGGCTGCGGCGCGTCGGCCGTGCCTGGCAGGGCCGGACCGTGCTGACGGCCGAGGAGATCGAGGATGTCGTCGCCTTCCTGGTCACGCTGCGCGACTGAACGGCGGACGCTGCTCGGCGGCCTGCTGGCGGTCACCCTGCTGCGGCCCGCCAGCGCCGCGCCGGAGGCCATGGCGCAGGCGATCCGCGGCTTCACCGGTGGCGCCGTGCCGCAACCTGGCGGCATCAATTTGGAAATCCCGCCGCTGGTCGAGAACGGCAACGCGGTACCCGTTTCGATCGAGGTGGAGAGCCCGATGACCGAGGCCGAGCATGTCCGTGCCATCGCCCTGTTCAGCGAGCGCAACCCGCTCCCGAACGTGTTGACCGTGAAGCTCGGCCCCTGGTCCGGCGCGGCCCGGATCGGCACGCGCATCCGCCTCGCCACCTCCCAGCGGCTGATGGCCATCGCGGCGCTCTCGGACGGGAGCTTCCGGCTAGCGGAGCAGCAGGTGGTGGTCACGCTCGCCGCCTGCATCGAGGGCTGAGGGCCATGGCGCGCACCCTCCTGCGTGTTCCCGGCACCGCGCAGCGCGGCGAGGTGGTGGAGATCCGCACGCTGATTCAGCACCCCATGGAGACCGGCTTCCGCCCCGGCGCCGACGGCACGGTGCAGCCACGCGACATCATCCGGCGTTTCACCTGCCTCTACAACAACCGCCCGGTCTTCGAGGCGGACCTGCATCCGGCCATCGCCGCGAACCCCTACCTCACCTTCACCTTCGTGGCGCGGGAGAGCGGCGTCCTCGCCTTCATCTGGGAAGGCGATAATGGCTTCAGCCAGACGGAGACGCGGGCTCTTACCGTGGCATGATCCCGCCACGCTCCTTCGAGGGAGCGTTGTCCCCTCGAGCACCCCTGCCAGGGATGAACCACCCCTGGACCGGTCCGAGGCTGGCGCGCGTCGCCTTGCTCCTTGCGGTTGCCGTCTTCGGCCCGGCGGCCGGGCCGCGCTCGGGTTTCGAGACCATGTCACCCGAGTTGCGGGCGATGCAGCAGGATGATCTGGCCAATCCAGGCATGCTCCATGTGGCGGAGGGCGAGGCGCAGTTCCAGCAGCAGGGCTGCACTGCCTGCCACAGCGCCGAGGCCATGCAGGGCGTCGCGGCGCGCTATCCCGCCTTCGATGCGGCGCGCGACGGGCCCATCGACCTGGCGGGCCGCATCGCCCAGTGCCGGGAGGAGCGGCAGGGCAGGGCGCCGCTGCCGCGCGAGGGCAAGGAGATGCTGGCACTCTCCGTCTTCGTCGCCCACCAGTCGCGCGGCCTGCCGCTCACGCCCAACCCGGACCCACGCATGGAGTTCGTGCGCCGCCAGGGCGAGGCCCTGTTCCGAGAGCGGCGCGGTCAGCTCAACCTTTCCTGCGGGCAATGCCATGATGACAATGCCGGCCGGCGGCTGGCCGGCAGCCTGATTCCGGAAGGCCATGCCAATGGCTACCCGCTCTACCGGCTGGAATGGCAGGGGCTTGGTTCCCTGCAGCGCCGGCTGCGGAACTGCATGGTGGGCGTGCGGTCCGAACCCTTCGCCCCCGGCGCGGCCGAATATATCGCGCTCGAGGCCTTCCTGGCGGAGCGGGCACGCGGGCTGGTGGTGGAGACGCCGGCCGTCCGTCCCTGACACCCCCGTGCGGCGGCCCGGATGGGCCGCCCCAGGCTGCTGCGCCCTGTCAGCGGAGGGCCATGCAGCCAGAGCCTTTTCGCGTCAGGTCAGGAAGACGCCGCCATTCACATGGATCGTCTGGCCGGTGACGAACCCCCCCTCGGGACCCGCCAGCATGCGGACCACGGCGGCGACCTCCTCGACAGATCCCTTGCGGCCCAGGGGAATGCCGCTTTCGGCCAGCGTGCCCGGCAGCGCGCCGGCGGAGGCGCCCCGCATCGTGTCGATCGTGCCGGGCGCCACGCAATTGCAGCGGATGCCATGCGGCGCGAGTTCGACGGCAAGCGCCCGGATCAACCCCTCCAGCCCCGCCTTGGAGGCCGAGACATGCGCACGGTTCGGCGTGCCGACATGGGTCGAGATGCCGGACAGGCCGATGAGCGCACCGCCGCCGCGGCGGATCATCTGCGGCACGACCGCCTGCGCCAGGTTGAAGGCGCCGTCGAGGGCAACCGACATGATGTCCCGCCACTCCTCCGGGCGGATATCGAGAAAGGGCGTCTGCCGCCGCAACCCGGCATTGGAGACGGCGATGTCGATCCCGCCGAGCCCTGCCGCCACCACTTCGGCCATCTCCGCGACCGCGTCGCGGTCGGACACATCGGCGAGGTGACCGACGGCCTTGCCGCCCATCGCCGCGATCTCGGCCACCACCGCCTCTACGGCCGCACGGTCCGTGCGGCCATTGACCACCACCGTGGCGCCGTCCTGCGCCAGCCGCAGGGCGATGGCCCGCCCGATATTACGCCCCGCCCCGGTCACCAGCGCGACCTTGCCGTCCAGGCTCCCCATCCTCTTCCCCCAGGAATCATGCGTTGTCGTCCAGGGGGAATTGGGCCGGGACGCGCCGACTGACCAGTGCCATTCGCCGGTCGCTCCGGTCAGTCCCGGTGCAGCCTCGCCTCGGTGCGGGCCTGCAGCGCCTCGAAGGACAGTCCGGGCACCATGTCGAGGACGACGAAGCCCTTCGGCGTCACATCCAGCACCGTCAGGCTGGTATAGACGCGGCTGACGCAGCCGGCCGCCGTCAGCGGGTAGGTGCAGCGCGGCAGGAGGCGCGCCTGGCCATCCTTCGTCACATGCTCCATCACCACCCAGACGCGCTTCGCACCCACCGCTAGGTCCATGGCCCCGCCGATCTGCCGGCCGGTCTCGGTCACCGAATGCGCCCAGTTCGCCAGGTCGCCAGTCTCCGCCACCTGGAAGCCGCCCAGCACGCAGAGGTCGAGATGCCCGCCGCGCACCATGGCGAAGCTGTCGGCATGGTGGACGAAGCTGCCGCCGGGGCGAAGGGTGACGCGCTGCGTGCTCGCATTCACCAGCCAGGGATTTTCCTTGTGTGCATCCGGCGCCGGCCCCATGCCGAGGATGCCGTTCTCCGAATGCACCACCACCTCCCGCTCCGGCGGGATGTGGTCGGCGACCAGAGTCGGGATGCCGATGCCGAGATTGACATACCAGCCTTCCGGGATGTCCTGCGCCACCCGCGCCGCCATTCCGGTGCGGTCGAGCGGGCTGAAGCCCTGTGTGCTGTCCTTCATCGCGGTCCTCCCCTCAGCGCGGCAGCACCGGATCGCCGGCCTGCACGTGCAGCACGCGATCGACGAAGATGCCGGGGGTGATGATCTCGTTCGCCGGCAACTGCCCCAGGTCGCAGACATGATGCGTCTGCACGATGGTGAGCGCGCCCGCCATGGCCATGATGGGGTTGAAGTTCCGGCTACTGTCCCTGTAGGTCAGATTGCCCCAGCGATCGGCCATCCAGGCCTCGACCAGCGCGACATCACCGGGCAGGGCGAGTTCCAGCACGCAGGGGCGGCCGCCATACTCCCGGACCTCCTTGCCCTCCGCCACCAGCGTGCCGGCACCGGTCGGGGTGAAGAAGGCCGGCACGCCGGCACCGGCGGCGCGGATGCGCTCGGCCAGCGTGCCCTGCGGCACCACCTCGGCCTCCATCCGCCCGTCGCGCACCGCCGCGCCGGCGATGCTCTGGCTGCGCAGGAAGCTGGTGATGACCTTGCGCACGCGGCGCTGCTCGATCAGCCGGGCGAGGCCGGTGACCGGCTGGCCCGGCCGGTGCACGCGCCCGGTGGAGTTGATGACGATGGTGAGGTCGGTCGCGCCCTGCTCGATCAGCCCCTGCAGAAGCGCGTGTGGGGCGCCCACCTCGCCGAACCCTGCCATCAGGATGGTCGAGCCATCCCGGATGTCGTTCATGGCCTCCGCCATGGAACGCACGAATTTATCGATCATGCGTGGGACGTTCCCCTGTGCTGGTTCTTGCGGGGAGGCGCGATACGGCCATGCCGCACTGTCCTGCCCCGGTGTCGTTGCGGTGGATGGTAGGCGCAGCGCAGCCCGGGACGCCAGCGGTGAAGCCCGGATGCACTCCACGGCGAACCTGGCGACCGGGGGGAACGGCTCGCTGGGCGGCTGCCCTCAGGCGGCCGACCAGGCGCCATCCATCGGCAGCGCCGCGCCGGTGATGTCCCGCCCGGCCTCTCCGCACAGGAAGGCCACCATCGCGCCAACCGCCTCCGCCTCCACGAAGCGGCCGGTCGGCTGCTTGCCCGCGAGGAAGCGTGCATCGGCCGCCGGGCGATCCAGCCCGGACTCCGCCATGATCGCGCGGATCCGCCCTTCGATGTTCGGCGTCAGCGTCGTGCCGGGGCAGAGGGCGTTGCAGGTGATGCCGCTCTGTGCCGTCTCCAGCGCCACGGCGCGGGTCAGCCCGATCAGGGCGGTCTTGGTGGTGACATAGCCCACGCGACCCGTGCCGCCGACCAGCCCATAGATGGAGGACATGTTGACGATGCGGCCCCAGCCGCGCGCGCGCATGCCCGGCAGCGTCAGGCGGATCAGGTGGAAAGCGGCGGAGAGGTTGACCGCGAGATCGGCGTCCCAATCCTCTGGCGGCATAGCCTCGATCGGCGCGAAATGCCGGCAGGCCGCGTTGTTGATCAGGATGTCGACCGGACCGGCATCGGCCGCCAGCGCCTCCACCTCCGGGCGATGCGCCAGATCGGCCCGGATGTAGCGCGCCTGTACGCCATGGCGCCCGGCCAGCGCGCGGACCGCCGGCCCGGCCGCGGCGGGCGCCTCCAGCCCATGCAGCACCAGGTGGCATCCGGCGGCGGCGAGCCGGGATGCGACGGCATGGCCGATCCCGCCGGTGGAGCCGGTGATCAGCGCCAGGCGGCCATGCAGGCCGCTGCCGGTGGTCGCGGGGGGAAGAGGGGAGGGCGGCGCCATCCCCGCAGGCTAGAGCAGATCGCCGTCGGGCGGAATCGCCCGGAGGTATCCATCGGCTCCGTGAGATGGCCGGACCGGCATGCGGTGGCGCCAGCCGGCGCCGTGCCGCTTCCTGTGGCGCGTCGGGGGTGATAGCCCTTGCTGCAAGCAGATCCAGGGGGAGAAACGACCATGCGGACGCCATCACGGCGCAGGCTGCTCCTCGGCGGGGCGGGTGGTCTCGCCGCGACGGCGGCGATGCTTCGGCGCGCGAAGGCGCAGGCGGCGCGCCCCTGGCCGCAGCGGCCGGTCCGGCTGCTGGTGCCCTACGCCCCCGGCGGCGGCACCGACGTCTTCACCCGCACCCTCGCCGAGGGGCTGCGCGAGCAGCTCGGCCAGCCGGTCCTGGTCGAGAACCGCGCCGGCGCGAACGGCATCATCGGCTCGGAGATGGTGGCGCGGGCGGAGCCGGATGGGAGCCTCTTCCTGGTTGATACCGGCGCGCACACCATGAACCCGCATGTCACGCCGACCCTGCCCTTCCAGCCGCTGCGCGACTTCGCGCCGGTGGCGCTGCTGTCGCGCTTTCCCCTGCTGCTCGCCGCCAGCACGGCGACGCCCTACCGGACTGTTGCGCAGCTGGTGGCGGATGCACACGCCAAGCCGCGCAGCATCGGCTTCGGCACCTCGGATGCGGCGATCTCCTATGCTGGCAACCTCTTCACCCGGCTGGCCGGCGTGGAGATGGTCGAGGTGGTCTATCGCGGTGCCGCGCCGATGCTGAACGACCTGATCGCCGGCCATCTGCCGACGAGCTGGAACAGCACGGTCGCCGCGCTGCCGCATCTGCAGTCGGGCCGCATCCGTGCCCTGGGCGTCACCACGGCGCAGCGCAGCGCGCTGCTGCCGGAGGTGCCGACGCTGATCGAGGCCGGCGTGCCCGGCTACGAATTCGCCGGCTGGTACGGCATGCTGGCCCCGGCCGGGCTGCCGGAGGGGATCGCCGCCGCCATGCATGCGGCCATCCTGGCTGCGCTGCGCGAGCCCGGGATGCGCGAGCGCCTGGCCAGGACCGGGGCGGATCTCGGCGTGCTCGGACCGGCCGAGTTCGCTGCGCTGCGGCAGGAGGAGGATGCCCGCTGGGCAGCCGCCGCCCGGGATGGGCTGCTCAAGCACCCGGATCAATGACGAAGGTGCGATGCCTGTGATGCCCGATGGCGCAGCGCCGGCATGCCCGGGGCAGGGTCCTGGATGGCACTGCTGGTGTTGCAGTCCCGTCGCGGCCGGGGCGGGGTAGGGCGGCAAACCACCCTCCGGCCATGCTATCCTGCTTCCTCCACGGGAGTCGCGCATGGCCGGCAGCTTCGTCCACCTCCATACCCATTCCAGCTATTCGCTGAGCGAAGGCGCCATCAAGGCGGACAAGCTGGCAACCCTGGCGAAGGAGGCGGGGATGCCCGCGGTGGCGCTGACGGACAGCGCCAACCTCTTCGGCGGGCTGGAATTCGCCCAGGGCTGCTCGGGCAAGGGCGTGCAGCCCATCATGGGCTGCCAGCTCTTCCTCAGCCGGACCGCGAGCGACGACCGGCCGGAGGCGGAACGGCAGGCGCCGGACCCGGTCGTGGCTCTCGCCATGGATGCGCGCGGCCTCGACAACCTCCAGCGCCTCTCCTCCCGCAGCTTCCTGGCCAATGACGCCTCCGGCCGCCCCTGCCTGAAGCTCTCGACGCTGGAGGAGCATGCGGAGGGTATCTTCCTCCTCACCGGGGGCACCTTCGGCCCCATCGGTCGGCTGCTGGCCGAGGGCCGGCGCGCCCCGGCCGAGGCCTTGCTGCGGCGCCTGGCCGCCGTCTTCCCGGATCGGCTGGCGGTGGAACTGAACCGCCACGGCCTTGCGGTCGAGAAGGCGATCGAGCCTGCCATGCTGGCCCTTGCCGACGATCTCGGCCTGCCGATCGTTGCGGCCAACGATGTCTATTTCGCTACGCCCGCGATGCATGAAGCGCATGACGCCCTGCTCTGCATCGCCGAGGGCCGGACCCTGGCCGAGGAGGACCGGCGGCGCGTGACCGCCGAGCATTGGTTCAAGCCGGCCGAGGCCATGCGCGCCCTCTTCGCCGACCTGCCGGAGGCCTGCGACAACACCCTCGCGATCGCCCGCCGCTGCGCGGTGATGGCCGAGACCAAGAAGCCCGAACTGCCGGTCTGCCCCAAGGTCCAGCCCGGCATGACTGAGGCCGAGACGGTGCGGGACATGGCGACCCGCGGGCTGGAAGCGCGGCTGGATGCCGTGGCAATGCCGGAGGAGAAGCGCGAGCCCTACCGCAAGCGCCTGGCCTATGAGCTCGGCGTCATCGAGCAGATGGGCTTCTCCGGTTACTTCCTGATCGTCGCCGACTTCATCCAGTGGGCGAAGCAGCAGGGCATCCCGGTGGGCCCGGGGCGTGGCTCCGGTGCCGGCTCGGTTGCCGCCTGGGCGCTGACCATCACCGATCTCGACCCGATGCGCTTCGGGCTGCTGTTTGAGCGCTTCCTGAACCCCGAGCGCGTCTCGATGCCGGATTTCGACATCGATTTCTGCCAGGACCGCCGGGACGAGGTGATCAACTATGTCCGCCGGGAGTATGGCGCCGACCGGGTCGCGCAGATCATCACCTTCGGCAAGCTGCAGGCCAAGGCGGCGGTGCGCGATGTCGGCCGCGTCCTCGGCATGCCCTATGGCCAGGTGGACCGCATCGCCAGCCTGATCCCCTTCAACCCGGCGAAGCCCATCACCCTTGCCCAGGCAATCCAGGAGGAACCGCGGCTGCAGCAGATGCGCGACGCCGATGAGCAGGTGGCGCGGCTGCTGGAGATCGCCAACCAGTTGGAGGGTCTCTACCGCAACGCTTCCACCCACGCCGCCGGCGTCGTCATCGGCCGCAAGCAGCTGATCGACATCGTTCCCCTCTACCGCGACCCGCGGTCGGAGATGCTGATCACCCAGTACTCGATGAAATATGTCGAGCAGGCCAGCCTGGTGAAGTTCGACTTCCTCGGCCTGAAGACGCTGACGGTGATCGAGAAGGCACTGGCGATCCTGAAGGGGCAGGGGGTCGAGGTCGATATCAGCGCCATCCCGCTCGATGACAAGAAGACCTATGACATGCTCTGCCGCGGCGACGCCGCCGGGGTGTTCCAGTTCGAAGGCGCGGGCATGCGGGACTGCCTGCGGCAGATGCGGGTGGACCGGTTCGAGGACCTGATCGCCGCCGTCTCGCTCTACCGCCCCGGCCCTATGGCCAACATCCCGGCCTACTGCCAACGCAAGCATGGCGAGCCCTGGGAGAGCCCGCACCCGAAGATCCACCACATCCTGGAGGAGACCTTCGGCATCATGGTCTACCAGGAGCAGGTGATGCAGATCAGCCAGGAGCTGGCGGGCTATTCGCTCGGCGGCGCCGACCTGCTGCGGCGCGCCATGGGCAAGAAGATCGCCAAGGAGATGGAGCAGCAACGCGCCATCTTCACCGAGGGCGCGGTGAAGAACGGCATCTCGCCGGAGAAGGCGACCGAGATCTTCGACATGATGGCGAAGTTCGCGGAGTACGGCTTCAACAAGTCGCACGCCGCGGCCTATGCGCTGGTCAGCTACCAGACCGCCTGGCTGAAGGCGAACCATCCGGTCGCCTTCCTGGCCGCTTCCATGACGCTCGATCTCGACAAGACCGAGAAGCTGGCGAACCACATGCAGGAGGCGAGCCGGCTCGGCATTCCAGTCCTGCCGCCCGATGTGAACAAGTCGGGCGCCGAATTCCTGGTGGAGACCACCGAGGACGGGAAGGCCGCGATCCGCTTTGCGCTCGCCGCAGTGAAGCGGGTCGGCGCCGGGGCCATGCAGGATCTCGTCAAGGCGCGTGACGGCAAGGGACCCTTCGCCTCGGTCGCGGAATTCGCCCATAGGGTCGATCCGAAGCTGCTCAACAAGATGCAGATCGAGAACCTGGCCAAGGCCGGCGCCTTCGACAGCCTGGAGCAGAACCGCGCCAGGCTGGTGGCGGGCGCCGAGGTGATCCTGCGCCGCGCCCAGGCGGCGGCGGAGGAGCGGGCCAGCGCGCAGATCGCGCTCTTCGGCGGGGCGGACTCGAAGCCCGAGCCGCTGCGGATGCCGGACATCCCGGACTGGCCGCAACTCGAGAAGCTTTCCTATGAGGCGGAGGCGGTCGGCTTCCACCTTTCGGCCCATCCGCTGGACACCTACAAATCGGTCCTGCAACGGTTGGGCGTCACGCCCTCCTCCCGCATCGAGGAACGGGCGAAGGCGGGCGCGGCGCGGCTCAAGCTGGCGGGCACCGTCGTCAGCAGCAAGGAACGGCCGACGCGGACCGGCAGCCGCATGGCCTGGATCAGCCTCTCGGATGCCGCCGGCAGCTATGAGGTGACGCTCTTCTCCGAGGTGCTGTCCCGCTCCCGCGACCTTCTGGCCGAAGGCACCGCCGTGCTGGTCACCGCCGAGGCACGGCTGGAGGGCGAAATGTTGCGCCTCACCGCACAGGAGATGGAGGGGCTGGAGAGGGCGGCGCAGCAGGTGGGGCAGGGGATCCGCCTGTGGCTGGAGGGCGACATCGCCGTTCCGCATATCCGCGACCTGCTGACGCGTGAGGGACGCGGCAAGGGCCGCGTGGTGGTGGTGGCCCGCACCGGCCAGGGGCAGGAGGTGGAACTGGCTCTGCCGGGAGGCTTTAATGTCTCGCCCCGGTTGATGCAGGCGATGAAGGTGCTGCCCGGGGTTGCCGAGGTGGAGGCGGTGTAGCCCGTCATCAGGCAATGACGATGAAATCCGCAGCCGTCACCGCGACGGCATCGCGCAGCATGACGAGCCGCAGCACGCCGCCCGACGCGGCCCCGTTCATGTCCCAACACAGGATATGCGTGGTGGTGTTGTAGACGAACTGCGCCGCCGTGCCGACCGCGCTGCCTGTCGCGTTGAGCGTCAGGCGGCCGGTTGCCTGAAGGTCGATCCCTGCCGTCAGGCCGAACGGCATCCCAGAGAAGGCCAGGCAATCCGAGGTGCCATCGAAATCGAGAATGGTATCGAAGCCGTCGTCAGGGCGGAGAAAGAGGAAGTGATCCGCTCCGGCACCGCCGGTCAGCTGATCGGCGCCCGCGCCACCCACCAGCGTATCATCGCCGCCACCGCCAAGCAGGGTGTCAGCTCCACGGTCGCCGGAAAGGCTGTCATTGCCGTCGAGACCGGAGAGCCGGTTGAGGCCGGCATTGCCCAGGATGACATTGGCGGTCGCGTTGCCGGTGCCGGCAGCCGCGGCGGTACCGGTGAACTCCAGCCGCTCGATATCGTCAGGCAGGGTGAATGACAGCGTGGTCACCACGCGGTCTCTGCCATCATTCGGCGCTTCGAAAATGGCATCCATGGCGCTGGAGACTACGTAGGTATCGTCGCCGGGGCCGCCATGCAGTTGATTGGCCCCAAGGCCGCCATTCAGCGTGTCATTGCCTTCGGCACCAAGCAGGGTGTCGTTGCCTGCCGCGCCGCTCAGCAGGTTATCCCCGACATTGCCCTGCATCAGGTTCCTGAGCGGATTGCCGGTGCCGTTCACCTTGGCGTCGCCGGTCAGGATAAGTGTTTCGAAGTTGGCGCCGAGCGTCCAGGCAAGGCTGGTGATGACCGTGTCCGTCCCGGCGGCCGCCGCCTCAATCAGGACATCGGTCGTGCTGGAGACGATGTAGCTGTCATCGCCGGCACCGCCCACCAGGGTGTTCTTGCCGGCGCCGCCTTCCAGCGTGTCGTTGCCGTCGAGCCCGGAGAGGCTGTCATTCCCGGCGCCGCCCTGCAGGAGATTGGCTGCGACATTGCCACGCAAGGTGTCGTTGCCGATGCCGCCGATCGCATCCTCGATCAGGGAGCGACGGTCGCCCTGGTACTGCAGCGCGTTGAAGACGTTTCCGCGAGCATATTTGGTGTTGCCAAGCTTCGCCAGTTGCGCGCCCGAGAGAATCGACCAGCCGCCCGGCGCAAGATCGACATTCACCCCGTTCGCGTAGTCTGAGAGATCGTAGGTGTCGCGTCCGCCGCCGTCCCAGGTGGTGAGGAAGATACGGTTGCCGCCAGGCCGCCCCTGACCGGTGCCGTCGACTGACATCTCGCCAGTGAGCGGGTTCCAGGAATAGATCGTGTCGCCGGTGCGCGTGCCGAAGTCGGCGCCGTACATGGCCTGCAGCGCCGCGATGTCGAGCATCATGTAGCTCTGCGGCGCGCCCCACTGCTCGAAGCTGTAGCCGGAGGTTGGAGCACCGATATAGGAGCGGTAGGTCATGACGGTGAATTCGAGGCTGTCACGATCCGCAGGGACGGCCGTGGCGCCCGGACCGCCGCCCTCCTGGGCATGTTTCAGGCCAAGCGCATGGCCGAGTTCATGCAGCACGGTGACATAGGCATAATTTCCGAGGGTCGGACTGCGGAAGTCATGGACCGTTCCGGCATAGGCGGTTCCGAACCAGACATCGCCGCCTGTCCCGGCGCCGGGATAATAGGCCCAGGCAGTAGGGGGACGGGCGGACTCCGCGATGCGCAGATCGGCGCCGCTGTCGCCCTCGGTAATGTCAAGTTGGGTGAATTGGGCGATCCCCATGCCCTGCAGCGCCGCATTGCCCGACCCGTTCGGTGTGCCGAGCAGTGCCGCCCGCACCGCATCACGCCCCGCCGGCGCGAGGGCGGCGAAGCCGCTGTATGGCTCGCCCGCACCATAGAGTGAATCATAGACTGCGGCCTCCTCGGGGAAGCCGAAAGTCAGGAGGCCGGTCCAGGCACGTCCGGACAGCAGCCCGTCGATGTATTTGTTGCGGGTGGCACCTATGGTCGTGCTGGTTGCCATGGCCGAAAGCCCCTCCGCCGCCGCGCCGGCCCTGGCCGTCGTGGGAGCACCTCAGGGCGCTCGTCTCAAAAATGAGACGAAGTGGGTTAAGGAAGGCCGAAATGCCGGGCTGACCGCGCCCCGGCTTGCTCCCGGCCCAACCGCGTGCCATAGGGCCGCCGCCGGCGCGGGGGATTCCTCGCGCCGGCAAATCCGCACGCGGCGCGCCCTTCCGATCCTTGGTTGCCAAGGTGGGTCGGGTCCGGTCCCGGGGCATCCGGGAAGGCACCGCGGAGGCTCAACCGGACTGAATGGAAGGATTTCGCCCCATGGCGATGCCCCAGGTTTCCCTGCGCCTGCTGCTCGAGGCCGGCGTGCATTTCGGCCACCACACGCGGCGCTGGAATCCGCGCATGGCGCCGTACATCTTCGGCGTGCGCAACCAGGTCCACATCCTGGACCTGCAGCAGACCGTTCCGATGATGGACCGCGCGCTGCGCGCCGTCCGTGACGTCGTGGCCGCCGGCGGCCGCGTGCTCTTCGTCGGCACCAAGAAGGCGGCGGCCGAGTATGTGGCGGAAGCGGCGACCCGCTGCGGCCAGTACTACGTCAACCACCGCTGGCTCGGCGGCATGCTGACCAATTGGAAGACGATCACCGGCTCCATCAAGCGCCTGAAGCAGATGGAGGAGCAGCTCTCCGGCAACGTCCAGGGCCTCACCAAGAAGGAGGTCCTGATGCTGACGCGCGAGAAGGAGAAGCTCGATCGCGCGCTCGGCGGCATCAAGGAGATGGGCGGCCTCCCCGACATCATCTTCGTGATCGACGTCGTGAAGGAGAAGCTGGCAATCGAGGAGGCCAACAAGCTCGGCATCCCGGTCGTCGCCGTGGTCGATTCCAACGCCGATCCGCAGGGCGTCGCCTTCCCGATTCCGGGCAATGATGACGCCATTCGCGCCATCAATCTCTACTGCGACATGGTCGCCGGCGCCGTGTTCGACGGCATCTCGGCCGAGCTGCAGGCCAGCGGCGTCGATATCGGCTCGGCCGAGGAGCTGCCGGTCGAGCCCGAGCTGACCGAGGACGAGCCGGTGCTGGCCGAGGCGCAATCCAGCCCGACCGCCGGCATCGATACCGAGAGCCTGGAAACCATGGTGCAGGCCAACCAGGACGACGGCAACCAGGCCGCCAAGGTCTGACTTCGTCTGGAGCATGGTCGCGCCGGCCCGGCCGCGCGACCATGTTCCGGCCGCCTGATGCTGATCGCGCCTGATGCGGCGGGCGAGCCACGCCCGGCCCGCAGGTGCTTATCCGAACCGTTGGACACGGGAGAAGACCCATGGCCCAGATCACCGCCGCGCTGGTCCAGCAGCTGCGCGAGAAGACCGGCGCCGGCATGATGGACTGCAAGAAGGCGCTGGTTGAATCGAATGGCGACATGGAAGCCGCGATTGACTGGCTGCGTAAGAAGGGCCTGTCGGCCGCCGCCAAGAAGTCCGGCCGCGTGGCGGCCGAGGGGCTGATCGGCGTGGCCACCGGCCCGCAGGTCGGCGCCATGGTCGAGGTCAATGCCGAGACCGACTTCGTCGCCCGCAACGAGCAGTTCCAGAATTTCGTCGCCGAGGTGGCCGGTCTCGTCCTCTCGGTCGGCGACGACGTGGAGAGGCTGAAGGCCGCGACCTATCCCGGCACCGGCCACTCGGTCGCCGAGGAGCTGACCCGGATGATCGCCACCATCGGCGAGAACATGACCATCCGCCGCGCCAAGCGGCTGGAGGTCAATGAGGGCGCGGTCGCCACCTACACCCACAATGCGGTCAAGCCGGGTCTCGGCAAGATCGGCGTGCTGGTTGCGCTCGAGGGCAAGTCGGAGATCGACGCGCTGGAGATGCTCGGTCGGCAGATCGGCATGCATGTTGCGGCCGCCCGGCCGGAGGCGTTGGACATCTCGGTGGTCGACCCCTCGGCGTTGATGCGCGAGCGTGCCGTGCTGGAGGAGCAGGCCCGGGCCAGCGGCAAGCCGCCGGCGGTCATCGAGAAGATGGTCGAAGGCCGGATCCGCAAGTACTACGAGGAAGTGGTGCTGCTGGAGCAGGTCTGGGTGCATGACGGCGAGAGCCGCGTGAAGGAGGTCGTCCGCAAGGCTGGCGGCAACCTGACCGGCTTCGCCCGCTTCCAGCTCGGCGAAGGCATTGAGAAGCAGGCCGGCGATTTCGCCGCCGAGGTCGCGGCCGCTGCGGGCACCGCCTCCGCCTGATACTGAGCGCTGCCCGGGCTGTGGCCCGGGCAGGCCAGGCTGGCCGGCGGCGTGCCGGAACGGCCTGCCTCTCGCCTCCTTGTTGATTCCCGCGCTTGCCCGGGGGTAGGGGGCTGCCTATCTTCACCCGCCTGCCGTGACGGTCCCATAATGAGCCCTCCGCCCAGCTACAAGCGTGTCATGCTCAAGGTGTCTGGCGAGGCACTGATGGGCCAGCGCGACTACGGTCTCGATACCAGCACCGTCCGCCGCATCGCAGAGGATGTGAAGGGCGTCGTGGATCTCGGGGTCGAGGTCTGTCTGGTCATTGGCGGCGGGAACATATTCCGCGGCATCGCCGGTGCCGCCGCCGGCATGGACCGTGCCCAGGCCGATTACATGGGCATGCTGGCCACCGTCATGAACGCGCTTGGCATGCAATCGGCGCTCGAGAAGCTCGGCGTGCCTACCCGGGTGCAGAGCGCGATTGCCATGCAGTCGGTCTGTGAGCCCTATATCCGCCGCCGGGCGATCCGGCACATGGAGAAGGGGCGGGTGGTGATCTTCGCCGCCGGCACGGGCAACCCCTTCTTCACCACCGACACGGCCGCCGCGCTGCGCGCCGCCGAGATGGGGTGCGACGCTCTGCTGAAGGGCACGCAGGTGGATGGCGTCTATTCTGCCGACCCGCGCAAGAACCCGCAGGCCGAGCGCTATGTGACGCTGACCTACCTCGATATGCTGGCGCGCGACCTGGCGGTCATGGACGCTGCCGCGATCTCGCTCTGCCGCGAGAACAAGCTGCCGATCATCGTCTTCAACATCCATGAACCCGGTGCCTTCACCGCCGTCATGCGCGGTGAGGGGAATTTCACCACGGTCGTGGAGCACTGAAGGCCCGGTCGCGCCCGGGGCTTGCGGGCCCGGGGCGGCGACAGGGTTGTGCCAGAAACGGAGCGGGGGACCACGGGCCATGCCGGCCGACCTCAAGGCACTCAAGCAGGACCTCACGCGTCGCATGGACGGCGCGATCGAGATGCTCAAGAAGGAATTTTCCGGCCTGCGCGCCGGCCGCGCCAGCCCGGCGTTGCTGGAACCGGTCCGGGTGGAGGCCTATGGGCAGGAGCAGCCACTGAGTCAGGTGGCGAATGTCTCCGTCTCCGGCCCCGCGATGCTCTCCGTCCAGGTCTGGGACAAGTCGGTGGTCAAGGCGGTCGAGGTCGCGATCCGCGACTCCGGCCTCGGCCTCAACCCGCAGACCGAGGGGCAGACGCTCCGCGTTCCGCTGCCGCCTCTGACGCAGGAGCGCCGCAACGAGCTGATCAAGGCCGCGCACAAATATGCCGAAGGCGCCAAGGTCGCGGTGCGCGGCGTCCGGCGCGACGGAATGGAGCAGATCAAGGCGCAGGAGAAGGACAAGAAGGCGCCGATCAGCCAGGACGACGCCAAGCACTGGTCCGACGAGGTGCAGAAGCTGACCGACCAGTACATCAAGCTGGTGGACCAGACTTTGACTGAAAAGGAAAAGGACATCAGGCAGGTCTGAGCCCGGTGTCCGGTGCCCCCAAGCTGAGCCTCGCGCCCCGGGATGCCGCGGCCGCCACCGCTCCGACGCGGTCCGGCCAGTCCGCGCCACCCGCGCATGTCGCCATCATCATGGATGGCAATCGCCGCTGGGCGGAGGCGCGCGGCCTGCCGATCCCGCTCGGCCACAAGGCTGGCGCCGAAGCCGTGCGCCGCACCATCGAGGCCTGTGTCGAGCAGGGCGTCGGCTGGCTGACGCTCTTCGCCTTTTCCTCGGAGAACTGGCTGCGGCCGGCCGAGGAGGTGCGGGCCCTGACCGGCCTGCTGCGCCTCTACCTGCGCTCAGAGGTGGCAACCCTGGCGAAGGAAGGCATCCGCCTTCGTGTCATCGGCGACCGCAGCCGCTTCGGCGATGAGACGATGCGGGAGATCGCACGGGCCGAGTCCGTCACTGCCCATGGCACGCGCCTCAACCTGACGGTCGCGCTCTCCTATGGCGGCAGGGCGGAGATCGTGGCGGCGGCGCGGGCGATTGCGGAGGCGGCACGCGACGGTCGGCTCGACCCTGCGAGCCTGGACGAGGCCGGCTTCGGCCGGCGCCTCTTCACTGCCGACATGCCCGACCCCGACCTGATCATCCGGACCTCGGGCGAGCAGCGGCTGTCCAACTTTCTGCTCTGGCAGGCGGCCTATGCGGAGTTCGTCTTCCAGGAGGTGCTCTGGCCCGACTATGACGCCGAGGCCCTGGCGGATGCCCTTCGTGAATTCGGCCGTCGGGAGCGGCGATATGGTGCCCGCACCGGCTGATCCTGTCGCCACGCCACCCCGGCCTGCCCGCTGGCCCGACCTGCGCAAGCGGGCGCTGTCGGCTGCGCTGCTCATTCCGGCGGCCATCCTCTGCATCTGGCTTGGGGCGGAGGCCTGGGCGGCGCTGATGGCGGCGGCCGTCGCATTGCTTGCCTGGGAATGGGTCCGGCTCTGCGGCTTCTCCACCCGCCGGCTGCCTGGGATGTTCGTTCCGCTGGGGACGCTCGCCGCGGGGATGCTGGCGGTGGAAGCGGCCTGGCTCTGGGCGCTCGGCCTGCTGCTTGCCGGCTCCCTTGGGCTTTGGGCGATCACGCGCCCCGCCGGGCCACGACCGGGACAGTCCGGCTTCTGGCTGGCCTTTGGCCTGCTCTATATCGGCCTGGCCGGCGTGGCGCTGATCCATCTGCGCGGCGATGCCGCGGCCGGGCGGGTCAATGTGCTGTTCCTCTTTCTGGTGGTCTGGGCCAGCGATATCGGCGCCTATCTCGCCGGGCGGCGCTTCGGCGGCCCGAAGCTCGCACCCGGGATATCGCCGAACAAGACCTGGTCCGGGGCCGTCGGCGGCCTGTTCTCCGCTATGGCGGTCGGCCTGGCAGCCGCCGCCCTGGTCGCGCCCGAAGCCCTGCCGGTCGGGCGGGTCCTGCTGGTCGCGGCCGTGCTCGGGCTGCTGGCGCAGATGGGTGATCTCTTCGAGAGTTGGCTCAAGCGCCATTTCCATGTGAAGGACAGTTCCGCCCTGATCCCCGGCCATGGCGGCCTGCTCGACCGGTTGGATGGCGTGCTCGCCGCGGCGCCGGCGGCGGCGCTGCTCGGGGTCCTCCTCGGCCCCGGGGCTGTCCTGTGGCGTTGAGAGCAGCGCCCGTGCGAGGGGTGGAGGCCATGGCACCATGGCAGCTGGAATTTCCTCCAGGCTCACGCGCCAGGGCTGCCTGACGCTCATGCCTGTTAACACTTCCGGGGGCACTCGCATGGGTGGGGAGCGGCCTCGCCGGCTACCTGCCTCGGCACCCGACCAGCATCGGACGATCCCATGAAGCGCCTGACCATTCTCGGCAGCACCGGCTCCATCGGCCGCAGCACCCTGGCCCTGGTGGAGGCGGCGCCACCGGGCGCCTATGCGGTGGAGGCGCTGGTCGCCGGCCGGGACGTCACGGCGCTGGCAGCCCAGGCGCGGCAATACGATGCACGCCTGGCCGTGGTGGCCGAGCCGAGCGCCTACGGCGCGCTGAAGGAGGCGCTGGCGGGGTCCGGCATCTCGGTGGCGGCCGGGCCGGCCGCGGTTGTCGAGGCCGCCACCCGCCCGGCTGACTGGACCATGGCCGCGATCGTCGGCAGCGCCGGCCTGCGCTCCACCCTGGCTGCGCTCGCCCGCGGCGGCACCGTCGCGCTCGCCAACAAAGAAAGCCTGGTCTGCGCCGGCGAGATCGTGCTGGCCGAGGCCGCCCGCGCCGGCGCCACGCTGCTGCCGGTGGATTCCGAGCACAACGCCATCTTCCAGGCGCTCGACACCAAGGACCCGGCACTGATCGAGAAGATCGTGCTGACCGCTTCCGGCGGGCCGTTCCGCACGGCCGAGCTCGCCACGATGCGCGCGGCGACGCCGGAACAGGCGGTGCGCCACCCGGTCTGGTCCATGGGGGCCAAGATCTCAGTCGATTCCGCCACCATGATGAACAAGGGGCTGGAACTGATCGAGGCCGCCCGGCTCTTCCCGGTGCCGGAGGCGAGGATCGAGGTGCTGGTGCACCCGCAATCCGCGGTGCACGGCATGGTCCAGTATGCCGACGGCTCAATCCTCGCCCAGCTTGGCACCCCGGATATGCGCACCCCGATCGCGCATTGCCTTGCCTGGCCCGAGCGCATGCCGGTCACGCTGCCGCGGCTCGACCTGGCGACGCTCGGCCGGCTGGAATTCTTCGCCCCCGATCCGGTCCGCTTCCCCGCTCTCCGCCTCGCGCGGGAGGCGTTGCAGGCCGGGGCCGGCGCCCCCACTATTCTGAATGCCGCAAACGAGGCGGCGGTTGCGCTTTTCCTGGACCGGCGGCTCGGCTTCCTCGACATTGCGGCAGTCGTCGAGGAGACGCTCGGCCTGTTCGGCGCGCCGGATGTCTCGGGGCTGGAGGCGGTTCTTGCCCTCGATGACGCGGCCCGGGCCGAGGCCGGGCGGATCGCCGCGCGCCGCGCCGCGGCCTGAGGCCGGGCTCCGCGACCGGCCCGGGCATCATCATTGCTGAACCCGCGCCGGCGCGTGCCGGCTGGAGGACAGGGCCTTGGAGTTTCTGGGTAGTCTCTGGAACCTGTTGCCGGCGCTGCCGCGCACCCTGATCGCCTTCGCGGTCGTGCTTGGCGTGCTGGTCTTCGTGCACGAGCTTGGCCACTACCTGGCCGCACGCTGGCGCGGCGTCCATGTCGAGGCCTTCTCGATCGGCTTCGGCCGTCCGGTGCTGAAAGGCACCGACCGGCATGGGACGGAATGGCGGCTCGGCTGGATCCCGCTCGGCGGCTATGTGAAGATGCACGGGCAGGAGACGCCCGAGGACGCGCCGCCCGAGATCCGGGCCTCCTGGCAGCAAGGCCGAACCTTCCACGGCAAGCCGGTCGGCAGCCGCGCCATCGTGGTGGCGGCCGGGCCCTTCGCCAATTTCCTGCTCGCGATTCTGCTCTTCGCGGGCCTGTTCATGACGATCGGCCAGCCGATCGGCGGCACCGGCATCGGCACTGTGGTCGAATCCTCCGCGGCGGCGCGTGCCGGGTTGCGCGCCGGCGACGAGATCGTGGCGCTCGACGGCCAGAAAGTGGCGCGCTTCGACCAGGTGCAGCGCTATGTCCAGCCGCGTGCCGGCCAACCCATCGAGGTCCGGGTGATGCGCGACGGCGCGGAACTGGCGGTGACGGCGGTGCCGGAGCCGCGCGCGGGCGCGCAGGGCACGGTCGGCGTGCTCGGCATCCAGGGCGGCGCGGCGCGGTTCGAGCGGATGGATCCCTTCTCCGCGGTGGTGGCCGGCACGGTGCAGACCGCCGACATCACTTGGCAGACGCTGGTCGGGGTGGGGGAAATGATCCTTGGCCAGCGCAGCGCGAAGGAGCTGGGGGGACCGATCCGAATCGCCGAGATCAGCGGCGAGGCCGCCTCGCTCGGCCTCGGCGCCCTGGTGAACCTGATGGCCGTGCTCTCGGTCAGCCTCGGCCTGCTGAACCTGTTCCCGATCCCGATTCTGGATGGCGGCCATCTGGTTTTCTACGCGGCCGAGGCGATTCGCGGCCGGCCGCTGCCGCCGAAGGTGCAGGAATACGGCTTCCGCGCCGGATTCGCGCTGCTGATCGCGCTCTTCCTCTTCGCCTCGACGAACGACATCGTGGAGGGCGGCATCGGCCGCGCCGTGGCGCGATTGCTGGGCTGAGGCCGGTTTCGGCGGCGCGGCGGCGACACACCGCGACGCCGCCTAGCCGGGACCGAAGTGGTGGGGTGGCGGGAGCGGGGTGCTGCGGCTATTCTGCGTTCCGCCTGCGAACCCCAGCCGCACGGGTCCGAACTTGTCCCTTTCCGTACGCGCCCTCCTGCTCGCCACCGTCTGCCTTGCGCCGACCCTGCTGCCCGCGGGCGCGGAGGCGCAGACGCGGCCCCGCGCCACGGCCCCTGCCGCCGCGCGCGGCGCGCCAGAGGGGGTGATCCAGAGCGTCGACATCCGGGGCAACCAGCGGATCGAGGCGGATACCGTCCGCTCCTACATGCTGCTGCAGCCGGGCGACCGCTTCGACGCCGACCGGCTGGATCGCAGCCTGAAGTCGCTCTTTGCGACCGGGCTGTTCCGCGACGTCCAGGTGCGGCGCGAGGGGAGCCGGGTGGTGGTCGAGGTTCAGGAGAACCCGATCGTCAATCGCGTTGCCTTCGAGGGCAACCGCAAGATTTCCGACGATGTGCTGCGCGGCGAGGTGCAGATGCGCAGCCGCGCCGTCTTTACGCCCCAGGCGGTGCAGGCGGATCGGCAGCGGATCCAGGAGCTCTATGCCCGGCGCGGCCGGTTCGGCGCGGTGGTCGAGCCGAAGCTCATCCAACTCGACCAGAACCGAGTGGATGTCGTCTACGAGATCCAGGAAGGCGATGTCGCGCTGATCGCGCGCATCAATTTCGTCGGGAACCGGGAATACAGCGACACCCGCCTGAAGGAGGTGGTCGCGACCAAGGAGCAGGCCTGGTACCGGATCTTTTCCTCCTCCGACCAGTTCGACCCGGAGCGCCTGGCCTTCGACCGCGAGTTGCTGCGTCGCTTCTACCTGCGGAACGGTTATGCCGATGTGCAGGTGACGAACGCGACCGCGGAGCTGGCAGCCGACCGCACCGGCTTCTTCGTCACCTATTCGATCGACGAGGGCCCGCGCTACCGCGTCGGCAAGGTGGATGTCGTCTCCAACCTGCGCAACCTGGATGCCGCGAGCATCGCGCGCTTGGTCGATATCGATGAAGGCGACTGGTACGACGGCGACAGCGTCGAGCGCGTGGCCCAGTCGCTGCAGGATGCGGTGAACCTGCGCGGCTTTCCCTTCGTGGACGTGCAGCCGCGCATCCAGCGGAACCGCGAGGGGCGCCGGGTCGACCTGACCTTCGAGATCAACGAGGCGCCGCGTGTTTATGTCGAGCGCATCGAGATCTCCGGCAATACCCGGACCCAGGACCGGGTCATCCGCCGCGAGTTCCGGCTGAGCGAGGGCGATGCCTTCAACGCGGCGCAGATCCGCCGCTCGCGCCAGCGGATCCGCGACCTCGGCTTCTTCTCGGATGTGCAGGTCAGCTCGGCCCCCGGCTCGGCGCCTGACCGCGCGGTGCTCAACACGCAGGTGGTGGAGCGCGCGACCGGCGAGGTCTCGGTCGGCGGCGGCTACTCGACCGATGCCGGTGCGCTGGCGGATATCGGCCTGCGCGAGCGCAACCTGCTCGGCACCGGCATCGATGCGCGCATCAACGGCACCCTGGCGGAACGGCGCAGCCAGCTCGACTTCTCGGTGACCGATCCGTACTTCCTGGACCGCAATCTGGCCGCGGGCCTGGATATCTTCTACATCCAGCGCAACCTGCTCAACATCGCCTCCTATCGCGAGCGGCGGGCGGGCTTCGCTACGCGCATCGGCTACGCCTTCAACGACCGCCTGCGGCAGACCTGGGCCTATACCCTGACGAACCGCGAGATCTACGATATCGCGCAGAATGCCTCGCGCTTTGTGAGCGAGCAGCGGGGCGAGACGCTGCTCTCCCAGCTCGGCCAGACGCTGACCTACGACTTCCGGGATTCGATCATCGACCCGCGGCGCGGCGGCGTGATCCGTCTCGGCACCGATTTCGCCGGCCTCGGCGGCGATGTGGCCTATTTCCGCACCCGGCTGGACGGGACCTACTTCATCCCCCTCGAATCCTATCTGGGCGATCCGGACTTCGTGCTCTCGATCGCCGGCAGCGTCGGCTACCTCGAGCCGCTGTTCAACAAGCGGGATCGCATCATCGACCGCTTCTTCCTGGGCGGCGAGAACCTGCGCGGCTTCCGGATCGCCGGCGCCGGACCGCGCGACATCGAGACGCGTGACAGCCTGGGTGGCCGCCTGCTCTGGACCCAGAGCACCGAATTGCGCTACCCACTGCCGCTGCCGGCGGAACTTGGCTTGGTCGGCCGTGCCTTCGTCGATGTCGGCTCGCTGTCGCAGACGGTCTCCGGCGCTGAGGTGCGCGACGACGCCTCGCCGCGCGTCGGCGCGGGTGTCGGTGTCTCCTGGCGCAGCCCCTTCGGCCTCATCAACATCGATCTGGCCCAGGCCCTGGTGAAGAAGCCCTACGACGAGACGCAGGTCTTCCGCTTCGGCTTCGGCACCCGCTTCTGACCACGGGAACTGCCCTGAATATGCGCTCCAGCACCACCTCGGCCCGTCTGGCCGCCCTGCGCCTGGCCGCTGCGGCCTCGACCGCCCTGCTGATGGCCGCGCCCGCCCTGGCGCAGCAGCAGGAGTGGTTCGTGCCGAACCAGGGGCAGCAGCAACGCCCGCAAGGCCAGCCGCAGCCGCAACAGCAGCAGCGGCCGGCCCAGCAGCAACAGCAGCAGCGGCCCCCACAGCGGCCGGCGGCGCTGCCGCCCGGGCAGCAGCCGCCCGCGGCCGTGATCGGCATAGTGGACGTTCCAGAGATCCAGCGGGTCTCCACCGCCTTCAGCCAGGTGCGGGACGAAATCGAGCGCCGGCGCCAGCGCCTGAACGATGATCTGCAACGTGAGCAGAACAACTGGCGCGAGCAGCAGCAGCAACTCGCCAATCAGCGGGCAAGCCTGCCGCCCGAGCAGCTGCGCGAGCGCGAGCGTGCCCTGCAGGACCGCATCACCGACAGCCAGCGGATCTTCCGCGAGCGCAGCCGGACCATCGAGCAGGCGGCGCAGCAGGCGCTGGTCGAGATCGAGCAGACGCTCGGCACCGTCATCCGGCAGGTGGCCGCGAGCCGCAATGTGAACCTGGTGCTGCCGCGCCCGTTGGTTATCTTCAATGAGCCGCCCTTCGACCTGACGGAAGAGGTGGCGCAGCAGTTCAACAAGGTCCTGCGCAGCGTGACCATGCCGCCTGAAGCGACCGGCGCCGAGCCGCCCGCTGCCGCCGCCACACCGCGCCCGGCCGCGCCCCAGCAGGGGCAGCAGCCGCAGCAGCGGCGTTAGGCAGGGCGGACCGGGCCGTGGCGGATCCGCGCTTCTTCCCGACCAGCGGACCGCAGCGGCTGGCCGACATCGCCGCTGCTGCCGCGGCCAGCTTCGAGGGTGATGGGGAACGCCGGTTCACCGGCGTCGCCCCGCTGCAATCGGCGGGGCCGGAGGATGTCAGCTTCCTCGACAACCGCCGCTATGCGCAGCTGCTCAAGGACACCAAGGCGGGCGCCATCGTGCTGGCGGCGCCCTTCGCCGCGCAGGTGCCGCCCGGCGCGGTCGCGCTGGTGACGCCGCAGCCCTATCTCGGCTTCGCCCGTATCGCCAGGCTCCTGCACCCGCTGCCGGAGCCGCTGCCGGGCATTCACCCGACCGCCGTGGTCGCACCGGGCGCCGTGGTTGGGCCGGGGACGGAGATCGGCCCCTATGTGGTGATCGGCGCCGGCGCGCGGATTGGCGCCGGCTGCATCATCCACGCCCATGTCACGATCGGGCCGGCCGTCGAGATCGGCGATGGTTGCCGGCTGCATCCGCATGTCAGCGTCAGCCATGCCATCCTGGGTCAGGGCGTGGTGCTGCATCCAGGGGCGCGGATCGGACAGGAGGGATTCGGCTTCGCCCCGACGCCGGACGGACGATTCGAGACCATGCCGCAACTCGGCCGTGTCCTGCTGGGGGATTTTGTCGAGGTGGGGGCGAATTCCTGTGTCGATCGCGGCAGCCAGGGCGATACCGTCCTGGGTCCGGGCACGCGCCTCGACAATCTGGTGCAGATCGGGCACAACGTCCGCACTGGGCGCGGCTGCGTCGTGGTTGGACAGGCGGGCATCTCGGGCTCCACCACGCTGGAGGACTTCGTTACCATCGCGGCGCAGGCGGGGCTGACGGGTCACCTCCGCATCGGTACCCAGGCACGGGTCGGCGCCCAGTCCGGCGTCATGAACGATGTTCCGGCGAAGACCGATGTCATGGGCAGCCCGTCCATGCCGGTGCGGGAATACTGGCGCTCCATTGCGCGATTGAGGAAGCTCGGCGCCGGGCGCGATACCGAGGGGAAGGCAGGTTAGGACGATGGACGCGAGCGAGGCGCAGGCGGCGGAGACCGCGGCCCCGACGACGGTGGAGGCTTTCGACATCGCGCAGGTCATGCGCGCCATTCCCCACCGCTACCCCTTCCTGCTGGTGGACCGGGTGGTGGAGGTGGTGAAGAACGCCTCCGCGATCGGCATCAAGAACGTCACCATCAACGAGAATTTCTTCCAGGGCCACTTCCCCGAACACCCGGTGATGCCGGGCGTCCTGATCATTGAATGCATGGCCCAGACCGCCGCCGTGCTGGTGGTGGAGACGCTTGGGCCGGAAGCGCGGGGCAAGCTGGTCTATTTCATGACGGTGGAGAACGCGAAGTTCCGCAAGCCGGTGGTGCCCGGCGACCAGATGCGCGTGCACGTCGTAAAGGAGAAGCAGCGCGGCAACATCTGGAAGTTCACCGCCGAGGCCAAGGTGGACGGGAAGGTGGTGGCGGAAGCCACCTACGCAGCGATGATCCTGGACCGTTGAACGCCTTGGCCCCCCAGATCCTGAACGGTGTCGACCCGACGGCGCTGATCGCGCCCGGCGCAGCCATTGCAGATGGCGCAATGATCGGCGCCGGCTGCCGCATCGGTCCCTTCTGCACCGTCGGGCCGGAAGTGGTGCTGGAGGAGGGCGTCGAACTCGTCTCCCATGTGGTGGTCGAGGGCGCGACGCGCATCGGCGCAGGCACCAAGGTGCTGCCCTTCGCCTCCATCGGCACCCCCCCGCAGGATCTCAAATACAAAGGGGAGCCGACGCGCTGCGAGGTCGGCCCGAAATGCCTGATCCGCGAGGGCGTCACCATCCACCGCGCCAGCGTGGGGGGTGGGGGTGTCACCAAGGTCGGCGCGGGCTGCATGCTGATGGCGCAGGCCCATGTTGCGCATGATTGTCTCCTCGGCGATGGCGTGATCCTCGCCAACAACGTCATGCTCGGTGGCCATGTGCTGGTGGGGGACGGGGCCTTCATCGGTGGTGGCGCGGCGGTGCACCAGACGGTGCGCATCGGCCGGCTGGCGATGGTGAGCGGCCTTGCCGGCGTCACCAATGACATCCCGCCTTTCGGCTACGTCTTCGGCCTGCCGGCCCGGCTGGTCGGATTCAACAAGATCGGCCTTTTGCGCCGCGGCGCTTCCCGCGACCAGTTGCGCACCCTTCGCCTCGCCAACAACCTGCTGTTCAAGGATCCGGGCGAATTCGCCGCGAAGGTCGAGCAGGTTGCGACCCGATGGCCGGACGAGCCGCTGGTGCAGGAGGTGATCGCCTTCGTGCGCGACATGACGCGCCGCCGGCAACTGGTCCGTCCCGGCCGCATGGCCGCGCCCGAACTCGGCGGTGTCGATGAGGAGAACGGGGAGGGGGCGTGAGCCCCGAGCCCCTCGGCATCCTGGCCGGCGGCGGCGATGTGCCGCTGCAGGTCGCCCAGGCCGCCCAGACGGCGGGCCGCCCGGTCCATGTCGTCGCCCTTGATGGCTGGGCCGACCAGGTCTGGAACGGGTTTTCGCTGATTCGCGAGCGGCCCGGCGCCGCCGGCCGCATTCTCGGCCATTTGCGCGCGCAGGGCGTCCGGCAGATCGTGATGACCGGGCGGGCGCAGCGGCCGTCCATCCTCTCGCTCCGCCCGGACGCCACCGCGGCACGGATGCTGGCCCGCATCGGCCGGGCCTATTTCACCGGTGATGACGGGCTGCTGCGCGCCGTGGCGCGTGCGCTTGAGGCGGAGGGCTTCGAGATCGTCGCGGCGCAGGACGTGCTGCGGGACATCCTTCCGCCGGCGGGGCTGCTGACCCGGGCCTCTCCGGATGCGACTGCGCGCGCCGATATCATGCGGGCCATCCTGGTGGTGCGTGCGCTCGGCGCGGTCGATGTCGGCCAGGGCGCAGTGGTGCAGCAGGGACTCGTCCTTGGCGTCGAGGCGATCGAAGGCACGGATGCGCTGCTCGCGCGTTGCGCCGGTCTGAAGCGCGAGGGACCGGGTGGCGTGCTGGTCAAGCTGGTGAAGCCCGGGCAGGATCGCCGCCTCGACCTGCCGACAGTCGGGCCTGAGACCATCCGGGGAGCCGTCGCGGCCGGCCTGGCCGGCATTGCCATCGAGGCGGGCGGCACCATCCTGGTGGATCGCGCCCGGACGGTGGCGGCGGCGGATGCGGCGGGGCTCTTTCTCCTCGCGCTGCACCCCGAGACCTTCAACGAGACGGAGACGACGCCATGAGCAAGTTCCTGCACACCATGATCCGGGTCGGCAATCTTGACCGCAGCGTGAAATTCTACACCGAACTGCTGGGCATGAAGGAACTGCGCCGCCGCGACGTGCCGGATGGCAAGTACACCCTTGCCTTCCTCGGCTATGGCGAGGGCAATGCCGAGGGCCAGGCGGAGATCGAACTGACCTACAACTACGGCGTCGAGAGGTATGAGCAAGGCAATGCCTTCGGGCACCTTGCCCTCGGCGTGCCCGATGTTGCGGCGGCCTGCGAGAAGGTGCGCGCCGGCGGCGGCAAAGTGACGCGGGAGGCCGGGCCGGTGAAGTTCGGCACCACCATCATCGCCTTCGTGGAAGATCCGGACGGCTACAAGATCGAGCTGATCCAGCGCTGAGGCGGCGGACGGTGCCGCACGGGCTGGTCTGCGCCGTCTGCGGTGGCACCGCCTTCTCGGAACGCACGATCATCTGGGATGCGCTCGCCGCGGAGTGGGAACTCTCCGCTGAGGAGCGGGTGCTGGTCGATCGGCAGCAAGGCTGCCACTGCGAAGCCTGCGGATCCAATCTCCGCTCCATCGCGCTGGCCGAGGCGATCCTCGCTGCGCTCGGCGCCGAGGGCACCCTGCATGCCTTGATCGACTCGCCTGCTGCTTCCGGCCTCGCGCTGCTGGAGTTGAACGAGGCAGGCACGCTCAGCCCGGCGCTGCGGCGCCTGCCCGGACATCGCTTCGGCGCCTGGCCGGAGGTGGACATGCAGGCGATGCCCTTCCAGGACGGATCCTTCGACCTCGTGCTGCATTCCGACACGCTGGAGCATGTGCCGGACCCGCTGCGCGCCCTTCAGGAATGCCGCCGGGTGCTGCGGCCCGGCGGCGCGCTCTGCTTCACGGTGCCGACCCTGCCGGGGCGGATGACGCGCAGCCGGGCCGGTATGCCGCCGAGCTACCATGGCGGTCCGGAAACGGGGGCGGAGGATTACCGGGTGCAGACCGAGTTCGGCGCCGATATGTGGACCTGGGTACTGCGCGCGGGCTTCGAGGCGGTGACCGTGACACCCTTCGATTATCCGAATGCGCTCGCCATCACCGGCTGGCGCGGGCGGCCGGTGCCGCTGCTGCGCGCCCGGGCGGACGCCGAGACGCGTGCCCGGTTGGCCGCGGTATATGCCAGCACCTCCTGGCGGATCACCGGCGGGCTGCGGGCCGTGGCGCGCCGGCTGCGCGGGGGCGGCCGATGAGGGTGCCTGGCGCCTCCGACGCCTTCGACCTGCTGCGCGATGCCGCCTACGGGGCGGAGCGGCTCAGCCGCTCGCTCATCGGGCAGGAACGCATCCGGCTTGCCGTCACCGGCCTGACGCGCGCCGGCAAGACCGTCTTTCTCACCTCGCTGCTGGCCAATCTGCTGGCGGCCGGGCGGGGCCGGCGCACATTGCCGATGCTCGAGCAGGCGGCGGGCGGGCGGCTGCGCGCCGTGCGCCCGGTTCCGGCCGGCATCGAGGGCATGCCGCGCTTCGACGTGGCTGCGCATCTCGCCGCGCTCGCCGCCGATCCGCCATCCTGGCCGGCCCGCACCGACGATCTCTCCACGCTGGAACTGACGCTGGAACTCGACCGGCAGAGCCTCTTTGCGGGTCTGCTCGGCACGCGCAGCATCACGCTGGAACTGCTCGACTACCCCGGCGAATGGCTGCTCGACCTTCCCATGCTGAACGAGGACTTCGCCGCCTGGTCCAGCGCGACCCTGGCACGGCTGCGGCGCGGGCCGCGGGCGGAGGCGGCCGGGGAGTTCCTGGCCTTCATCGATTCACTGCCCCAGGGTGCGGCGGCGGAGGACAGCCTGGTGCGGCGCGGCTTCGCGCTCTACCGCGATGCCCTGCGCGCCTGCCGTGACAGGCTCGGCTTCCGCTTCCTGCAGCCCGGCCGCGTGCTCAATCCGGGCCCCCGGGGCGAGACGCCGCTGCTCTGGTTCTTCCCGTTACCGCAGCCCGCGCGCGGCGGCCTCGCCGAGCTGATGGCCGATCGCCACCGCGCCTATGTCGAGGCGCAGCGCCGCGACTTTTTCGAGCCCTATTTCCGACGGTTCGAGCGTCAGGCGGTGCTGGTCGATGTGCTCGGCGCGCTGCATGCCGGCCGCGACGCCTTCGAGGACACGGCCGAGGCGCTGGCCGCCATCGCTGATGCCCTGCGCTATGGCGGCGGTTGGCTGGATTGGCTGACCGGGGCCGGCGTGGATCGCGTGGCCTTCGTCGCCACCAAGGCGGACCACGTGCCGGCGCGGCAGCGCGACGCGCTTTCCGCGCTGCTCGGCCATCTGGTCGCGGCACCACAGGGACGGGCCACCAGCGCCGGCGTCACCACCAGCGTGCATGCCCTCGCTTCCGTCCGCTGCACGGAAGACGACGTGGCGACGCTGGAGGGCCGGCCGGTGGCGGCGGTACGCGGCGTGCTGCTCGCCAACCGGCGCAGCGCCAAGGTCTATCCCGGTGAGATCCCGCTGCGTCCGCCCGAACCGGGATTCTGGGAACACGGCTTCTTCGAGATGCCGGAATTCGAGCCGCCGCGGCTCGATCCCGCGGGCGGCGCGGGCGTGCCGCATCTCGGCCTCGATGCGCTGCTGGCAGCGCTGATCGGAGATGTGCTGTGAGCGAACAGCAACCGCCGCGCGGCCCGCGGGTGATCGTCGAGGAGGACACGCCCGCGCCGCGCCTGGACTTCCAATGGGAGCAGGCGGTGGTTCCCGTTGCCGCGCCGCGGCCGACCGTGCGCTGGTCCGGCATCGGCCGCGCGATCGGTGGCCTGGCGCTGCTCGGCGGCGGATTGGCCTTGCTGGATGCCGCCAACTTCGTAGTGGACCAGTTCGGCCGTGGCCCGGTGCAGGGCTTCGCGACGCTCGGGGTCGTCGCGGGCGGTGTCGCGCTGCTCGGCTCCGGCCTGTGGCGGGAGTTGCGCGGCCTGGCCTCCATCCGTGCCGTTGACCGCGCCCGCGCCGCCTTCGCGCGCGGCGACCTGGACACGGCGAAGGCGGAGGCGTTGCGCTGGGCTGGCTCGGTTCAGGAAGCCTCGGCCCTGCAGCCCGCCATCCGCGGTGCCGCGAGTGTCGAGGAGTTACAGGCGCTGCTGGAGCCTGCGCTGGCGACGCTGGAGGGGCGTGCCGCGGCGCTCGGGCGGAATGCGGCGGTGCAGAGCTTCGCGGTGACGGCGATCAGCCCCTCGCCGGGGCTGGATGCGCTGGTCTTCGCCTGGCGCGGCGTTAGGCTTGTGCGGCAGGTGGCGGTGCTGCATGGGTTGCGGCCGGGCCTCGCCGGGACGCTCGCGCTGCTGCGGCGGACGCTGTGGGATGCGGCGACCGTGGCGGCGACCGATATCGCGGTGGACGCGGCGGCGCGCGCACTGCTCTCCAACCGGCTGCTGGAGCAATTCGCCGGTGAGGCGGCGGCCGGCGCGGTGGCCGCGCGGCGCATGCTGCGCCTGGCGAAAGTGGCCTCGGAAGCCTGCCGGGTGGTGCCGCGGCGCTGATTGCCTTGGCACCCGGTCGGCGGTTCCCGACCGGCGTCTGGAACCGGCAACCTGCATTTGACGCGGTGATGCCCGGCCAAGCGCGAGCGCATCATCCTTCCGTGGCGCTGCCGGCGGTGGGCCGCAGTCGGGCCTCTGCTGCTTGGGGCTGGGTCGCGCCGCGACGGAACGCCTTGCGCGGCCGTTGTGACCATGCATGCTCCCCCATGCTGCGGGCCAGCCCCGCGGCTCAGAAATTCGGGGGATCAACGTCATGAAACGTCGCCTCATGCTGCGGGGAGCCGTCGCGGCTGCGCCGGCGGCGCTGGCCACGCCCGCGCTGGCGCAGACCCAGAACCCTGAGGTCCGGTGGCGCCTGGCCAGCAGCTTTCCGAAGAACCTGGACATCCTCTTCGGCGGGGCCGAGTACCTGGCGCGCCGTGTCGCGCAGATGACGGACAACAAATTCCAGATCCGCAGCTTCGCCGCCGGCGAGATCGTGCCCGCTTTGCAGGTGCTTGACGCGCTGCAGAACGGCACCATCGAATGCGGCCAGACCTCCAGCCTCTACTACGTCGGCAAGGACCCGACCCTTGCCGCCTTCGCCGCCATTCCCTTCGGGTTGAACATGCGGCAGATGAGCGCCTGGATGCGCCATGGCGGGGGCAATGAACTCGCGGCCGAGATCTACCGTGACTACAACGTCATCGGCATCCCCTTCGGCGATACCGGCACGCAGATGGGCGGCTGGTTCCGCCGGGAGATCCGCAGCCTGGAGGACCTGAAAGGGCTGAAGTTCCGCATCCCGGGCCTCGCCGGGCACCTGTTTGCGAAACTGGGCGCAACGCCGACCCAGATCGCGGCCACGGATATCTACCCCTCGCTCGAGCGCGGGACGATCGACGCGGCCGAGTGGATCGGCCCCTATGACGACGAGAAGCTCGGCTTCGTGCGGGTTGCCAAGTACTACTACACGCCGGGCTTCTGGGACGGATGCTCACGCGGGGTCTTCATGGTGAATCAGGGTGCCTGGGACAGCCTGCCGGAGCATTACAGGCACATCCTCGAGGTCGCCTGCGGCGAGGCCACGCAAGAGATGATGGCCCGCTACGACGAGGCGAACCCGCAGGCGCTGCGCCGGCTCCTGGCGAACGGCGCGCAACTGCGGGCCTGGCCGCGCGAGATCCTGCAGGGCGCCTGGCGTGCCACGAACGAGTTGTACGAGGAGATATCGGCGCAGAACCCGCGCTTCCGGAAGATGTGGACGAACTACAAGGCGTTCCGGGACGAGCAGTTCCAGTGGTTCCGGGTAGCGGAGAATTCCTACGAGAACTTCGCCTTTGCTGCAGCAGCAGCGCAGCGATAAGGCGAGAGCTTCGAGCAGATGGCGGCCAGGCGTGAAAGCCTGGGGTGCCAAATCTCCTCTTCAACCAACACGCTGCAGCGGATCAGCCTTCGGTCTTGATGGCAATCCGCTGTAGCCTTCTGCAATCCGCCGGACGAGGGCTGGCGACCGGCCCTTCAACCCTGCTCTCCGCTGCGGTTGCGGAATCATCGGCCGTTGCCGCGCTGTTCAGGTCCGCCAGGCCGCGTGGGCAGCTTGGCCGGTTCTGGTGTCAGCCCTCCAGCCGCACATTGGCGATCCGCGCCACCTCCCGCCACTGCGCGATCTCGCGCCGCACGAAGCCGGCGAAGTCCTCGGGCGTGCCGGGCGCGGCGGTGCCGCCCAATTCGATGAAGCGGGCCTGCATCGCCGGCTCGCGCAGGACGGCGTTGAGATCGGTATTGACCTTGCGGCCGATCGCCTCCGGAAGGCCGGCCGGACCGCAGAGGCCGGTCCAGCCATAGGCGCCATAGCCGGGCGCCACCGTTTCCGCGATGGTCGGCACGTCCGGCAATTGCGGGGCGCGCTCCGGCGTCGTCACCGCGATCGGGATCACCTTGCCGGCCTGGATCTGCGGCAGGGACGAAGCGACGCTGTCGAACATCACCAGGACATTGCCTGCCAGCAGGTCGGCCATGGCGGGTCCGCTGCCGCGGTAGTGCACCATGTTGAACTTCGTCCCGGTCCGGTGGGCGAAGAGCTCCGCCGACATGTGCTGGCTGCTGGCGGGGCCGGCCGTTGCCAGGTCGATGCCGCCCGGTTTCGCCCTGGCGGCTGCGACCACCTCCTGGGCCGTGCGATGGGGGAAGCTCGGATGCGCCACCATCAGCAGCGGCAGCACCACGACATTGCCGATGAAAGTGAAGTCGCGCTCCGCATCATAGGGAAGGCGCGGCAGGACGGAGGGATTCACCCCGAGCGTGCCGGAGGTGCCGGCGGTCAGCGTGTATCCGTCCGGCGCGGCGCGGGCGCCGGCCTCCAGCGCCGGGGCGCCGGCGCCACCGCCACGATTCTCGACGATGACGCGCTGTGGCCAGCGGCGGGAGAGCTCATCGGCATACAGCCGGGTGAAGAGGTCGGCGGCCTGGCCAGGCGGGAAGGGGACGATGATGCGCACCGGCTTTTCCGGCCAGGCATTCTGGGCACGCGCGACATGCGGCGCGGCGAGGGTGGCGCCCGCCAGGGCAAGCAGGTGGCGGCGCAGCGTCATGGGTCGTATCCTCCGGGTCGTTGCGACCTCTATAGGCCGGCGCGCGTCACCCCTCCAGCCGGACATCCGCGGCGCGCGCGACCTCCCGCCACTTGGCAATCTCGGCGCGGATGAAGGCGGCGAATTCCTCCGGCGTGCCGGGATCGGGGAAGGCGCCCATCTCGCGGATGCGCGTGGCGACGGAGGGATCGCGCAGCACCGTCACGGCATCGGCATTGGCGCGGCGGATGATCGGCTCCGGCGTCCCGGCCGGTGCGACGAGGCCGGACCAGCCCATGGCGGCATAGCCGGGGATCACCGTCTCGGCGACGGTCGGCACATCCGGCAGTTGCGGCAGGCGCTGCGGCGTGGTGACGGCCAGCGCGCGGATGCGGCCGGACTGGATATGCGGCAGGGCGCTGGCGCTGCTGTCGAACATCAGCCTGACATTGCCGGCCAGCAGGTCCGCCATGGCCGGGCCGCTGCCGCGATACGGCACATGCACCATGCGCAGCCCGGCGCGGTGGGCGAACATCTCGGCCGACATGTGCTGCGCGGTGGCCGGCCCGGCGGACGCGAACTGCATCCCGGGCCCGGCTTTCGCCAGCGCCAACAGTTCCTGCACCGTGCGCGCCGGGAAGTCCGGATGCACCACGATGACAAGCGGCAGGGTAAAGATGTTGGTCACCGGCGCGAAGTCCCGCTCCGCGTCATAGGGCAGGCGGGCGAGGACGGAGGGGTTCACGCCCAGCGTGCCGGAGGTGCCGATGCCGAAGGTGCCGCCATCCGGCGCCGCGCGGGCGATCGCCTCCATGCCGATGGCACCGGCGCCGCCGGCGCGGTTCTCGACCACCACCCGCTGCGGCCAGCGCTTCGAGAGTTCCTCGGCCAGGATGCGGGCGAAGAGGTCGGCGGCCTGGCCTGGCGGGAAGGGGACGATGAAGCGGACCGGCCTGTCCGGCCATGTGCCCTGGGCGTGCCACGCCGTGGTTGCGAATGCCGCGCCGGCGATCAGCGTGCCGCGCCTGGTCCATGCCATGCCTGTCCCTCCCGAGTTCTTTGCCGCAGGATAGGGGCCGAAAAGTCCATGGGGGAAGCGGGTGATAGCGCAGTCGAATTCGGTACGGGTGGCGGTGCTGCCCGGCGATGGCATCGGGACGGAGGTCACCGAGGCGGCGCTGGCGGTGCTGGAGCCGCTGGCGAGGCGCCATGGCATCGGCATCGCGACCGAGATGCTCCCGGCCGGCGCCTTCCACTACAAGGAGACGGGCGAAGCTTTCCCCGAGAGCAGCTTCCGGGCGGCGGAGAAGGCGGATGCCATCCTGCTCGGCGCCATGGGCTGGCCCGGCATCCGCTATGCGGATGGCACGGAGATCGCGCCGCAGCTCGACCTGCGCTTCCGACTAAACCTGTATGCGGGTGTCCGGCCGGTACGGGCCATCCCCGGCGTGCCGGTAGCGCTGGCGCATCCGCGGGCACGGGAGATCGATCTGGTGCTGATCCGGGAGAGCACGGAGGGTCTATTCCATTCCCGCGGCAAGGGGATGGTGACGGAGGACCTTGCCGAGGAGACGCTCAGGATCACCCGGGCGACGACGGAGAAGCTCTCCCGCTTCGCCTTCCGGCTGGCGGAGCGGCGCGCGGTGCAGCGCGGCCGCAAGGGGCGGGTGACGCTGGTGGACAAGGCGAATGTCTTCCGCGCCTTCGCCTTCATGCGTACCGTCTTCGACGGGGTCGCCAGGGAATTTCCCGCGGTGGAGAGCGGCCACCATTATGTGGACGCCATGGCGCTCGACCTGGTGCGCCGCCCCTGGGAATTCGATGTGCTCCCGACCGAGAACATGTTCGGCGACATCCTCTCCGACCTCGGCGCCGGGCTGGTTGGCGGCATGGGCTTTTCGCCGAGTGCCGATATCGGCGACGAGCACGCCGTGTTCCAGCCGGCGCATGGCACGGCGCCCGACATCGCCGGTCAGGGCATCGCCAACCCGTCCGCGATGCTGCTTTCGGCCGCGATGATGCTGGACTGGCTTGCCGCGCGCGGCGCCGGCCAGGGCTTCGCCGATGCCGCCGCTGAGCTGGAAGGCGCGGTGGACAAGGCCTTCGGCGAGGGGCTGCGGACGGCGGATATCGGCGGCAAGGACGGAACGGCGGCGGTGGCGAAGGCGGTCGCGGCGCGAATCGGCAGGTGATCAGGCGGCGCTGTTCGGCATGCCGGCGCCGCAGAAGTTGATAAGGGGTTCGGGGACAAGGCTTTCTCTCCGGACCGTCACTCCGCCGGCATCGCGACGGCCTTGGGCAGCGGGACCGCCTTCGGCGGCCGCAGCGCCATCGCATGGAGCGCCGGCACCACCACCAGTGTCGCCAGCGTGCCGAGCGTCAGCCCGCCGATCATGGCGACGGCCATCGGTCCCCAGAAGACCGAGAGGGTCAGCGGCACGAAGGCCAGCACGGCGGCCAGCGCGGTCAGCACCACCGGCCGCGCCCGGCGCACCGTGCTCTCGATGATGGCGCGGCGCAGCTCGGCCCCGGCCTCCAGGTCCTGACGCACCTGATCGACCAGGATGACAGCGTTGCGCATGATCATGCCGGCCAGGGCGATCACGCCGAGCAGCGCGACGAAGCCGAAGGGCTGGTCCGTCACCAGCAGCGCCGCGGCCGCGCCCGGGATGCCGAGCGGCGCCGTCGCCAGCACCAGGGCGGTGCGGCCGAAATGGCGGAGCTGCCACATCAGCAACAGCAACATGGCGCCGATCATGATGGGGAAGAGGCCGAAGAGCGCGGCATTGGCCTTTTCGCTCTCCTCAGTCGCGCCGCCGGTGACGATACGGATATCGGCCGGCAGCCCGGCCCGCAGCGCCTCGATGCGCGGCAGGGCGGCGGCGGTCACGTCCGGGGCCTGCAGACCTTCCGTGATGTCGGCCCGCACGGTGAGGAACATCTCGCGGTTGCGGCGCCAGAGGATGGGCTCCTCCATCACCGGCTCCAGCCGCGCGAGCTGGGAGAGCGGCACGGCGCCGGCGGGCGTCGCTATGGTGAGGTCGCCGAGCGAGGAGAGAGCGAGCCGCTCGGCGGCGGGGGCGCGCAGCACCACATCCACCAGCCGGTTGCCCTCCCGCAATTGCGTCGCGGTCACGCCGGAGAGCAGCGCCTGCAGGGACTGTGACACGGCGGCGGGGGAGAGGCCGAGCTGTGCCAGCCGCTCCCGGTCCAGCGCGATCCGCAATCCGGGGGCCCGCTCGCCCCAGGCGAACTGCACGTCCCGTGTGCCGGGGGTGGCCCGCAGCGCGGCGGCGACCTCTTCCGCCACGCGGCGCAGCCCATCAGCATCCGGCCCGTGGACGCGGAATTGCACGGGGAAGCCGACCGGCGGGCCGAGTTCCAGCCGGCTGACGCGCAGGCGCGCCTCCGGGACCGAGCCGTCCTCCGCCATGGCGCGGAGCCTGCCGAGCAGCCGCTCCCGCGCCGCCAGATCGGCGGATTGGATGACGATCTTGGCGAAGGACTCGTTGGGCAGGTCCGGGTTCAGCGCCAGAAAGAAGCGCGGCGCCCCGGCACCGAGATAGGTGGTGTAGGTGCGGACATCGGGATCGCCCCGCAGCGCGGCCTCGATCTTCTCCGCCGCGGCACGCGTCGCGGGCAGGCCGGCACCCTGGCGGAGGGTGATGTCCACCAGCACCTCCAGCCTGGCGGAGGTCGGGAAGAACTGCTTGCGGGTCGCGCCCATGCCGGCGAAGCCGGCCGCCAGCACGGCCACGGTCGCCAGCAGGATGATGGCGCGGTGGTCCACGCACCAGCCGACCATACGGCGCAGGGCGCGATAGGCCGCGCCGTCATAGCCGCCATGGTGTGCCACCACGCGCTTCGGCACCGGGAGCAGCCTGACGCCCAGATAGGGGATGAAGAGCACGGCGACGAGCCAGGAGGCGATCAGCGCCGCGCCCACCACCCAGAAGATGCCGCCGGCATACTCGCCGGCCGAGGAGGCGGCGAAGCCCACCGGCAGGAACCCCGCCACCGTCACCAGCGTGCCGAACAGCATGGGGAAGGCGGTGGAGGACCAGGCGAAGGTCGCGGCCTTGACCCGGTCCCAGCCGTCATCGAGCTTCACCGCCATGGCCTCGATCGCGATGATCGCGTCATCCACGAGCAGGCCGAGGGAGAGGATCAGAGCGCCGAGGCTGATCCGCTCCAGCTCCATGCCCCAGGCCAGCATGATGATGAAGACCACGGACAGCGTCAGCGGGACGGACAGCGCGACCACGACGCCGGCGCGAAAACCGAGGGAGAGAAAGGAGACCAGCATCACCACCGCCAGGGCGGCGGCGAATTTCACCAGGAACTCGCTGACGCTCTCCTGCACCACGGCGGGCTGGTCGGCGATCTTTGCCAGCTCCAGCCCGACCGGCAGCCCGGCGCGCAGCCTTGCCAGCTCCGCCTCCAGGTCGCGGCCGAGGGCGAGCACATCCACGCCGGCGCGCTTGGCGATGCCGACCAGCACGGCGGGCCGGCCCTCATGCCGGATCGCGCTGCTCGGCGGGTCGGCGAGGCCGCGGCTGACGGTGGCGATGTCGCCGAGCCGCAGCGTGCGGCCGCCACTCTCGACCGGGATGGCGCGGATGGTTGCAAGCCCGTCGAATCCGGCCTCCGTCCGGAGATGGATGCGCGAGGACCCGGTCTCCGCCACGCCGGCCGGCGCGATGGCGTTGTGCCGTGCCAGCGCATCCAGGATGGCGCCCGGCTGCACGGCAAGCGTCGCCAGCCGGGCATGCGAGACATCGACGAAAACGCGCTGCGCCTCCTCCCCGAAAATCGTCACCTTGCCGGCGCCAGGCAGGCCCAGCAGGCGCAGCCGGATCCGCTCCGCCTGCCTGACCAGCTCGGCATTGTCGGCACCGGTCAGCGCGACGACGACGGCATAGACATCGGAGTACTCGTCATCGAAGAAGGGCCCCTGGACCCCGGCGGGGAGGGTATGGCGGATGTCCCCGACCTTCTTGCGGACCTGGTACCAGAGACCCTGGACCTCCTTCGGTGGCGTGGCGTCGCGCAGCACCACCGTGGTCACTGCCGAGCCGGGGCGGGTGAAGGTCTGGACATGGTCCAGCCAGGGCAGGTCCTGCAGCCTGCTCTCGATCCGGTCGGCGACCTGGGCCTGCATCTCCTCCGCGGTCGCGCCGGGCCACTGGGCGGAGACCACCATGAGCTTGAGGGTGAAGCCCGGATCCTCCGCCCGGCCGAGCCGCAGGTAGGAGACGGTGCCGGCCACGGCCAGCAGGAGGATGAGGAAGAGCGTCAGGGCGCCGTTGCGGACACCCCAGTCGGAGAGGTTGAACCGCATCGCCGCCTCCCTCACCGCAGCGTCGCGGCGGCGCGTAGGCCGGCGACGCGGACGCGGCTGGCGGGGTCCAGCATCTGCGGCCCGATCGCCACCACCCGGTCGCCCTCCGTCAGCGCGCCGCGCAGCACGGCGGTGACCTCGCCGAGCGAGACGACCTCGACCGGCACGGCGGTCAGGCGGTCGTGCTCCACCTTCCAGACCATCGGGCCCTGGCCACGGTCATGCAGGGCGGAGAGGGGGAGGGTGGCGACGGTCGCGGCCGGTGCCTCGGTGCGCACCGTCCCGGTCATGCCGAGCGCCACCCAGTCCGGCGCGGCGGGCAGGGAGAAGCGGGCCGTGTAGGTACGGAGCGTCGCCTCGGCCTGCGGTGCCAGCTCGCGCAGCCGGGCCGGCAGCGCCTCGCCCGGGCGGGCCCAGAAGCGCGCCTCGGCCGCCGCCGCGGCCAGGCCGGAGACGGCGGATTCCGGCACCTGCACCACCAGCTCCCGCTCCTCGGGGTTGGCGATGCGGAGCACCGGCTGGCCCTCGGCCACCACTTGGCCGGCCTCCGCAAGCAGCCCCGTCACCACGCCATCGCCCGGAGCGCGGAGCCGGGTGTAGTCCAGCCGGCGCCGCGCGAGGTCCAGATTGGCCCGGGCGGCGGCCACCCGCTCGGCGGCGCTGCTGGCGGCGGCCACACGCTGGTCGTCATAGGCGATGGAGACATGGCCGGCGGCGCGCAGCGCCCTGGAGCGCCTGGCTTCCGCCGCAGCCTGGCGGGATTGCGCCTCGGCGGCGGAGAGATCGGCCTCGGCGGCCCGGAGCGCCAGCGTCAGGTCCGTCTCGTCGATCCCCGCCAGGGGCTGCCCGGTCGTGACGTATTGCCCGACCTCCACCAGCCGCGCCGTGATCCGCCCGCCGGTGCGGAAGGCGATATCGGCCTCCCGCCGCGCCCGGACCACGCCCGTGAAGGCATGCGCCTCGGTGGCGGGGGCCAGCCGTACCTCGGCCACCTGGACCGGCTTCGGTGCTGCGCCCTGCGGCTGCGGGGTGCTCTCGGCCCGGCAGCCGGAGAGGAGGATAATGGCGCCGAGGGCGGGGAGCAGCGAAAGGGGACGCATGACGGTCTCCGGCGATGGCCGGAGGTCAGCTTGGCTGTGTTCTGACGAAAGTCAATAATCGTCAGTTCGCGCCCCTCACGGCCGCAGGGCGCGCAGCACGAATTCGGTCATGTCGGCAACCTGTGCGCGAAGTTCCTCAATGGTTTGGCCCTTGCGGGCAATGCTGCTTTCAATCAGGCCGGGGTGGTTCCAAGGCACCATCGTATGCAATATGGTTTGCGCTTCCTTAACGGGGTCGCGAGCGGCAAACTCCCCGCTGGCCATGCCGTCGGACAACACCCGCGCGATGGCGGCATGGACGCCGCCGAGGTGACGCTCGATCACGCCCCAATGCTCGTCCATTGCGGCGGTGACCATGTCGTGCAGCCGCCGCTCCTGGAAGAAGACCTCGATCTTCAATTCGAACATGCGGCTGAACAGGCGCCGCAGCCGCGTTCCCGGCGTGCCGGAGCCGCGGGCGATCGCCTCGATCTCCTCCAGCATGGCGCCCAGGATGCGCTCGGCGATGGCTTCGTTGATCGCACTCTTTGAGGGGTAGAAGCGGTAGACATTGGCCGGGGACATGCCGAGTTCGCGGGCAATGTCGGCCACGGCCGTCTTCTGGTAGCCCATGCTGCGGAACAGCCGCTCGGCTGCTGCCTCAATCCGGGCCCGGGTCGCCTCGGCCCGGGCGGCTGGTGTGTCGGCAGTGGGCTGGCCTGACATGGAGTGATGGAGTCCTTCAGTCGTCAGGGATTCTAGGTGCATCACGACCCAGGTGTAAGGGTGATCGCGGCTTTCCTCGGGAGGTCCGCCGAACGCACAGATTGGAGCACCGGACACTGCTGCGCTGGATCCGCGGCGCCCCAGCGACAAGGATCGGCCCTCCTGCCCCCACCTCCCGCAGTAGGGGGTCGCGGAGTCCGGGTCAAAGGTGTGGTTTCCACGCTGTCCCGGAGCGTGATACGATCTTATTTCACGGATTCTGAAAGGGCAATGCAATGGCGACCGCAGCGACCCTCGATCGCACCGGTCCGGAGGTGGTGCCGACCGGTGCCGCGCTCGGCGCGGAGGTGCGGGGCGTCGATCTCCGGACGGTGGACGACGCCGCCTTCGCCCGGATCCTCGACGCCTGGCACGCGCATGCGGTGCTGCTCTTCCGTGGTCAGAGCCTGACGCCGGATGAGCTGATCGCCTTCAGCCGCCGCTTCGGTGAGCTCGACCATGCCCCGATCCAGGAGAATGGCCGCCGCTTCGTCGAGGGTAGGCCGGAGCTCTACGTGGTCTCCAATGTCCTCGGGGCCGATGGCCAGCCGATCGGCAGTCTCGGCAACGGGGAGGCGGTATGGCACACCGACATGTCCTACCTGCCGCGCCCGCCCAAGGCCTCCATGCTCTACGCGCTGGAGATTCCGCCCAGCGGCGGCGACACGCATTTCGCCAGCATGGTCGCCGCCTACGAGAGCCTGCCGCCCGCGCTGCAGGCGCGCGCGCAGGGGCTGATGGTCAAGCATGACGGCACCTACAACAGCGGCGGCTTCGTTCGTGCAGGCGTGACGCCGACGGATGATCCGCGCCAGGCGCCGGGGCACCTGCACCCGCTGGTCTGCCGGCATCCAGATACCGGGCGGCCCATGCTGTATCTCGGCCGCCGCCGCATGGCCTATATCGACGGGCTGGGCCTGGCCGAGAGCGAGGCGCTGCTGGACGAGTTGTGGTCCTACGCGACGCGGCCCGAGATCTGCTGGAAGAACCAGTGGCGCGTCGGCGATCTGGTGCTGTGGGACAACCGCTGCACCATGCACCGGCGCGATCCCTTCGATGCGGCGGCGCGGCGGGTGATGCACCGGACGCAGGTGAAGGGGGAGGCACCGCCGGCGGCGTGACCGACCGGAGGGGCTCTGCCCCTCCGAGCCATTCCGCCAAGCCGGGTTGGACGTGGAGGTCCGACGGCCTGGCCGGTGCGGGTCAGTCGATCTGGAGATTCATCTTCTGCAGGACAGGCGCCCAGCGCTCGGCCTCCGCGCGCAGGAAGGCGCCGTATTCCTCCGGGCTGGTGCCGAGGGCAAACTGGCCCTCCGCCAGCAGCCGGTCCCGCAGGGCCGGTTCCTTCAGCGCGGTCGCTGCCGCCTGCGACAGGCGGTCAATCACCGGCCGTGGGGTGCGTGCCGGAACCGCCAGGCCGAAATAGGTCTGCGCAAGGGCGCCCGGGGCGAACTCGTCGAAGGTCGGGATCTCCGGCATCGACGGCAGGCGCCGGTCGCCGGTCCAGCCGATGATCCGCCCCTGGCCGTTGCGGTGCGGCCCGATCGCGCTTGCCCCGCCCACCACCAGCAGGTCCAGCGTGCCCGCCAGGAAATCGTTGAGTTGCTGCGCATCGCCGCGATAGGTCACGTCCTGCATGCGGATGCCGAGCTTCTCCGCCACCAGCACGGCGGCAATGTTGTTGAAGCTCGAGGGGCCATTGGTGCCGTAGTTGAGCTGCCCCGGCCGGGACTTCGCCAGCGCCACGAATTCCGAGATGGTCGCCGGCATCCGGTTCTGCACCAGGAAGGCAAAGGGCAGGGTGGAGAGCAGGGAGACCGGCGCGAAATCCTCGACCTTGTAGGAGAGGCTGCGCATCAGCAGCGGGTTGATCGTCAGCGTCGTGCCGGAATTGACCAGCACCGTATGTCCATCCGGCGCCGCGCGGGCGACCGCCTCCGCGCCCACCACGGTCGCGCCGCCCGGCCGGTTCTCCACCAGCACGGGCTGGCCCAGCGCGCCCTGCATCCGCTCCGCCAGCAGCCGGCCCATGAAATCGGTCGAACCGCCGGGCGGGAAGGGCACCACCAGGGTGATCGGTCGCCCTTGCGCCAGGGCCGGCGCCGCCAGCCCGGCCGCGCCCATCGCCAGAAGGGGCCGCCGCCCCATCGCCATCCGCATTTCGTTCCTCCCGAGGCTTTGCCGCACCCTGCCACGGCCCGACTGCAGGCGGAAAGGGGCGCGCTTGACGCCATCCCCGCCCCGGCCTGCAATGCGGCAAATTGGAGGAAAGCGATGTCCGAGCACATCCGCGTCTCGGTGGCGGACGGCGTCTGCACCGTGGCCATGCACCGGCCGGAGAAGAAGAACGCGCTGACGCGCGACATGTATGCCGGCCTGGCCGAGGCGATCGAGCGCAGCGCCGCCGATCCGGAGATTCGCTGCCTGCTGCTGACCGGCACCGAGGAGATCTTCTGCGCCGGCAACGACATCGCCGATTTCCGCAGCCCCCGGCCGCTGGACGACCCGAACACGCCCACCCCCAGCCGGCGCTTCTATTTCGGCTTGGCGAATTTCGAGAAGCCGGTCGTCGCCGCGGTGCCTGGCCTCGCCATCGGCATCGGCTGCACCATGCTGCTGCATGCCGACATCGTCTATGCCGCGCCGGAGGCCCGCTTCCGCCTGCCCTTCGTCGATCTCGGCCTGGTGCCGGAACTCGGCGCCTCCATGCTCGTGCCCTGGCTGGTCGGCAAGCACCGCGCGGCCGAACTGCTCCTGCTGGGTGACTTCTTCGACGCCGCGGCGGCGGAGCGGATGGGCTTCGTAAACCGTATCCTGGACCGCGGCGAGCTGCTGCCGCACGCGGCCGCCACGGCGCGCGCCCTGGCGCAGAAGCCGCAGGAGGCGCTGCGCATCACCAAGCGCCTGCTGCGCCCGGACATGCCGCCGATGCTCGCGCGCATGGAGGAGGAGCGGGAGTTGATCGCCGAGCGCCTGCGTGCCCCCGAGACCCAGGCCATCATGGCCCATGTGCTGAAGCCGAAATCCACGGCCCGCTGACGGGGCGGCGAACCGGCAATCGCGTATAGTCCCTGCGGACCGGATGGACGCCCCCGGCGATCCGCCCCGCGCGCTGAGAGGAAACACAGGATGTCTCTGCTGGACATGGTGAAGGGCCGGCTCTCGCTGCCCGTCATCGGCTCGCCGCTCTTCATCATCTCCGTGCCCGATCTGGTGGTGGCGCAATGCACCTCGGGCATCATCGGCTCCATGCCCTCGCTGAATGCGCGGCCGGCGGAGCAGTTCGAGGAATGGGTGATCGAGATCAAGGAGCGGCTGGCGGCGCATGACGCGCGCCACCCGGACCGGCCTGCCGCGCCCTTCGCCATCAACCTTATCGTCCACAAATCCAACGACCGGCTCGACCACGACCTAGCGATCTGCGTGAAGCAGAAGGTGCCGCTGATCATCAGCAGCCTTGGCGCCCGGCCGGAGGTGAACCAGGCCATCCATTCCTATGGCGGCTATGTGTTGCATGACGTGATCAACCAGCGCTTCGCCCACAGCGCCATCGACAAGGGCGCGGACGGGCTGGTGCTGGTCGCGGCCGGCGCCGGCGGGCATGCCGGCGCGCTCTCGCCCTTCGGCTTCCTGCAGGAGACGCGCACCTGGTTTGACGGGCCGATCGCGCTGTCCGGCGCCATCGCGCATGGCGCCAGCATTCTGGCGACCGAGGCGCTGGGCGCCGACTTCGCCTATATCGGCAGCGCCTTCATCGCGACCGAGGAGGCGCGCTCCCAGCCCGAGCAGCGGCAGATGATCGTCGAGTGCGGCGCCGAGGACATCGTCTACACCAACCTCATCACGGGCGTGCACGGCAATTACCTGAAGCCCTCCCTGCGCAAGGCCGGGCTCGACCCGGACAACCTGCCGAGCAGCGACCCGAGCCAGATGAGCTTCGGCACGGACCGCAGCAAACGGCGCTGGAAGGATATCTGGGGCTCGGGCCAGGGCATCGGCACGGTGAGGGAGGTGCAGCCGGCCGCCGTGCTGATCGAGCGCTTCCGGCGTGAATACGCCGCCGCACGTGCCCGGCTCGGCGATCGCAGCCCGCTGGTGAACCCCGCCTGGGAGAAGGTGCTGGAGGCGGTCGCGTAGGGAACGCGTCAGGCCACCATCCTGGTGCCGGCGGCGCCGGGCCGGGGAGGGTGTCCCGCCCTCGCGGGCCGCCTCGCATCATGCTCCGCGGGCGAGGCGGCCCCGAGGGCGAATGCGGCGGCATCCCTGATCCGCCCGGAAGCACCGGCCGGGCCGGAGAGCAGCCTCGACGGGGGCCGCCGAAGGGGTTGTTGGGGCGATACCGTCTGGCATGAATGCCGACGCATGTCTGCGGCCTCAGGCCCCGGCGGCCTGGCTACGCGGCTGGGGCGGCATTTGCGGCCCTACAGCGGATTGCGTTCAAAACTGAACGCCAATCCGCTGCAGGCTATTGTCCGTAGAGCAGATTCACGCTGCGGGGCGTTCACGCCCCTCCGCGATCTGCTCTAGCCGCCGAGGGCGGCGGCAGGTCAGGAGGTGTGCCGGCCGCCATCAGTATTCGAATTCGTAGGACAGCCCCAGCCGGTCGCCAGCCGGCCCGGTCGCCGTCTGCCCCTCCAGCTTCAGCCGCGGCGTGATCTCCACCTGCACGCCGACGCCGGTCTGGCCGCCCTGGGTGCCCTGCCGGATGCCCAGGAAGACGCCTGGCGCCACGTAGCGGCCGGCCTCCACCGTCGGTCCCTGCTGGCCGCCCGCCTGGCCCGCGGCCTGGCCGGCCTGCTGGCCGGAGGTGACGCCGAGCCGGTCCAACCCCAGCAGGCCCCGCACTTTGTCGAGCGGATTGGCCGCCCCGCCGCCGACCCCGGTGAGCTGCGCCACCGCGGCGGCAATCTGGGCAATCTCGAAGGGTGACAGATTGCTGGTCGGCCGGTCGAAGAGCAGCCGCGCCAGCACCTCGTCCTGCGGCAGTTCGGGCGTCGAGGTGAAGGTGACCTTCGGGTCGTTCGGCGGGCCCTCGACATTCACCAGGATCGTGGTGCTGCCGGCCCGGGACTGCGCCGTCAGGTCCAGCCGCGGCACCAGGGTGCCGGAGGCGAAGTCGATGCTGCCCCGCTGGAAGGTGAGCAGCCGGCCGACCAGGTCGAGCGTGCCGCGGCGGAGCGTCAGGCCGCCGCTTGGCACCGGCTCGGCCAGGGTGCCGCCGACCCGTACCTCTCCGCCGAGTTCCACCTCTACGCCGCGGCCGCGCACGAAGATGCCCTGCGGGGCACTGACCGTGACGGCAAGGTTGATGGGCGGCGCCGGCGCTGCCGGCGGCGCCGGCGGGTCGGGCGGGATGACGCCGGGCGGCAGCGGGCGCGTCTGGCGGACATTCTCAAGTCTCGGCACGCTGGCCGGCAGGGTCTGCGGGATGCGGATCTCCGCGCGCTGGATGCGGACATCGCCCGAGAGGGTGCCGCCGCCGGTGACCGGCCCCTGCATCCGCAGATCGGCACCGATGGTCGCGGTGACCAGGTCCGAGACGACCGGGCGGGCGTTGCGGGCAGTGAGGATCAGGTCGGCCGGGAAGCCCGGCGCGCCGGCATCGAGGCTGCCGCGCAGCTCCAGCGTGCCGTTGCCGGCGGTCCGGCCGGCAATGCGCTCGATTACGAGGCGCGTGCCGTCGCCGGTCAGGGTGCCGTTCAGATCGAAGACCCGCACGCCATAGGCGGTGTTGCGGTATTCCGCGCCGGAGAGGGTGGCGCGGCCACCGAGGCGGGGCTCGCCCACCGTGCCGTCGGCGCGGAGCGCGAGCGCGACGCGGCCGGTCACCCGGTCGGCGCCGGCGGCGAGGAAGGGGCTGGCGAGCGGCGCCAGGTTGAGGTTGCCGTCGAGCGTGGCGGTCACTGGACCGCGCGGCCCGAAGCCGCCCGGCAGCCGGGCATTGGCGGTGAGCCGGCCGGCCGGCCCGGCCTCCAGATCGGCGCGGAGCTGTGCGGCCTCGCCGAGCAGGCTGCCCTCGGCGCGCAGTGTCAGGGCGGGCAGCCCCTGCGCCCAGGCGGCGCCGGCGCCGAGGCCGGTACCGGTCAGCTTGGCCCGGATCTCCGGCCTGGCGACCGGCCCGGTGGCGCGGAGTTCGGCGGAGAGGGTGCCCTGCGGCTGAATATCGGGCACGAAGCGCTCGGCCAGCGCCAGCGGCAAGGCGGCGATGGTGGCGGTGAGATCGGCGCGCTCGGGGCCCCAGCGGCCCCGCGCCTCGATGCGGCCGCCCCGGGCGATGGCGAGTGCGGTCGGGGCCAGATCGACCCCGCCATCGCCACCCAGCCGCACCCGGGTGGGGGAGGCGAGGCGGACGGCCTCGCCCATCGCCTGTGCTTCCAGTGCCGCGAGGTCGAGCCGCCAGCCGCCATTCTCCTGCGCCACCCGGCCACGGCCGGAGACGGCGCCCTCTGTGGCGCGGCCCTGCAGCGTCCAGTCGAGGGCGCTTGGCGTTCCGGCGGCCGTCGCCTGCAGGCTGCCCTCGGTGCCGTTGTAGCCAAGGCGTGGCGCGTCAAGCCTGGCCTCGAAGCCCTGCTGGCCGTCCCTCGGCGCCAGGGTCGCCTCCAGCGAGAGCCGGCCGGCGAGGCCGGCGACGCCGCCCAGCCGGCCGAGCGGGGCGAGGTCGCTCGCCTCCAGCTGCGCCCTGCCGTCGAAGACCGGGCCGGCGGGATCAAGGCGCCCGGTGACCTGGAGCCGGGCCGGGCCGAGCCGGGCCTCGCCCTGCTCGATCCGGACCGCGCTCCCCTCGGGCTGGCCGCGGAAGAGAAGGGCGAGGGGCATGCCGTCCAGCCTGCCTTCCAGCGTCGCGGTCCCGCGCGGCGCGGTGGCAGGGGTGGCGATCCGGGCATCGAGCGAGAGCGATTCGAGAACGCGCCCCGCCGCCGCGATTCGGCCGGATTCGGCGGTGACCACGAGGTCCGGATCGGCGAGCGCGCCGCTCGCCTGCACCCGGGCCTCCAGCGCGCCCTCCGAACCGCCGCCCAGCACGGCGAGGCGCGGCAGGGAGAGGCGGGCATCGAGGGCGATGGGCTCGGCGAGGGTGCCGGTGGCGATCAGCCGGCCCTCCGCCCCCTCGAGCCGGGCATCGAGGCGAGGGCCGGGCAGGGCGGCGTCGAGCGCCAGCCCTGGCGCGGGACCGAGCACGGCATCGAGCTGGGGGATCCCACTGGCGAAGCCTTGCGGCCGGGCCTGCAGGCGGAGCTCGGGCGTGGCGAGGCGGCCGGTGACCCGGGCCTCCGCCTGAACGCTCTCCCAGGCGAAGCCCGGCGGCAGCAGGGCGGCGAAGCGCGCCGAGTCCTGCAGGCGCAGCCGGGCGGTCAGGTCCGGCGCCTCCCGCGCCAGGTCCAGCGTGCCGGTCGCATCGGCGCTGCCCGCCGGGGTCTCCACCGTCAGCCCGCGCAGGGCGATCGGCGCCTCGGCTGGTCGATCAACGTCCAGCGAGAATCGCGCCGGGAAGGCGAGCGGCCCCAGATCGGGTGGCAGCAGCGGCGCCGCGCCGGCATCGCCGGTGAGCTGCGCGCCATAGCTGCCATCCGACAGCGCCCGAACGGTTCCCTGGGTGTTGAGGGCGATCCCGGACCCCATGCCTGCCTGCACCGAAAGCGTGGCACCCGAGGCAGGGCCGGCGAGGCGCAAATCGAGGTCCAGCGGCCGGTCGGGTTGGCCCAGCAGCATCGGGACCAGCCCGCCCGGATCCTCCCGCAGCGTGACCGTGGCATCGAGCCGGTCGTCAGCCGGCGCCAGGACCAGGTTCACCTGGGCGTTGCCGCCCGCATCCAGGCGGCGAAGGCCAAGCTCCGCCTCCAGGCGTCCGGAGGCAAGGCGGGCCTTGCCGTCCAGGGCGAAGGCCGCGGCCTGGCCTGCCACCGCCTCGCCCAGTTCGAGCCGCTCCACCGCGAGCCGGTCGAGTGCCACATCCACCGGCAGGCTCGGCAGGGCGGGGAGCACCTGATCCGAAGGCGCGGCCTCGGGGGCGGGGGCCGCCTGCGGGTCGGGCACAGGCAACCGCTCCACCCGCGCCTGCTGCGCCTCCAGCATTTCCAGCCGCAGCACGCCGCGCACCAGGGAGGTGGGGGCGAGGTCCAGCCGCACGTCCTGCAACTCCAGCCACACGCCCTGGGCGTCGGAGAGGGTGATGCGCCGCGCCCGCGGCGCCGCGCGCCAAGTGCCTTGCAGGCCCTCGACCCGCAGGCCCGGCACCAGCGATTCCAGCTGCCGTTCGAGGAAGGAGGGGCTGTGCTCCTGTTCCTGCGCCGCGGTGCCAAGGGCGAGGAGGGCCAGCAGCGGCAGCAGCAGGACCAGAAGGAGGGTCGCGCGCCGCATCAGAAGGCCTGGCCGATGCCGACATAGAGGCCGAAGGCCGAATTGTCCCGCTGCCGCACCAGCGGGACGGCGATATCCGCCCGCACCGGCCCGATCGCGGTGTAGTAGCGCACCCCGAGGCCGGCGCCGATCCGCAGATTGGTGGTGTCCGGCGCCGAGCTGGACCCGACCGAGCCGGCATCGACGAAGGCCACGGCGCCGAAATCGCCCCAGACCCGCTGCCGCCACTCGGCGCTCGCCTCGATCAGGCTGGCACCGCCGGAGGGGCGGTTGAAGGCATCGCGCGGGCCGATCGACTGGTAGTCATAGCCGCGGACCGAGCCGCCGCCGCCGGCATAGAAGCGCTGGTGCCGCGGCACATCCGCCCGCTCCGCGCCCATCAGGGAGCCGAGCGTGCCGCGGAGCGCGAGGATGCTCCGCCGGTCGCCGAGCACGTCCCAGTAGGTGCTGGCGGTCACGCGCAGCGGGGCGAAAGGAGCGGAGTCGCGGAAGGACCAGGAGGGGGTGAGGGTCCCGTTCACCCGCCAGCCGCGCGCCGGGTCGAGCAGGCTGTCCGTTCCGTCATAGCGCCCGCCGAACTGGAGGCCGAGGATCTGGTAGGGCGTCAGCGTGCCGCCGGGCGGGCCGATGCTGCCGAAATCAAGCACCGGGCCGGCATTCAGGCTCAGCTTTTCGGAGAGGCGCCGCTCCATCAGCGCCGAGAAGGTGATGGCGTCGCGGTCATAGGCCTCCAGCCGCTCCCGCAAGCCGAAGAGGCTGCCGACGAAGCTCCATTGCGGCCCGAGTTGGAGGCCGAACACCGCGGGATCGCGATAAGTCCCGCCGATGCGGTAGGTCGCCTCCTCCAGCCCGCCATTGGTGCCGATGCGCGCCAGCTCGGCCTCCAGCCGCAGCCGCTCGGCCCGGCCGAAGAGGTTGCGGTGCTCCCAGTAGACCCTGACGCTTGGGCCGTAATTCGTCTCATACGCCAGGTTCACGCCGATGGCGCGGCGGGCGCGCTCGGTGACCGTGAAGGTCACCGGCAGCCGCCCAGCCTCGTCCAGCCGCTCGGCGGCCCTGGCACGGACCGAGCCGAAGGCACCGAGCGCCATGAGGTCACGCCGCTGCCGCTCCAGCACCTCCGGGCTGTAGCGCTCGCCCTCGATCCGGCTGGCCTGGGCGCGCAGGAAGCGCGGCTCCACTCGCACCATGCCCTCCACCTCCGGTGCCGCGAAGACCGCGACCGGGCCGGGGGAGAATTGCCAGGTGATGTCCATGGTCCTGCGGTCATGGTCCACCACCGTCTCCCGCCGCACCATGCTTGCCAGCGGGTGGCCGGCCGCCAGCAGCCGGTCCCGCAGCGCCTGCTCGGCATCCAGCACGGGCGCGGCGCGGGCCGGCTCGCCCACCGCCAGGTCGAAGGGCTTCTCCGCGACCCGGTCCAGGGCCCGCTGGCCGGCCGGCGTATCGGCCCGCAGCACGATGCTGGCGATCCGGTAGGGCTCGCCCTTCTCCACCGTGATGCGGATGGACAGCGGGCGCTCCATGCTCGCCTCCAGCCTTTCGGTCAGCAGGGGATCCTCGGCCGTGGTGCCGGCCAGCGCGATCCGGCTGGTGCCGGCCCAGTATCCCTCGGATTGCAGGGCCTGCTGCAGCCTTTCCCGATCGGCCCGGGCGCGGCCGGCCACGCCGCCCGGGCTGGTGGGGGCGCTCTCCCGCAGGGCGACGAGTTGCGACACCGCCGTGAGGGCCGTGTCCAGCCGCCCGTCGCCGGTCGGCTCGATCTCCACCGTGTAGGGGAGGGTGTCGGGCTCCTCCTCAGGCGCCGGCGCCTGCGCCAGGGCAAGCCCGGCGAGCAGGAGGAAGGGCAGCAGGAGGCGGCGAAGTTTGGCTGACACGGGTGCGGAAGTATTTTCCTTCGGCTCGGTTCCCTGCGGGGATGGCAGTTGAGATGGGTGCGGGCTAGGACTCTGCCATGGATCAAGCCCTTGCCCAAAACCTGACCGCCTGGCGCCGCCATCTGCATGCCCATCCCGGCCTGACCCTACATGAGGGGGAGACCGCCGCCTTCGTCGCCGCCCGGCTGCGCGAGATGGGGCTGGAGGTCACCGAAGGGGTGGGAGGGCATGGCGTGGTCGGCACCATCCGGCGCGTCCGAGGCGAGGGCAGCAACCGTTCGGTCGGGCTGCGGGGCGACATGGATGCGCTGCCGATCCAGGAGCAGAATCCGGACCTGCCGCACCGCTCCACCATTCCCGGCGTGATGCATGCCTGCGGCCATGACGGGCACACTACGGCCCTGCTCGGCGCGGCCGCGCTGCTGGTGCAGGACAAGAGCTGGTCCGGCACGGTGCAACTGGTCTTCCAGCCGGCCGAGGAAGGCGGCGGCGGCGCGCGATCGATGATCGCCGACGGGCTGTTCCAGCGCTTCCCGATGGAGTGCATCTTCGGCTGGCACAATTGGCCGGGGCTGGAGGCGGGGACCATCGCGGTGCATGAGACGGCGGTGATGGCCGCCGGCGCCCGCTTCGAGATCGCGTTCGAGGGCCATGCCGGCCATGCCGCGCTGCCGCATCTGACGCGCGATCCGATGCTCGGGGCCGGGCACTGCATCGTCGCCCTGCAGTCGATCGTGTCGCGCAACGTCGATCCCATGCAGGCCGGCGTGGTCAGCGTGACCATCGCCGAGGCTGGGGAGGCGCAGAACCAGATCGCCAACCGGGCGGTACTGAAGGGGACGGCGCGCTGGCTCTCGGATGCGACGGGCGAGGCGATCGAGACCGGGATGCGGCGCGTCGCGGAGGGCATCGCCGCAGCCTTCGGGCTCCGTGCGACGGTCGATTTTCGCATCGGCGTGCCGGTGACCGCGAACCATCCGGCGGAGCGGGACCTGGCGGCAGCGGCGGCGGGCGTGGTGACGACGGTGCGGCGCGACCTGCCGCCGGCCATGACCGGCGAGGATTTCTCGCATTTCCTGCGGCAGGTGCCGGGTGCCTTCGTCTGGATCGGCAATGGCCCGGGCGAGGGCGGGTGTGAACTGCACAACCCCAACTATGACTTCAACGACGCGATCCTACCTGTTGCGAGCGGCTTCCTGGCGGAGGTGGCCAGGCGCGCCCTGGCCGGAAGCTGAGAGCCGGTTCGGAGCCGGCGCGTTCGGGTGAGAGCGCCACCTGCAGGCATTTCCGCCAAATCGTTGCAAATATCGACAACAGAACAGATGGCCGCGGCGTCACCTCTGGACCACGAATGTCATGGCCGGCCGCTGCCGAGCACAATTCACACTCCAACGGGATCAGAAAAAGTTAGGATCACAGATGCTTTTTGTTCCCACCGCAACGCTGGCGGTGGCGTTGTTGCCGGTGCTGAATTCCTGATGTTCCTTGCGGTGCCGCAACCGGTACTGCGGGACAAGCGAGTGAGGATTGCACGGCATGGCAACGGTAACCGGACGGTGGCTGGTCGGCACGCGCTACCGGGAGATCATAGGTGCCGATGACCCACCGGGCGCCGAGCCCAAGGGGGACTTCATCGTTGCCGGCCCCGGGAACGACTACCTGATCGCGGATATCGGGGCGGATGTCTTCGGCTTCGAGCCGGGCCACGGCCTGGACTTCATCAACCACTTCACTCCGGGCGAGGACAAGATCCAGTTCGGCGGCGGGCTCACCGCGGAGTCGCTGACGATCCGGCCGGAAACCATCGCCGGCGTTGCGGGCCTGGCGATCTACTATGCCGGGGTCGGCGGGCCGGACTCCGTCTTCCTGGCCGGGGTCAGCGCCCTGCAACCCGGCGACATCGTCTTCGAGCCGCTGCCGGGCAAGTTCTTCGACCCGCCGGTGCAGGATTTCAACATCGACTTCAAGTCGGATGTCGTGCTGCGACGCGCGGATGGCTCGGTCGCGGAATGGCAGATGAATGGCACGCGGATCGGCGCCGAGAAGATCCTCGCCAATCCCGGCAATGACTGGAAGGTCATCGGCAGCGGCGACTTCAATGGCAATTGGAAGCCCGACCTGTTGTTCCAGCACAAGGACGGCCCGCCGGTCATCTGGAACATGGACGGCTTCACCATCCAGAAGTCGCTGGAACTGCCGAACCCCGGCCCGCAATGGTCGGCGGTGGGTATCGGGCATTTCGATGACGACCCCGGCGCGGACATCCTGTTCCAGCACGATGACGGCACCATCGTCATCTGGTTCATGGGAAGCTGGCAGTTGCCGGACGGCGCCATCCGCGAAGCCAAGGTCATCGCCGAGCCGGGGCCTGACTGGAAGGTTGTAGGCACCGGCGACTTCAACGGCGACTACAAGGCGGACATCCTGTTCAGGCACGAGGATGGCAGGGTCGTCGCCTGGCAGATGGACGGCTCGAGGATCGCCGCCCATGCCGAGATCGGCACGCTTGCCGAAGGTGCATCGGTGGTCGGCACGGGCGATTTCGACAACAACAACCGGGATGAGATCCTGGTCCAGCAGGCCGACGGCTCCCTCGCCATGTGGTCGATGAATGGCGTCACCGTCACTGGCGTCACCGATATCGCCAATCCTGGCCCGGGCCGGAAAGTGGTCGATACCGGCGACTATGACGGCAATGGCAAGACCGACATCCTGTTGCAGCACACGGATGGCAGCGTGGAAGTCTGGCTGATGGATGGCGCCAGGGTCGCGAGTTCCGGGATCGCGGCCGCAAAGTCGGATTGGATCGTCACCTGACAGCCTGGTCCGGTGCTGCGCTTCGCCGGGGGCGCCCGCCCGGTGGTGCGCAGCGCCCCTCCTCAGCGGCGCTGTCAGCGAAGCGCGCTTGCCCAACGGCCGGGTCAGAGGCGCTCGGGCCGGCGGTCCGGTGCTACCGCCGGTGCCGGCCGGCGCGGCGCCCACCGCGACCCTCATCCCCGCCGGTCAATGACCGAAGCGCTCCCGCCAGCCCGGCCGGTCCCCGAGGCTCCTGGCGGCATAAACGCCGCGCGCCACGGCCCGCGCCAGCGTGTCCGCCGCCAGATGCCCGAGCCGCGCCAGCATCGCCGGATTGCTCAGCGGCACCCTGCCGGTCGCCAGGGCGAAGACCGTATCGCCATCGAAGGGCGTGTGGATCGGCCGGATGGACCGTGCCAAGCCGTCCTGGGCCATCATCGCCAGGCGCTGCAACTCGCCCTGCGCCAGCGCGGCATTCACCGCGACCACCGCGATGGTGGTGTTCGCCATCGGGTTCACCGCGTAGTTGGGCGGCAGGGGCATTTCCGCCTGCCCGCGCCAGTCGGCCGGGGGTGGGCCAAGGCCGCCGAACTCGCCCTCCATCTCCAGCGGCCAGGCCCAGAACCGGTCGGTCCCGGGCATCACCACGCTGCCGAAGCTGTTCACCGCCACCAGCGCGCCGATCTGCAGCCCATCCGCCGTGACCGTGCTCGCGCTGCCGAGCCCGCCTTTCAGCGCATTCGCCCGCGCCCCCAGCCCGGCCCCGACATTGCCGAGCGGGAAATCCGGCCCGACCGCGCCCAGCGCGGCCCGGCCGAGGGCGTTGTAGGGCGGCTGCTCGCCCCAGCCCTTGTCGCCGCCATTCATGAGGTCGAAAAGGATCGCCGCCGGCACCACCGGGACGACCGCGCCGCCGAAGGCGATGCCCCGCCCGCGGGTGCCGAGCACCGCCACCACCCCGCCCGCCGCATCCAGGCCGTACATGGAGCCGCCGGAGAGCACGACGGCATCCACCTCGTTCCGCAGGCTGGTCGCATCCATGGCCTGGATGTTCAGGGTCCCCGGCGCGCCGCCCCGGACATCGGCGGCGGCGGGGCACCGCGCGACGGGATAGACCACGGTCACGCCGCTGCGCACCCGGTGGTCCTCGGCATGGCCCACCAGGATGCCGTCCACATCGGTGATCAGGTTGCGGGGGCCGGGGCGAATGGTCATGTCCGGCAGGCTCGCACGCCGTTCCGGGCCACGCTATCCCGGACGGTACGCAGCGACTGACCCGCGGAGCGAGACATGGACGCAGCCTGGCGCCTGATGACCGAGGCGGACCTGCCCGCAGTGGTGGCGCTCGCGGACAGGCTGCATCCGCACCACCCGGAAGCGCCCGCCGTCTTCGCCGAGCGGCGGGCGCTCGCACCGCTGGGCTGCCGGGTCCTGGCCCTGGGCGATCGGCTGCTCGGCTATGCGGTCGGCCATCCCTGGACGGGGGAGGGGCCGCCATTGCTCGATTCGCTGCTGGGCTCCCTGCCGGCGCGGCCCGGCGCCTGGCATCTGCACGACATTGCGCTGGTCCCGGCCGCGCGCGGTGCGGGGCATGCCGCGGCGGTGCTGCGATCCCTGCTGGCCGACCCCTCGCCACTCCGCACGACGCTGGTAGCGATTCCGGGGTCGGGCGCATACTGGGCCCGGCACGGCTTCCGCGATGTGCCGGTCAGGGACCCCTTGGCTCTCGCGACCTATGGCGAGGGCGCGCGCTTCATGGCACGCCCCGCCTGACGCGATCCGGCCTCAGCGGGGCGCGGCCTGCTGCCGTTCCGTCATCGCCGCCACCGGGCGCAGCGCCTCGTCGGTGCGCTCCTGCGCGAGGCGCAGCAACGTCAACTGGCTCTCGAGCACGGCATCCAGCCATTGCCGCGTCACCTGCTGCATCAGGCCGACATGCTCCTGCGGGCTGCAGATCCGCATCACCTCCTGCATCAGCCGGACATTGCTGCGCATCATGCCCGTCACCAGCTCGGCATAGGCCTCCTGCACCTCGATGAAGCCGGCGCCCGGAGCGATGGGCAGCATCATCGCGGCGCGCAGGCCGCGCGTGGTCTCCTGCATCCAGGCCGTCATGTCGTCGGCGGTCGCCTCGGCCGGCGCGGCCGCCGGCACCTCGCGCAGCCGCGCCTCGGTCGGCATGCGCGCGAAGCCGCCCGTGCGGGAGGGCATCTCGGCGCCGCGCCTGTCAGCCGCCCGCGCTTCGCCCCTTGGCCGTTCCACCGACCGTTCCTGCGCCTTGTGCTCAGCCATGTCCCGAATCCTCGAAGGGGGCGGCGCGGTCCCCTGCGCCGTGGCGGTGCCTGGCCCACCATCCCGGAAATGCCGCACCGCCCGGGATGCTGCCGGTCAATCGCGGTCGAGGACAGGAAATGCGTGTAAAACCGATGCCGCTCCCGCCAGCCCCGCGGCAGCGCGGCCAGGAGCGGGAGCCGCCGGCAGGATCAGCCGAGCCGCCGCCGCAGCCAGGTGCCGGCCGCCGCCACGGCGTCCCGCGCCTGGCCGACATGGCCGAGGGCGCGAAGGAAGCCGTGCACCGTGCCGGGGAAGAGGCGCGTCTCCACCGCCACCCCCGCCGCGCGCAGCCGCGCCGCCATGGCGTGGTTCTCGGAGGCCAGCACGTCGAGCTCGGCGATGTGCAGCAGGCAGGGCGGCAGATTGGTGAGCTCGGCACGCAGCGGGGCTGCCAGCGGGTTGAGGCGGTCCGCCTCCCGCGGGGCATAGGCGCTCCAGTAGAAGCGCATCCGTTCCAGCGTCAGCCCGTAGCCCTCGGCGAATTCCCGGTAGCTCGGCGTGTCGAGGCGGGAATCGAAGACCCCGTAATTCAGCAGCAAGCCGCGCAGCGGCACCGGCGCCCCGTCATCGCGCAGCCAGAGCGCGAGGCCGGTCGCCAGGTTGGCGCCGGCGGAGTCGCCGCCGAGTGCGATCCGGGCGGTGTCGATGCCCCAGGCCGCGCCATGCTCGGCCAGCCAGCGCAGCACGCCAGCCGATTCCTCCAGCGCCTGCGGGAAGACCGCCTCCGGGCTCAGCGCATAATCCGGCCCGACCACGATGCAGCCGGCGGCGGCGGCGTATTCGCGCATCAACCGGTCATGCGTGTCGATGCTGTTCCAGACCCAGCCGCCGCCATGCAGGTAGAGCAGCACCGGCAGCGGCCCCGACAGGTCCGGGCGGTGATAGCGGCACTGGATGCGCCGGCCGCGCACCGCGACCCAGCGGTCGCCGCTCTCGGCCATCACCGGGCCGCCCTCGGCGAGGGGCAGGTTCAGTGCCTCGGTCAGGGCGCGCGGCCCATCGAAGGGCAGGGCGAGGCGGATCGGCGGCAGGGTGGCCGCCCGCGCCTCCATCATGGCGTTGAAGGCGGCCATCTCCGGGTCTAGCCTTGGGTGTGCCATCGCGTCCTCCTGCTTCGCAGGCACAGTGGAACCGCCCCGCGCGAGGACCGCAAGCACGTGGATTGTCATGCGGTAATGCTTGCGGAGAGGGGGGGATCGGGGTCATGTTGCACTGCACCATGCCCAGCCTTCTCTCCGTCCGCGGCACCGCCAGCTTCCGCGCCGCCGCCATGTTCCGGCCCCGCAGCGTCGTCCTGCTCGCCGATCCGGCGGTGCCGGAAACGGCCACCATCGCCCGCAACCTGGCCGCTGGCGGCTTCAAGGGTTCGCTGCACGTCATCGGCATGCAGGTCGAGGGACTCGCCGCCGCGGAGAGCATCGAGGCGCTGCCCGAGGCGCCCGACCTCGCCGTGCTCTGCCTGCCGCCTGCCCTGCTGGAGCCGGCCATGGCGGCGCTCGCCGCCCGCGGCTGCTTCGCCGCCGTGGTGCCCGGCGCGGCGCCCGACCTTGCCGCCATTTCCGCCCGCACCGGCGTCAAGGCGCTCGGCCAGGGCAGCTTCGGCCTCTGCGTCCCGGCGATCGGGCTGAACGCCTCGCTCGCACATATCGCGCCGAGCCCAGGCAAGCTCGCCCTGGTGACGCAATCCGCCGCGCTCGCCCGCGCGGTCCTGGACTGGGCGGCGGCCGAATCGGTCGGCTTCAGCCATGTCATCGGCATCGGCGGCAATGCCACCATCGGCTTCGCCATGGCGCTCGACTGGCTGGCGCGGGATGTGGTGACCGGCGCCGTGCTGCTCGACCTGCGCCGGATCAGGAACCGGCGCGCCTTCGTCTCCGCCGCGCGCGCGGTGACGCGCACCCGCCCGGTGGTGGCGATCCGCGCCGGCGGCCGGACCGCCGACCATTCCGGCATCGGCGATTGCGTGATGGAGGCGGCCCTGCGGCGTGCCGGCGTGCTGCGCGTCTCGGGGCTGGAGGAGTTCCTCTCGGCGGCGGAGACCCTTGCGCGGGTCAAGCCACGCCTCGGCGGGGGGCCGGATGCCGCGCGGGGCGACCGGATTGCGATCGTCACCAACGGCATCGGCATGGGTCAGCTCGCGGCCGACGCGGTGCTTGCGGGCGGCGGGCGCCTGGCCCGGCTCTCGCCCGAGGCGCTGGCGGCCTTCCAGCTTCTGCTGCCGGAGGGCTGGCGGCCCGGCAACCCGCTCTCGCTCGGCCCGGCGAGCGGCCCGCGGCTGGCGGAGGCCGCGACCATGCTGGCCGCCCTGCCGGAGGTGGATGCGGTGGTGGCGCTGCACGCCCCGGCCCCGCAGGAGGCGGGCGACGTTGCGGCCGAGTCGATGATCGCCGCCGCGCGCACCGGCGGCCAGCGCGCCGCCCCGGTGCTGGTGAGCTGGGCCGGCCAGGCGACCGCCGGGCGGCAGCGCCAAGCCATGGCGGAGGCCGGGCTCGCCGTTTTCCCGACGCCGGAGGGCGCGGTGCGCGGCGCGCTCCAGCTCGCCCGGGACCGGCGCAACCGCGCTGCGGCGGCCGAGCTGCCCTCCCGCGAGGTGCTGGAGGTGGCGCCTGATCGCCGCTCGGTCCGGCGCATCCTGGAGAGCGTGCGCGCGAGCTTCCGGCGGTCGCTGACGGAGGAGGAGGCGCTTGGCGTGCTGGCTGCCTATGGCGTGCCGACCGTGCCGGGCCGCCGCGCCGCCGGCCCGCAGGAAGCGGCGGATGCCGCCGCCATGCTGGGCTTCCCGGCCGTGCTGAAGATCCTGAGCCCCGATCTGCGGCACAAGAGCGAGGTGGGCGGCGTGGTCCTCGGCCTCGGCTCCGCCGCTGCGGTGAAGGCAGAGGCGGAAGCGATGCTGGCGCGCATCCGCGCGAAGCGGCCGGAGGCACGGATCGAGGGCTTCCTGGTGCAGCGCCAGGCGGCCCGCGCGCTGGAACTGCGCATGCGGCTCGGCGACGATCCGATGTTCGGGCCCTGGATCGGCTTCGGCCAGGGCGGCACCGCGGCCGACCTCGCGGAGGATGAGGCGCATGACCTGCCGCCGCTCAACCTGGCCCTGGCCGGGCAGCTGATCGGACGGTCGCGTACCGCGCGGCTGATGGCGGGCTTCCGCGACCACGCGCCGGTGAACCAGCCGGCAGTGGCCGATACGCTGGTCCGCCTCTCCCAGATCGCGGTGGACTTCCCCGAGATCGAGACGCTGACGATCAACCCGCTCTTCGCCGATGCCCAGGGCGTGCTGGCGGCCGATGCCGGCCTGATGCTGCGGCCGGAGGGGGAGGCGGGGGTGCTCGCCATTCCGCCCTATCCGGCGGAGCTGGTGCGGCTGTGGCAGACGAAATCGGGCGAGGTGCTGACGGTGCGGCCGATCCGGCCCGAGGACGCCGCGGCGCATGCCGAGGCCTTCCGCAAGCTCGACCCCGAGGATGTCCGCTGGCGCTTCTTTTCGCCGCTGAAGGAACTGTCCCCCACCCTGGTCGCCCGGCTGACGCAGATCGACTATGACCGGGAGATGGCTTTCGTCGCCGTGCGGCGGCGCCCGGACGGCACGGAGGAGACGGTCGGCGTCGCCCGGCTGATCCGCGACCCGGCCGAGCCCTCGGCAGAGTTCGCCGTGACGGTGCTGAAATCCATGAAGGGCCAGGGCCTCGGCCGGCACCTGATGGAAAGACTGTTCGATTGGGGCCGGGAGAGCGGGGTGCGGGAGATCGTCGGCCATGTCCTGGCGGACAATGCGCCCATGCTGGCCTTCGTGAAGGCGCTCGGCTTCGAACTCCGGCGCTCTCCCGAAGAGGAGGATGTGATGGAGGCGCGGCTGGCGCTGTAGAGCGGCGCGCGGGCCGGGCTCGATGCGGCCGCGGCCGGCGATGGCGCGGCGGCAGGCGGTGTACGGCGCCGAAGGCCGGCCGCCCAGTGGCCGAGCGGTATGCGCCGCGACCCTTGGCTACGCCGCGCTTGCGGCGATGCCCGTTCAGGCGCTCGGCACGAATGGATGATTCATGCCGCAGCGAATGAGCGCTCAGATATGAACGCAATCCGCTGTAGTGGCGTCGGTTTCCGTTCAGGCGGTGGCGAGCATCAGCACGCCGCCGCAGATCATCCCGATCGCGGCCAGCTTCTGCGCCGACAGGGCCTCGCCGAACATGAAATGCCCGATCAGCAGCACGGCGACGTAGCTGGCCGCCGTGCAGGGCAGGGCGACGCTCATCGGAATCTTGCGCAGGGCGATGATGTAGAGGAAGGCCGCCCCCCCATAGGCGACCAGCCCGATCATCGTGCTCGGCCGCAGGAGCTGGTCGAGGAAATTGCCGTCCCCGATCGCGCCCTTCTTCAGGAGCACCTGGCCGCCAAGCGAGGTGAGGATCGCGGCAAAGAGCGAGAGCCAGTGGAAGGTCACGGCAGCGCATTCTCCGGCGTGCGGGCGGGCTGGCGCTCGACCCGCACCGCGATCATCTCCCGCACTACGCCCTGCGGCTTGCCATTGGCGGAGAGGAAGGCGCGGCCGACATATTCGCCCAGCACGCCGAGGATCAGGAATTGCACGCCCGCCGTCAGCAGCATGGCGGTCATGGTGGAGGCCCAGCCGGACGGCGTGCCGGTGGCCAGCGCCTCGATGACCACGAGGACGGCGCCGATGAGGCCGAGGACGCCCATCCCGGCGCCGGCGAAGATTGCCAGGCGCAGCGGCAGGACCGAGAAATTGGTGGCGAGGTTCAGCCAGAGCAGGACCAGCCGCTTGAGCGTGTAGTTCGAGCGGCCCTCGGCGCGCGCCAGGTGCAGCACCTCGATGCTGTCGATCCGCTGCGTCACCTGCATGATCAGCCCGTCCACATAAGGGTAGGGGCCGCGATACCTGCCGATCTCGCGCACCACCAGCGCACTCATGCAGCGGAAGGAGGAGAGATAGAGCCCCTTCGGCTTGTCGAGCAGCGAATCGGCAACCCGGTTGGCGAAGCGGCTGCCGAGGTTGCGCCAGCCTTCGTGCTTCTTCTCGGCATAGCGGGTATAGACCACGTCCCAGCCGCCGAGGCGGGCATGGTTGTAGAGCTTCAGCACCTCCTCCGGCGGGTTCTGCAGGTCGTCATCCATGGTGATGACATAGGCCCCCCGGGCATGCCGCAGCCCTGTCATGACCGCGTTGTGCTCGCCATAGTTGCGGGCGTGCTCCAGATAAATTAGCGGCACGGTCGCGGTGCGTGCGAGCTCGCGGCAGACATCGCCGGAATTGTCCGGGCTGCCGTCATTGACCAGCACGATCTCGAGGCCGCCGGCCGGCTCCAGCGCCGAGAGTGCCTCGACCAGCCGGCCGACCGTGGCGGCGCCGCGATAGACCGGGACGACGATGCTGAGACCGACCGGGTGCGTGGCGAGATCCTCGGGCGGGATCGGAAACATGGGAGGCCTCACGTCAGGGGCGGGTGGCGGTGGCGAGCACCGATCCGCCAGCGGGAAAGGGCAGGCCGCCGGACTGCAGCCGCCGCTCCAGCCGGGTCACGGCAAACAGGCTACGGTCCAGCCAGGGCGAAAAAGGGGCGACATCCGAGCGGCCATCGGGCGCGCGGGCGAGAAGCTTGCGCTGCAGCACCATGAGCGGCAGCAGCAGGCTGTTCCAATAGCGCGGCCGTGCCTCCGCCAGCCCCGCCTCGGCCAGCATCGTGGCCGCGCTGTGGGCGGTGAAGCGCCGGGCGTTCTGTACCCGCAGGTCGTGGGTCGAGCGCAGCCAGTCGAAGGCGGGCAGGTTCACGATCAGCATCCCGCCCGGCCGCAACACCCGCCGCATCTCGGCCAGCGCCCGGCCCGGTTCCACCGCGGCATGGCAGAGCACATCCAGGCTGACCACCACGCCGAAGCTGGCATCGGCAAAGGGCATGGCATTGACGGTGCCGACCGCAACGGGCAGGCCGGACTTGGCCTGGGCCCGGGCGGCGGCCGTCGGGTGGTATTCCAGTCCGATGGCCGGCTGGTCCGGCTGCTGCTGGCGAAGGCGCGCGAGGAACCCGCCAGTGCCGCAGCCGGCATCGAGCAGCCGGCCCGGGCGGGGCCGGGCGGTGGCGAGGGCATCGAGGACTTGGGCATGCAGGGCGCGGTACCACCACATGCTGTCCTCGGCCGCATCCATCAGCTGGTATTCGGCGAGTTCCACGCGCCGCTTCTGGCATGTTCGCGCCGGCGAGAACAAGTCACGGTGACGCAACGGCACCGCGGGTTGCGCGCTGCCCCCCAATATTCGCGAGATGGTGTGACTCGATTGATCTCCGCATCGGTTCCGTCCTGCCGCATGCCGGCCGCAATCGCATTGCAGGCTTCGCGCCGGCGGTCCAAGGATGCGCCGCTCCGAGCATGACCGCGCCCGATCCCCTCCCGCCCAGCCGGCGCCTCGCCGCCAGCCTCGCCGAGCCTGCCAGCCTGCCGCGCGCCGGCAGCGCGGCCGCGGCGCGCCTGCTTCGATTCGCCGCGCTCTTCCCGGCGGCGGTCTTCCTGTTGACGGTTCTCTCCCCGCCACTGAACCACGACGTCGCGGCGGTGCTGAATTTCGCCGAGCGGATGCTGGCCGGCGAGCGGCTCTATGCCGAGCTGATCGACGTCAACCCGCCGCTGGTCTTCGTGCTCAACCTGCTGCCGGCGGCGATCGGCGCCTGGACCCCGCTGGATGCGGTGCAGGGGCTGCTGCTCTGCCTGCTCGGCCTCTGCGCCCTGTCTGCCTGGCTGGCGTTGCGGCTGGCGCGGCCGGGGGCCGGGCCGATCGAGGCGGCCAGCCTGGCCGTGGCGGTGCCGCTGCTGACCCTCATCGCCGGCTATGATTTCGGCCAGCGCGAGCATCTGATGGCGGTCGCGGCGTTGCCCTACCTCATCCTCGCGGCCCGGCGCATGGAGGGCAGCCCGCCGGGGCTCGGGCTCGCGCTCGGTGCCGCGGTCCTGGCCGCGCTCGGCTTCGCGCTGAAGCCGCATTTCCTGGCCATCCCCGGACTGGTCGAGGCGCTGGTGCTGCTGCGGCGGGGGCCATCCCGCGCCATGCGCGACCCGGCGCCCTGGACCATGGCCACGATCTGGCTGCTCTACCTCGCCAGCCTGCCGCTGCTCTTCCCGGCCTATCTGGATCATGTCCTGCCGCTGGTCTGGGGCTACTACCTCGATCTCGGCGGCTTCGCCTGGTGGCAGGTGATCCTGACGGAGCGGCTGGGCACCGCCCTGATGCTGCTGCTCCCGCTCACGGTGGTAGCGGCCCGGCCGGGGGCCGGGGCGCTGCCGAAAGTGGTGGCGGCCGCGGCGATCGGCGCGGCCATCGCCGCCGTCGTCCAGCACAAGGGCTGGTCCTATCACGCCCTGCCGGTGCGCCTGCTGGCCGGGCTGCTGGCGGTGGTGCTGGCGGCGCGCTGGCTGGACCGGGCGCTGCCCGCGCCCCGCGCCGTCCGCATGGCGCCGGCGGCGGCCGTCATCGCGGCCTTCGCCGTCGGCATTCATGGCTTCACCGGGGCGGAGGCGCCCTGGCGGCAGGTCACCTGGTCCTGGTCCCGCGGCGGGGAGGTCACCACCCTGCTCAGGCGGCAGGCCTATGGCGAGCGGCTGCTGGTCCTCTCGCCCGATGTCTTCCCGGTCTTCCCGGCGGTGAACTATGCCCGGGCGCAATCGACGCTGCGGACCATGACGCTCTGGCTGCTGCAGGGCGTGTACCAGACCTGCCCGGAGGGCGGGGCGCGCTACCGCGAGACCTGGGAGATGTCCCGCACCGAGTTCTTCGTCTACCGCACGGTAGCGGAGGATTTCTCCCACGCCCCGCCGGCCGCCATCCTGGTCTCCACCAGGCCGGGCATTCCGGTTTGCGGCCGGGAGTTCGACTTCCTGGAATATTTCGGCCGCCACCCGCTCTTTGCCGAGACGCTGCGGCATTACCGCCCAGCGGCCGAGATCGAGGGCTACCGTCTCCTGCGCCGCGAGGACTGATGATGCAAGACCATGCCGGGCGGCGTCGCTGATGCGCGACACGCCCGGCCCCGCCATCGCCCATGCCGCGGTGCCGACGGGGGAGGAAGCGGTGCGGGGGCTGATGATCGTGGCGCTCGGCTACGCGGCCATCTCCCTCGCCGATGCCACGGTGAAATGGGTGCTGCCGGAGATCGGCCCTGCCGCCGCCATGGTCTGGCGCGGGTTGCTCGGGGGCGGGGTGGTGCTGCTGCTCTCGCGTGGCCGGGCGCTCAGGGCGGTGAACCGGCCGCTGCTCGCGGTGCGCAGCCTGCTGCAGGCGGGCGTCTCGGCCGCCTGGTACCTCGCCTGGTCGCTCGGCGTCTCGCTCGCCGACAGTTATGCGGTCGCCGCCGCCTCGCCCCTGCTGATGACCCTTCTGGCCATCCCGTTGCTGGGGGAGAAGGTTGGGTGGCGGCGCTGGTGCAGCACCGCGGTCGGCTTCGGCGGCGTGCTGTTCATGCTGCAGCCGGGCGGCGAGCTCTGGCGCTGGGAGGCAGCGCTGCTGCTGGCGGCGACCGCCGTCATGGCGCTGACCCGGATCTGGACCCGCATCCTGACCCGGACCGATACGCCGGACAGCATGGCCTTCTGGGTGCTGGCGACCCAGGCGCCGGTCGGGCTGGCGCTGCTGGCCTGGCCGGCCATGTGGCCCTCGGGCGGACCGCCACCCCTGCTGCCGCCGGCCTGGGCGCTGGCGACGCTCGCCGGATTCGCGGTGCTGAATGCGCTCGCGCAGGTGCTGTTCGGGCGCGGCTATGCGCTGGCGCCGGTCTCGGCCATCGCGCCCTTCGAATACACCCCGCTGCTCTGGGGCATTCCGCTTGGTTTCCTCATCTGGGGCGAGGTGCCGGCCTGGACCACGCTGGGCGGCGCCGCCGTGGTCATCGCGGCGGGGCTGTACAACCTGCACCGGGAGCGGGTGCGGCGGGCCGAGGAACGGGCAGGGGGAGCCGGGTAGTGGCGCTGCGGCACGACATCCGGCGCGGGGCGATCTGCATGCTGGCCTCGCACGCGCTCTTCACCGCCATGGGCGCCATCGTGAAGCACCTGGCGGACCACATCCCGGTCATCGAGCTGATGTTCTTCCGCAGCGTCTTCGCCCTGCCGGTGGTGCTGCTGATCTGCACCCGCGCCGGTGGCGCGACGCTGCGCACGAAGCGCTTCGGCGGCCATGCGCTCAGGGCCTGCACCGGGATCGCGGCGCAGACGCTCGGCTTCTACGCGCTTGGCCTGCTGCCGCTCGCGGAGCAGGTGGCGCTCGGCTACACCCAGCCGCTCTTCGTCACCATCCTCGCCATTCCCTTCCTCGGCGAGAGGGTCGGCCTCCATCGCTGGAGCGCCGTCGTCCTCGGCTTCCTGGGCGTGCTGCTGATCGCGGCAGGGCAAGGGGCGGGGTTCGGCGTGGCCTCGCCCGAACTCCTGCTCGGCACGGCGGCAGGCGTGGCGCAGGGGATGTTCTCGGCGCTGACCACCCTGTTGGTGCGCCAGCTTTCCGCGACCGAAAGCTCCTCCACCATCACTCTCTGGCAGTCGCTGCTGATGGGCGCCTATGCGGCGGTGCTGCTGCCCTTCTTCTGGGTGACGCCGGACTGGGTCGATCTCGGCCTGCTGATCATGGTCGGGCTGGTCGGCGGCTGCGCGCAATGGCTGCTCACCGAGGCCTGGGCCAGCGCCCAGGTCTCGGCGATCGCCCCCTATTCCTATTCGGCGCTGCTCTGGTCGGTCGGGCTCGGCTGGCTGGTCTTCGGCGACCTGCCGGGCCTGGCGATGCTGGCGGGCTCCGGCTTGATCGTGGCGGCCGGGCTGTACATCCTGCACCGCGAGCTGGTCCGGCGTGGCCAGGCCGGGAGCGGAGCACCGAAGGGCAGGGACCCGAAGGCCTGACCCCGCCTCGCCAGACGATCCGGGAGGGAGTGATGGCCATACCGTTCCTGCGCGATGACCCGCTGCCGCATGGCGCGGTGGAGGAGACGGCGCCGGGTGTGCGGCGCGTGGTCTGCAACAACCCCTCCGCCTTCACCTTCCGCGGCACCAACACCTACCTCATCGGCCGCGGACGCGTGGCGGTGCTGGACCCCGGGCCGGTGGACGAGGCGCATCTGGCCGCGATCCTCGCCGCAACCACGGGCGAGACCATCACGCATGTGCTGGTCAGCCACACCCACCGCGACCACTCCCCGGGGGTGGCGCCTCTGGTGGCGGCGACGGGCGCGCGGACCTACGGCTTCGGGCCGCATGTGACGCCGCCCGAGGCCGGTGGCGAGGGCGGCGACCACGCCTTCCGCCCCGATGTGGCGGTGCCGGATGAGGGCGTGGTGGAGGGCGGGGACTGGCGCCTGACCGCGTTGCACACGCCGGGCCATTGCGCCAACCATCTCTGCTTCGCCATGGCCGGCAACGGTGTGCTGTTCAGTGCCGACCATGTGATGAGTTGGTCCACCAGCGTGGTCAGCCCGCCCGATGGCGACATGGCGAACTACATGCGCAGCCTGGAGCGTGTCATGGCGCGGGAGGATGCGGTGCTGCTGCCCGGCCATGGCCCGGCAATCCGTGACCCGAAGCCCTTCCTCGCGGGCCTGCATGCACATCGCGAGGAGCGGGAGGCGCGGGTGCTGGAGGCACTGCGCAAGGCCGGCACGGCGACGGCGGATGAACTGGTCGGGCCGGTCTATGGCCCGCTCGACCCGCGGCTGGTGAAGCCTGCGGGGCGCAGCCTGCTGAGCCACCTGATCAAGCTGGCGCAGGAGGGAGAGGTGGCGCAGGCGGAGGGGGAGCGCTGGTCAGCGCTCCGGTAGCCTGGTGTCCTGGCCGCGGAAGCAGATCAGCTCCCGCGCCAGCCGCTCCTCCGGGCGCATCGCCAGCCAGCTGCGGAACTCGGCCAGCACCCTGGCGGTGATGGTGGCGATCTTGTGCCGGAAGGCCTCCTCGAAGGAGAAGAAGCGCAGCTCCTCCAGCTCGCCGGAGCCCCGCAGCACGCCGTGCGAGGCCTCGGCCGGCGCGATCAGGAAGCGGGCGTTGAAGCGCCGCGGCAGGCGTGGCGGCGTCACCGCGCGGCAGAGATAATCGAGCGAGGCAAGGTCGGGCAGCAGCGTGCGCCCCTCCATCCGGCCGAGGACCAGCCCCGTTTCCTCGTGCAGCTCCCGCGCCGCCGCGATGCCGAGGGCGCGGGCGAGGGAGGGCGGCGCCTGCCGCTGCAGGCAGGCGCGGGTGAAGCCTGGCAGCTCGCTGAGCGCCTTCGCCCGGTGATCGGCGCGATCGACGCGGCCGCCCGGGAAGACCAGGACATTGGGCATGAAGCGGTGCCGGGCATGCCGCAGGCCCATCAGGACCTCCGGCCCGGCCTTGCCCTGCCGCCAGAGGATGACGCTGGCGGCATGCTTCGGCGTGACCGCGCGGGCGGGGATGCGCGGGGCATCCGCCTCGGCGCCGGGGTTGTCGTCGGTCGGCGCCTCGTGCGGGGCCCGCATGCCGGACCGGTCCACGCCCCCGGGGGCCGCTGGGGCGCTGCGGCGGTCGGGTGGCCCTGCGTCGTCAGTCAAGCGAAAGGCCCCGCAGCTTCAGCCAGCTGCGCAGCCCGAAGCGCTCCGGCACGGAGAGCTGGCGGGCGGCATTCTCCGACCAGCCGCAGCCCTCGGGCCGGGGCCCGTGGATCTCCGGGTAGCGCGGCTTGGCCGGCGGCCGGGCGGCGTCATAGGCTGGCAGCGCCGCTTCCAGCCCGCTGTCGTCATAGGTCTCGCGGTGCACCACCAGATCCTGCGGCAGGCGCGGGGAAAGCCAGTTGCGTGCCCCTGCGGGGAAGCCGAGCGTCAGCCCGGCCACCGGATAGACGCCCTCCGGCAGGCCACAGATCGGCCCGATCTTCTCGACATGGTTGCGGACATAGGAGATGGGGCAGGTGCCGAGGCCGGCCGCCTCCGCCGCCATCACCGTGAAGCCGAGGGCCAGCGCCGCATCGGCCGTGGCGTTGACGAAGGTGTCGACATTGTCGTTGGCATGCGGGCGGCCGTGGATGGCGCAGACCCGCCGCCCGCGGCGGATGTCACCGCAGAAGAGCAGGAAGACCGGGGCCTGCCGGATCCAGTCCATGCCGCCGATCCAGTCGGCGATCCGGGCGATCTTCCCCGGCTCCTGGATGACGATGATCGCATATTGCTGCAGGTCGGACTTGCTCGGCGCCGATTGCGCGGCGGCCAGCACGGTCCGCAGCAGCGGCTCCGGCACCGGGTCCGGCGTGTAGCGGCGGGTCACGCGCCGGTCGAGGATGGCGGCGAGGGCGGGCGGTATCCCGGCCGCCGGCGTGAAGGGCAGGGGCGCGTCCGCCGGCACGCCGTAGCGGCCGCGGATCAGCTTTTCCGGATCGTTCTCGGACATCTCCCCGGCAGCATGCCAGGGGAGTCCCGCCTGCGCGAGCCCCCTTCCGGTCGCGTCAGCGCGGCGCCCAGGGATCGTAGGTGCCGAAATGCCAGAGATGCCCTTCCGGGTCCCGGCAGGAATAGCTGCGGCCACCCATCGGTTCGTCCGTCGGGGGGGCCACGATCTCCGCCCCGGCGCGCCGGGCCCGGGCATGGTGCGCGTCGGCATCCTCCACGATGACATAGGCGCTCTGGGTCACATGGCCGAGCGGCGGCAGCTGGATGGCGCCCGTGCCCTCCTCCCGCGCGGTGCCCAGGATGATCATGCCATCGCCGAAGGTGAGCTGGGCGAAGGCCACCGCGCCCGATGGGTCGCGGTGCAGGGTCCGCCGCTCGAAGCCGAAGGCGCGGCAGAGCCACTCCACCGCCGCCGCAGCGTCACGATAGGGCAAGGTCGGGATGATGCTGGCGCGCATGGCGACGTGTCCTCGGGCAGTGCGGCAACGCGCCAGGGGGGAGCGCGCTGCCGTCATCGCTTGAGGCAGCGATTCATGTCCACAGTGTTGCCACTGCGGAGGATCGCCGCCTTGTCAGGTCGCGCGCACCACCCAGGCATCCGCGACCGTCACGCCTTCGGACTCGGCGTGGATGATCAGCGGGTTGATCTCCGCTTCGGAGATATCATCCCTCACGGCAAGACGCGATACCGCGACGACGGCGCGTGCCAGCGCCGGCAGATCGCCGCGCGGCAGGCCGCGCCAGCCGGCCAGCAGCCTCAGGCCCTTCACCTCGGCGATCATCGCCAGGGCCTCCGCCTCATCCACCGGGGCGAGTCGCAGCGTGACGTCGCGGAACAGTTCGGCAGTGATGCCGCCGGTGCCGAGCAGGACGACCGGACCGACCTCGGGGTCGCGACGGAAGCCGAGGATGGCCTCGCCCAGCCCCTTCGCCATGGGCTGCGCCAGGAAGCCTGTCAGCCTCGCCTCCGGCGCCATCCGGGCGACGCGCCCCTGCATCGCGGCAGCCTCCTGCCTGAGCGCATCGGCATTGGCGATGCCGAGCTTCACGCCGCCGATCTCGGTCTTGTGCGCCAGGTCGGGCGAGAGGATCTTCAGCGCGACCGGCCAGGCCATGTCGCGCGGCGCGTCCTGCGGCTGGCGCAGCACGGCGAAGGGGCTGTCGAGGCCAAGGGCGGCGAAGAGGCGGCGGGCATCCGCCTCGTCCGGGCGGTCCGGCAGGGCATGGGCGATGGCGGGCAGGGACGGCTCCGGGCGTGGCGCGCGCCAGTCGCACCAGGCGCGGATGCAGTCGGCGGCGGATTCCGGCGTGCGGAAGGCCGGGATGCCGGCCTCGGCCAGCAGGCGGAGCGAGGCATCCGCCTGCGGGACCAGGAAGGCGGCAATGGGCTTGGCGCCGCCTGTGTCCCGGGCGTGCAGGATGCCGGCGACGGCGTCCTGCGGCTTGAACTGGGCGGAGGAGCCGATGACGGAGAGGACGAGGTCGGTGTCGCCCGCTTGCTGCAGCGCGTCGATCGCCGCCGCCACGCGGTCGGGCCTGGCGCCGGCCAGCGTCAGGTCCAGGAGCCGGCCGTGGTGATGGATGCCGGCCGCGTCCAGTTTCGCCGCCGCGGCAGGATCGGGCGCGCGCGCCTCGATGCCCGCGACGCCCAGGCAATCCACCACCATGGCGCCGCCGCCGCCCGTGGTGGTCGTGACGCCCACCGCGCGATGCACCGCCGCGGGCGGGCGGCGGCTGATGGCGAGCGCCGGCAATTCAATCAGCGCCTCCAGCGTGGTGACCCGGAGAATGCCATGGGCGCGGAAGAAGGCCTCCGCCGCGGCATCCGAGCCGGCCAGCGCGCCGGTATGGCTGGTGGCGAGCTCGGCGCCGTAGGGGGAGCGGCCGAGCTTGTAGGCGATGACCGGCTTCCCCGCGGCATGGGCGCGCCGGGCCAGATCGGCATAGTGCCGCGGCTGCCGGATGGCCTCCAGGAAGAGCAGGATGGCGTCCACCTGCGGGTCGTCCACCAGCAGGCCCGCGATCTCGGCGGCGGAGAGGTCGGCCTCGTTCCCCGTGCCGACCAGGTGGGAGAAGCCGATGCCGCGCGCGGCGCCGCGCGACATGATGGCGCCCATCATGGAGCCGGACTGGCTGACCAGCGCGATGCGGCCGGCAGGCAGGGTCTCCGCCTCCAGCGCGGCGTTGACCGAGCAGGCGATGCGGTCGTTCAGGTTGACCACGCCCATGGAATTGGGACCGAGCAGGCGGAGCCCGGCGCGCCGTGCGGTGGCGACCAGCCGCGCCTGCAGGGCGGCGCCCTCCGGGCCGGATTCGGCGAAGCCGTCGGCCAGCACGCAGGCGGCGGCGATGCCCTTGGCGGCGACAGCCTCCAGCACACCCTCGACATGCGGCGTGCTCAACAGGATGTAGGCGAAATCCACCTCGCCCGGGATGTCGGCGACGGTCGGGTAGGCCTTCTCGCCCAGCACCTCGGCCTCGCGCGGGTGCACCGGCAGGATGTCGCCCCGGTAGCCGTGCTTGCGGAGATAGAGCTGCGCGCGCGCGGTCAGGCGCTTCGGGTCGGCGGAAGCGCCGATGAGGGCGATGCGGCGCGGCTGGAAGAGCGCGCGGTGGAGCGGGTTCATGGACGTCCCTGTGGCCGCCCCATGTCGGCTGTTACCGCGCGGCCTGTGCCAAGCTTGCAGAAAGCGGTGAGTGGGGTCCGGGGAGAGAGGTGCCCTCTCTCCCCGGTATCAGAGGCTCAGAGCGGATCCCAGGAGAAGACCTCGCCCGAGCGCTCGAGCGGGATGAAGAAGCTCTTCAGCGCCGGCAGGGCGTGCTCGGCGATGCTCTCCGGCGTCCAGCCCTCGGCGGCGTGGATGCCGCGGATCGGGCGGTTCTGGCTGAACAGGAAAAGCTCGTTCATCCGCGGGCCGAAGATCTGGCCGGTGACCTCCTTGGCCGCGTCCGAGGCCAGGAAGACCGCGAGCGGGGCGTTCTTCTCCGGGCCCATGCGCATGATCTTCTCGACGCGGGCCTTCTGCTCCGGCGTCTCGGCCGGGATGGAGCTGGTCATGCGGCTCCAGGCAAAGGGCGCGAGGCAGTTGGAGCGGACATTGTACCGCTTCATGTCCAGCGCGATGGACTTCGACAGCGCGCAGATGCCGAGCTTCGCCGCCGAGTAGTTCGCCTGGCCGAAATTGCCGATCAGGCCGGAGGTCGAGGTGATGTGGACGTAGGACCCGCCCTCCTGCTTGCGGAAATGCGTCGCGGCATGGCGGGAGACGTAGAACGACCCGTTGAGATGCACGTCGATGACGGCATCCCATTCCTCCGGCGTCATCCGGTGGAAGATCTGGTCGCGCAGGATGCCGGCATTGTTCACGACGATGTCGATCCGGCCGAAATGGTCGAGCGCCGACTGGACGATCTTCCCGGCGCTCTCCCAGGAGGAGACGCTGTCGGTGTTGATCTCGGCCTGGCCGCCGCGCTGCTCGATGATCTGCTTGGTCTGCTGCGCTGGGGTGGCGGACTGGCCCTCGCCCGTCAGGCTGGCGCCGATATCGTTGATGATGACCTTGGCGCCGGCCTGCGCCATGTGCAGCGCGATCTCGCGCCCGATGCCACCGCCCGAACCGGTGACGACCGCGACCTTGCCGTCCAGCATGCCCATGATGGCGTTTCCTCTCCCGCAGATGCGTAGGTTGCTAATCGTAGCCCCGGCCGCGCGGGCCGTGAAGCCGGGGCCCGGCAGGAATGTGGGGGCAATCGAGGCTCGATGGAGAAGGCCCGGATGCAGGGGAAGCGGGAGCCGACCACGCCCTTCCTGCAGGCTGTGGTCCCGGCGGCGCCTGCAGGGCGGCGCGGCGGGATCCGCCGCGGTCGGGAGGCGAGGCCTGCCCGGGTGATCCCGTCCGGCGTGCTGCCGGCACTGGCGCCGGACCGGGTGCGGATCCGGCGCGGCTCGCGTAACCTCCCCCGGCCCGCGAAGCGGGGGAGGAGACAGGCGCCATGGAAAAGGGACCGCATTACGCCAGGGGGCGGGAGATCCGGCACAAACTGCTCGGCGATCGCGCCGTGCAAGAGATGGCGAAGACCGTCTATGACGACCCGATCATGCAGAAATTCGGCGACTATGCCTCGGAAGCCGTCTTCGGCATGCTCTGGGGGCGGCCGGGGCTCGACCTCAAGACCCGCGCGCTGATCTGCGTGGTCTCCGACACCGCGACCCATGCCTGGCCGGAGCTCAAGATCCATCTCCGCATGGCCCGCAACATGGGCTGGACCGAGGAGGAGCTGAGCGAGGCGCTGCTGCATATGGGCGGCTATGTCGGCCTGCCCGCGGTGCGGGAGGCGCTGCTGGTCGCCAGGGAATTGTTCCGAGAGATGCGCGAGGAAGCGTAGCGCGGGCATTGCGGCGCTGGCCGGCATTCGGTCCGCTCTCACCCGAGGGGACGCCGGCGCCGCTTTCCACTGTTCAGGGGCTGCCGCATGACCACACCCGATCCTGTCGCGATCCGCCACATGCGCCGCGCCATCCGGCTTGCCTGCGAGTCGGTGGCAGCGGGCGGCGGGCCCTTCGGCGCGGTGATCGCACGCGGGGAGGAGGTGATCGCGGAGGGCGGCAACAGGGTCACGCTCGACCTGGATCCGACGGCGCATGCCGAGGTGACGGCAATCCGCCGGGCCTGCCAGGCACTGGGCCGCTTCGACCTGCGCGGCTTCACGCTCTATTCCAGTTGCGAGCCCTGCCCGATGTGCCTTGCCGCCATCCATTGGGCACGGCTGGACGGAGCGTATTTCGCCGGCACGCGCCGGGACGCGGCAGCGGCCGGCTTCGATGACGAGTTGCTGTACCGGGAGGTCGCGGCGCCGCTGGAGGACCGCGCCGTGCCGACCCGGCCGATGCTCGCGGAGGAGGGCAGGCAGCCTTTCGCCGAATGGATGGCGAAAGCTGACCGCACGCCCTACTGACGGCAGGCCCCGGCCATCGGTGGCCAGGGTGGGGGAACAGGTCGCAGCTGCGCGACGTTCCGACCCAGGCCACCTCCGGCCGCGAGCTATGCCAGCAACGCCCGCACCTCCGGATAGGGGGCTGGCCCGTCCTCCGGCTGCAGCCGGTACCAGGAGCCATGGCTGTAGGACCAGATGGTCACTGGCAGGTTGAGGGAGCGCAGAACCGGCAACCCCTCCCGCAGGTCCACGATCCATCCGGCACGGTTCGCCTGGTTCGTCCCATAGCCGTTGTACTCGGCCACGATCACCGGGAGCTTGTGCCGTTCCCGCCACGCTACCACCGAGGCGAAGCGCTGCCGGATCCTGTCGGCGGTGCCGCCGCCATAGTCATGCACCTCGGCAATGGTCCAGGGATCGGCCGGCGGCGCCATTTCGTTGAGCGAGCGGACGCTGTTCCATTCCCGCCCGCCCCACATCAGCAGGTGGCGCGGCGCGTTGTCGCGCAGAATGGCCAGCATGCGGTCGCGCACCGGCAGCCAGGTCGCGGTGGTCTCGAAGGCCGGCTCGTTCACCGGGGCCAGCACGACCATCTCCGGGTCCGTCCGGGCGGCGAAGAAGCGGGCGCGCTCGGCCAGCCCGTCCCAGTCGCGCGCGGCCGGCGAGTTCTGGTGCACGATGTCCTGCAGGGCGAGCAGGATCGGCACGCCCGCCGTCATCGCGTCGTCGATGGCCCGGTGAAAGAGCCCGTACAGCTCGGTGCCGCTGCCCGGGATGATCAGCCGGGCATGGTCGAAGCCGGCGGCGCGGAAGTCCCGCCACCAGGCCCGGCCGAGGCGCCGGGGGTGGTTGTCGCGCGCGACGGTGAACCACCGTTCCAGATTGGCGCCGTATCGCAGGCGCGAAATCCGGGTGCGGAGATCGCCTTGGCGCGCGCCGACCGGTGAGGCCGCGAGCAACGAGGCCGCGAGCAGGCCGCGGCGGGGCAGGCCGGCCGGGACGACGATCGGCATGCCCGGCACCTCAGCCGAAGCGGAAGGCCGAGGGAGCGTCGGCCTCGGCCGGTGGCTGCTGCTCGCGCATCTTGGCCTCGACCTGCTTCAACAGGCTGGAGAGGCCATTCACCATATTGGGCAGCTGAACGAGCGGGACCACAAGCTGGCCGGCCGGCACCGGCTTCCCGTCCGGGCCGGTCTGGGCGAGGGACAGGCGTGCCACCCCGCTGGTGACGCTGGCATCAAGGATCCCGTCGGCGAAAATGGTGGTTCCAGCAGTCATTCGATCATCTCCGGCATGGCCCTCGGCCTCCGGGACATGCCGGGCCGTCGGGCGGAAGACATCGGCGGCAGGGACGCCGCCGAAAAGGGATCCGGCCGCCCGAGCGGGCGGCCGGGTGGCATCTGGACTTATTGTTCCCGGAAGGCCCGGGTGAAGCTGTCGATCAGCGGCTGGACCATGTAGCGGAAGAAGGTTCTCTGGCCGATCTGGACATGCGCTTCCACGGGCATGCCGGGGGTGAGGAAGACGCTGGGCAGGTGCTTGAGCTGGTCTGCATCGATCAGGATGTAGGCGCGATAGTATTGCTGCCGGGTCTGCTCATTGGTTGTCACATCCGCGGCCACCCAGGTCACATGCCCGTGCAGGTAGGGCACCAGTCGCTGCTTGAAGGCCGGCAGCCGCACCTCGGCCTGCAGGCCGGGATAGACCACGTCGATGTCCATGGGCTGGACATTCACCTCGGCCACCAGCCGGTCCTGCACCGGGATCAGCTCGAAGATCGGGTCGCCCGGCTTCAGGACGGCACCGACGGTGAAGACCCGCTGGTTCACCAGCGTGCCGTCCTCCGGGGCGATGATCTCGCGCCGGGTGGCGACATCGGCGGCGGCCCGCAGCTTCTCCTCGGTCTCGGCCAGCCTGGCGCGGACCTCGCGCCGCTCGGTCGAGGCTTCCTGCACCCGCTGGTCGATCGTGGTCTGGATCTGGTTGCGGGCCTCGGCGATCGAGGCATTGGCGCGCTCGACCTGGCCGTTCAGATCCTCGAGCTGGCCTTCCAGGGCGGCGACCGCCCGCTGCAGCGCGAGCAGTTCCGGCAGGCGGCCGAGGCCCTGGCCGACCAGGCCGCGGCGCATCTGCTCTTCCTGCCTGGCGAAGGTGAGCTGCTGGCGCGTCGCGGTCAGCTGGCCGCGGGCGCTGGCGATGACCGCGTTCTGCTGCTCGATCCGCGCCTGCAGGACCTGGATCTGGCTGTTGAGATTGGCCTTGCGGGCCTCGAACAGGGCGCGCTGGCCGTTCACCGCCTCCATCGCCCGGGCGTCGCTGCTGGCCGCGAGATCCGCCGGGAAGGGGATGTCGCGCCGGCCGCTCACCTCGGCCTCCAGCCGGGCATCCTGCGCGAGCAGCGCCCAGCGCTGGGCGCGGTGCGTCTCGACCAGGGTGTCGGACTGGGTGATGTCGAGCCGCGCGATGACATCGCCGGCACGGACCCTGGCGCCGTCGCGGAACAGGATCTCCCGCACGATGCCGCCTTCCAGGTGCTGGATGGTCCGGCGGCTGCCCTCGACCTTGATCATGCCGGGCGCGATCGAGGCCTCGGCCAGCGGGGCGAGCCCCGCCCAGGCGCCGAAGCCGAGCACGAAGACCACGAAGATGACGAGGCCGAAGATCATCGGCGCGCGCGTCGCCGGCCGCGGGGCATCGAGCAGCGGGTGGAAGGGGATGCCCGGCAGGGCGGCGCCCATTTTCGGCAGGGCGACGGATTTCGGCGCCGCGGCCGGGGCGAGGGCGGTCTGGGTCTCGGCGGTCGCGCTCATCACGCGGCACTCCCTTCAAGCCGCGGCGCGGCGGGAGCGGCGGGCACCTCCGCCGGCCGGGGCGTCATCAGGCGCTTCAGGACCTCGGCACGCGGGCCGAACATCTCCACCGCCCCGTCCTTCAGCAGCATCACCTTGTCCACGCCCTGCACCAGGGTGGGCCGGTGGGAGACCAGCACGACGGTGGTGCCCTGTTCCTTCAGCCGGGCCAGGGCCCGGGTCAGCGCGACCTCGGAATCGCCGTCCAGGTTGCTGTTCGGCTCGTCCAGCACGATCAGCTTCGGCCGGCCGAACATGGCGCGGGCCAGGCCGACGAGCTGGCGCTGGCCGCCTGAGAGGTACTGGCCGCCATCGCCGATCTGGGTGTCGTAGCCATTGGGCAGCCGCAGGATCATCTCATGGCAGCCGGCGAGCTGCGCCGCCTCGTAGACCGCGCTCGGCTCGGCCTCCGCCAGGCGGGCGATGTTCTGGAAGACGGTGCCGTCGAACAGCTCCACATCCTGCGGCAGGTAGCCGACATGCCGGCCGAAATCCTCCCGCATCCACTGGTAGACATCGGCGCCGTCCAGCCGGACCGTGCCGGCCGAAGGCTGCAGCGTGCCGATCAGCATGCGGATGAGCGTGGTCTTGCCCGCCGCCGAGGGGCCGATGACGGCCAGGCTGTCGCCCGGGGCAAGGGAGAAGTTCACGCCCTTGACCAGCGGCACGCCCTGGCCGGGGAAGCCATAGGAGACCCGCTCGACCGAGAGCTGCCCCTTCGGCTCCGGCAGCGGCATGCCCGCCGGGCGCAGCCGCGGCTGGGAGAGGAAGGCCTGCAGCCGGCGGAAGGACTGCCGGGCCTGCACGAGCTGCTTCCAGCCGCCGATCATCTGCTCGACCGGCGCGAGCGCTCGGCCCATGATGATGGAGCCGGCGATGGAGGCGCCCGCCGTCAGCTCCTGTTGCAGGACCAGATAGGCGCCGACGCCCAGGATGCCGATCTGGACCGCGATGCGGAAGAACTTGGTCGCTGCCACCAGCACGGCCGCACGGTCCGCGGCGCGCTGCTGCGGCTCGGTCATCGCGGCGACCGATTCCCGCCAGCGGCCGATGACCGCGGGCAGCATGCCCATGCTGTCGATCACCTCGGCATTGCGGGTGATGCTCTCGGCCCGGCGCTGGGAGGTCATGCCGGCGACATTCGCCTCCTTCAGCAGCTTGGAGGTCGAGAGCTCGCTGGCCAGGGTCAGGACGAACAGCATCACCGCGCCGCCGAGCGCGATGAAGCCCATGGTGGGGTGCAGCAGGAAGATGAAGGCGAGGTAGATCGGCACCCAGGGCACGTCATAGAGGGCAAGGGCGCTCGGCGAGCCGAGGAAGCCGCGGCAGATCGCGAGATCCCTCAGCGCCTCCATCCGGTAGGGGCGGCCGCGCAGCGTGCTCTCGATGGCGCGGACGAAGCCCTCCGGCGCGACCCGCTGCTCCACCCAGGAGGCCAGCCGCTGCATGACCTGGCCGCGCACCGCCTCGAGCAGGGCCAGCACCAAGGTCGCCGCGATGGCGATGAGCGAGAGGAAATACAGGGTGTCGAGCACACGGCTGGCCAGCACCCGGTCGAAGACCTGCATCATGTAGATGGAGGTCGTGAGCTGCAGCAGATTGACCACGCCGCTGAACAGGCCGACCACGATGAGCTGCTTCCGGCAGGCGCCCAGCGCCCGGGAAAGCGGCGTCTTCCCTGTCTCCTCGAAGGCGCCTGCGGGGCCGGCGAGCCGTATGTTGGTGAAGGACATGCGTCAGCCTGACAGGAGGCCGGCGAGGCCGGCCAGGGTTGCGGGATGCAGGACCAGCCAGGCGGCGACCAGGCCGGCAATGGCGAGGGCAAGAAGATTGGCCAGGAGCAGGGTGCCGAAGCCCGGCGGCCGACCGAGCCGGCTGAGTTGTTCGGCCATCGCCTCGCGTCGGATCTGCTCGACCGCGTTATGCATGTAGCGGAAGGCGTACTCGCTGAGAGCAGTGGCGGCTTCCTGGCGGAAGCGGTCGATCGTTTCGTCGCTCGGGGCTTGGCGCTTTTCGGCAGCCAGCGCGAAAGCCATCAGATCCACCGCCCGTTCGGTGGCTGGCCGGCCGGCCATGAAGCGGGCAAGATCATTGTCTGTAATGATTGAAGAGACGGGGGGCGCGGCATTATTCTGTCCGGATATGTCCGGGCCGAGAGTAGTCGTCGTGGCCATTCCTAGGCTCCGGTTCGGGCCGTCCGACAGGACGACACAGGCTCCGCTGCCATTCGGTCGGATGCCGCGTGGCGCGAAGAGGGGCCGGCCCATGCCATCACTGCGCGGGTCGGCAACCGGGGGAATACGCACGCGCACGGCCTCCAATTGCAAGCCTAAACCGGCAGAACCTATGTGAGTGTAACCTGCGTGAGAGCTTGTGGGGACCAACCTAAAGCGCGCCTGGGAGCGTCGCTGTGTTGCGCCGCACACCCGATCACGGGAGGCGGTGCTGCGCTTTTCCGGTTACAGCCGCGCATGCCTGAACCGGATGACTGTGTTCTTCAGGACACAGATGCAACCCGGCGCTTCATGACATAACGTGATCGTTGCGGTTTCTCGCGGGCCACCCTCGCCATGGTAGCACGCGGGCGGGCGAATTGCGGGGGAATGATGGTGATCAGGATTCGAGAATGGGCCGCAGGAGCACTGATCCTGGCGGCTCTGCCTGCAGCCGATGCCTTTGCGCAGCCGGCTGGCGGCATCTCCCGTGAGGATGTGCAGCGAGGTGTGACCGTGGAGTCACGCCTGCGCCGGGACTACGAACCGCTCGGGGTCCGGCTGGGCGGCTTCCGGCTAAACGGGCAGCTCGACCTCGGCGGCGGCTACGACGACAACATACGCGCCAACAACCGGCGCCGGACCTCCGACGGCTTCACCGACCAGGCCGGCACGGTCAGCCTGACCAGCGACTGGACGACCCATGCGGTCGGCATCACTGGTAATTTCGATGCCCGACAATACTTCGGCAACAGTGATTTCAACTGGGCCGATTGGGATATAGGCGCCTTCGGCCGCTACGATCTTTCAACCACCACCAATGTCGAGGGGCGTTATCGCCACTACAGGGACCACCTCGACGTCTACAGCTTTGACGTCCAGACCGCTGGTGTCTTCCAGCCTGTGCCGTTCAGCTCGGATGAATTCCAGTTCAACGCCAATACGACGCTGAACCGCATCGGCCTGCTGGGCACCGCGCTCTATCGGACCTACCGGTTCGAGGACGTGAACATCGGCGGCGTGCAGAACCGCGTCTCGCTCAACGACTTCGATACCGTCATCGGCGCCATCGGCACGAGCTACGCCTTCGCGCAGGGTCGCTACGCCAACCTGATCTTCCGGGTGCAGGATATCGCCTACACGCAGCAGGAATCCCGCGGGCGCGACAGCTTCACCTGGGAGGTCCTGGGCGGCTTCACTTATGATTTCGACGGCGTCTGGCAGGCCCGCATCGCCTTCGGCTGGCGGGAGCGCAACTACAAGGATCCCAACCTCAAGAACCTGCAAGGCCCTGCAGTGGAGGGGCAACTGACCTGGGCGCCAACCCTGTTGACCACCCTGCGCCTGGACGTCTCCCGCACCATCGAGGAGTCCATCCGGCGGGATACGGTCAGCTTCAACCGCACCCAGGGTGGCCTCTCGGTCGATCACGAGTTCCTGCGGAATGTGATCCTTTCGGCCGATGCGCGCGCCGATTATCGTGAATATCAGAATCCGAACGAAAGCGCCTTCGATGCGCTGTTCACCCTGTCCACGCGCTATTTGATCAATCGGAACCTCTCGCTGGTCGGAAGCTACACCCATTCCCGCCGCTTGGAGGCGACGCGCAACTTGCCGGAATATGACCGCAACCTGATCCAATTGAGGCTCCGGATTGCCCTCTGAGGACCAACTCGAATCGCTGCAATTGCGCCCATGTCGGACAACCGGGGCAGGGGAGCCGTACTCCGCGCCCGCGCCCCGGGGTGGCGAGGCTCTGCTCGACGCATTGCCGACCGTCAGCCTGTTCGGCCTGAGTTTCGCCGATCTTCCGCTGCAGGCGACGGCCGGGTGGCTCGCCGCCCGGCCTGCCGACGCGCCTTTCGGCTATGTCGTCACCCCGAATGCGGACCATCTGGCACGCATGATCCGCATGCCGGAGATGCGGCGTCTGTATGATGCGGCGCTCCTTCGCCTGCTCGACAGCCGGGTGGTGGCAAGGGCGGCCCTGCTTGCCGGCCTGCCCGTGCCTGAGGTCGTGCCCGGCAGCGATCTGACCGCGCATCTCCTGCGAAGCGTGATCGACCCCGAGGAGCCCATCACCATCCTCGGCATGGAGGAGGAGGCCGTCGCGGAACTGGCGCGGCGCCAGGGATTGCGGCGCATCGCCCATCATAACCCGCCCATGGGCTTCGACGAGGATGATGCCGCCATGGAGCGGGCCATCCGCTTCATCGAGCAGCACCCGGCCCGCTTCACCTTCCTCGCGGTGGGCTCGCCCCGCCAGTGCCGCGTCGCACATGCCGTCGCCCGCCGTGGCCGCGCCCGGGGGATCGGGCTCTGCATCGGCGCCAGCCTGCTGTTCCTGTCGGGGCATGAGCGGCGCGCGCCCCGGCCGGTGCAACGGGCGGGCCTGGAATGGGCCTGGCGGCTGGCCTTGGATCCGCGCCGGCTGGCGCGGCGCTACTTGGTGGACAGCCCGCAGGTGATGCTGCTGCTGCGCGAGGAAGCACGTGCGCGCCGCAGCACCACGGCCGCTCTGCCGGGCGAATGCGGGCGCGGTCCCGGCAGATAAGGGGCCCCGACTGGTATCGGATGTTCAAGGGGCCTTCGGCAGATCAACGCGGCGCCTGAGGCCCCGGTCGCCGGATCTGTCCGGGAGGGGAGGGTTGCCGCTGCGGTCGGGGTAGCAATGGGCTGCGCTCGCAGGCTCGCCCATGTCTGGTCATCGCCTGTGGGACGATGCCGCCATCCGAAGCGTCGAAGCGCCCTCAATCCCGGCTTATGGCGCAGGCGGACCTTCCGGTGCGCAGGGCCCTCGCGCTATCGCGGCCCGGCGCCCGGCAGGGCGGCGAGGAGTTCCGCCCGGATGCGCCGGGATAACCCGCCCCGGTGTGCGGCGTCGTTGCGTGCCAGGTAGTCGCGCGCGGCGGGCGTCAGATGGTAGAGCGCCGCCTCCTCGGGCCGTGGCCGGAAGGCCCGCGCCAGGCGGAGAGCCGCCGGTCCCGCCCGCAGTCCTTGCGCCAGCACGCCGTTGCGCGCGCCCTTCAACTGGTAGGCAAGGAAGCGTGGCAAAAGGCCGGGCGCCGCGGCGCCATATTTCAGCGCGATATAGAGACGGTTGCGGACGAAGTGGAACCAGCGCGTGCCGCTCCAGGCAAAACGCTGCTCCCCGCTTACCTTGTGCCGGACGGCGATGTCGCCGCGGTAGCGGATCCTCTTGCCCATATTGATGGCGCGCAGCGCGAAGTCGAACTCCTCCCAGCAGAAGAAGAGCGCATCGTCATAACCGCCCGCCGCCTCGAAGTCGGACCGCCGGATGGCGTGGCCGGCACCGACGAAGGTGACGGTATCGAAGCTCTCGGCCGCCCGCGGCAGCAGGCTGGCCGGATAGCCCCAGGAGGAGAGGTCGTCCCGCCCCGTCGCATGGACCAGGATGCGGCAGGCGATGGCGGCGAGGTCCGGCTCGGCATCAAGCGCATGCACCGCCGCCGCCAGGGTATCAGCCCTGGCGAACTCCGCGTCATTGTCGAGGGCGAAGATGCACCGCCCGGTTCCGAGCGCCGTCGCCCGGTTGCGCCCACCCGCGACACCCCAATTGCGGTCGAGCCTGACCAGAGTGGCATCAGGCGCGCCCTCCACCGCCTGCGCGAGCAGGCGGAGATTTTCCGGCCTGCTCCCCTGGTCTGCAATCCAGACATGGCTGGCGACGCCGGTCTGGGCCCGGGCCGAGGCAATGGCCGCGATGGTGTCCTCGGCCCGGTCGAGAGCGAGGATGATAACATCCGCATCATAGGCCGGCTGGGCCGGGGCCAACGCTCCGGCGACATGCTCCGGCCGTGGATAGGCCGGCAGGCTCATCCTTGGCGCATCCGGTCGAAATCGGGCGCGGGGATGGCGAGATAGGCGGTCCGCTTCGCCTCCAGCCTGCCGCGGGTCACAGTATCCAGAATCAGGCCACAGGCGGCCGACAGGAAGGAGAGCACCGCCAGGCCCGTCACCAGGATCGCGGTAGGGAACCGAGGGACGAGCCCGGTTTCCAGAAAGGTGAGGACCAGCGGGATGCCGAGGCCGATGCTGGCCAGCAGCAGGACGGCGGCGATCGAGGAGAAGAAGGGCAGGGGCTTCTCGCGCTTCACCAGGGCGATGATGGCCTTGAGGATGCGCCAGCCATCGGAGAAGGTGCGCAGCTTGCTGGCGGAGCCTGCCGGCCGCTCCTTATAGGCGGTCGGCACCTCACCGACCGGCAGCATGAGTTCCAGGGCATGCACCGTGAACTCGGTCTCGGTCTCGAACCCGCCGGCCAGCGCCGGAAAGCTCTTCACGAAGCGGCGGGAGAAGACCCGGTAACCCGAGAGCATGTCGGTGATGCGGTTGCCGAAGACGGTCCGCACCATGCCGGTTAGCATGACATTGCCGAAGCGGTGGCCCGGCCGGTAGGCTTCCTGCACCTGGCTGATGCGGATGCCGGTGACCATGTCGAGGCGCTCCTCGATCAGCCTGGCCACCATGCGCGGCGCTGCCGCGGCTTCATAGGTGTCGTCGCCATCGACCAGGACATAGATGTCCGCCTCGATATCGGCGAACATCCGGCGGACGACATGGCCCTTGCCCTGGAGCGTTTCGGTCCGCACGATGGCACCGGCGGCGCGCGCCACCTCGACGGTGCGATCCTTCGAATTGTTGTCGTAGACATAGATCGTGGCCTCCGGCAGGGCGGCGCGGAAGGCCTCCACCACGCGTGGGATCGCCACTTCCTCGTTGTAGCAGGGCACCAGCACCGCGATGCGCGGGGTGGCCGGGCGCTGCTCCGGCTCGAGTCCCGTCAGGGTATGGGGCAGGGTATCGGGCACGCGAATCCTCCGGGCGAGCTTTGGCTCAGCAGGCATTGCGCATGCGCGCGACGGCCAGCAGGGTCCGCACCAGGATCATGAGATCGAGCCAGGGCGACCAGGTCTCAATATACTCCAGATCGCTTTCGACGCGCCGGATAAGCTTATCCTCGGTTTCGGTGGGGCCCCGCCAGCCACGCACCTGGGCGAGGCCGGTGAGGCCCGGCTTCACCCGGTGCCGGGCGGCGTAGCGCGCCATTACCTCCTCGAAGGGACGACCGCCGGCGCGGGTGCCCGGGGCGTGCGGCCGCGGGCCGATGAAGGACATCTCGCCGCGCAACACGTTGAAGATTTGAGGCAACTCGTCCAGCGAGGTACGCCGCAGGATGGCGCCCACACGGGTGACGCGCGGGTCGCCTTGCATGACCTGCTGCCGCACCGTGGGGTCGGCCGCCTCATGATACATGGTCCGGAACTTCAGCACGTAGAAGTCGCGGTTGTTGAAGCCGGTCCGCCGCTGGCGGAACAGCGCCGGGCCGGGGCTGTCCAGCCGGATGGCCAGCGCGATCAGCGCCATGGGCACGGCGGCAATGGCGAGCGCCGCGGTCGCCAGGGTATAGTCCTCGATCGCCTTCACCACTGCCGCCCAGCCGCGGATCGGCCGGTCCGCCAGGCGCAGCAGGCGCGGCGCTTCCGAGGCGTGGCTGCGATAGGCCATGAGATCCGGGGCAAGGGTGACGTCCACCGGGTAGTCGGCCAGCATGGCCTGCAGGTCCCGCACGCGGCGCTCCTCGGACCAGGGCATGCAGAGCACGACTTGGTCCACCTCCCCCCGGCGGATCATGCCGTCCAGGGTGGTGACCGGGCCGAGATAGGGCAGGCCGCCGCTGCCCGCCGCCGCCGCGGCGTCATTGTCCACCAGCCCTAGCAGGGCCAGGCCCTGGTCGTGCCGCCCGGTCAGCGTGGCCGCGAAGCGGGCCGCCTGCGGCCCGCTGCCGACCAGCACGGCCCGCTGCCGGCTGAGATGGGGCAGGGCCCGGAACAGCGCCGCCGAGCCGAGCCGGCCGGCCAGCAGCATGGGCGCGGCGAGACCAAGCCAGAGCAGCGCCGCGCCGGGGCGGAAAGTGACCGGCGCGCCCAGCACCTGCGCGGCGATCGCCAGCAGGCAGCCACCGGCCAACAGGCCGCCGAGCGCGGCAAGGATGGGGCGCCGGCCGCCGAACAGGGCGGCATGCGCATAGCCGCCGCCGAAGCCGGCCAAACTGACCGTCAGCGCCGCAAAGAACATGATCAGCGGCGGCTGGGGCGAGCCACGCTCCAGCGGAATATACTGCAGGATCACGCCCGAGAGGATGATGGCCAGCGCATCGAGCCCCGCGACCAGCGCGGCGAGCAATGTCGGCGAGAAGGGGCGTGGCAGTTGCCGGGGGCGGCGAATCGCCTCCGGCTGGCGCACCGCCTCCGGCTGTCGCGCGCCCGGGAAGCCGGGCCAGGTGGCCTCCACCACCGGCGGCATCAGCGGCGAGTCCTTCCGGCGATGTTCAGGGTGGCTCATGCCATGCATGCAGGGTTTCCCTGAGGGATGGCCGGCTGGCGGAGAATGATGGCTGCATCGGAATGCATGGCGCCCTCCGTCCTTCAGTTGCGGGACGGACGGCCCTTGCCGCCCTGGCCGAAGACGAAGCGCCGCGAAAGAATGAAGTTCCCCATCAGCCCAGCGAGGGAGCCAGCGGCCACGCCGAGGACCGGATTCGCGGCAACCAGTGGCACCAGTGCGATGAGCACGGCATAGGTGCCGTAATTGCAGGCGAATCCGACGAGATTCACCAGCAGGAAGAGCGCCCACTGGCGCATCGCCGGGGCATCGCTCGCGCCGCGGAAGGTCCAGGCGCGATTGAGCGTGAAGGTCGTGCTGGCCGCCACGACATAGGACACAACCCGACCAAGCCACGGCCCCAGGCCGAAAAAAATGGCGAGCGTCAAGACGCCGGCATCCACCAGGAAGCCAGCGACTCCCACGACGCCAAAACGCAGAAGTTGCGCAAACAAGCGCAACCTCTCTACTCCTAGTCGCGCGGCCCAGACCGGGACGGCATTGCTCTCGGTGATGGGTGCAGCGGTCATGTCATGCATCTCGGATGGGAATGATCTACTCGTCCGCGATCGCCCAAACAAACCACGCCGCGGTGACGAAGCGCCGTTCATGGCGCTTCACCCACACTGGGTGCGTCACGTTCCGCGGCGCTAAACCGGCAGTACGGGCCGTCAGGGCAGACTGGGTACTGGAACGGCATCTGGCAGAACTCCTGGGCCTGCCATGCTGCCTTCCGGATATGACGTGGATGCGGCAGCCCCCGCCATTTGCCGCGAGATCCGGCCCTGGGTCGCGTCCCGTGCCCGCGGCGTGGGAAAGGGCCCGCCCCCTCTTGCACAACCATGGGGATCAGGCTTGCCTTGCGGTTGCCTAACTTCACGGGATCGGGATCATGGATCGTCGCAGCTTCCTCCTCGGGACCGCGGGCGCCGCGGCCTTGCCGCTCACCGCTCCGGCCCTGGCGCAGCCGGTGGGCAGCCGCGTGCTCAGATTCATCCCGCAGGCCGATCTGGCGGTGATCGACCCGATCCTCACCACCGCTTATGTCACGCGCCACCACGGCTTCCTGATCTACGACACGCTCTACGGCATGGACGCGCAATTCAAGCCGCAGCCGCAGATGGCCGAAGGGCATGTAATCGAGGATCAGGGCAGGCGGGTCACCATCACGCTGCGCCAAGGTCTGAAATTCCATGATGGCGCGCCCGTGCTTGCAAAGGATGCGGTGGCGAGCATCAAGCGCTGGTGGCAGCGCGACGCCATGGGCCAGGCGCTGGCCGCGGCGACCGAGGACCTCTCGGCTACCGGCGACCGCACCCTGGTCTTCCGGTTGAAGAAGCCCTTCGCCCTGCTCCTCGACGCGCTGGCGAAGCCCGGCAGCCCGGTCTGCTTCATCATGCCGGAGCGAATCGCGCAGACCGACGCCAATACCGCTATCCGCGAGAACATCGGCTCCGGCCCCTACCGTTTCAAGGCGGATGAGCGGGTGCCGGGAAGCCGCTTGGTCTATGAGCGGAACCCGGACTACCTGCCACGCCAGGACGGCAATGCCGAATGGACCGCCGGCCCCAAGGTCGTGCATTTCGACCGTGTCGAATGGACGGTCATGCCCGACGCCTCGACCGCCGCCGGCGCCCTGCAGTCCGGCGAGATGGACTGGTGGGAGCAACCGACGGCCGACCTGCTGCCGCTGCTCCGGCGCAACCGCAATGTGAAGGTCGAGACCTACGACCCGACGGGCCTGCTCGGCCTGCTGCGCTTCAACCACCTGCACCCACCCTTCAACAACCCCGCGATCCGCCGGGCGCTGCTCGGCGCCACCAGCCAGGCGGACTACATGACGGCGGTGATCGGCACGGATCGCAGCATGTGGCGGGAGAATGTCGGCTTCTTCCCGCCCGGCACGCCCTTCGCCTCCGAGGCCGGCCTCGCGCCGCTGCAGGGCCCACGCGACCATGAGAAGGTGAAGCGCGACCTGGCCGCCGCCGGCTACAAGGGCGAGAAGGTGGTGCTGATCGCAGCGAGCGACTTCCCCTCCTTGAACGCGCTGGCGCAGGTCTGCCTCGACATGCTGCAGAAATGCGGCATGAACGTGGACTATGTCTCGACCGACTGGGGCAGCGTGGTGGCGCGGCGCGCCAACCGCAACCCGCCGGATCAGGGCGGCTGGAGCATCTTCATGACCTTCTTCACCGGGCTCGACTTCTTCAGCCCGGCCGGCCATCTCGGCCTGCGCGGCAACGGGACCAGCGCCTGGTTCGGTTGGCCGACCCTGCCGAAGCTCGAGGAGCTGCGGACCGCCTGGCTCGATGCCCCCGACCTCGCGGCGCAGCAGCGCATCGCCCGGGAGATCCAGGAGGAAGGCTTCCGCGAGGTGCCCTACATCCCGGTCGGCCAGTATTTCCAGCCCTGGGCCTACCGGACCAATATCAGCGGCGTGCTGAACGGCATGCCGCTGTTCTGGAACGTCCGGAAGGGCTGAGAGGCTGCCGGATCCGGGGGCCCCGGCCCCCGGGAATCCGCCTTCCGTCGCAACTGCCGCCGTGATCTATTGCGCCGCGGCAGGCTGTGGGGAGAGCGGGACGATGCACCGGCGCGATCTTCTTCTGGGCTCGGCCGGGCTGGCGCTGGGCGGGGCGCCCGCGGCCCCGTCGCTCGCGCAGCCGGCCAGTGCGCGGCTGCTGAAATTCATCCCCCAGGCCAACCTCTCCACCATCGACCCCTTCTGGACCACGGCCTACATCGCCCGCAACCATGCCTATATGGTCTATGAGCAGCTCTATGGCGTGGATGACGACTACAAGGTCCATCCGCAGGGCTGCGAGGGCCATGTCGTCGAGGATGACGGCAAGCGCTGGATCTTCACCCTGCGTGACGGCATGCGCTTCACCGATGGCGAGCCTGTCCGGGCCCGTGACGCGCTTGCCTCGATCGGCCGGTGGGCACGGCGCGACGCCTTCGGCCAGCGCCTCCTGAGCCAGACGGAGGAGATGACGGCGCTCGACGACCGTCGCTTCCAGATCCGGCTGAAGAAGCCTTTCCCGATGATGCTGGACGCCTTCGCCAAGGTGACCACGCCCTGTCTCTATATCATGCCGGAGCGGGTGGCGCAGACGGACCCCTTCCAGCAGATCACCGATCCCACGGGCAGCGGCCCCTACCGGTTCCTTCGCGACGAATGGGTGCCCGGCGTCCGGGCAGTATGGGAGCGCAACCCGAACTGGACGCCGAACCCCGATGCCGGTCCGCCGCGCAACACGGCAGGGATCAAGCTCGCGCATTTCGAGCGGGTCGAGTGGCACATCATCCCCGATGCCGCGACCGCCGCGGCTGCAATCCAGTCGGGCGAGATGGACTGGTGGGAGCAGCCGACCGCCGACCTCTTCCCCGTGCTCGCGCGCAACCGCAATGTGGTGGTCGAGGTCGCCGATCCGATGGGCCTCATCGGCACCTTCCGGCCGAACCACACCACCGTGCCCTTCAACAACCCCGCCGTCCGCCGCGCGGTGATCACCGCCATCAACCAGATGGACATCATGACCGCGGTGATCGGCGACGATCCGCGGCTGAAGAAGGACAGGGTGGGTTTCTTCGCCCCTGCCTCGCCCTTCGCCTCCGATATCGGGCTCGACAATTACCGGCAGAGCATCGAGCAGGCGCGGCGGGAGATCCAGGCGGCCGGCGCGATGGGCGCGAAACTCGTGCTGCTGAATGCCACCGACCTCGCCAGCATTAATGCCTCGGGCCTCGTCGGGGCCGACCTGTTCCGGCGGATGGGGTTCGATGTGGAGTATGTCGCGACCGACTGGGGCACGGTGGTGCAGCGCCGCGCCAGCCGCGAGCCGCTGGAGCGCGGCGGCTGGTCCGGCTTCTTCACCTTCTGGTCAGGCATCGACCACTGGACTCCGGCCGGCCACAACGCCCTGCGCGGCCACGGCCGCGACGCCTGGTTCGGCTGGCCCGAGATCCCGGAGATCGAACGCCAGCGCGATGCCTGGTTCGATGCCCCGGACGAAGCGGCGGCCAGGGAGGCGACCCGCGCCATCCAGCGCGCCGCCTTCGAGCATGTCCCCTATGTGCCGACCGGTCAGTACTTCCAGCCGACCGCCTATCGGCGCAACCTGACCGGCGTGCTGAAGGGCCCGCCGCTGTTCTGGAACGTCCGCCGCGTCTGACCTTCTTGCACGGCCGGGCCGACTGCTGGTTGACTGCTGGGCAAGAATGCCGGGGAGACAGGGGATGCTTCGACGTGACCTGATCAGGGGTGCGGCCGCCACCGCCATGGGAGCCGCGCTTCCCGCGCCGCTGCTGGCCCAGCCGGCGGGTACGCGCGTGCTGAAATTCATCCCGCAATCGGATCTCGGCATCCTCGATCCGATCATCACCACCGCCTATGTCACCCGCCACCACGGCTTCATGGTGTTCGACACCCTCTACGGTATGGATGGTGAGTTCCGCATCCAGCCGCAGATGGCCGAGGGTCATGTGGTGGAGGAGGAGGGCAGGCGCTGGACCATCACTCTCCGTCCCGGGCTGAAATTTCATGATGGCGAGCCGGTCCGGGCGCGGGACTGCATCGCCTCCATCCGCCGCTGGGCCTCGCGCCATCCCCTGGGCCAGGAGCTGAACGCCCGGCTGGAGGAGATGTCCGCTGCCGATGACCGGCGCATCGTCTTCCGCCTGAAGCGGCCCTATCCGATGCTGGCGGAGGCGCTGGGCAGCCTCGTCACCCCCTGCTGCTTCATCATGCCGGAGCGGCTGGCGCAGACCGATGCCGCGCGGCAGGTGCCGGAGATCATCGGCAGCGGCCCCTTCCGCTTCGTCGCCAATGAACGGGTGCAGGGCAGCCGCTTCGTCTATGAGCGCTTCGCCGATTATGCGCCGCGCGAGCAGGGCGAGCCGAGCTGGACCGCCGGGCCGAAGCGGGTGAATCTGGATCGCGTGGAGTGGATCGTGACGCCCGATCCCTCCACCGCCGCGGCGGCGCTGCAGAATGGCGAGATGGACTGGTGGGAGGTGCCGACCTCCGACCTCCTGCCGCTGCTGCGGCGGAACCGCAATGTGATGGTCGATATGCCGAATCCGACCGGACTGATCGGCTGGGGACGCTTCAACCACCTGCATCCGCCCTTCGACAATCCCCGCATCCGCCGCGCCCTGCTGGGGGCGGTGAACCAGGCGGACTACATGACGGCGGTGACGGGCACCGACCGCAGCCTCTGGCGCGACAATGTCGGCTTCTTCCCGCCCGAGACACCCTTCGCCAGCGATGTCGGCCTCGACGCGCTGAAGGGCCCGCGCGACTTCGACAAGGTGAAGCGCGACCTGGAGGCGGCCGGCTACAAGGGCGAGAAGGTGGTGCTGCTGGCGGCGACCGATTTCCCGACGCTCAACGCGCTCGGCCAGGTCGGCAATGACATGCTCCGCCGCGCCGGCATGAATGTGGAATTCGTCGCCACCGACTGGGGCAGCGTGGTGGCCCGTCGGGCAAGCCGCGAGCCGCCGGAGCGTGGCGGCTGGAGCATCTTCTTCACCTTCTGGACCGGCCTCGACGTCATCAATCCCGGCGTCAACCAGCCGATCCGCGGCAATGGCCGCGACGGCTGGTGGGGCTGGGCGACGTCCGAGCGGCTGGAGGCGCTGCGCCAGCGCTGGTTCGACGCGCCGGACCTGCCGGCCCAGCAGGCCCTGGCACGGGAGATGCAAGCTATTGCTTTCGAGGAGGCACCGACCCTGCCGCTCGGCCAGTATTTCCAGGCCACGGCCTATCGGCGCAGCCTCACCGACGTGCCGAAGGGCATGCCGCTGTTCTGGAACCTGAAGAAGACCGCCTGAGCCGGAGTTGGTATGCATCGACGCACGATCCTGGCCGGCGCCGCCGCGGCGGCTGCCCTGCCACGCTTTGCCATTGCACAGCCGGCGGGCAGCCGCGTGCTGCGCATGGTGCCGCAGGCCAATCTCACCAGCATCGACCCGATCTGGACCACCGCGAACATCACGCGGAACCACGGGTTCATGGTCTATGACACGCTCTATGGCATGGACGCCGAGTTCAACGTCCAGCCGCAGATGGCGGCTGGCCATGTGGAGGAAGAGGGGGGGCGGAGCGTCACCATCACCCTCCGCGACGAGCTCCGCTTCCATGATGGCGAGCCGGTGCGTGCGGCGGACTGCGTCGCCAGCATCGCCCGCTGGATGAAGCGCAACCCCACCGGCCAGAAGCTTGAGAGCGTGGTCGAGTCGCTGGAGGTGGTGGACGACAAGCGGCTGCGCTTCAAGCTGCGCCGGCCATTCCCGATGCTGGTGCGCGGCCTCGCCAGCCCGACCAACCCGGTCTGCTTCATGATGCCGGAGCGGGTGGCGAAGACCGACCCCTTCCAGCAGTTCCGCGACCCGACCGGCAGCGGCCCCTTCCGCTTCAAGCAGGACGAGTTCAACAGCGGTAGCCTCGTGGTCTATGAGCGCAACCCGCATTACGTCCCGGTCTCCTCCGGCCAGCCGAGCCTCACGGCCGGGCCGAAGATCGTCCATTTCGACCGGGTGGAGTGGCACATCATCACCGATGCCGCGACCTCCGCCGCGGCGCTGCAGCAGGGCGAGATCGACTGGTTCGAGCAGCCGCCGCCCGAGATCCAGCAATTGCTGCGCCGGAACCGCCAGGTCTCGATCGAGCCGATCGACCCGCTGCCGCTGAGCGGCATCCTGCGCTTCAACCACCTGCATCCGCCCTTCAACGACAAGAAGATGCGGCAGGCGCTGCTCCCGGCGGTGGACCAGGCCGACTACATGGCCGCGATCGTCGGCGCGGATGCGGCCATGTACCGCACCGGGGTTGGCTTCTTCACCCCCGGCACGCCGATGGCGAGCGATGCCGCGCTCGGCCCGCTGACCGGCCCGCGCAGCATCGACCGCGCCAAGGCCCTGCTGAGGGAGGCCGGCTACACCAACCAGCCCATGCGCCTGATCGGCCCGACCGACATCCTGGCCCCATCCGCGATGACGCAGGTGGCCGCCGACATGTTCCGCCGCCTTGGCATGAATGCGGATGTCGCGCTGACGGATTGGGGCACGGTGGTGCAGCGGCGGACGAGCCGCGAACCGCTGGAGCGTGGCGGCTGGAGCACGCTGCTCACCTCCTTTTCCTCCTTCGAGTTCCTCGACCCGGCGGGCCACACGCCGCTGCGCGGCAATGGCACCGCCGCCTGGCCCGGCTGGCCGACCATCCCGAGGCTGGAGGAACTGCGCGACGCCTGGTTCGATGCGCCGAACACCGCGGCGCAGCAGGCGATCTGCCGGGAGATCCAGACCGTGGCGATGGATGAGCTGCCCTATATCCCGGTCGGCGCCTATCTCTCGATGACGGCGCTGCGGCGGAACCTGACGGGGCGGGTACCGGGCTTTGCCATCTATTGGGGGCTCCGGCGCACATGATCGGACGGCGGGGGGCACTGGCGGCGGGAGGCGCGCTGCTGGCGGCCCCCGCCCTGTCCCAGGCGCAGTCGCGGGTGCTGCGCTTCGTGCCGCAGGCGGATCTCGGCGGGCTGGACCCGATCGCGATCTCTTCCAACGTCATCCGCAACCATGGCTACATGGTCTATGACACGCTCTACGGCGTGGACCATGCCTTCCGGCCGCATCCGCAGATGGCAGCCGGCCATGTGGTCGAGGATGACGGCCGCACCGTCATCATCACCCTGCGGGGCGGGCTGACGTTTCACGATGGCGAACCGGTCCGTGCCGAGGACTGTGTCGTCTCGCTCCGCCGCTGGATGCGCCGCAGCCCGATGGGACAGGCGCTGGCCGCGCGGACCGAGGAACTGGCGGCACTCGATGACAGGCGCTTCCGCTTCCGGCTGACATCGCGCTTTCCGCTGCTGATCGACGCCTTGGCGGTGCCGTCCAACCCGCAGCCTTTCATCATGCCGGCGCGGATCGCGCAGGCCGATCCCTTCCAGCAGATCCGGGACCCGACTGGCAGCGGGCCCTTTCGCTTTGTGGCGAGCGAGTTTCGCCAGGGCAGCCGCGCGGTCTGGGAACGCAATCCGGATTATGTCCCGACGCCCGCCGGCGGCAACGGCCTGACCGCCGGGCCGAAACTCGTCCATTTCGACCGGATCGAATGGTCCATCATTCCCGATGCCGGCACCGCCGCCGCGGCGCTGATGGCGGGGGAGGTGGACTGGTTCGAGCAGATGGGGCCGGAGGTGCAGCAACTCCTCGGCCGCAACCGGAACCTGCTGCTGGAGCCCATCGACCCGCTGCCGCTGCCCGGGCAGTTCCGCTTCAACCACCGCCAGCCGCCTTTCGACAACCCCGCCATCCGCCGTGCCTTCCTCCACTGCATCAGCCAGGAGGATTTCATGACGGCGATCGTCGGCCCCGACCCGGCGAAATACGAGAAAGGTGTCGGCTTCTTCACCCCCGGCAGCCCCTTCGCCAATGACGAGGGCCTGGCTCCGCTGCAAGGCCCGCGCAGCATCGAACGGGCGAAGCGGGCGCTGAGGGAGGCCGGCTACAAGGGCGAGCCGATCCGGCTGCTCGGCACCACCGATATCGTCTCAACCACCGCTCAGGCACAGGTCGCGGCCGACCTGCTGCGGCGGCTGGAGGTGAACCTGGATGTGGTGCTCACGGATTGGGGCACCGTCGCGCAGCGCCGGATGAACCGCGGCCCGCTCGACCAGGGCGGCTGGTCCATCGCCTGCTTCGCCACATCCGGGATGGATTTCATCAACCCGATCACGCATCTCCAACTCCGCTCGGATGGTGCCAATGCCGCGCCCGGCTGGCCGGACCTGCCGGAGGTCGAGCGGCTGCGGGCCGAATGGCTGGAGGCGCCGGATCTCGCCGCGCAGCAGGCCATCGCCCGGCGGATCCAGGCGGCAGCGATGGAGGGCCTGCCCTATATCCCGACCGGCGCCTACTACTCCATCACCGCGCATCATCGGAACCTCGTGGACCGTGTGAAAGGGTTCGCGATCTTCTGGGGCATCCGGAGAATCTGACGCATGCATCGCCGCACCTTGCTCCAAGCCTCGCTCGCCGCCGGACTGCCGGTACCGGCGCTCGCCCAAGGATCCGCCGCGCGCGCCCTGCGCGTCATCCCGCAGGCCAACCTCACCAGCCTCGACCCGGTCTGGACCACGGCGGTGGTCACGCGGAATCACGCCTTCATGGTCTATGACCAGCTCTGCGCTCAGGATGCGCAGGGCGAGATCCGGCCGCAGATGGTCGAGGGCTGGGTGGAGGAGCAGGACGGCCTCGCCTTGACCTTCACCCTGCGGGACGGGCTGCGCTTCCATGACGGGGAGCGGGTGCTGGCCAGGGACTGCGTCGCCAGCATCCGCCGCTGGGCGCGGCGCGACCCCTTCGCCCAGGTTCTGTGGCCCGCGGTGGCGGAGGTGGAGGCGCTCGACGACAAGCGTTTCCGCTTCCGCCTGCATAAGCGGCTGCCGCTGCTGCTGATGGCGCTGGGGCAGACGCAATTCCCCTGCTTCGTCATGCCGGAGCGCATCGCGAGCACGGATGCCTTCCAGCAGATCCGGGAGGCGGTGGGCAGCGGTCCCTTCCGCTTCCTGCCCAATGAGTGGAATCCCGGCCAGCGTGCGGTCTGGGCGAAATTCGACCAGTATGTGCCGCGGCAGGAGGCGGTGGATGGGCTGGCCGGCGGGCGCGTGCCGCGGCTCGACCGGGTGGAGTGGACCATCATCTCGGATCCCGCCACGGCGGCGAATGCCATGGTGACGGGCGAGCAGGATTACTGGGAATACCCGCTGCACGACCTGCTGCCGCTGCTGCGGCGGAACCGGGATGTGGTGGTGGAGCAGCGCCTGCTGGATGGCACCTACGGCATCTGCCGCTTCAACCACCTGCAGCCGCCCTTCAACAACCCCGGCATCCGCCGGGCCGTCGCGATGGCAGTGGATCAGCGCGACTACATGCGCGCGGTGGCGGGCAATGAGAAGGATGGCTGGGAGGCCTGCGAGGGCATCTTTACCTGCGGCACCCCGCTTGCCAATGAAGTGGGCAGCGACGTGCTGAAGGTGCGCAATATCGACCGCGCCCGCGCCGCGCTGAAGGAGGCCGGCTATGCCGGCGAGAAGGTGGTGCTGGTCGCGCCCGGCGATTATCCGCAGATCAACGCCCTCTCGCTCGTCACCGCCGATCTGCTGACCCGCATGGGGATGAATCTCGAGCTTGTCTCGACCGATTGGGGCACCTTAGTTCAGCGGCGCGTCAGCAAGGAGCCGGTGGAGCGTGGCGGCTGGAGCATGATCCACACCACCTCCTCCGGCCAGTCGCTGGCGCTGCCTGTTTTCCACCTCTTCCTGCGCTCCAATGGCGATTCGGCCTGGTTTGGCTGGCCGAACGACCCCGAGATCGAGCGGCTGCGCGCCGCCTGGCTGGAATCGCCTGACCTCGCCGCGCAGAAGCGCGTGGCGGAGCAGTTGAACCGTCGCGCCATGGAGGTGCTGCCCTATATCCCGCTCGGCTTCTACTGGCAGCCTTCGGCCTGGCGGCGCAATGTGACGGGTGCCTTCCGCGCCCCTGCGACGGTGTTCTGGAACATGGCCAAGGCATGACGCGGCGGTTGCATCGCCGCCCTGGCCGGGGCTAGGGAGCCGCCGCGCCGCGGTCAGGACCGGCGGCGCTGCCGGAGAGAAGAACGATGCGTCGCCGCACCCTGCTGCAAGCCGCCCCCGCCATGCTCGCTGCGCCGCGCCTGGTCTCGGCGCAGAGCAGCGCGCGCACCCTGCGCTTCGTGCCGCAGGGTAACCTGGCGAATATCGACCCGGTCTGGACCACCACCGTCATCGCCCGGAACCACGGGCTGATGGTCTATGATACGCTCTTCGGCCTGGGCCGCGACTTCAGGCCGAAGCCCCAGATGGCGGCCGGCCACGAGGTCTCGGAGGACGGGCTGACGCATCGCATCACCCTGCGCCCGGACCTTCGCTTCCATGACGGCGAGAAGGTGACGGCCCGGGACTGCATCGCCTCCATCGCGCGGTGGTCGAAGCGCGACGTTCTGGGCCAGCGGCTGAACCTGCTGCTGGAGGAGATGCGTGCCACCGCGGATGACCGCTTCGAGATCATCCTGAAGAAGCCCTGGCCGGGCCTTGCCTGGGCACTCGGCAAACCGTCCGCCAATATCTGCGCCATCATGCCGGAGCGGGTGGCGAAGACCGACCCGTTCCAGCAGATCACGGACTACACCGGCTCCGGCCCCTTCCGCTTCCGCGCCGAGCAATGGGTGCCCGGCAGCCTGGCGGCCTACGAGCGCAGCAGCGCCTATGTGCCCCGTGACGAGCCGGCGGATTTCCTCGCCGGCGGCAAGCAGGTGCATTTCGACCGGGTCGAGTGGCGCATCATGCCGGATCCGGCGACCGCCGCGGCGGCGCTCCAGAACAACGAGATCGATTGGTGGGAGACGCCACTGGCCGATCTTCTGCCCCTGCTGCGTCGCAACCGCGACATCGCGGTGGAGGTGGTGAACACCGCCGGTGCGCTCGGCGTGTTGCGCTTCAACCACCTGCACCCCCCCTTCGACAAGCCTGAGATCCGCCGCGCGCTCCTGCCCGCGCTCGACCAGACAAGCTTCATGCAGGCCGCGCTCGGGGAGGATGCGGCGCTGTGGCAGGTGCCGGCCGGTGCCTTCACGCCGGGCACGCCGCTGGCGAATGAGGCGGGGCTGGAGGCACTGACGGCGCCGCGCGACCTGGAAGCGGCGAAGCGCGCGCTGCGCGCCGCCGGCTATGACGGCCGCAAGGTCGTGCTGCTGGTGCCCACCGATTTCCCGACCCTCAACGGGCTCTCGGAGGTGGCGGCCGACCTGCTGCGGAAAATCGGCTTCAATGTCGACGCGCAGACGATGGATTGGGGCACGCTGGTGCAGCGCCGCGCCAAGCGCGAATCGCCGGAACAGGGCGGCTGGAGCCTCTTCTGCACGACCTGGGAGGGTCTGGACGTGTCCGTCCCCGGCAGTCACCAGCCGCTGCGCGGCAACGGGACGGAAGGCTGGTTCGGCTGGTCCACCAGCCCCCGGCGTGAGGCGCTGCGCGAGGCTTGGTTCTCCGCGCCCGACCAGGCGGCGGAGAAGAAGATCGCCGAGGACCTGCAGAAGCTGGCCTGGGAGGAAGTGCCGTTCATCCCGCTCGGCCTGTTGCGCCCGCCCATGGCCTATCGCCGCAGCCTGACCAACATCGTCACCGGCGGGCCGGCGCTGTTCTGGAACGTCCGCCGGGGCTGAGGGTGCCCCCGCTCGTGCTGCCGGCCGCACGGGTTCTGGATGAAGGGGAAGGGGCCCCATCACGGCCGTGGTGCCCCGGACAGGCGGGCCCGGATCGGGGCTGACGACCACCGCCGCCCCGGGCGCCCAGCCCAGATGAGGTGCCCTTGGCCGCGCTGTGGTGGGACACGCAGCATCGGTTGGCACGCGGCATGCAAGCCGCTCCGATCAGAACGGGCCAGCCAACCGCCCGGCGGCGGGCCCCTGTCCAAGGGTGCTGGCGCGCTGCCCAAGGCTGAGGCAGGCTGGCACGAAACCGGGCGCGCCGGGTGCGCCCGAACCCAAAGCTGGGAGACAAGACGAATGGATCGCAGGACCTTCCTGAAGGCCGGCACGGCTGCCGGTGGCGCCGCGCTGCTGGGCGGGCTGCCGGGGCCGGCCCTGTCGCAGGGGGCGGCGGCACGTACGCTGCGCTTCGTGCCGCAGGCGAATCTGGCGAATTTCGACCCGATCTGGGGCACGCAGTACGTTGTCCGCAATGCCGCGGCGCTGGTCTGGGACACGCTCTATGGCGTGGACGAGAATCTGCGGCCGCAGCGGCAGATGGTGGAGGGCGAGGAGGTCTCGGCGGACGGCCTGACCTGGACGTTCCGCCTCCGCGAGGGGCTGAAATTCCACGATGGCGAGCCCGTGCTGGCCAAGGATGTCGTCGCCAGCCTGACGCGCTGGTCCGCGCGCGACCCGATGGGGCTGATGATCAAGGCAATCCAGCAGGAACTGGTCGCGGTTGACGACCGGACCTTTCGCTGGGTGCTGAAGAAGCCCTATCCCAAGATGCTGCTGGCGCTGGGCAAGAACAACAGCCCCTGCAGCTTCATCATGCCGGAGCGGATCGCAAAGACCGACCCCTTCACCCAGATCACGGAATATGTCGGCAGCGGCCCTATGCGCTTCCTGCGCAACGAATGGGTGCCGGGCGCGAAGGCGGTGTTTCAGAAATTCGACCAGTACGTGCCGCGCCAGGAAGCGGCCAGCTGGCTCGCCGGCGGCAAGCGCATGCTGGTGGACCGTATCGAATGGGTGGTGATGCCGGATCCGGCTACCGCTTCCGCCGCGCTGCAAAACGGCGAGGTGGACTGGTGGGAGAACCCGCTCAGCGACCTAGTGCCGACCCTGCGCCGCAACCGGAACATCCGCGTCGACATCGCCGACCCGCTCGGCAACATCGGCAGCTTCCGGATGAACCACCTGACCCCTCCCTTCAACAATGTGAAGGCGCGGCGCGCGGTGCTCATGGCGATGAGCCAGGAGGATTACATGCGCGCCCTGGTGGGCGACGACAACAATCTCTGGAAGCCGCTGCCCGGCTTCTTCACGCCCGGCACGCCCCTTTATAATGAGGAAGGCGGCGATATTCTGAAAGGGCGCCGGGATCTCGACGCGGCGAAGCGGCTGCTGGCCGAAAGCGGGTACAAGGGCGAGCCGGTGCCCTGCATCGTCGCGCAGGACCAGCCGATCACCAAGTCGCAGGGCGACGTGACGGCCGACCTGCTCAAGCGGCTGGGCCTGAATGTGGACTTCGTGGCGACGGACTGGGGTACGGTCGGCCAGCGCCGCGCCATGAAGAACCCGGTCGGGCAGGGCGGCTGGAGCATGTTCCACTCCTGGCATGCGGGCGCGGATTGCACCAACCCGGCGGCCTACACCGCCATTCGCGCCAATGGCGCCGGCGCCTGGTTCGGCTGGCCGGACATCCCCGAGGTCGAGGCCGAGGTCGCATCCTGGTTCGAGGCGAAGACCCTCGAGGAGGAGAAGGCGGCGATGCGGCGCCTGAACAAGGCCGCGCTCGACAACGTCGTCTATGCGCCAACGGGCTTCTTCCTCAGCTACCAGGCCTGGCGGTCCAATGTGTCGGGCATCCAGAAGGGGCCGCTGCCCTTCTTCTGGGGAGTCTCGAAGTCCTGATGAGCGGGATCTAGCGCGATGTTCGCCTATGTCGTCAGGCGCGTGCTGGCCACCATTCCGGTGATGGCCCTGGTCGCCTTGTTTGTCTTCAGTCTTCTCTACATCGCCCCCGGCGACCCGGCGGCAGTGATCGCCGGCGATCAGGCGACGCCACAGGATGTCGAGCGCATCCGGGCCTCGCTGGGCCTGGACCGTCCCTATCTGGTGCGCTTCGGCGCCTGGGTCTGGGGCATCCTGAATGGCGACATGGGGACGTCGATCTTCACCAACCTGCCGGTCACGACCATGATCGCGCAGCGGATCGAGCCGACGCTGTCCCTGATGGTGCTGACCCTCATTCTCGCCGTCAGCATCGCCGTCCCGATGGGCGTGCTGGCAGCCTGGAAGCAGGGCACGCTGATCGACCGCGCGGTGATGGGCTTCGCGGTGCTCGGCTTCTCGGTGCCGGTCTTCGTCGTCGGCTACCTGCTGGCCTATGTCTTTGCGCTGGAACTCGACTGGCTGCCGGTGCAGGGCTACACCGCCTTCAGCAACGGCTTCTTTCCTTGGCTGGAGAATCTGATCCTGCCCTCGGTCGCGCTGGGCGGGGTCTATATCGCGCTGATCGCCCGCATCACGCGGGCGACCATGCTGGAGGTGCTGCAGCAGGACTACATCCGCACCGCGCGCGCCAAGGGCGCGGGGCAGAGCAGCATCCTGTTCCTGCATGCCCTCAAGAACGCCGCCGTGCCGATCGTGACCGTCATCGGCATCGGCATCGCGCTGCTGATCGGCGGCGCGGTGGTGACGGAAAGCGTCTTCGCCATCCCCGGCCTCGGCCGGCTGACGGTGGATGCCATCCTCCGGCGCGACTATCCGGTGATCCAGGGCGTCGTGCTGCTGTTCAGCTTCGTCTACGTGCTGGTGAACCTGCTGATCGATCTGGCCTATACCCTCTTCGACCCGAGGATCCGGTACTGATGGCTTCCGCGACCGTCCTCTCACCCGCCCAGGCTGCGCCGCCCCCAGGCGTCGCGGCCGCCGCCCCGATGCCGGACGTCCTGCCGCCGGTGAAGCCGAAGAAGGGCTTCATCGGCTTCATCCGGCGCAACCCGACCATGGCGATCGGCGGCTTCCTGCTGCTGCTGATGGTGCTGGTCGCCATCTTCGCGCCGCTGCTTTGGACCACGGACCCGACGGCGCTGGCGCCGGCGCGGCGCACGCGCGAGCCCTCGGCCATGTACTGGTTCGGCACCGACATGCTGGGCCGCGATGTCTATTCCCGCGTGCTCTACGGCGCACGGGTCTCGCTCATCGTCGGCTTCTCGGTGGCGATCCTGTCCTCGATCATCGGCCTGACCATCGGCATGATCTCGGGCTATATCCGGCTCGCCGACAGCATCATCATGCGGATCATGGACGGCTTGATGTCCATCCCCCCGATCCTGCTGGCGATCGCGCTGATGGCGCTGACCCGCGGCTCGGTCCAGAACGTCATCATCGCCATCACCATCGCGGAGATCCCGCGCGTCTCGCGCCTCGTGCGCGGCGTGGTGCTCTCGCTGCGCGAGCAGCCCTATGTGGAGGCGGCGGTGGCGGCGGGCACGCGGACGCCCATGATCATCTGGCGGCACATCCTGCCGAACACCCTCGCACCGATCACGGTGCAGGCGACCTATATCTGCGCCGCCGCGATGATCACGGAGGCCATTCTCTCCTTCATCGGCGCGGGCACGCCGCCCATCATCCCGTCCTGGGGGAACATTATGGCGGAGGGGCGCGCGCTCTGGCAGGTGAAGCCCTATATCGTCTTTTTCCCGGCCGTCTTCCTTTCCATCACGGTGCTTGCGGTGAACCTGCTCGGCGACGGCCTGCGCGATGCGCTGGATCCGCGCATGGCGAAGAGGCTCTGATTCATGGCGCTGCTCGAAGTCGAGAACCTGCAGACCCATTTCCGCACGCCGGACGGGGTCAATCGCGCCGTGGATGGCGTCTCCTTCCATGTGAATGCCGGCGAGACGGTGGCGATCGTGGGGGAGAGCGGCTGCGGCAAGTCCGTCACCTCCATGTCGATCCTGCGGCTCATCCCGGAGCCGCCGGGCAAGATCGCCGGCGCCATCCGCTTCGAGGGCAGGGACCTGCTGAAGCTCTCGGACCGCGAGATGCGCGACATCCGTGGCAATGAGATCAGCATGATCTTCCAGGAGCCGATGACCTCGCTGAACCCGGTGCTGACCGTGGGGCGGCAGATCGGCGAGACGCTGCGGCTGCACCAGGGTCTCTCCAGGCAGCAAGCGGAGGAAAAGGCGGTGGAGATGCTGACGCTGGTCGGCATCCCGGAACCGCGCCGACGGGTACGGGAGTATCCGCACCAGCTTTCGGGCGGCATGCGGCAGCGCGTGATGATCGCGATCGCGCTCGCCTGCAATCCGAAGTTGCTGATCGCCGATGAGCCGACCACGGCGCTCGACGTCACGATCCAGGCGCAGATCCTGGAGCTGATGCGGGACCTCAAGCATCGCGTCGGCGCGGCCATCGTCCTCATCACTCACGATCTCGGCGTGGTGGCGGAGGTCGCGGAGCGCGTCATCGTCATGTATGCCGGGAAGAAGGTGGAGGAGGCGGCAGTCGGACCGCTCTTCAACAACCCGAAGCACCCCTACACCCAGGGGCTGCTCGGCTCGATGCCGAAGCTCGGCTCCTCCCTGCATGGGGATGAGACCAGGCTGGCGGAGATCCCTGGCCTGGTGCCCAGCCTGAAGGCGAAGATCCCGGGCTGCGTCTTCGCCAGCCGCTGCCCGCACGCCACCGATCTCTGCCGCCAGGTGGCGCCGGCGCTGGAGGAGAAGGCGCCGGGCCATGTCGCGGCCTGTCATTATGCCACCAAGGAAGGGGCGATCGCGGCATGAGCGCGCCGATCCTCGAGGTTTCCGATCTCAAGAAGCACTTTCCGCTGAAGGGCGGCCTGCTCGGCTCGACCACCGGCTATGTCTATGCGGTGGATGGCGTCTCCTTCAGCATCGAAAAGGGAGAGACGCTTTCGCTGGTCGGCGAATCCGGCTGCGGCAAGTCGACCGTCGGCAAGGCCATTCTCCGGCTGTTCGACATCACCGCCGGCCAGGTGGTGCTGGACGGCAAGCGGATCGATGACCTCTCGGCCGGTGCGCTGCGCCCCATGCGCCGGCGCGTGCAGGTAGTGTTCCAGGACCCCTTTTCCTCGCTAAACCCGCGCATGCGGGTGCGGGATATCCTGGCCGAGCCGATCCGGAATTTCGGGCTGGCCAAGGATGGGAAGGACCTGGAGGAGCGGGTCGCCAAGCTGATGGACACAGTGCGCCTCCCGCGCGATGCGGTGAATCGCTGGCCGCATGAATTCAGCGGCGGTCAACGACAGCGGATCGGCATCGCCCGCGCTCTGGCGGCGGAGCCGGACCTGATCGTCTGTGACGAGGCCGTCTCCGCGCTTGACGTCTCGGTCAAGGCGCAGATCGTGAACCTGCTGCAGGACCTGCAGCAGGAACTCGGCCTGGCACTGCTTTTCATCAGCCACGACCTGGCGATCGTCGAGCACATGACGCATCGGGTCGCGGTCATGTATCTCGGCAAGATCGTGGAAGTGGCGCCGAAGCGCAGCCTGTTTGCCGCGCCGAAGCATCCCTATACGGAAGCGCTGCTCTCCGCCGTGCCGGTGCCGAGCCCGGGCGCGGCGCGGCAGCGCATCATCCTGAAGGGCGATGTGCCGAGCCCGATCAACCCGCCGAAGGGTTGCCGCTTCCACACCCGCTGCCCCTATGCCTTCGACCGGTGCCGGGTGGAGGAGCCAAAGCTCAACCATGTAGCGACGGCGCTTGATGCCGGGCATGTCGCGGCCTGCCACCTGCACGATCGGCCGGATGCGGAGAACCCGCTGGCGGTGGCCAAGGGAGCGGCGCTGGTCGCGGCCTGAGGCGGGTGGTGGACCAGAGCACCGTCCCGCCCCACGGCGCGTCGCGTCGCGGGGCGCCCGGGAGGGGCCTGGCGCTCTGAGTCGGCCCGCCGTGACAGAGGGAAGGGGGCCTGCATGGCCGGGCCGGTGATGCTGGAGGTGCGGGAGCGCCGCGGACCCTTCGGGCGCGCGGTCAAATGGAGCTTCCTGATCTTTCAACTGGTCATGCTGCTTGGCAGCCTTGGAACCTGCGCCGTGGTCGGCCCCTTCCTCTCGGGGTCGGACCCGGAGGTGGTGATGGGGGCCGGCATGTTCGGCGCCATGACACTGGCCGCCATCTGGACGATCTGGCCGCTCGGCACCCTGGTGCTTGGCGTCTTGGTCCTGCTCACCCGCGGCCGGAAGCGGCTGATCCCGGCTCCGCCCGAGCCGGGCCGCGGGAGCGTGCCGCCGACCGGCGGACAGAGTTGAGCACCGAACCCTTTCGACAAAGAGTGGATGCGGCAGTGCTTGACGGAAGCCGGGGGCAAGGCGACCTTTGTGCTGATACGCGGCCGTCCGGCCGCCGCTTTTCGGGGGAGACGCGGAATGCCGCAAGTCACGCTGACCGTGAACGGGACAAGCCATACGGTTGAAGTCGAGGGCCGGACGCTCCTGGTCGAGCTCCTCCGAGAGAACCTGCGCCTGACCGGGACCCATATCGGCTGCGACACCAGCCAGTGCGGCGCCTGCGTGGTGCATGTGAATGGCGACAGCGTGAAATCCTGCACCATGCTGGCCCTGCAGGCCGATGGCGCGGAGGTGACGACAATCGAGGGGCTGGCGAAGCCCGATGGCACGCTGCACCCGATGCAGGAAGCCTTCCGTGAGTACCACGCGCTGCAATGCGGCTTCTGCACGCCGGGCATGGTGATGTCCGCCATCGATCTGGTGCAGAAGCACCCGCAGGGTCTCTCCGAGAAGGAGATCCGCGAGGGGCTGGAAGGCAATCTCTGCCGCTGCACCGGCTACCACAATATCGTCAAGGCGATCGCCGCGGCGCAGGAGGTGATGCACGGCCGCCGCGCCGAGCTGGCGCCCGCCGCAGAGTAAGCCGCGTCGGGCGTGCCCCGGTGCGCCCAGCCTGGCTGCGAATGAATAAAGGGAGTGCCCGGGGCCGTGCGGTCAGGCCGCCCCGGCAGGGTGCCCCGCTGCCTGGGAGGCGTTGCAATGAATGTGGTGACACCCTTCGAGGGCATCGGCGCGAGCGTGAAGCGCAAGGAGGATCTGCGCTTCCTCTCCGGCCGGGGTCAGTACACGGACGATATCAACCGTCCCCGCCAGACCTACGCTTATATTCTCCGCTCCCCGCATGCGCATGCCGCAATCAGGGGGATCGATCTTGCCGCCGCCAGGGCCATGCCGGGCGTCGTCGCGATCTTCACCGGTGAGGACATGAAGGGGATCGGCGGCCTGCCCTGCGGCTGGCAGATCCACAACAAGGATGGCTCGCCCATGGCGGAGCCGCCGCATCCGGTGCTGGCCCAGGGCAAGGTTCGGCATGTCGGCGATTCGGTCGCCGTGGTGATTGCCGAGACCAAGGCCCAGGCGCGCGACGCGGCCGAGGCGATCCTCGTTGATTACGACGTTCTGCCCGCCGCGGCGACGATGGAAGCCGCGCTCGCCACCGGCGCGCCGCAGGTGCATGACGGCGTCGCCGGCAATATCTGCTACGATTGGCATATCGGCGACCCGGCGGTGAATGCCGCAGCCTTCCAGAGCGCCCACAAGGTGGTCGAATTCGAGCTGGTGAACAACCGGCTGATTCCGAACGCCATGGAGCCGCGTGCTGCGGTCGGCGATTACGACCCGACGACCGGCGACTACACGCTCTATACCACCAGCCAGAACCCGCATGTCATCCGGCTGCTGATGGGCGCCTTCGTCCTGCAACTGCCGGAACACAAGCTGCGCGTCGTCGCCCCCGATGTCGGCGGCGGCTTCGGCAGCAAGATCTTCCATTATGCCGAGGAGGCGATCGTCACCTGGGCCGCGGGCAAGATCGCGCGGCCGGTCAAGTGGACCGCCGACCGGACCGAAAGCTTCATCACCGACGCGCATGGCCGCGACCACGTGACCAAGGCGCGGCTGGCCCTGGATGCGAACGGCAAGTTCCTGGCGCTGCATGTCCAGACGCTGGCGAATATGGGCGCCTACCTCTCCACCTTCGCCACCAGCGTGCCAACCTATCTCTACGCCACGCTGCTGGCCGGGGTGTACACCACACCGACCGTCTATGCGGAGGTGAAAGCGGTCTTCACCAACACCACGCCGGTTGATGCCTATCGTGGCGCCGGGAGGCCGGAGGCGACCTTCCTGCTCGAACGGCTGGTGGATGTCGCGGCGCGCGAGATGGGCATGGATCGCGTCGAGATCCGCCGGCGCAACTTCATCCCGAACGACGCCTTCCCCTACCAGACGCCGGTTGCGTTGCAGTATGACAGCGGAGACTATGTCGCAACGCTGGAACAGGCGCTGGAGAGCTCCGGCTGGGCCAGCTTCGAGCAGCGGCGGGCGGAGGCCAAGGCGCGCGGCAAGCTGCGCGGCATCGGCATCTCCACCTATCTGGAGGCCTGCGGCATCGCGCCTTCTGCCGTGGTCGGCGCACTCGGTGCCCGGGCCGGCCTCTACGAGGTGGGCACCATCCGAGTCCACCCGACCGGCAGCGTCACGGTGTTGACCGGAACGCACAGCCATGGCCAGGGGCATGAGACGACGCTGGCGCAACTGGTCACGGACCGGCTCGGCGTGCCGCTGGCGCAGGTGGACATCGTCCATGGCGACACGGCGAAGATTCCCTTCGGCATGGGCACCTATGGCTCCCGCAGCCTGGCGGTCGGCGGCAGCGCCATGGTCAAGGCCATGGACAAGATCGTCGCCAAGGCGCGCAAGATCGCTGCCCATCTGATGGAGGCCTCGGTCGAGGATGTCGAGTTCGACCGTGGCACCTTCCGCGTAGCCGGCACCGACAAGACCAAGAGTTGGGGCGAGATCTGCCTGACTGCCTATGTCCCGCACAACTACCCGATCGAGGAGATCGAGCCGGGCCTGGACGAGACCGCCTTCTACGACCCGAAGAACTTCACCTATCCCGGCGGCTGCCATATCTGCGAGGTCGAAATCGACCCCGAGACGGGCAAGGTCGATGTGGTGAACTTCACCGCGGTGGACGATGTCGGGCGCGTCATCAATCCGATGATCGTCGAGGGGCAGGTGCAGGGCGGCGTCGCCCAGGGCATCGGCCAGGCGCTGCTGGAAACGGCCGTCTATGACGAGGCCGGCCAGCTGCTCTCCGCCAGCTTCATGGACTACCAGATGCCGCGGGCGGAGGACCTGCCGCCGGTCAGCGTCGCCACCCACACCACCCTCTGCACCCACAACCCGCTCGGCGTGAAGGGCTGCGGGGAGGTGGGCGCCATCGGTTCGCCACCCGCCGTCATCAATGCGGTGGTCGATGCGCTGCAGGATTACGGCGTCCGGCACATTGAGATGCCGGCGACGCCCGCCAAGATCTGGAACATCATCAACGCCGGCCATAAGCTGGCGGCCGAATAGGGGAGAGGCTCGCCATGTATGATTTCGCCTATCACAAGCCGACCTCGGTTGCGGATGCGGTCAAGATCCTGTCCGCGGACCCGGATGCGCGGCCGATCTCCGGCGGCCAGACCCTGCTGCCGGCGCTGAAGCACCGCCTGAACAAGCCGACCGCCGTGGTCGATCTCTCCGGGATCGCGGAACTGAAGGGCATTCGGCGCGACGGTGACAAACTGATCATCGGCGCACTGGCCAAGCACCATGAGGTGGCGGAGAACGCCGAGGTGAAGGCCGCCATCCCGGCGCTCGCGCAGATGGCCGGCACCATCGGCGACACCCAGGTGCGCAACCGTGGCACCATCGGCGGAAGCGTCTCCAACAACGACCCGGCGGCGGACTACCCGGCGGCGGTACTCGGCCTGGGCGCGACGGTGGTCACCGACAAGCGCCGGATCGCGGCGGACGACTTCTTCCAGGGCATGTTCACCACGGCGCTGGAACCGGGCGAGCTGCTGGTGGCGATCGAGTTCCCGATCCCGGAGAAGGCCGGCTATGCCAAAATGCGCAACCCGGCGAGCCGCTACGTGATGGCTGGCGCCTTCGTCGCCAAGACCAAGTCCGGCGTGCGCGTCGCGATCAACGGCGCGGGCCCCTGCGTCTTCCGGCAGGCCGATATGGAGAAGGCGCTGACCGCCAATTGGTCCCCCGATGCGGTGGCCGGCATCCAGCAGTCGGCTGATGGGCTGAACGGCGACATCCATGGCAGCGCCGAGTACCGCGCGCACCTCGTCACGGTGATGGCGAAGCGCGCCCTCGCCAACGCCGGGTGAAGCTGCTGCCAGCGCCGGCCCGGGCGGCTGGCGCTGGCCTCACCCCGGATGCCGGCTCACCATGCGGGCACCAGCCAGATGCTGCGCCGGCTGCCCTTTCCCGCGACCATCCTGGTCGGGGAGGGGAATTTCGGCCCTTCCAAGGAATGAGCCGGCCGCCGCTTATCCCGGCGAAGCAAATCGGGTCTTGGGGGGGCTGGCGGCGCGGGTCAGGCGGTGCTATCCCGCCTTCCGTCGGAGCGTAGCGCAGCCTGGTAGCGCATCAGTCTGGGGGACTGGGGGTCGTGGGTTCAAATCCCGCCGCTCCGACCATTTCCTGCCGCAGCCCAGGGGCAGAATGTCAGCGCGAGGCCCGCTGTGCCCCGCGCCACTCCTCCACCAGCCGTCTTTCTTCCGCCAGTTCCCGCTGCAGGTCGCGCAGGATCCGCTCGCGCTCAGCCATACGCCGCTCGACCGATTCGATGTCCGGCTGTCGGCCGCTCGGCGCTGCGGCGGGGGCGGATGCCGGTGCTGGCGCCGTGGCGACCCGAGGGGTGCTACGCGGTGCGGCAGCACGCTGGACGGGCGACGGCGGGGGTGGTGGTGTCCAGACCGGTGCCGGCATGACGGCGCGCGGCGGCGGTTCCGGCTGGACGGGTGCGGAACGCCGGAATTGATCAAATTCCCTCGTTGCCTGAACGATGGCGTCGCCGCCCGGACCCGTATGCAGGGGCCAGAGCTGCGCTTGCCCCGTGACGGGTCCCGCCAGCAACCCCAGCGCCAGCATGCCACCTTGCCAAAGCTGTCGCATTGCACCGCCTTTCTCGCCTGCAATTCCTGCCTGTGGTGCCAGGACCAGGGTGATACGCCCTTCTTGTTCCGCACCGAACCGTGCCACGCCCTTTCGCTTGGCGGGGGCATGCGCCACCTTCAGTGGGACGCGGAGGCCGGTTGCCCGCCTCATGAGTGCTCAGGACCCGGACCGTCCCCGGCCGAGCCGGCGGCAGCGGCATTGCCCGACACCGCCGGTATGTCGAGCCGCACCACCAGCCCCGGCCCGTTATCCCCGAGCGTCAGCGCCATGCCATGCAACTCCGCCACCGCCGCCACAAGCGCCAGGCCCAGGCCGGTTCCGGGCGTTGCCCTCGCGGCATCCAGGCGGTGAAAGCGCCGGAGCACCAGGGGCCGAGCCTCAGCCGGGACGCCAGGCCCATCATCCGACACCGCCAGTACCATCCCGCCCTCCGGCCGGGTGGCCAGGGAGAGCAGGATCCGCCCGCCTGCGCGTCCGTGCTTGACCGCATTGTCCACCAGATTGGACAACATCTGGGTTACCAGATCCCTGTCCCCGACCGCGACAATGCCCGGCTCGATGCGTGTTTCCAGCCTTTGGCCACGGGCCTCGGCCGGCGGCGCATGCACCTCGGCGACCGTCTCCACGACTTCGGAGAGATTGAAGGGTGCAAAGCCCGCGCGCCGTGCCCCGCTTTCCACCTGCGCGATGCGCAGCAGGGCGGCGAAGATGTCCAGCAACTGCTCGCATTCGGCGATCGCGCCCTCGGTCGCCTCTCGCCAGGCGGCATCGCCCTCGGCGGTGCGCAGCGCCGCGTCCAGTCGCTGGCGCAGCCGATTCAGTGGCGTGCGGAGGTCATGCGCGATGTCGTCCGTCACCTGCCGGAGCGCCTGCATCAGCCCCTGCACCCGATCGAGCACGGTGTTGATCCGCCGCGCCAAGCGGTCGAATTCGTCATTGCCCTCGCGCAGCAGCAAGCGGTGGCCGATCTCTCCCGCCTCCACCCGCGCCAGCACGGCGTCCATGGCTGCGGCCCGCCGGGTCACGCCGCGCCCGACCACCACGCCGCCCAGCAGGCCGAGCAGCAGCGCCGCTCCGCCCACCCAGCCCGCAGCGGCGAGCAGGAAGCCCTCCAACTGCCGTACCGGCGCGACAGCCCGCCCCACCACCAGGAAGGTCCCCCCGGGCAGCGGCGTGCCAAGCGCCAGCAACTCGGTCTCGACCTCGGCGCCGGAGAGTCTGAGACGCCGCCACCCCGCGGCCCGCGGCGCCGCCGCCAGATTGCCGGCGAGGCGCCTCCCATCCGGTCCGGCCAGCAGGTAGTATTGCGTGCCGCTTCGGTCGGCAGCGATGCGCGCCTCGATCGAGAGGACGACGGATCCGGGTCCGCCCAGCCGCGCCGCCTGCACCAGCAGTCCGGAGTCTTGCTCGACATCCTGCGCCAGTTGTCGCAGCGCGAAGCCGGTGGTGGCCCACCAGGCGACGCCAGAGAGCGCGAGCGTCCCGAGCAGCGTCAGGCCGAGATGAAGCAGCGTGATCCGGAAGGCGGTGGTGCGCCACCAGCGCGGGCGATCGCGCCTCATCGCATGCGTCAGCCCCAGGGCCGCCCGACCGACCGGCGAGGCCGCAGGATCGACTGCGCACCCGGGCCGCGAAGGCTGGTCGGGTCTGCCGGACAGGTCGGTGCGGGCGCGGGGGCGCACGGGCGTCCCAACTCCTGGGTTCTCCTAATCCGGGGCGCGGAGGCAATAGCCCGCGCCGCGCAGGGTATGGATCAGCGGCGGCGCTCCCTCCCGGTCCAGCTTGGCGCGGAGCCGGCTGATATGCGTCTCCACCACGCTGGTCTTCGGGTCGAAATGGAAATCCCACACGCCTTCCAGCAGCATGGTACGCGTCACCACCTGGCCTGCCCGCCGCATCAGGTATTCCAGCAGGCGGAACTCGCGCGGCTGCAACTCGATCCGCTGGCCGCCGCGCGTGACGCTGCGCCTCAGCAGGTCCATCTCGAGGTCAGCGACACGCAGCACCGTCGGCTCGCCGGAGAGGGGCGGCCGCCGGGCGAGGGCATTCAGCCGTGCCAGCAATTCGGCGAATGCGAAGGGCTTGCCGAGATAATCGTCGGCGCCGGCCTCCAGCCCCTCCACCCGGTCACCGACGCCGGTGCGCGCCGTCAGGAACAAGGCCGGCGTGCGCACGCCCGCTGCCCGCAGCGCCCGCACCAGGCCAAGCCCGTCCAGCTTCGGCAGCATCCGGTCCACCACCAGCACGTCATAGGAGCCGTCGCTGGCCAGGAACAGCCCGTCCCGCCCATCCGAGGCGCGGTCCACCACATGCCCGGCCTCGGTCAGGCCGCGCACCACGTAGTCGGCGGTTTCCGTGTCATCCTCGACGATCAGGATCTTCACCCAGATCTCCAACGCATTCCGCGACCCGACCGGCTGGGGGACCGGTGACCATTCCTTACCATACGGATTGGTATGCCTCGGGCGAGGATGGAGGCAGGCGCCGGGGTTTTCCATGCCCCCATGCCACCCCGGCGGGTGGCCCGCATCATGGAGGACCTTATGCCTGTTCCGAACCGCCGAATCCGCGTGATGGCCGCCGGCGCGCTCGCGCTGGCGCTCGGCACCACGGCGCTGACGCCCTGGGTCTACCCGGCCGAGGCCCAGACCGGCGCGCCGCCGGCCGCCGGCACGGCGATCGCCCTGCCGCGCCCGGCCGGGCCCGATTTCGCCGACCTCGCCGCCCGAGTCGCACCAGCGGTGGTCCGCGTCTCGGTCACCGGTCGTGCCGATCCCTCGGCCCTCGTCGAACTGCCGCCCGAGTTGCGCGGCACGCCCTTCGAACGCTTTTTCCGGCAGCGCCAGCAGGGCGGCAGCCCGCGCCGCGCCATGGGGCAGGGCAGCGGCTTCATCATCGACCCGAGCGGCTATGTGGTGACCAACAACCACGTCGTCGGCCAGGCGGAGAGTGTCCGCATCGAGCTGGCTGATGGACGTGACCTGCCCGCCAAGGTGATCGGCACCGACTCGAAGACCGACCTTGCCCTGCTGAAGATCGAGGCGGGCAACAACCTGCCCACCGTGAGCTTCGGCGACAGTGACAGGCTGCGCGTCGGCGAGTGGGTGCTCGCCATGGGCAATCCCTTCGGCCTCGGGGGCACGGCGACCGCCGGCATCGTCTCGGCCCGCGGCCGGCAGATCGGGGCCGGGCCCTATGACGACTTCATCCAGACTGATGCGCCCATCAACCCCGGCAACTCCGGCGGTCCGCTCTTCAACACCGCCGGCGAGGTGGTGGGCGTCAATACCGCGATCTTCTCGCCTTCCGGTGGCAATATCGGCATCGGCTTCGCCGTCCCGTCTTCCCTGGCACAGATGGTGGTTGCGCAGTTGAAGGAGCATGGGAGGGTCGAGCGTGGCTGGCTCGGCGTCTCCATGCAGCGGCTGAATCCGGAACTGGCGGCCGCCCTCTCCGCCGGGGAGACCAAGGGGGCGCTTATCGCCGGCGTGGAGCGTGACGGGCCGGCCGCGCGGGCGGGCCTGCGGCCGGGTGACCTGGTGACCGCGGTGGACGGCCGCACTATCGCCCTGCCGCGCGATCTGGCGGAAGCGGTGGCTGCCGTGAAGCCAGGCGGCACCATCACCCTGCGCCTGCTGCGGGATGGCCGGCCGGTGGAGCAGAAGGTCACCCTCGGTCAGAGTCCCGAATCGCGCGAAGCCCGCCTGGCCGGGGAGGAGCGGCAGTCCCAGGCCAATCTCGGGCTCACGCTGGCGCCCAACCCGCGCGGTGGCGAGGGCGCGGTGGTGGCGGAGGTACGGCCGGACAGCCTGGCCGCTGCACAAGGGCTGAGGCCCGGTGACATCGTCCTCCGCGCCGGGGACCGCGCGGTGAAGGGACCGCGGGACGTCGTCGAGGCCGTTGGCACCGCACGGAAGGAGGGCAAGCCGGCGATCGCGCTGCAGGTGGAGCGGGAAGGGGGGCAGGCCTTCGTGGCGCTGCCGCTGAATGCCGGCTGACAGGGCAGGGAGGGCCTCGCCCTCCCTGTACCCTTCCGCCAATGGCCGGAAGCCCCCTGAGCCAGGAGTCAGGCGATCGTGCAGGCTTCCGCGAAAGGCAGGCGCGGGAGCTTGCCGAACAGGCCGGCGGGGTCGCCATGGCCGAGATTGCAGAGGAAGTTGGACTTGACGGTGGTGCCCGCGAAGAAAGCCTCGTCCACCTTCGCCTTGTCGAAGCCGGACATGGCGCCGACATCAAGGCCGATGGCCCGCGCCGCGATCATCAGATAGGCACCCTGCAGCGTCGCATTGCGGAAGGCCGTCTCCTCGGCGACCGCCGGGCTGCCGGTGAACCAGGACTTCGCATCGGTGTGCGGGAAGAGGTAGGGCAGCTTCTCATAGAAGTCCATGTCCATGCCGATGATGACCGTGACCGGCGCCGCCATCGTCTTCTCGAGATTGCCCGAGGAGAGTGCCGGTTTCAGCTTCTCCTTGCCCTCGGTCGTGGTGACGAAGACAAACCGCGCGGGCGAGCAATTGGCCGAGGTCGGGCCCATCTTCAGGATGTCGTAGAGCTGACGCAACTCGGCCTCGCTCACCGGCTCCGGCTTCCATGCGTTGTGCGTACGCGCGCTGAGGAACAGCGCGTCAATTGCGGCGTGGTCGATCATTCTCGTCTCCGTCTCAGTCACCCGTGGGGCTTGCCGATGAAGCCCGCGAGGACCTCCGCCACCGGCAGCACATCGGCATACTTCACTGCCCTGTCGTAAAGGCTGACGGAATGGGGGCTTTCGCCGCAATCCGCAACGGCCTCCTCCGGGGTGATCATCCGGAAGCCGCAGGACAGGTCATCCGCCACCATCGCCCGGACGCAGCCCCAAGTCGAGCCGCCGGTGACCAGGACGGCATCGACCCGGTGGCCGTTCAGCAAGGGGGCAGGTCCGTCACGAAGGTAGCGGAAGCCATGCGCCTGGTGACCGCATTCGGTGGCGCACCGCCTCTCTATCCATGGAACCAGCCGGCGGAGCAGGATACGGCGCAGTGGTCCGAAGGGTCTTCCCGCTGGCCCGGCTTTCTAGTTTGCTGGCTGGAGGAGGAATCGCGACATGGGCCCAGCCACCGCCATGAATCTCGGCCGCCTGCTGACCCAGACAGCGCGGCGCCTGCCCCACCACGTCGCGCTGGCCTGGGGCGACCGGCAGTGGAGTTTCGCAGAGCTGGACGCACGCGTGGACAGCCTCTGCGCCGCGCTGCGGGCCCACGGCATCGGCAAGGGTGACCGCGTCCTGGTGCATTCCCGGAACTCGAACGCCATGTTCGAGAGCATGTGGGCGGCGTTCAAGCTGGGCGCGGTCTGGGTGCCGACCAATTTCCGGCTGACGCCGGCCGAGGTCGCCTACCTGGCCGAGACTTCCCGCGCCAGGGTCATGCTGCGCGATCGCGGCTTTGCCGGCCATGCCGATGCGGTGCGTGCCGCCGGGCATTGCCGCCTGGTGCTGGCCGTCGGCGATGCGCGGGCGGATGAACTGGACTACGAGGCTGCGCTCGCCGCGGCCGAGCCGCCGCCGCCCGACCATGAGGCCGAGGTGGCCTATGGCGACCCGCTCTGGTTCTTCTTCACCTCCGGTACCACGGGGCGGCCCAAGGCAGCCGTGTTGACGCATGGCCAGATGGCCTTCGTCGTCACCAACCATCTGGCAGACCTCTTCCCCGGCGTGACCGAGCGCGACGCCTCGCTGGTGGTCGCACCCCTCTCGCATGGCGCGGGCATCCACCAGCTTGGCCAGGTGGCACGCGGCGCCCGGACCGTGCTGCTGCCGTCCGAGCGACTGGATGTGGAGGAAGCCTGGCGGCTGGTGGAGGAGCACCGCGTCTCCAACATGTTCACCGTGCCCACCATCCTGACCGCGCTGGTCGAGCATCCGGGCGTGGACCGCTACGACCATTCCTCGCTGCGGCATGTGATCTATGCCGGCGCGCCGATGTACCGCGCCGACCAGAAGCGGGCGCTCGAGAAACTCGGGCCCTGTCTTGTGCAGTATTTCGGCCTGGGCGAGGTGACCGGCAATATCAGTGTGCTGCGGCCGGACCAGCACAGCATCGAGGATGACGAGAGCTTCCCGCTCGGCTCCTGCGGCAGCGCGCGGACAGGAATGGACATAGCCATCCTGGACGAGAAGGGTGCGCGCCTGCCGGCGGCCGAGACCGGCGAGATCTGCGTGCGCGGCCCGGCTGTCTTCGCGGGTTATTTCGAGAACCCGGAGGCCAATGGGAAGGTCTTCCGCGGCGGCTGGTTCCACACCGGCGATCTCGGGCACCTGGATGCGCGCGGCTTCCTCTATGTCACTGGCCGGGCCTCGGACATGTATATCTCAGGCGGGTCGAACGTTTATCCGCGGGAGGTGGAGGAGGCCATCCTGACCCATCCTGCGGTGCTGGAATGCGCGGTGGTCGGCATGCCGCATCCACGTTGGGGGGAGAGCGGCGTCGCCGCCCTCGTGCCGCGTCCGGGCATGGCGGTGACCGAGGCGGAGGTGCTGGCGTACCTGTCCGATCGGCTCGCCCGGTACAAGCAGCCGCTGCGCGTGGTGGTGTGGGAGGCGCTGCCGAAATCCGGCTATGGCAAGATCCCGAAGCGGCTGGTGCAGGACCGGCTGCGGGAGGAGGGGGTGGTATTCTGATCCCGCGCATGGTGCGGTGCAGCAGCGGCTGGTAATCGGACTGCATGCAATCGCTCCCCTGGTTCCTGCCCATCATGCTCGGCGCCATGGCAGCCTTCGGGCCGCTGGCGACCGATATGTACCTGCCGGCCTTTCCGGCCATCGCGGCCGGGCTGCCGGCCGACCCTGCTTCGGTGCAGGTGACGCTGGCGACCTTCTTCGCCGGCACGGCGCTCGGCCAGCTTGGCTATGGGCCGCTCTCGGACCGATTCGGGCGGCGTCCGGCGCTGCTGCTGGGGCTCGTGGTCTTCACCCTGGCCTCGATCGGCTGCGCGCTGACGCGGGATGTCGAGATGCTGATCTGGCTGCGCTTCTGCCAGGGCCTGGGCGGTTGCGCCGGCATGGTGATGGCGCGGGCGATCGTGCGGGACGTGACGGAGGGCGCGGCTTCCGTCCGGCTGATGTCGCAACTGATGCTGGTGATGGGGCTGGCGCCGATCCTGGCACCCTCGATCGGCGGCGCATTGCTGGCCGTCGCGGACTGGCGGGCGATTTTCTGGGTGCTGGCAGCCTACAGTGCCATCCTCGCCGTGGTGGTGCACTTGGCGTTGCCCGAGACGCTGGAGGCGGAGCGGCGGCGGCGCGAGGGGTTCGCCGGCATCCTGCTGACCTATGCGCGGCTGCTGCGGAACCGGCATTTCCTCGGCCATGCGCTGGCGGGCGCGCTGCCGACGGCGGGGATGTTCGCCTATATCGCCGGCTCGCCCTTCGTGTTCATGCAGCTTTTCCATGTGCCGCCGGCGCAGTATGCATTGTTCTTTGGCCTGAATGCCTTTGGGTTGATCACGGTGGGGCAGGTGAATGCCAGGCTGGCGCTGCGCCTGCCGCCGGAGCGTGCATTGGCCTGGGTGCTGGCCTTCATGTCGGTGGCCGGGCTGGCGCTGCTGGTCGTCGCGGCGAGCGGCCTCGGCGGCTTCGGTGCGATTGTCGCCCTGCTGTTCTGCTACGTCGCCTGCATTGGCGCGGTGATGCCGCTGGCGATAACCCTGGCCCTCGCGCCGCAGGGGCGCGTGGCGGGTAGTGCCTCCGCGGTGATCGGCACGCTGCAATTCGGCCTGGGCGCCGTGAGCGGCGGCCTGGTCGGCGCGCTGCACACCGGCACGGCCTTGCCCATGGCGCTGACGATTGCGGTCTGCGGCGTTCTCGGCTTCCTTGCTCACCGCCTGTTGGTGCGCTGACGCAGGCCGGGTGCAGGAGCGCTTCGCCTCTGCCGTGGCGCAGGGGGCAAAGCCCCCTGCCGCTCAGCCGCGCACCTGGCTCCGCAGCATGTGCTTCTGGATCTTCCCCGTGGAGGTCCGCGGCAGTTCGGAGAAGACGATCTGCTTCGGCGCCTTGAAGGCGGCCATGTGCTGCCGGCAATGCGCGATCAACTCGGCCTCGGTCGCCTCGGCGCCCGGCTTCAGCTCGACGAAGGCGCAGGGCACTTCGCCCCATTTGTCATCCGGCTTCGCCACCACCGCCGCCAGCATCACCGCCGGATGCTTGTAGAGCGCATCCTCGACCTCGATGGAGGAGATGTTCTCGCCGCCCGAAATGATGATGTCCTTGGAGCGGTCCTTGAGCTGGATGTAGCCGTCCGGATATTTCACCGCGAGGTCGCCGGTATGGAACCAGCCGCCGGCGAAGGCGGTCTCGGTGGCCTTGGCGTCCTTCAGATAGCCTTTCATGACGACATTGCCGCGCATCATCACCTCGCCGAGCGTCGCGCCGTCCGCCGGTACGGGCTGCATGGTGAGCGGGTCCATGACATCGAGGGACTCGAGCGCCTGGTAGCGCACGCCCTGGCGGGCCATGAGCTTGGCCTGCTTGCCGGCCGGCAGCGCGTCCCAGGCGGCGTTCCACTCATTGACGACGGAAGGGCCGTAGCACTCCGTCAGGCCGTAGACATGCAGCACCGCGAAGCCTGCGTCGCGCATGGCGGCCAGCACCGCCTCGGGCGGCGGCGCGCCGGCGACGACGAACTGCACCTGACCCTTGAGCTCCCGCTTCTGGCCGGCCGGCGTGTCGAGCAGCGTCGCCATCACGACGGGGGCGCCGCACATATGCGTCACGCCGTGCTCCGCCATCAGCTCCCACATGGTCGGCCCGCGCACGGCGCGCAGGCAGACATGCGTGCCGGCGACGGCGGTGACTGTCCAGGGGAAGCACCAGCCGTTGCAGTGGAACATCGGCAGGGTCCAGAGATAGACCGGGTGCCGCGCCATGCTGGCCGAGAGGACATTGCCGGTGGCAAGCAGTTGCGCGCCGCGGTGGTGGTAGACAACGCCCTTCGGCTTGCCCGTGGTGCCGGAAGTGTAGTTGAGGGTGATGGCGTCCCACTCGTCATTCGGCAACAGCCAGGCGAAGCGCGGGTCGCCTTCCGCCAGCAGCGCCTCGTAGCCCAGCGCATCCATGGTATTGGCCCGGGCCTGCTCGCCCGCCTCGGGGTCCTCCACCTCAATCACCAGCGGCTCGACCTTGCACTGGGTGAGGGCGAGGCGCAGCAGGGGGATGAATTCGCGATCGACGATGATCGCCTTCGCCTCCCCGTGGTCGAGGATATAGGCGATGGTCGCGGCATCGAGGCGGGTGTTCAGCGTGTTCAGCACGGCGCCGGCCATCGGGACGCCGTAATGGCATTCCAGCATTTCGGGGATGTTGGGCAGCAGCGCCGCCACGGTGTCGCCGCGGCCGATTCCCCGCCCGGCCAGCGCCGAGGCGAGGCGCACGCAGCGGTCCCTGAGCTCCCTGTAGGGGCGGCGGACCGCGCCATGGACAACCGCGAGGTGCTCCGGGAAGACCTGCGCCGCCCGCTCCATGAACAGAAGCGGCGTCAGCGGCTGGTGGTTGGCGGGGTTGCGGGAGAGCCCGGTCTCGTAGTCCTGCGCGGCCATGAATTCACGTCCCTACCGATGCCGCCATTCCGGCGTGCGCTTGCCGAGGAAGGCGCCGATCCCCTCGGCAGCGTCCTCGGCCAGCAGGTTCTCTACCATGATCGTGCCGGCTGCGGCATAGGCCTCCGACAACGGCATGGCGGCCTGGGCGTTGAAACCGCGCTTGCCCATGCGCAGCGCGACGCCGGAGCGGGCGGCGATGCGCCGGGCCAGCGCCAGCGCCTCCGGCAGCGCCTGCCCGGGCGGGACCACGCGGTTGACGAGGCCCATGCGCTGCGCCTCGGCGGCCGGGACCATCTCGCCGAGCAGCAGCATCTCCATCGCCGCCTTGCGCGGCACGGCGCGGGCGAGGGCGACGCCCGGCGTGGTGCAGAAGAGGCCGATATCGACGCCAGGGGTGCAGAATTTCGCGCCCTCCGCCGCCACGACCAGGTCGCAACTCGCGGCGAGCTGGCAGCCGGCGGCGGTGGCGATGCCTTCCACCGCCGCGATGACGGGCTGTGGCAGCCCAACCACGCCCTGCATGACCCTGGCGCAGGCGGCCATGGTCTCCTCGAAGAAGCCACGGCCGCCATCGGCGTCCTCGCGATGGGCGGTGATCTCCTTGAGGTCATGGCCGGCGGAGAAGGCGGGGCCTTCGGCCGCGATGACGACGCAGCGGATGCCGTCCTCGGCGGCGATGCCGTCCAGCGCCTCCTGCAGCGCGGCCAGCATGGCAAGCGAGAGGCTGTTGCGCGCGGCAGGGCGGTTCAGGGTCAGGATGGCGACCGGGCCGTCATCGGCGCGGAGAACCAGCGGGGTGTTCTGGACGGACATCGAGCCTCCCGAAACGCAAAAGGGCGGGGGGAAGATATTTCCCCCCGCACCCCCCATCTGTTTCTGTGAGTCTTATACCCGACAGCTCAGACGGGTGTGAACATCGTTGCCGGCGGGGCATCGCCCTGGGTCGGCTTGAAGACGACCTTGACCTTCTGGCCGATCTTCAGGCTGTCCAGATCGCAATCGACGATATTGGTGAAGACGCGCACGCCCTCATCCAGCTCGACATAGGCGACGCAATAGGGCTCCTTCGTCCGCATCACCGTATAGGTGTAGATCGTGCCGGTTCCCTTGGCCTCCACCAGCTCCACATTGTTCGAGAGGGTGAAGGGGGAACAGCCGCGCGGATACCAGAAATGCTTGCCGGTATCCTTGCAGAGGCCGATCAGCAGACGGCCCTCGCGCGCCGCGTCGAAATAGGGCTTGTTGGTCGGGTCCACCTGGATCGCCGGCAGGGCCCGGTTGCTTGCCATCGTGGCCATCGTGATCACTCCCGCTCCAGGATGACGGTCGCGCTGCCGTGGCGCGTACCCAGCAGGCCGCCGGTGCCATGCGCCAGCGCCAGGGTGCAGCCTGGCACCTGGACCTTCGGATGCGCCTCGCCGCGGAGCTGCCGCACCGCCTCGATCACCTTGGTCATGCCGCCGCGATTGGCCGGGTGGTTGTTGCAGAGCCCGCCGCCATCGGTGTTGAAGGGCAGCTTGCCGACGCCCGAGATGAGGTTGCCGTCGGCGACGAACTTCCCGCCCTGGCCCTTTTCGCAGAAGCCCAAATCCTCCAGCTGCATCAGCACGGTAATGGTGAAGCTGTCATAGATCGAGGCGTACTGGATGTCCGCAGGCCGGACGCCGGCTTCCTCGAAGGCGCGGGGGCCGGACCAGCGGGCACCGGAATAGGTCAGGTCGGTGTAGCCGGCATTCTGGTTCTTGGTTGCCTCGCCATGGCCCTTCACCTTGACCAGCGGGCGCTTCAGAGATTTCGCGATCTCCGGGCGGGTGATGATCAGCGCGCCGCCGCCATCGGAGATCACGCAGCAATCCAGGCGGTGCAGCGGGTCGGAGATCATGGGGGAGTTGACGACCTCCTCCACGGTCACGACCTTGCGCAGCATCGCGTGCTCGTTCCACTGCGCATGGTGGCTGGCCGCGACCTTGATCCAGGCGAGCTGCTCGGAGGTGGTGCCGAACTCATACATGTGGCGCATGGCGCACATGGCATAGGCATTGGCGACCGTGCGGCCGTAGGGGATCTCGAAGGGGTCGTCCGGAACGTTCACGCCCCAGCTCCGCGGCGCGGTGCCGGTGGCCATCGCCTCCGCCCGCGGCCGGCCGGCCAGCGTCACCAGCGCGACATTGCAGAGGCCGAGCGCGATCGCCTCCGCCGCATGGCCGACATGCAGGACGTAGGAGGAGCCGCCGACATCGGTGCTGTCCAGGTGCTTCAGCTTGGTCAGGCCGAGATAGTCCGCCATGTTCAGCGGGCCGAGGCCGGGCGCGGCGCCGGTGCAGAAATAGCCGTCGATGTCGTCCTTGGTCAGGCCGGCATCCTGCAGGGCGCCATAGGCGACCTCGGCATGCAACTGCGCCACCGACTTGTCGTCGGCCTTGCGCGTCGGGTGCTCATAGGCCCCGACGATATAGGCCTTGCCGTTGATGCTCATGGGCGTCGCGGCCCTCCCTCTTGGTTCGCTGGCTAACTATACCGGCGCAGGTTTCCCCCGGCGGGCGTCGGCGTCAAGACGGGCAGCCCGTTCCCGGGCATTCGATCCGGCCCCGTGCTCCGGCCGGCGCGGGGCAGGCGGTGCTCACACCACGCTGGTCAGCCCGCCATCGACATAGAGCAGGTGGCCATTCACATAGCTCGACGCGTCGGAAGCCAGGAACACCGCCGCCCCGACCAGTTCCGGCAGTTCCCCCCAGCGCCCGGCGGGCGTGCGCTTGCACAGCCAGTCATTGAACTCGGCATTGGCGCGCAGCGGCGCGGTCAGTTCGGTGCTGAAATAGCCGGGCGCGATCCCGTTGCACTGCAGGCCGTGCTTCGCCCAGTCGGCGCACATGGCCTTGGTCAGCATGCCGATGGCGCCCTTGGAGGCGGTGTAGGGACCGGTGGTGGGGCGGCCCAGCATGCTCATTACGCTGCAGGTATTGATGACCTTGCCGCGGCCGCGGGCGATCATGCCCTTCGCCACGGCGCGGGCGCAGTAGAAAGCGCTGTGCAGGTTGGTGGCGATCACCGCATGCCAGGTCTCGTCCGGCATGGCGTCCAGCGCGCCGCGCAGGTTCACCCCGGCATTGTTGAAGAGGATGTCGATCGGGCCGAGCTCGGCTTCGATGCGCGCGACGCCGGCCTCGACCGCCGCGCTGTCGGTCACGTCGAAGGGGGCAATGTCCACCCGGGCGACGCCGTCGGCGCGCAGCCCCTCGGCCGCCTTCTCCAGCTTGGCCAGGTCGCGGCCGTTCAGCACCACGCTGGCCCCGGCCTGACCGACGCCGCGGGCCAGCGCCAGCCCGATTCCCTGGCTGGAGCCTGTCACCAGGGCGCGCCGCCCCGTCAGGTCGAAGAGCTTGACCGACATCGTCCCATCCCCCACGCAGCCCATCGCCACGTCATCCGTTGAGCCATGCGCAGACCGCCGGCCGGGGAAGTTGCCGCCCCGCGGCGATCTGCTCTACAGCGCGGCGAGACAAGCAGGGGAGGCGGGCGTGGACAAGCCGGAGCTTCTGGTCATGGGCGTCCTGCCCGACTGGGACCTGGAGCCCTTGGCGGAGCGCTACACGCTGCGCCTGCTCTACGAGGCGCCGGACCAGGAGGCCTTCCTGGCGCAGCACGCGCCCGACATCCGCGGCATCGTGACCAAGGGCGAGATCGGTGCCTCGGCGGCGCTGATGGAGCGGCTGCCACGGCTCGAGATCGTCGCCTGCTACGGCGTCGGGATCGATGCCATCGACAAGGGCTGGTGCGCCACCCATGGCATTCCGGTGACCAACACCCCGGACGTGCTGACCGAGGACGTGGCCGACATGGCCTTCGCCCTGCTGCTCGGCGCGGCACGCGAGATCCCGCGTGCCGATGCCTGGGTGCGGGAGGGGACCTGGGCGCGGGAAGGCTCGATGCCCCTGACGACCCGGGTCTGGGGCAAGCGCCTGGGCATCGTCGGGCTCGGCCGCATCGGGCGGGCGGTGGCGCGGCGGGCGGAGGGCTTCGGCATGCCGGTCAGCTACAGCGGCCGGACCCGGAAGGAGGACGTCGCCTATCCCTGGTACCCGACGCCGGCGGCGCTGGCGCCGGAGGTGGACATCCTGGTCTGCTGCGCCATGGGCGGGCCGACCACCCAGGGGCTGATCGATCGCGCCGCCTTCGAGGCGCTCAGGCCCGGCACCATCTTCGTCAACGTGTCGCGGGGCTCCTGCTGCGACGAGCCGGCGCTGCTGGAGACGATCCGCGCCGGCCGCATCGCCTTCGCCGGCCTCGACGTCTTCTGGAACGAGCCGGCGATCGACCCGGAATTCGCCACCTTTCCCAATGTGGTGCTGGCGCCGCATGCGGCGAGCGGCACGGTCGAGACACGCAAGGCCATGGGCCAGCTCATGCGAGACAATGTCGATGCGCATTTCGCCGGCCGGCCCCTGCTGACGGAAGTCCGGTGATGCCCTCTGACGGCCAGGGCGCCGAACGGCGCGGAGAGCTGAATCGTCCGGCCGGTGGGCGCGCCGTCGTCATCCATGCGCCGAAGGACCTGCGGATCGAGGAGCGGGCGGCGGCCGAGCCCGGTCCCGGCCAGGTGCGGCTGCGCATCCGCGCGGGCGGCATCTGCGGCTCCGACCTGCACTACTACCTGCATGGCGGCTTCGGCGCGGTTCGGCTGCGGGAGCCGATGGTGCTCGGCCACGAGATCGCCGGCACGGTCGAGGCGGTGGGGGAGGGGGTCGCGCACCTCGCCCCCGGCATAAGCGTCGCGGTGAACCCGAGCCTACCCTGCGGCGCCTGCCGCTGGTGCCTGGCGGGCCAGCCCAACCACTGCCTCGACATGCGTTTCTACGGCAGCGCCATGCGGCTGCCGCATGTGCAGGGCGGCTTCGCCCAGTCCCTGGTCTGTGAGGCGGCCCGCGCGGTGCCGCTGCCCGATGGCATGGACATCGCCCGCGCCGCCTTCGCCGAGCCGCTCTCGGTCTGCCTGCATGCGGCGCGGCAGGCCGGGCCGCTGCTGGGGGCGCGGGTGCTGGTGACCGGCGCGGGCCCGATCGGGACGCTGGCGGTCGCCGTCGCGCGCCATGCCGGGGCGCGGGAGATTGTGGTGACCGACCTGCTCTCCTCGCCGCTGCTGACGGTGCGGCGGATGGGGGCGGACCGCACGGTGGCCGTGGCCGAGGACCCCGAGGCACTGCGCGGCTACGCTGTCGACAAGGGCCATTTCGACGTGGTCTTCGAGGCGAGCGGCAGCGCCGCTGCCCTCAAGACCGCCATAGAGGTGGCGCGGCCGGGCGCGGTCATCGTGCAACTCGGCCTCGGCGGCGATGTGTCGCTGCCACTCTCGGCCCTGGTGGCGAAGGAGATCGCGCTGCGCGGCACCTTCCGCTTCCAGGAGGAATTCGCGCTGGCAATCGAACTTCTCGCGCGCGGCGCCATCGATCCGATGCCGATGCTGACCGCGACATTGCCGGTCGAGGAGGCCGTCGCGGCCTTCGAACTGGCGGGCGACCGCAGCAAGGCGATGAAGGTGCAACTTGCCTTCTGAACGCGAAGGTTTCGAGGGCAGTTCGGCCCTCGGCGGGGTAGCGCGAGGGGGCGACGGTGCGCCGCCCGGGAGGCAGGAGGGCGAAGCCGACCGTGGCAGGAAGGGCATGGCCGAGTCCGCCGCACGCCATGGTGCGGAAGCCGCCCGAGCGCCGCATCGGGAGATGGGCCTGCAGGGCCGAGCCGTGGCTTGGGGCCTCCTCTCCATTACCACCGCCTCGGCCGGCAGCAGGCGCCACTGTGTTCGGCCGGGGAGCCCGGGTCGGGTGTGGGCCGGCGCCAGGGCACGGTCGGTCTGGGCGGCAGTGCGATCAGCACCCGTCGATCACCGCGCTGAATCCGCCCGGGGTGATCGAGAAACTCCGCTTTGCCTCGATATTCCCCACCCCAGGCAGGCCGGAGGCTTGGCCGCAGCAGGCCAGGGCCGAAAGCACCAGATGGGGCGAGGTCACAAGATCCCGCGGCACCGCGCTGGAACAGGCTGATCGCCGCCTCTCCCGAACCGGGCTACAAGCAGGCATATGGCGTGGAGACCTCGCGGCCGGAGGGTGGGGCCTCCGCGCCGCAGAGGAGGAGACAGGCATGTCCGACACTTTGCCCTTCCGGCCTTTCGCGGCCGGTACCCAGCCGCCGCTCGACGCGCCGGCCTATGGCAGCACCCATCTTCGCCATCCGAAGCGCGCCCTGCGCAAGCTGGCGCAGACGGTCAGCGAGACCACTGGCCCCCATTTCACCCCTGCGCTCTTTCCCGAGATCAACGACCTCACGAAGCAGGCGAGTGGTGAGCCGCTGGGGGAACGGATCATCGTCGCCGGCCAGGTGACGGATGAGGACGGTCGGCCCATCCCGAACACCATGATCGAGGTCTGGCAGGCCAATGCCGCCGGCCGCTACGCCCATCCGCGCGACATGCATGACGCACCTGCCGACCCGAATTTTCCCGGCGAGGGCCGCATCTTCACCGATACGGAAGGCCGGTACCGCTTCGTCACCATCAAGCCGGGCGCCTATCCCTGGCGGAACCACCACAATGCCTGGCGGCCGATCCACATCCACTTCTCGCTCTTCGGCACCGGCTTCGCCCAACGGTTGATCACCCAGATGTACTTTCCCGGCGACCCCCTGCTCAACCTGGACCCGATCTACCACGCGGTCAGCGACGCCGCGGCGCGGGAGCGGCTGGTGAGCAGGTTCGACCTGGCGATCACCGAGCCGGAATGGGCGCTGGGCTACCGCTTCGATATCGTGCTGCGCGGCCGCGGGGCGACGCCCTTCGAGGATGGGGGACACCACTGATGCCCACCGCCACCGCCAGCCAGACCATCGGGCCCTACTGGCACCTGATCGAGCACAAGGAATGGGCCGACCTGACGCGCTTCGGCGCGGAGGGAGAGCGGATTGAAGTGACCGGCCGCGTCACCGATGGGGCCGGTGCGCCGGTCGCCGATGCGGCGGTCGAGATCTGGCAGGCCAGCCCGCTGGCGGATGAGCGCTTCCCCGGCTATGGCCGCAGCGCAACGGATGGCGAGGGCCGTTTCCGCTTCATCACCCTGAAGCCGCAGCCGGTAGCGGGTCATGGCAACCAGACCCAGGCGCCGCACCTCTCGATCGTTCTGCTGGCGCGCGGGCTGATGACCGCGCTGCGGACGCGCCTCTATTTCGAGGGCGAGGCGCTGAACGAGACCGACCCGCTGCTCTCCTCCATCGAGGATCCGGTGGAGCGGGCGACGCTCATCGCCCGCTCCACCGGCCCGGGGGTCTGGACCCTGGACATCCGGCTGCAGGGGGAGGGGGAGACGGTCTTCCTCGAGGTGTGAGGAAGGGGGGACGCCCGGCGCGTCCCTCAGACGAACTGGCCCCGCAGGAAACCCAGGGCGGGCAGCGGGGTCCATTTCCTCGGCAGGTCGTGCCGCTTGATCGGCGCCACGCTGTAATGCGGCACGGGCTGGGAGGAACGGCGCAGGAAATCCTCATAGGCCCGCACCTGCTGGGCCCGCCAATCCCGGTCGGCCAGCGCGGCCGCCCGGCTGCGGAATACCTCGGCAATCCGGCTGGTGCGGCCGATGGTCGCATAGACAGCCCAGAGCGTGTCGTCGTCGCTGCGACCGACGCTGACAAGGTCCCTCACCATCCCTGGATCGCAAGCGGCGCGGCTGGCGTCAAGCGCAACCTTCGGAGGATCGGAATGCGGGTCATTCCAGCTCCTTCCGGGCTTCCTGCAGGCGCGCCAGATCCTCGGCGCTGACCTTGGGATAGTGCAGGTCGAGCTCCCCCAGCGCCAGGGCGAGGGCGCCCGCCACGACCAGCCGGGTGAACCACTTGCTGTCCGCCGGCACGACATACCAGGGCGCGTGCGGCGTGGCGGTCGCGCGGATCGCCTTCTCATAGGCCGCCTGGTAATCATCCCAGTGGTGCCGCTCGGCGACGTCCTGGGCGCTGAATTTCCAATGCTTTTCCGGCTCGTCGATCCGGGCCAGGAAGCGCCGGCGCTGCTCCTCCTTGCTCACATTCAGGAAGAATTTCAGGACGACAATCCCCTGGCGGGACAGGTAGCGCTCGAAATTCGCAATGTCCTCCAGCCGCTCCTCCCAGATCCGCTTCGTCCGCAGCACGGGCGGCAGTTTCTGGCCGGCCAGGATCTCGGGATGGACCCGCGCCACCAGCACTTCCTCGTACCAGGAGCGGTTGTGGATCCCGATCTCGCCGCGCGGCGGCATCGCCAGGATGTGGCGCCAGAGGAAATCGTGGTCACGTTCGATCGGCCCCGGCGCCTTGAAGCTGGCGACCCGCACGCCCTGCGGGTTCACGCCGGAAAACACATGCTTGATGGCGCCGTCCTTGCCGGCGGCATCCATGGCCTGGAACAGGCAGAGCACCGCCCAGCGATCCTGGGCATAGAGCATGTCCTGCTGCTCCTTCAGCAGGGCGATGCCCTCCTGCAGCAACGCCTTGGCTTCCTGCTTTTCCAGGCCGAGGCCGGCGGTGTCGGCCGGGTCATGGTCCTTGAGATGGAAACTCCTGCCGTCCTCGACCCGATAGCGAGCCAGCAATTTGCGGACCTGCGTCACATCGACCACGGCGTTCCTCCCCCCGGTCAGGCCGCGCGGCGAGCCTGGAGACGCGGCGCCGCGACCAGCCACAGAACCGTCAGCGCCTGCAGCGCCAGGGTCAAGCCCAGCGCCCAGGAATAGCCCGCCGGGTCCCAGCCACCCGTCGCGCTGCGCGGCCAGAGATCCAGGATGAGGCCGATGCCATTCTGCAGCAGGAACACCAGCGCGAGCATGCTGAAATTGAGCGCGGTCGCCACCCGCCCGGTCAGTTCCGGCGGGAAACGCTGCGCCAGCACGGCATAGGAGATGGGCCCGACCGAGCCGACACAGGCGAAGCCGAACCAGAAGAGGGACAGGGTGACCACCCCCTGCGGCTGGGCGATCAGCACCATCTGGAGCACCGCCATGGCGGCCATGCCGGCGAAGGGCACCCGCATGGCCTCCACCCCGCGCTTCTGCAGGGCGGAGGCGAGATGCCCGCCGAAGAGTTGCCCCGCCATGATGCCGAGCGAGTAGCAGAGCAGCACGCCCGCCCGCGCCGCATCGCCGAGCCCGCCGACATCGCGCAGCCAGGGTCCAGCCCAGAGCCCCTGATAGGTGAAGACCAGACCGGAGAGCAGCGCGACCGCCGGCATGTTCCGGGTAAAGACCGGGTGGCGGAAGATCCGGGCGAACTCCGCGATCTCGGCCCCGAGCGGGCGCCGCACCGCTGGCCGTGCCCCGGGTGGGTTGGCCGGCACGGAAAGCCGGATCCAGAGCGCGGCGAGCACCGCGAGGCACGCCAGCACCAGGAAGACGCCGCGCCATCCGATGGAGGGCAGCACCGCCTGCACCGGCAGGGTGGCGGCGAGCCCGCCGGCCGCGCCGAAGAAGACACCCGCGCCGGTCACCGCCGCCAGCCGCCAGGCCGGGTACCATTGCATGTTCGCCTTCATCAGCCCGATCAGCGCACCGCCGATGCCGATGCCGGTGACGAAGCGGCCCACCGCGAGCAGCGTCGGGTCCCTCGCCAGCGCGCAGAGCAGGAAGCCGAGCGCCGCGACCAGCGAGAGCAGGACCTGCACGCGCCGTGGTCCATGCAGGTCGATGGCAAGGCCGATCGGCAACTGGGCCAGCGCATAGGCGGCGAAGAACACCGCCGCCAGCGCGCCAAGGCCACTGGCCGAGAGGCCGAACTCCAGCGCCATGGCAGGTCCGACCGTTGCCACGACGATGCGGGCAGCCTGGTTCAGGAAGCCGACCGCGGCGAAGGGCAGGCTGACCCGGAGAAAGGTGCGGAGCGTCTCCATCCGTCAGGGAAGCCGAAGCCGCAGGCTGATCGGGCAATGATCGGAAAGCCGCTCCCGCCATTCGCGCTCGCGCTCCGCATAGACCATCACGCGGAAACTGTCGGGCACCAGCCAGCTTCGGGCCTCCCCGCCCAGCAGGATATGATCGATGAACCGACGTGGCCCGCGCGCCCCCGCCCAGCAGGGGTCGGAGACGCCTTCGGTGCTGCGGGTCAGGGGCGCCGCGGCGGTGAGGATGCGCAGCAACTCGTCCTCCGCCCCGCCGATCGCGCGGTTGAAGTCGCCGAGTATGGCGAAGGCGGTGCCCTCACGCCGGCGCTCCGTCACCCAGCCCGCCAGGATTTCCGCCTGCTGGCGGAGGGAGTCGCAATCCGGGATCGGGTCCGAGAGCGGCGCGTTGCGGCAGCCCGCATCGAGATGGATGGAGAGCAGGCGCAGGCGCCGTCCGGCGGCCTCGACCGTGATGTCGGTCCCGCGGCGGAGCGAGAAGCGGGCACGCGGGCGGAGATCCAACGCCGCGAGATCCGGGTTCTGCGCGGCACGCAGGCTGCGCTTCACAGCGAAGCCGGTGCGCTGCGTGTCCTGCTCGGCGGGGAAGAAGAAGGCATAGGTGCCAGGGTCGAAGACCCGCGCCGCCGCCTCCGGCCCGTCCACCTCCTGCAACGCGACCACATCGGCATCCAGCCGCTTCGCATAGGCGGCAAGGAGCTGCAAATCGACGGGGCGCCGCGGCGTGAGATTGCGCGGCAGGTCCGGGTCGCCGGCCTGGCGGAGGGTGAGCCAGGCGATGTTCCAGCTGGCGAGCTTGAGTTCTGCCGCGGCGGCGGGGATGGCAAGGACAAGGAGAATCAGGAGGAGCAGGGCGCGCATCCCCGCAGAGTGCCGGGAGCGGCCCCGGCTGGATAGCAACGGCATCGTCAAGCGCCCGGTGCCACGCTCGCCCGGGCACCGGATAGCAGGATCGTCCAGGCCGACCATCCGATTCGGCTGGAACTCTTCGCCTTTCGAGCAGAGTCACCCGTCCGCTTGATCACGGCCTCCGGCGATCTGCCCTACCCCGGGATCCGCACCGGCAGGCTGCGGATGCCGTGGATGAAGTTGGAGTAGATCCGCCTGGGCTCGCCCAGCACTTCGATGCGGTCGAAGCGGGCCAGGAGCTCCTCCCACAGGATCCGCAGCTGAAGCTCCGCCAGCCGGTTGCCGACGCAGCGGTGCACGCCGAAGCCGAAGGAGAGGTGCTGGCGGGCCCGCGGCCGGTCAATGATGAAGCGGTCCGGCTCCTCAATCGCCTCAGGGTCGCGGTTGCCGGAAACATACCACATGCAGACCTTGTCGCCGGCGCGGATCCGCTTGCCGCCGAACTCGAAATCCCGGCTGGCGGTGCGGCGCATATGGATCACCGGCGTCACCCAGCGGATGATCTCGGACACCATGTTCGGGATCAGGGAGGGATCGGCGCGCAGCTTGTCCCATTCCGCGGGATGCTGGTGCAGCGCATAGAGCCCGCCGGACATGGAATTCCGTGTGGTGTCGTTGCCACCGACGATCAGCAGGGCGAGGTTGCCCATGAATTCGCGCAGCGGCATGTCGCGCGTGGCCTCGCCATGCGCCAGCATGGAGAGCAGGTCGAAGCCCGGCGCCTGCGCCTTCCGCTCGTTGAACAGGCGGCCCATGGTCTCGGCCATCACCTTCAGCTCGGCGAAGCGCGCCTCCTCCGAATGCACCGGCGCCTCGGGGTCGGTGATGTCGGCGATCGCGACATCCGACCAGTAGGTGAGCTTGCCGCGTTCCTCGACCGGGAAGTCGAAGAGCGTCGCCAGCATCAGCGTGGTCAGCTCGATCGAGACCCGCTCGACCCAGTCGAACTCCTCGTTGCGGGGAAGCTGATCCAGCACGCGCCGGGTCCGCTCGCGGATCAGCGGCTCCATATTGGCGAGGTTGCCGGGCGCGACGATGGGCTGGATGACCTTACGCTGCTCGTCATGCTTCGGCGGATCCATGCGGATGAAGCTCGGGCGCTGCATGTCCTTCGGCTGGTCGAGGACCTGGATGCCGCCGAGCTCCGAGGAGAAGACCTGGTGGTTCACCTCGGCCGCCATGATGTCCTTGTAACGGGTGATGGACCAATAGGGACCGAAGCGGCTCTCGGCGCACCAGTGCACCGGGTCCTCCTGTCGCAGGCGGTCGAAATAGGCGAAGTAGGATTGGTTCTGGTACAGGCCGGGATCGCTGACATCGAAGCGTTCCAACGGGAGCTGGAGCGCGCGCCGGTCAGGAATGGCATTCATGGACGGTTGTCTCCCACGCGGGGCCGCGTCTGCGCGCGGCACCCGGGGAGCCTAGCGGAAGCTCCGGCCCGGGAGGGAAGGAAAACCCGCCAGGGGCGCGGCCGCTCCGGCCGTCAGGCCGCTACGTCTCGGCCTTCCCTGCGATGATACCGCCCGAGAGCGTCTCCGGGTTCCGCTCCCACCACCGTCCGGCATCCACCCAGGTAAGGAAATCCAGCACCGCCCGGTTGAAGGCATCCGGGTCCTCTATATTCATGGCGTGGCCGCAACGCGGCATGACCAGGAGCGCGCTGGTGGAGATGGTGCGCTTGAGAAACAGGCCGGGCTCCAGCGTCGGGTCGTCCTCGTCGCCGCAGATGATGAAGGTCGGCAGTTTCAGCTTGCGGAACTGGTCCTCAAGTTCGAACAGGTTAGGCCGCTCGCGCTGGACGCCCCGCATGGTCAGCACCGCCCCGTCCGTGTCATGTTCCGCGAGCTGGGACAGGAACTCGGCGTAACCGCGTGGGTCCTTCTCCTCGAAGACCAGGCGGGTCGGGCCACGGCCATAGGTCCTGGCCATCTTCCACATTCCCTCCTCGGCGATGCGGGCGGCGGTGGCGTCCACTTCGGCGCGGAACTGGTCGCGCTTGCCCGGGGCCGCACCATAGCCGACGCCGGCGGCCGTCAGGCTGCGCGCCAAGTGCGGGTGCCGGAGGCCGAGATGCAGGGTGGCGAAGGCTCCCATGGAGAGGCCGACCACATGCGCCGGCGCCAGATCCAGCCCTTTGATGATGGCGGCGATGTCGTCGGTCGCCCGGTCCTGGGAGTAGGCGGTGCCGTCATGGGGCACCGCGCTCGGAGGATAGCCGCGGGCATTGAAGGCGATGCAGCGGTAGCGCCGGGCGAAGAAGCGCATCTGCGGCTCCCAGCTCCGCGCATCGCCGGCAAATTCATGGACGAAGATGAGAGGCGTGCCGCTGCCGGCCTCCTCGTAATGCAGATCGACCCCGTCATCGGTGGTAATCACCGGCATGGCACCGTTCCCCCTGGGTCCTCCGGCCGGCAAGCGCCGGCGCGTCGCGCCGAAACGCCCGACGGCAAGACCCTGCCCCTGAACAAGCCGCAGCAGGCTACCCTCCGTCCGCAGGGCCCGAAAGTCCGCCCCGCCGGAAATGCATGGCTTCACGATCTGGATAGCCCTTCAAAGGGGACCTGTTTAGTCCTATTTGACGCCTGCGAAAGGGACGGGTGCCGTGCTGAGGCTGTCGAAGCTCACCGACTATGCCGTGGTGGTCATGGCCCGGCTCGCGCTGGATGGCGCGGGGCCGAACGGTCGTGTGCAGACCGCACCGGGTCTCGCTACCGCGACCGGCATCGCCGAGCCGACGGTGGCCAAGGTGCTGAAGATCCTGGGCCAAGCCGGCCTGGTCGAAGGCGTCCGCGGCGCCCGCGGTGGGTACCGGCTGACCCGGCCCTTGCCCGCGGTGCCGCTCTCCGAGGTCATCACCGCCGTGGATGGCCCGATCGCGCTGACCGCCTGCGTGGATGGCAGCCTGGGCCTGTGCGAGGCGGAGGGCGTCTGTGCCGTCCGCGGCCGCTGGGACCCGGTGAACGAAGCCATCCGCAACGCGCTCTCCGGGATCACGGTGGCCGACCTGGCCGGCCCGGCCCATTGCCCCGCCGCCCGGGTCTCCGCCCGCTTCGCCCCCATGCTTGCCGAATAGGGATCGTTCATGCCCGCCGTCACCGAGACGATCGACACCGTCCAGTCCGTCACCGAGGGCACCTACAAGTGGGGCTTCGAGACGGATATCGAGATGGAATTCGCCCCGAAGGGGCTGAACGAGGACATCGTCCGCTTCATCTCGAAGAAGAAGAACGAGCCGCAATGGCTGCTTGATTGGCGCCTGAAGGCCTTCGCCATCTGGAAGAAGATGGAGGAGCCGGTCTGGGCGGCGGTCAAGTATCCGCCGATCGACTACCAGGACGCCTACTACTACGCGGCGCCGGTGCAGAAGGTGAAGCCGAAGTCGCTGGACGAGGTGGACCCGGAACTGCTGCGGACCTATGCCAAGCTGGGCATCCCGCTGAAGGAGCAGGCGATTCTCGCGGGTGTCGAGGGCGCGGGGGAGACGCCCTCCGATGCCGGCCGGATGCCGGTCGCGGTGGACGCCGTTTTCGACAGCGTCAGCGTCGCCACCACCTTCAAGGCGCGGCTGGAGAAGGAGGGGATTATCTTCTGTGCCATCTCCGAGGCGGTGCAGACCCATCCGGAGCTGGTGCGGCAGTATCTCGGCACTGTCGTGCCGCAAGGCGACAATTTCTACGCGGCGCTAAACAGCGCGGTCTTCACTGATGGCAGCTTCGTCTACATCCCGAAGGGCGTGCGCTGCCCGATGGAGCTCTCCACCTATTTCCGGATTAATGCGAAGAGCACCGGCCAGTTCGAGCGCACGCTGATCATTGCCGAGGAGGGGAGCACGGTCTCCTATCTCGAAGGCTGCACGGCGCCGATGCGGGACGAGAACCAGCTGCACGCGGCAGTGGTGGAGCTGGTGGCGCTGGACGACGCGACCATCAAGTACAGCACGGTGCAGAACTGGTACCCCGGCGATGCCGAGGGCCGGGGCGGCATCTACAATTTCGTCACCAAGCGTGCGCATTGCCGCGGCAGGCGGAGCAAGGTGAGCTGGACCCAGGTGGAGACCGGCTCGGCCATCACCTGGAAGTATCCGTCGTGCGTGCTGCTCGGCGATGATTCGGTGGGCGAGTTCTATTCCGTTGCCATCACCAACAACCGCCAGCAGGCCGATACCGGCACGAAGATGATCCATGTCGGCAAGCGGACGACGAGCACCATCGTCTCCAAGGGCATCTCGGCCGGGCGCGGGCAGAACACCTATCGCGGCCTGGTGCGGGTGGCACCGACCGCGAGCAGCGCGCGCAACTTCACCCAGTGCGACTCGCTGCTGATCGGTGATCAGTGCGGCGCGCATACCGTGCCCTATATCGAGAACCGCTGCATGACGGCGAAGGTGGAGCACGAGGCGACCACCAGCCGCATCGCCGAGGACCAGCTCTTCTATTGCCGCCAGCGCGGCCTCTCGGAAGAGGACGCGGTTGGCCTCATCGTCAACGGCTTCTGCCGCGAGGTACTGAAGGAACTCCCGATGGAGTTCGCGGTGGAGGCGCAGAAGCTGCTGCAGATCAGCCTCGAAGGCTCGGTGGGCTAAGGAAAGACAGACTGATGCTGAAGATCGAAGGACTGACCGCCGAGGTCGAGGGCAAGCAGATCCTCAAGGGGATCGACCTGGAAGTGCCCGCCGGCGAGATCCACGCCATCATGGGCCCGAACGGCTCTGGCAAGAGCACGCTCTCCTATGTCCTCTCCGGCCGGGAAGGCTATGAGATCACCGGCGGCTCCGTGACCTTTAACGGCATTGACCTGCTGGCGATGGAGCCGGAGGAGCGCGCGGCGGCCGGCCTGTTCCTGGCCTTCCAGTACCCCGTGGAACTGCCGGGTGTCGGCAATGCGCTCTTCCTGCGCACGGCGCTAAACGCGGTGCGCAAGGCGCGCGGTGAGCCGGAGCTGGACGCCATGCAATTCCTGAAGGTGGCGCGGGATCGGCTGAAAGCGCTCCACATCTCCGAGGACATGCTGAAGCGCGGCGTGAATGTGGGCTTCTCTGGCGGCGAGAAGAAGCGCAACGAGGTGCTGCAGATGGCGCTGCTGTCGCCAAAGCTGGCGATCCTGGACGAGACCGACAGTGGCCTCGACATTGATGCGCTGAAGATCGTGGCGGATGGCGTGAACGCGCTGCGGGCCCCGGGCTTCTCCTCCCTCGTCATCACCCACTACCAGCGCCTGCTGGACTACATCGTGCCTGACAAGGTGCATGTCCTGATGAATGGCCGCATCGTGCAGACGGGCGGCCCCGAACTGGCGAAGCAGCTGGAGGAATCCGGCTACGCTTCGGTACAGGCCGCGGCATGACGGCGCTCGTCACCGGCGCGGCGGGCTTCCTGCACCGCTTCGAAGGGCTGCAGCAGCGTCTTCCTGGCGCGCGCCTGCCCTTCGTCCAGGCGCTGCGGGAGCAGGCGGCCGAAGCCTTCCGCAGGCAGGGCTTCCCGACCCGCCGCATCGAGGCCTGGAAGTACACCGATCTTCGCCCCGTGGCGGAAGCGGGCTTCGATGAGGCGCTGACTGCCATGGACGATTCGCCGGCGCTGCCGCCGGCGCATGGCGCCGCGCGCGCGGTCTTCGTCGATGGCCGCTTCCGTGCGGATCTCTCGATGCTGGACGGCCTTTCCTATGGCGCCGAGAGCCTGGCGGCAGCGCTGGAGCGGCAGGAAGGCCGCCTTGGTGCCCTGGCGCGCCCGGTGGAGCAGCCCATGGCGGCGCTCAACACCATGCTGTTCGAGGACGGTCTGGTGGTGACGGTGCCGGCGGGCGTGGCTGGCGGCGTGCTCGACCTTGTGTCGCTTGGCACGGCCTCCGAGCGGCCGGAAGCCTTCCATCCGCGCCACCTGATCCGACTGGAGGCAGGCGCGAGCCTGACGATCATCGAGACCGCGACCGGCCCGGCCGAGGCGCGTTACCTGCACAACCCGGTCTATGAGATCGAGGTGGCGTTCGGCGCCGTCCTGACGCATGCGCGGCTGCAGCAGGAGGGGGCGCGTGCCTTCCAGCTCTCGACCGCCTATGCGCGGGTCGAGAAGGGCGGGACCTATGACAACTTCACCCTGAATGCCGGTGGCAGGCTGGTGCGGAACGAGATCCACACCGTGCTCGCCGGCCCTGCTGCCACCTGCCACATGAACGGCGCGCAGTTGCTGCGCGACGGCCAGCATGCCGATACCACCACCTTCCTGGACCACGCGGCGCCCGACTGCGCCAGCCGGCAGACCTACAAGACCGTGCTGTCAGGCCGTTCGCGTGGCGTCTTCCAGGGCAAGATCCATGTCCACCAGGTCGCGCAGCGGACCGATGGCTACCAGATGAACCAGGCGCTGCTGCTCAGCCCGGAGGCGGAGATCGACAGCAAGCCGCAGCTGGAGATCTATGCAGACGACGTGAAGTGCAGCCACGGCGCGACGGTCGGCGCGATCGACGCCGAACAGCTCTTCTATCTCCGCGCCCGCGGTATCCCGGAGGCACGTGCCCGCGCCATGCTGGTTGAGGCCTTCTTGCGCGAGGCAATCGAGGGCGTGCAGGACGAGGCTGCGCGCGAGGCGCTGGATGCCGCGGTAACTGGCTGGTGGGACCGGCAGGGGGAGGCCGCGTGAGCTTCGACATCCAGTGCATTCGGCAGGATTTTCCGATCCTGCAACAGCAGATCAGAGGCAAGCCGCTGGTCTTCCTGGACAGCGGCGCCTCCGCCCAGAAGCCACGGGCCGTGATCGACGCCATGGTCCGCTGCATGGAGGAGCGCTACGCCAATGTCCATCGCGGTGCCTATTTCTTGAGCGAGGCGGCCACCGAGGCCTATGAGGCGGCGCGCGGCGCCGTCGCGCGCTTCATCAATGCGGCCGATCCGCGCGAGGTGATCTTCACCCCCAACAGCACCGCGGCGATCAACCTGGTTGCCCATAGCTGGGGCCGCGGCGTGCTGCGGCCTGGCCAGGCCGTGCTGATTAGCGAGATGGAACACCACGCCAACCTCGTGCCCTGGCAGATGCTGCGGGACGAGGGCAGGGGGATCGAGCTGCGCGTCGCCCGCGTGACCGATGCGGGCGAGCTGGATTTGGAGGATGTCGCGGCCAAGCTGGCGGACGGCAAGGTGGGGCTGGTTGCGATTACCCACATGTCCAACGTCCTCGGCACCGTCACGCCGGCCGAGCGGCTGGTGCGCATGGCCCATGACGCCGGTGCCAAAATTCTGTTCGACGGCAGCCAGGCCGCGGTGCACCGTCGCGTGGACATGCAGGCGCTGGGCGCGGATTTCTATGCCTTCACCGGCCATAAGCTCTACGGGCCTACCGGCATAGGCGTGCTCTGGGCGCGACTGGAGCATCAGGAGCGCATGCCACCCTTCCTCGGCGGCGGCGACATGATCGCCATGGTGACGATCGACCGTACCGAATGGGCCGCGCCGCCTGCGAAGTTCGAGGCGGGGACGCCACCGATTATCGAGGCCGTCGGGCTGCACGCGGCGGTGGACTACGTCTCCGCCATCGGCATGCCCGCGGTCGAGGCGCATGAGCGTCGGCTGGTGGACCACGCGATGCGGCGGCTATCGGATATCGAAAGTCTTGGCCTGCTGGGGCGGGCGCAGGATCGCGGTGGCGTCTTCGCCTTCTCGCTCGACAACGCCCATCCGCATGACCTGGCGACGCTGCTCGACCGTGCCGGCATCGCGGTGCGTGCGGGACGGCATTGCGCGGAGCCGCTGCATACCCGCTTCGGCATGGAGGGCGGCACCGTCCGTGCCAGCTTCGGACTGTACACGACCGAGGGCGAGATCGACTACCTCGCGGAGGCCTTGAGCAAGGCCCGGGAATTCTTTGCATGACGTCCGGTTGGAAGCCTCGCCGGCAGTCGGAGGTGACCTGATGTTCGACGACCTGCGCGACCTCTACCAGGAAGTCATCCTGGACCATGGCCGCAAGCCGCGGAATTTCCGTCGGCTTGAGGATGCGGACCGCAGCGCACGCGGCGACAATCCGATGTGTGGGGATCGGCTGGAACTCTACCTGAAACTCGCGCCCGACGGCTCCATAGCGGACGCTGCCTTCCAGGGACGCGGCTGCGCCATCTCCACCGCCAGCGCCTCGTTGATGACGGAGACGGTGAAGGGCAAGTCGGCCGGGCAGGCGCATGCGCTGGCCGAGCGTTTCCGTGAACTTGCCATGACCGGCACCTGCCCGGATTGCGGGACTGACCTCGCCGAGGAGATGGAGCGGCTGCAGCCCCTCTCGGGCGTGCATGAATTCCCGAGCCGGGTGAAGTGCGCGACGCTCGCTTGGCACACCCTGAACGCCGCGCTGGAAGGCGCGAAGGAGGCGAGCAGTGAGTGAGGATGCGACCGCTGCGTCCGCGACCCATGGTGCCTGGACGCCAGAGGGCGAGACGCCACCGCCCATGCCCAAGGTGAGCGAGGACGCCATCGTCACCATGCTGAAGACCGTCTTCGACCCGGAGATCCCGGTCGACATCTACGAACTCGGCCTGATCTATGCGGTCGAGATCGGGGATGACGGCAAGGTCAAAGTCGAGATGACGCTCACCACACCGTCCTGCCCCTCGGCCCAGGAACTGCCGAGCCAGGTGGAGGAAGCGGTCCGGATGGTGCCTGGCGTCAGCGATGTGGAGGTGGAGGTGGTCTGGGACCCGCCCTGGGACCAGGGGCGGATGAGCGAGGATGCCCGCCTCGCACTCAACATGTACTGATATTTGATATTGGAGGGCATGACGATGAGCACGACCACACAGCCCACCGCCCGCCCGAAGCGCGCCCTGCCGCCATTGATGCAGCTGACCGATGCGGCTGCGGAGCGGCTGCGCCGTCTCTACGCCTCCGGCGAGGAGGGACGGCTGCTGCGGATCGGTGTGAAAACCAAGGGCTGCTCCGGCCTTTCCTACGACCTTTCCTGGGTGGACGGGCCGCAGAAGGGCGACGAGCAGGTGACCGACAAGGGCGTCACCGTGCTGGTGGACAGCAAGGCCAGTCTTTTCCTGATCGGCACGGTGATGGATTACGAGGTGAAGGCGATGTCGGCCGGCTTCACCTTCAGCAATCCCAATGAGAAAGGCCGCTGCGGCTGCGGCGAGAGTTTCCACGTGTGATGGCGTTCGGGGCCGTGCCGCTCGCCACCCATTGATCTCGCATCCAGCGGTAACGGGTCCTAGGCTATCAGCCAGCTATGGTGAGGCGGAGGCACAGGTGCGAGTCGCTGGAGTGTTTGTGGTGGTGGCTGGGCTGCTGGCGCCTGACTTGGCCTCGGGGCAGGCGGTCGGTCCGCGCATCCATGCGGGTGAGGGCATTGCCGGGATGTTCAGCGAAATCCGCGGCGGCCCCATCTGGCATGATCCCGCTGCCAAGGAGGACAGCCTCGCCATCAATGGCGAACTGCTTTTCGCCAGCTTCATACCCGCGCACGCAGTCGGCGGCATCGATCCGCTCTATCGTTGGGCGCTGACGCCGCGGCCGCATCTCGGCTTCTCCGCCAATACCGAGGGGAAAACGACCAAAGGATATTTTGGTCTGACCTGGACCACGCTACTGGCCCGCGACTTGCTGCATCCGGGCGACGGCATCCGCCTGGATATCGTATTCGGCGGTTCGGTCAATGACGGGAAGCACAACTCACGCTTGCCGGATCGCAAGGATCTCGGCGGCAACCTGTTGTTCCGGGTCGGCGGGGAAATAGGCTATCAGTTCGACCGGAACTGGTCCGTGTCGTTCTTTGTTGACCATGACTCCAATGCAGGTACGGCGCGGCGCAATCAGGGGCTCAATAGTGTCGGACTTCGAATCGGCTATGCATTGTAGGCAAGGGTGAAATTCGGGCGGTAGCCGCTTCCATCCATTTTGGTGAAATACCCGCAAGCGATCATGTCCGACGGTCCGGCTCTCCTCGCGTGGCTGCATCGCGTCGTGTGACGCGAGCGAGAAGCCGGAGCCAGGATGTGACTGGGGTAAATCGATGGAAGCGACAGAGATCGACTTCGGCTCCAACCCGCTGCCGACCTTGCTTCAGAACGGATTGAAAATTCCCTCCTTGAGGGGCAGGCTGCGGATCGTGAGCGGTACGGCGTTCGAGGCACCGACCTCCGTCCAGCCGCAGCTCCTCTTCGGCTATCCGCTCCAGATCGGCGCGTTCTGCTCGATATCCGGCACAGGTTCGCTCGAGAATGTGCAGATCGGCCGGTACGTCTCCATCGCTTCCGGTGTCGTCGTCGGAACGCACGAGCATCCGATGGACTGGCTCACCAGTTCGCGGATCACCTATCATCCGCAACTGCATGACTGGCACCGGTTCTGCGCGCCGGACCGCGTGGAAGAGATCCTGGCAAATCGTTGCCGCTTCGCCGGTGCCTGTCCGACCACTCGCATCGGCAATGATGTCTGGATCGGCAACAGCGTCTTCATCAAGTCCGGCGTAACGATCGGGGATGGTGCTGTCATCGGGGCCCGGTCGGTGGTAACAAAGGACGTTCCGCCCTATAGTATCGCAGTAGGCTCGCCGGCCAAGGTGCGCCGCCCACGCTTCAGTGAACGCATCGTAGAACGACTGATGCGGCTGCGCTGGTGGCGCTACTCCCTGTATGACCTCGCCGGCGTATCTTTTGACTGCGTTGAGAGCGCGATCAGCCAAGTGGAGCAGCGCATCGCTGACCAGGACATTTCCCCTTACCAGGGACGCGTCTGGGGGCCGGGCGACCTGAAAGCGCTGTTCACCCCCGAGGCCAAGCCTGTGGCATAAGTCGGACCATGCCGGGCAGGGCGGTATATGCGGTAGCCCCTGGTCGGAATGGAAGCGGGAATGTCCGCAAGTCCGTTTAGGGGCGGTGGTGTTTACCGGAAGTGCAGCGGTTCTTGAAAAATATGGCGAACGGGGCCTTGGCGGCGGCCCACTCCCTCTGCGGCATCTTCCACTCCTTCGAGGTCCGCCTCAAGACCAGGAACAGCAGCTTCAGCACGGCCTTGTCTGTCGGCTGGTGGCCGCGGGCCTCATCCTGCCCCGATGCAATAGGGTCGCGAGGTCGCTAAACCTCGCCGAAATCTCGGCTGCCATGGCGTTCAGCCGAGAAATTCTCTCCAGGCGAGTCATCCACGGCGACGACGGGATCGTCGATCAGTACTGTCGTTTGAAACAGACTTTTCGACCCGCTGTCCGGAATTGCCTCAGAGATGCTGATCAGCGAAATTCTGTGCCATCTGCAGTCTGCAAGACACCGGGGCGGAGCCCGCGCGACGATTGCCGCGGTGAAGAGTTAATCCTGCCGGATGAGGTCGTCCGACACTCAGGATGGATCTCGGGGCTCCGCCTTGGGGCCCGGAAATAACCGCGCCTGAGGTCGGGAGGATACCCCAGGCGCGGGCTCGGTCTCCTCGAGCGGCAACAGACTAAATTTGGCCGCTCCGAAACAGGTGGAGTGTCGCGCCTGCGGATTTTTGTCTTAGGAAATATCCCCCGGTCCCGACGAAATCTTCCACCCGGTTCCTGAAATCGTCGATGTTTCCTTTTTCTGCCAAATATTTAGTGACGAAGGTGCTTGAGGTGTCTTGCGGCGGCCGGAGCATGTAGCGTTCCTGCTGGAAGTGGAAGACATAGTCGGGCTTCTCATGCATGAGGAGTTCCGGTCGAAGTTCCGGGCCGAAGATGGTCATCGAACGGGAGAAGTGGGTGAGGAAGAAATCCTTGAAATAATCGAAGCTTGAAGAACGAAGAATGAGAGCTTTTGGCCGCCATCCACTGGTGCCTTCGATGATCTGAAGCCCACCATTGTTGACGACCTCGTTCGAAAAAACGACCTGCTGTTCGCTGGAAAATGCCGGATTCGAAAAATGCCGAATTGGCTCCGGACCGAGGTCCGCAAGACGCCCCAGATCCCCTTGCTGCTTGGCATCCTGGATCCGCGGCGTGGCCACGCAAGCCCCGAGCGTGCCGTCATTCAGGCGCTGGATGATATGCTGATAGGCGGACCAGGCGCCGCGATGGGTCCAATGGGTATCGGTCCTGTGAAACCGATCACCATCGGTGGAAAGCTGGCGCAAGGCATCGGACAGATCAATAAAGAAACTGGCGAAATCCCGATGCAAGCCGAGGTCAAAGGCCCGGCCGAGTAGTGCATGAATGGGGGCGTTGTTCGGAAGCATTCGGGGCCGGAGGTCGGCCGGGAGAAGATGGCTGAGGATGCGCTCCTTGGACGGAACTAGGATCCAGAAATATCGTATGCCAAGATTCTTACAAAAATGAAATCGTGTTAAATGACACGCAATGAGACGGTCCAGATCTGCCGGAAAAGGCACAAGATTGCCAAGAAGGAATTCCGTGTACCTATTGCTCTCCTTCCCAACAAACAGAAATCCGTCCTCTCCTTTGATGATCTGTTCCATTACTAACTCCGGGAATTCGCGTTTGAGTCGGTGAGGATTGCTGCTGTCGCGTGACTGAAAAACCAGTGTCGGCCTGGGTCTCTTTTAAAGTCCCGGCCGGCGCGGGGCGACTAGCCTGCATTCCCATCGCGTCGCCGATCAAAATGGGAGGGGCATGGTCAGGCAGGCGTCACGTGCCATGCCTGGGCCGCCATCATGCTGGACCCGGTTCTGCACGGCCCTGAACACTCATCCGACCTGTTCCGTACCGAGGAAGCCGATTGAACCGCGCAACTCCTGAATTCGGCGGCGCGGTCACCGTTCTTGCGAATGCTTCTTTCCCAATCGTGAATGCCGGAGTTCCATGCCGCCAGCGCGTCCCGCCCTGCCTGCCGGATCAGGCGATCCCTGCCGCAAGCAGCGCATGCATATGCAGCGCGCCCACCGGGCGCTCGCCTTCCACCGCGACAAGGACCGAGATCTTGCGGTCATTCATCTCCTTCAGCGCGGCGCTCGCCAGCATCTCCGGCACGGTGCTGTACGGCGATCGCGTCATCAGCTCGGCCGCCTTCCGCTGCATGATATCGGGCGTCATATGGCGGCGGAGATCACCGTCGGTGATGATCCCGGCCAGCGCGCCGGCCGAATCCACCACGATGGCGCAGCCGAGGCTGTGCCCGGTCATCGCCACGATGACAGCGCCCATATCCATGTCTTCGCGCACGAGCGGCAGGTCCGGCGCCTTCTTCATCAGGTCGCCCACTGTGAGCAGCTGGGCGCCAAGCTTTCCGCCCGGATGGAACTGGTGGAAATTGGCCGGGGTGAAGCCGCGCTTCTCCAGCAACGCGATGGCGACGGCATCGCCGAGCGCGAGCTGGAGGGTGGTGGAGGTGGTGGGCGCCAGGCCGTGCGGGCAGGCTTCCTCGACCTTCGGCAGGATCAGCGGCACATCCGCCGCCTTGCCGAGCGCGCTTCCGGCGCCGGAGGTGATGGCAACCAGGGGCACGCGGTGCCGGCGCGAATAATGGATGATGTCGCGCAACTCGGCCGTCTCGCCCGACCAGGAAAGGGCCAGGATGACATCACCCGAGGTGACCATGCCGAGATCGCCATGGCTGGCCTCGGCCGGGTGCAGGAAGAAGGCCGGCGTGCCTGTGGAGGCCAGTGTCGCGGTGATCTTGTTGCCGACATGGCCGCTCTTGCCCATGCCGGTGACGATCAGCCGGCCCTGGGCGGCGTGGATGGTTTCCACCGCGCGCACGAAGGCCTCGCCCAGGGGACCCTTCATCGCCTCCTGCAGCAGGCCGAGGCCGGCGGTCTCGATGGCCAGGGTGCGCAGGCCGGCGGCGAGAATTCCCTTCGCATCGGCCGGGCCGCGCCGCAGGGTGCTGGCAGCGATCTGTGCGGTCATGCTCCAACTCCCGATCCCGGCGTCAGCATGCGCCGCGCCTTTTCCAGATCCGCCGGGGTATCGACCCCGAGCGGCACTTCATCCACCTCCATGGCGTCGATGCGCATCCCCGCCTCCAATGCGCGGAGTTGCTCCAGCTTCTCCCGCCGCTCCAGTGGGGAGGGCGGCAGGATGACGAAGCGCGCCAGCGCCGTCCGCCGCCAGGCATAAAGTCCGATATGATGCCAGAGCGGCCCTTCGCCCCAGGGCGCGGTCGCGCGGGTAAAATAGAGCGCGCGGTGGCGCCCGCCGCCCAGTGCGGTGCCGACGAACTTCACGACATGCGGGGCGGTACGGTCCTCATCCTCGCGGATCTCGGCGATCAGCGTCGCGAGCGCCACCTCCGGCTCCGCCATGGGCTCGAGCGAGGCGCGGATCGCCCTGGTAGAAATGGTCGGCAGGTCCCCCTGGACATTCACCAGGATATCGTGTCGGCCGTCCGGATCGAGCCGCTCGAGCGCCTCATGGATGCGGTCGGAGCCCGAGGCGTGGTGCTCGCCCGTCATCACCGCCGTGCCGCCATGGGCGCGCACCGCCTCGGCAATGGCCGGCGTGTCGGTCGCGACCGCGACCTCGCCTACGTCGGCCTCCTGCGCGCGCTTCAGGACCTGAACGATCATCGGCAGGCCGTTGATGTCGAGCAGCGGCTTGCCGGGCAGGCGCGTGGCGGCGAGCCGGGCCGGGATGAGGACGAGCGGCCTCATGCCGGCAGCACGATGCGGCGGGCCTTGGCGACGGCGTCGAAGGCCATGAGATCCTCGATCAGGCGGGAGAACTCCTTCAGCGGCACCATGTTCGGCCCGTCCGAAGGCGCGCGCTCCGGCGCCTCATGCGTCTCGATGAAGAGACCGGCGACGCCGACCGCGACCGCCGCGCGCGCCAGCACGGGGACGAATTCCCGCTGCCCGCCGGAGGCGCCGCCGAGCCCGCCCGGCTGCTGCACCGAATGGGTCGCGTCGAAGATGACGGGCGCTCCCATCGCCGCCATCTGCGGCAGGCCGCGCATGTCGGTGACCAGGGTGTTGTAGCCGAAGCTGGTGCCACGCTCGGTCGCCAGGACATTCGGGTTGCCCGAGCCGGTGACCTTGGCGATGACGTTCTTCATGTCCCAGGGGGCGAGGAACTGGCCCTTCTTGATGTTCACCACCCGCCCGGTCTCGGCAGCGGCGACCAGCAGGTCGGTCTGGCGGCAGAGAAAGGCCGGGATCTGCAGGATGTCCACCGTCTCGGCCACCGGCGCGCAATGCCCCGGCTCGTGCACATCGGTCAGGGTGGGCAGGCCGAAGCGCTCCCTGATCTCGGCGAAGACCTCCAGCGCCTTCGCCATGCCGATGCCGCGCGCGCCCGAGAGGCTGGTGCGGTTGGCCTTGTCATAGGACGCCTTGAAGACCAGCCCGATGCCGAGCTGCCGCGAGATCCCCTGCAGCGCCTCCGCCATCTCCAGCGCATGCTCGCGGCTCTCCATCTGGCAGGGGCCGGCGATGAGCGCGATGGGGGCGTCATTGGTGAAGCGGACATCGCCGACGGCGACGATGGGGGAGGGGGCCAGGACAGGTCTTCTGTTCGACATCGCTTACCGGGATCCGGTCCGGCTGGACCGGGCCTCCGCCTTCCAGTTGAGGAGCTGAATCGGGCCTTGGATTCGCAGGGTAGCAGGGCGCGGGTCCCGCCTGGCGCGCCGCCGGCAAATCTCCAGGCGCTGGCCGGGCGGCCCCTGCCGGTCAAGATGAGTTGCATTTAGGCGATGCGCGGGGCTGGTGAAAGTCCGGCTTGGCGGCGTTGCTGGGGCAGCACCCACCATCCGGAGGCCCCGATGACCGAACGCCGCCACCTGCTGACCGCCGCCGCTCTCGGCCTCGCCGCCGGGACCGGGGAGGCCGGCGCGCAGCCCCGCCCGGGGCCGCTCGCCGGCCGCGCCGCGCTCGTCACCGGGGCGGCGCGGGGGATCGGCCGGGCGACGGCCATCCTGCTGGCGCAGCAGGGGGCCGATATCGCGCTGCTGGACATCGCCCGGCCGGAGGCCATCCCGCAGACCGGCTACAGGCTCGCCTCGGCCGAGGACCTCGCCGAGGCGGCGCGGCTGGTCGCCGCGAACGGCGTCCGGGCCCTGCCGCTGGCGGCCGATCTCCGCGACCGGGCGGCCACAGAGGCGGCGATCGGCCGCGCCGTCGGCGAGCTTGGCGGGCTCGATATCCTTGTTGCCAATGCCGGCATCAACGTGTCGCGCGGCGCCGTCACGGCGGTGGATGCCGAGGCCTGGCAGGCACTGTTGGACGTCAACCTGACCGGTACCTGGCACAGCGTGCGGGCCGCGCTGCCCGGCCTGCGCCGACGTGGCGGCGGGCGCATCGTGCTGGTCACCAGCATCCAGGCCCGGCGCGGCGCCGAGAATTCCGGCGCCTATGCCGCGACCAAATGGGGCCTGACCGGCCTGATGAAGTCGCTCGCCCATGAACTCGGGCCGGAGGGCATCACGGTCAATGCCGTGGCGCCCACCACAGTGAGCACCGTAATGGTGCATGGCGGTCGTCCGCGCGAGGAACCGGCTGACCCGCGCGAGGCAGGGAAGCGGCTGGGCTATCTCCTGCCGCGGCCCATGCTGCAGCCGGAAGAGATCGCCCAAGCAATCGCCTATCTTTGTGGCCCGGGCGCCGGCGCCGTCTCAGGCGTCACCCTCGACGTGAATGCCGGCCAGTCCGCCAGCCTCAGCGCCTGAGGCCAACGTCGGCGCAACGGGCCGGCGCCGCCGTGCCGTGCGGTGTCAAGCCGGCGATGCCGGCCTTCGGCACCGTCCGGCGAGCATCAGAGGGACAGCACCGCGCCGGAGCCATGGCGGATGGTGAAGTCGCCGGACTCGCCCGTGAGGAAGCGCAGCGGCGTCTGCCGGTTGGGCGTGGCCAGCGCGACCAGCGCCGTCATGCCCTCCGGCACCCGCAGCCGGTAGAGCGTGCCCGGCCCGATGACGGCCAGGTCGTCCGCTCCAAGGCCGATGGTTTCGGTCGAGGCGGCGGCGGCGGTGGCCAGGGCGAGGGTCGCGCCGCCCCTGGCCAGCCAGCGGGACTCGCCGTCCGGGGTGAATTCCGGCAGGGCATGGCTGTCCCGCACGATGTCGAGCAGCAACTGCCCTTCGCCGATGCCAGTCACCAGCGCGGCGCATTCGGTGGGGGCCGGCAGTGGCTCGGCGGTGCTCGGCTGCGCGAAGCGCGTGGTGCCGCGCATCAGCTCGGCCCGGCAGACCAGCGGGTTGTCATCGAAGGCGCCGCGCAGGAGGCCAAGCGGGGCATCGCGGAACAGCAGGCCCGGCAGCGCCGTCAGTACATCGGCCTCATCGAGGCTGCCGCGCGGGGAGAGCGGGCCCGCGGGCAGCCGCGCCACCGCCTCCGTCATGCGTATATCGAATCCCGCAGGCGCGAGCGCGCCGCCGAGCAGCACATGGCCGGACTCGATGAACCGGCCAAGCGGGCCGGCATTCTCCTGCGAGATGGCGCCGATCGCGACCCGGCCGGCGAGACGGCGCCGGGCATCCACCCGGTCGGTCCAGAGGCCGCCGAAGATGCTGCGCGACCAGCCCACACCCGGATGCCGGGCCCGCATGGCGCGGAAGGCATCAATATAGCCGGTCAGGTTGGTCCGCGGCAGCTCGACATCGCCGCGGGAAGGCTTCACCGCGACGAAGGCGAGTTGCGAGGGGTCGATCGCCGCCCCGAAGGCGATGTGGAAGCCGCAGCGGCCATCCCCCAGCCCGGCGGCGGCCAGATCCGGCCGGTTGAGATCGGCGATGGCCTCGCCGATCACCGCACCGTTGATCATGGCCTGCACGAGGATCGGCTCCGATGCACGATCGTCATGCGCCCAGCCGCTGGCGGCGAGTGGCGTCAGCTCATCGATGGAGCCGCGAATGGTCATGCGGCCTCGTCCCTCAACTCGTCATGGCCGGCGCGCAGCGCCGCGCCGTACAGGTCGAGGATCGCGGCACCGGTCTCATTGATGGTGGGCGGCACCGCCATGGTCTGCTGCAGGGCAAGCAGGCGTTGCGGATCCGTCGCCAGGCCGCGCAGCAGCATCGCAAGCGAATGCGCGCTCCCGGCCTGGAAATGGAAGCCGTCCAGCCCATAGCGCACCTTCTCCGCCATGCCGCCGATATCGGAGCAGATGACGGGCCGGCGGTTCAGCAGCGCCTCCTGGATCACCAGCGGCGAGTTCTCCCACCAGATGGAGGGGACGAGGACGGCATGGACCGAGCGCATCAGCGCATCCACCCGGCGGTTCTCATAGGGGCCGCGGAAGCTGAAATTCGGCGGCGCCTTGGCCAGCTTCGCCTCGAAATCCTTGCGGAACGGCTCGGGCTGGCCGGAATGGTCGCCATGGACGTCGATGCGGACATTGCGCACGCCTGCCTCGTCCAGCATCCGTGCCGCCTCGATCAGGACATTGATGCCCTTGAGCGCGGAGATCTGGCCGAAGAAGCCGACCGTCAGCCCGTCCGCAAAGCCCGGATAGGTGTTGGGACGTTCGCGCGGCGCCCGGACGGGCATGCCGTTCTCAATCATGGTCAGCTTCTCGGCGGGCAGCCCCCAGGCGACATAGCGGTCGATCAGGAACTGGCTCGGCGAGACGAAGTGGTCCACCAGGCGGAAGAACCGCTTCATGAAGAGCTCGCGCAGGAAGAAGTCCTGCTCCGACTTCTCCGGGAAGCATTTGTGGCAGGCGCGCGGGCTGGCGCCGTCACAGAGCGAGAAATTCGGCCGCTTCACCATCTGACCGAAATGGTTGCAGATGGCCAGGTACTCATGCAGCGTCAGGATGATGCGCACCTCCGGCAGCGCGCGCCGGATCTGCAGCAGGGCCTCGATGCCAAAATTGGTGTAGTGGTGCAGGTGGATCACGTCCGGCCGCAGATCCTGCAGCAGGGTCATGAACTCCGGCGGGAATTCAGGATCCCCGTTCGAGTGGATGAAGTGGTCGAAACCGTGCCCGACATAGGCGTAGTCATCCGGCCCGAAGGGCTGGATGAGGCGGACGCCCAGCCGCTCACCGATCTTTCCCGGCGCGGCGGCGAGGAACCAGGTGGTCACGCCCGGCTGCGCCTTCAGGTACTCATAAAGCTGGAAGGCCGCGATCTCCGCCCCGCCGCGGGAGACGCGCGGGTCCATATGCGACATGATGAGCACGCGCAGCGGCGCGCGCTCCGGCGCGGGCAATTGGCGGGGCTGCGGCACGGCGGCCGGCTTGGGCGTGCGGGCCTTCGTCCGGCCACGCAGGGCTGCGCGGATCATCGCGGCGCCACTCTCCATAGGTTTGCGGGTCATGCGAGGCGCAGCACCGTCTCGGCCGCCGGTGCCTCCGGGAACAGGTGCCCCCAGCGACGCGCGAAGGTCCAGCCGTTGACCAGCGTCAGGTTGTGCCGCCAGAAATTGCCCGGCGTTCCCTGCGACTGGCGCTCCAGGTGCCAGAGCACGGCATCCTCATGCACTGCGCAGTCGAGACCCTTGGCGCGGATGCGGAAGCAGAGATCGGCATCCTCGAAATCGCCGATGACATAGTCCGTGTCGAAGCCGCCTAGTTCCTCGGCAAGGCTGCGGCGCAGCACCATGCAGGCGCCGGTCACCGCTTCCGCCCGCTGCACGCCGAGCGAGGGGCGGCGCATCCGGCCCTTCCCCGGATGCATGGCATAGGGGAAGTTGCCGAGCTGCGGCAGCCGCTTGAAGGTCATGCCGGCATGCTGGACGGTGCCGTCCTCGAAGGTCAGCAGCCCACCGGTGATGCCGAGGCCCGGATCCTCCTCCAGCGCGCCGATCAACAGGTCGAGCCAGCGCGGCTCATGCGGCATGACATCCGAGTTCAGGTAGCAGACATACTCGCCGCGGCACTGCGCGAGGCCGGCATTGTTGGCCGGCGCGTAGCCGAGATTCTCCGGCAGCAGCACCAGGCGCATCGGGATGCCGAAGCGCCGCCAGGCCGATTGGGCAAGCTCCATCAGCGCCGCCTTCTTCGGCGGATCATCCAGCACATAGACCAGCTCGTCGCCCGGCAGGCCGTGCTCGGAGAAGAGCGCGCACTGGTACATCAGGTAGTCGATGCGGCCATAGAGCGGGATGATGACAGAGCAGCGCGGCTGCGCCGGCAGATCGCCGACCTCGACGATGGAGGGCCTGCCGGCAGCAGCCAGGCGCTGGCGGTTCAGCGCCACCACCGGCGGGCCGAGGACGCGGTCGCAGCGCTCCACCACCTCGTCCGGCGCGAGCTGGATGGTGCCGAGCATGCGCCGAATGGCCGTCGCGCCGGCGCCGCCCGGGGCGGGCAGGGGCTTGAAGCCGATATCTCCGCCTGCGAGCTCGACCTCCAGATGCATTTCCTTCGGATCAAGCTCCGGCGCCTCAACATAGGCGAGGAAACCGTGGCGGGCATGGTCCAGGCTGAAGCGGTCGCTGAAGGCGTCCTTGATGTCGGTGCGCTCGATGGCGATCCAGCGCTCCGCCAGCGGGGCGGAGAGCTTGCCGCGCGAGCGCAGACGGATCGCGGTGACGGCGCTGTTCGGGTCCAGGAACCAGCCCATCAGCACCGCGCCGGCACCCGGCGCGACCAGCACGCTGTCGACCGCCAGATGCACCGGCGCCGGCAGCTTCGCCAGCGTATCCTCGCCCTCATAGGCAGGCTGGGCCAGCACCTTCAGCAGCGGCGTCTTCGGCTTGCGGGTGGTGGCGCTGAGCAGCGTGCGGACCATGCCGAGCAGCTCCGCCTCCGGCATGCGGGCGATGCCCATGGAGGGGCTGAGGCTGCGCTCACCCTCCAGCTCGATGGTCAGCCCCTCCAGCAGGCCGGGATCGTTCAGCATGCTGGGGAGGAAGGCGATATAGCCGAGCCCGAGCCCGGCGATGTCCTGGCGCGGATAGGGGCTGATCGCCGCCTCGACCTCGACCGTCCCTTCCTCGAAGCGGGCGATGGCGCGGCAGGTCTCGACGCCCTTCAGCGCCTCGCCCTTCAGCCAGCCGCTGAAGAACCAGCCGCCCAGGCCCTTGGCGTAGCCATGCCAGTCGATATAGCCGTCCGGCTCCGGCTGGGTCGGCATGGCGGGCGCGGCAGCCTGCGGCGCCGGCGCGGGGCGCGCGCCGCGGTGCAGGATGCGGCCGCGCCGGGGGCTGCTGCCCTGCAGCGCGCCGATGCGGTGTCCGCCGGCCAGCAGCTCATAGGCATGCTGGCCTTCCAGCAGGGTGCGCTCATGGCCGGCCGCGGCCATCAGGCGTGCGATCTCCTCGAGCCCCAGCTCGAAGCCGAGAGGGCGTCCGCCCGCGGCCGCGCTGAAGGGCAGGTCAGGCCGGGCGCCGTTCGGGAGGAGCGGGATGCGCGCCTCGCCATCCACCACCAGTTCCAGCCGGCCTTCCTCTTCCGGCCCGTGCCACTGCGCCGGGTTGAAGGCCCAGCCGGCCAGGCGATCCGGGGAGACATGGTCGAGATGGCCGCGCGGCCGGAAGGGGCGTGGCGCGAGCTCGGCGAGCGGCTGGGTCAGCAGCTCCCGCACCCCGGCACGGAGCGTGAGGGAGAGCGGTTCCTCCGCATCCTCCGGCCGTGGCAGGTCCAGCAGGAAGCCACAGGGTTCCGCGGCGATGCCGCGCTCCGCCAGGTCACGCCGGCGCAGGAAGCGGCCGATCGGATGCGTGCTGCCATCCGCCAGGGACAGGGAGATGGCAGCGCTCGGCGTGCTGCCCTCCGGGCCCGAGACCCAGCCGCTGACCAGCAGGAAGCGGCTGCCGAGTTCCACCGCCTCGATCCGGCCGCGATGACCGGCGGCGCGCGCCGGCGTGGCGCGCAGGGGCGCGGTTCCGGCGGCGCTCATCGCCGGGCCTCATGGGTGCCTGGAATGCGGCGCGCCGGGGCACGGCGCGGCTGGAGCAGGGGGGGCATGCGAAAGGACGCCACGTCGCTCGGGACTCCGCTTACCATTGCACAGGGGCTCGGCGGCATCCGCCCGCAGCGGCCGCAGGGACGAGGTAATCGCCGAGCAGCCGGTGCCGAACCCGAAGTAGAGACAGCACTGAAACCGGCGCGGATATTCATTCGTATACCCGCGACCACGGCAAACTGCCGGGCACTGGTGACCGGTGTGTGAACCGCGCGTGAATGCGGCGTGCCGATGCCAGTGCGGCCCCCGTCGCGGTCGGGGTGACCGGCCGTTCGGGCGCAGGCGCTGTGGTCGCTGCCCGGCGCAGCACCGGACGTGACGAGGAGCGGAGGGGGGGGTGTCCGGTCGGCTATGCCGCGATGCGGTCGATCCGGTCCCGCAGCCGATACCAGCCACCGATGAAGGGCAGCACCCAATTCGGGTTGCCGGCATAGAAAGGCCGGGTCGGGAAAGGCAGGCCATCCAGCGCGAAACGTTGATTCGCCGCGCCGGCGAGCTTCAGTGCCACATTGTGCCCGAGCCAGGTCGCCATCGCCACGCCGCTGCCCTGGCAGCCCGCGGCATAGTGGATCCCCCGCTCCACGCCGATATGCGGAAGGTGATCGAAGGTGAAGGCCACATACCCCGTCCAGGCATGGGTGATCTTCACGTCCTTCAACTCCGGGAAGCAGGCGGTCATGTATCCGTGCAGCGCCGGCGCCGTGTCCTCGGCGGTGGCTGCGCGGAAGCTGGCCCGCCCACCCCAGAGGATGCGCTTGCCGTCCGGCGAGGGACGGAAATAGTTCAGCACGCGCTTGCTGTCGGAGATCATTCGCCGGCCCGGGAAGAGCCGGTCGATCACCGGTTCGCCCAGTTCCTCGGTCGCGATGATATAGCTGTTCAGCGGCACCAGGCGGCGCGCCAGCCAGGGCATCGCGGTGCCCCGGCGGTCCAGCGAATAGCCATTGGTGGTGACCAGCACCGCGTCGCTGCGGATCTCGCCCTTGTCGGTCGAGATGCGGAAGCCGCTGCCTTCCTCCCGGATGCCCTGCACCCGCACCCCATCCACCAGCCGGGCGCCGGCGCGCTCCGCCGCGGCGGCGAGGCCGCGCGCATATTTGCCGGGATGCAGGCTGCCGGTCGCCGCCACCAGCATGCCGCCATGGTAATGATCGCTCCCCAGCGCCTCCCGCTGGCGCTCCTTCGGCAGCATGGAGACCGGCAGGCCGGTGATCTCGGCCAGCGACTCCGCCCGCCGTGCCATCGCCTCGTAATGCCCGCGCGACCATGCAGCGGAGAAGCGGCCGCAGCGAACATAGTCGCAGTCGATCCCCTCCCGCGCGATGGTCTCCTCGATGAAGGGCAGGCTCGCGGCGGCCGTGCCGGTGATGGCCCTGGCCTGCTCGGCGCCGAAGGCCTTCTCCAGCCCGGCGCCGGCCACCTTCAGCCCGCCCGAGACCATGCCGCCATTGCGGGAGGAGGCGCCCCAGCCGATCCGCTCGGCATCCAGCACCACCACCTGCCGGCCCAGGCGCTGCAATGTCAGCGCAGCCGAGAGCCCGGCATAGCCGCCGCCCACCACCACGACCGGTGCGCGATCCGGCAGGGTATTGTCCCGCTGCGGCGGTTCCGCCGCCTCCCACCACCAGGGGCGGGTCTTGAAGCCGGGGGCGAGCAGCGGATGCGGCATGCAGGGGGTTTCCCGATGGGCTGCGGATGCGCTTTGATGCGGCGAGGGAGAGGTTCACGCCGGCGGCCGACAACCGCAAGAGGGGACCCATGCAGACATTCCAGCAGGACTGCGTCGCGCTGGCGCGGGAGCTTCATGCCCGCGGGCGCATCTCCCGCCGCGGCCTGATGCAGGCATTGGCGGCCCTTGGCGCCCTGGGCGGCGCGGAGGCGCTGGCACAAGCCGAGCGGCAACTCGTCATGGTCAATTGGGGCGGCCTGGCGAATGACGGCTTCGGCCGTTTCTACGGAGCGCCCTTCGCCGCGGAGACGCCGGGTTGGCGCGTGGTGCAGGACAGCACCGGCCCCTCCACCGGGCGGATCCGCAGCATGGTGGAAAGCGGGCGCGTCACCTGGGATCTCTGCGACAGTTCGGCCAGCGGCGCCAACCTGCTCGGCAAGCTTGGGCTGGCAACCAGGATCGACTATTCGATCGTGAACCGGGAGAATGTGATCGGCCCCGGCTTCGCCCTGGACTACGGCGCGGCGCCCTATTCCTTCAGCTCCGTCCTTGTCTATGACAGCAGCAAATTCCCGGCCCCGCCCAGGTCCTGGGCGGATTTCTGGGATACCCGCCGCTTTCCCGGCACGCGACTGCTGCGCCGCGACGCCACCTGCGTGCTCGAAGCGGCGCTGATGTCCATGGGCAAGGCGCCGGGCGCGCTCTACCCGATCGACATGCGCGCCGGCATCAGGCGCGTCACGGAGCTGAGGCGCAACCTAGTGTTCTGGACCAACGGCTCGGAGAGCGAGCAGTTGATGCGCACGGGCGAGGCGGTGATGGGCCAGATCTGGCACACCCGCGCCTCGGTGCTGGAGAAGGAGACCAATGGCCGCCTGAAGTTCATCTGGGACCAGGCCATCCTGCAGCCTGGTATCTTCGTCATTCCAAAGGGTAATCCGGGCGGCGAGATGGCGCAGCGGCTGCTGGCGAGCATGCTGACGAAGCCGGAGCCGCAGGTCGGGCTGCTCGGCCTGCTCGGCAACGGGCCGACCAATCCGAAGGCCGCCGCCATGGTCCCTGCGGAGCTGAAGCGCTTCAACCCCACCGATCCGGAGAACGAGAAACTGCAGGTGGTGATTGATGGCGCCTGGTGGGGCGAGAACTACCAGACGGTCAACCAGGAGTATCTGGACGCCGTCACCGGCTAGGATGAGCGGCAGGACTGCCATGGCCGCGGCTGCGCGGTCGTGGCGCAGGCCACCCCTCGTGCCATCGGCAGGAAGGATGCTCTGCGCCCGGTGACCCACGTCTTGTTGCGCGCCCGGGGCGCGCTGGCGAACAGGCTCGACCTCGCTGCGGCAAGGATGCGCATCGGCTCCCGGTCCGCGCCACAGATGACCTGCATGGCCCGGTTCCTGCTTGGTGCCGCGCCGACACGGACGCAGACCCTCAGCATGAGGTGCGGATGACCAAGCGCCGGGTGATGGCGGTGAAGTCGGGTGGGTACGAGGGCTTCGCCGAATGGCAGGCCTGCTTCGCCGAACTCGATCCCGCCCTCGTACCGCTCTACTGGGAGGAGGCGCTGCGGCGCCCTGCCGAGATCGATTACGCGCTGGTCTGGGACCCCGATCCCGGCCAACTCGCCCGCATGCCGAAGCTGCGCGCCATTTTTGGCTCGGGCGCCGGCGTGGACGGCATCCTGGCCGATCCGGAACTGCCGCGGCACATTCCCATCATCCGTATGGCGATTCCCGCGGCGACGCAGCGCATGGGCGAATTCTGCTGCTGGGCCGTGCTGTCGCTGCTCAAGGATGCCCGCCGCATGGCCATCGCCCAGGCCGGGCGCCGCTGGGACTATTTCGAGCCGCCGCACCGCGCAGATCTGCGCACCGTCGGCATCATGGGCCTCGGCACCATGGGGAGGCGCAGCGCGGAGATGCTGCAGGGCATCGGCTTCCCCGTCATCGGCTGGTCCCGCAGGCGCAAGAGCATACCGGGTGTCCAGAGCTATGCCGGGGATGCGGAACTGCCGGCCTTCCTCGCCCGCAGCGACATCCTGGTCTGCCTGCTTCCCGCGACGCCGGAGACGCATCACATCATCCGGGCCGAGACGCTGGCACGGCTGCCATGGGGCGCGGGCTATGTCGGCCTCGGGCGAGGCATGCAGCAGAAGCTCGGGGATATCCTGGCGGCGCTCGACACGGGCCGGCTCTCCGGCGCGGTGCTCGATGTCTTCGAGCCGGAGCCACTGCAGCCGGAGCACCCGCTCTGGGGGCATCCGCGGGCGATCATCACCGCCCATGTCGCCAGCCTGCCGACCAGGGCCGAGCGCGCGGCCTTCGTCGCAAGCGCCATCGCCGGCTTCGAGCGCGGCGAGCCGCTGCCGAACCTGTTCGACCCAGCCCGAGGCTACTGACATGCAGACCAGCCCGTCAGCGTCGCTGCGTGATCCCTCCGGGGGCTCCGGCCTGCCGCCCCCGCCCAGGCGCCCGGATCCCACCCATGTGCCGACCGAAGGCGAGTTGCGGGAGGAACTGGCCGCAGCCTACCGGCTGATGGCGCTTCACGGCATGACCGACCTGGTCTTCACCCATCTCTCGGCGCGGCTGCCGGGAGAGGGGCGTCGCTTCCTGGTGAACCCCTACGGCCTGCTCTTCGAGGAGATCACGGCGAGCAGCCTGGTCCTGGTGAATGCCGAAGGCGAGCTGGCGCAGGAGACAAGCTGGCCGGTGAATCCCGCCGGCTTCGTCATCCATTCCGCAGTGCATCTCGGCCGCGCCGACGCGCATTGCGTCATGCACACCCACACGCTGGCGGGCATGGCGGTGGCGGCGCAGCAGGGCGGGATCCTGCCGCTGAACCAGATCTCCATGGAATTCGATGGCCGCGTCGCTTACCACGACTACGAGGGCGTGGCGGCGGATGACAACCTCTCGGAATGCGAGCGTCTGGTGGCCGATCTCGGCGACAGGCCCTGCATGGTGCTGCGCCACCACGGGCTGCTGACGGTCGGCCGGACAGTGGCCGAGGCCTTCTACTGGATGTGGTACCTGGAGCAGTCCTGCCGCATCCAGCTTGCCGCGCAGGCTGGCGGGGTGCCGCTGGCCATCCCCTCCCGCGGGACCATCGAGCGCACGCGGGCGCAGTTCAGCACCGGCCCGACCAAGGGCTGGTTGCCCTGGCAGGCCTTGAAGCGGAAGCTGGACCGCGAGCAGCCGGACTACAGGGATTGAGCGCCGCGGCGGGACATGCGCTGGAGCTGCGCGGCCTCTCCAAGCGTTATGGCGGCTTCACGGCCGTGGACGCTGTCTCGCTTCGGGTGGAGCGCGGACAGTTCCTGACCCTGCTGGGCCCCTCCGGCAGCGGCAAGACCACCATCCTCATGGCCATCGCCGGCTTCGTCGCGCCGAGCGAGGGCGCGGTGCTGCTGGACAGGCGGGACATCACTGCCTTGCCGCCGGAGCGGCGCGACTTCGGCATGGTCTTCCAGGGCTATGCGCTCTTTCCGCACATGACGGTCGCGGAGAATGTCGCCTTCCCGTTGCGCGTCCGCGGTATGCCGCGGGCGGAGCGCGACGCCAAGGTGCGCGCGGCGCTCGACCTCGTGCAGCTTTCCCGCTTCGCCGACCGGCGCCCCTCCCAGCTTTCCGGCGGGCAGCAGCAGCGCGTGGCGCTGGCGCGCGCCCTCGTCTTCGACCCGGCCCTGCTGCTGCTGGACGAGCCACTCTCGGCACTGGACAAGAAGCTGCGGGCCGAGTTGCAGGAGGAACTGAAGGCGCTGCATCGCCGCGTCGGCCGCACCTTCGTCAACGTGACCCATGACCAGGAGGAGGCGCTCTCGCTCTCCGACCGGGTCGCCATCCTGAACTACGGCAGGCTGGTCCAGATCGGCGCGCCGGAGGTGCTGTACGAGCAGCCGCGCACCCGCTTCGTCGCAGACTTCCTCGGCAAGTCAAACTTCCTGCACGGTACGGTGCGGGAGGTCAGGCCGGACGGCATGGCGCTGCAGGCCGGCGCAACGCGGCTGGTGCAGGCGGTCGAGGGCGCCCATCCCGCCCCCGGCACGCCGGCGCTGCTGTCCCTGCGCCCGGAAAAGATAGTCCTGCTGGCCGAGGATGAGGGGGCGGAGAACGAGGTGGACGGCACCATCGCCGCCTGGGCCTATCTTGGGGCCGGCTACAGCCTTGCGGTTCGCACGCGCGACCTTGGCGAGATCCGCGTTGCGCTGCCGGCCTGGCGAGCGCCGATCACGCCAAGGGAGGGGTTGCCGGTCCGCCTCGGTTGGGCCGCCGACGCCGCGGTGCCCGTGCTGGAGGATGCCGATGCCGCGTGATGCGCCCGCCCTGTCCGCGGCCGGCGCGGCGGCGCGTACCCGCCACATCCTTCCGCGCGATGCCGGCTGGTATGGGCTGCTCCTGCCCGCCTTCCTGCTGATGACCGTCCTCTATGTCGCGCCGATCCTGCAGGTGCTGGCGATATCGGTGACCGAGCCGGTGCCGGGCTTCGGGAATTACGAACGCCTCTTCACCAATGCCGGCGTGCAGCGGGTGATCGGCACGACGCTGCGCATCTGCCTCATCACCACCGCCGTCGCGCTCCTGCTGGGCTATGTCCTGTCCTATGTCATTACCCTCGCCACGCCGCGGGCGCAGCGCTGGTGGCTGCTGGCCGTGCTGGTGCCGCTCTGGATATCGGTGCTGGTGCGTGCTTTCGCCTGGGTGACCCTGCTGCGCCGGCAGGGGCTGGTGAATGAGGGGCTGCAGGCGGTCGGCCTCATCGAGGAGCCGCTGCGCCTGGTCTGGAACGAGTTCGGCATCGTCATCGGCATGGTGCACTACATGGTGCCCTATGCGGTGCTGCCGATGCTGGCCGCGATGAGGGAGATCGACCCGCGGCTTCTGGCGGCGGCGAGGGGTCTCGGCGCCTCCCGCTTTGCGGTGTTCAGCCGGGTCTTCCTGCCGCTCTCGGCGCCCGGTCTGGTGGCGGCGGGCGTGCTGGTCTTCATCTTCTCCCTCGGCTTCTACATCACGCCAGCCATCCTCGGCGGCGGCAAGACGCTGATGGCGGCGGAATGGATCAAGCTGCAGATCCTCGATCTGGTGCGCTGGGGCATGGGCGCGATGCTGGCGACGGTGCTGGTGGTCACGATCCTGGTCACCCTCGCGATCTTCTCGCGCGTCGTGGATCTCAGGCGGGTGTTCGGGGGAGGACACTGATGGGCGGCTATGCCTCCGGGCCCTTCGCCCGTACCGTCGCCTGGGCGACGGTCATCTACCTCGTCCTCCCGATCAGCATCGTCATTCCGGTCTCGCTGACCGACCGTCGCTACCTCTCGCTGCCCGAGGAAGGCCTGAGCTTCCAGCATTATGCCAACCTGCTGACCTCGGAGGCCTGGCTCGGCGCCATCTGGCAGAGCCTCTGGATCGCCATCGCCTCCACCCTGATCGCGGTCGCGGCCGGCACGCTCTGCGCCATCGGCTGCTGGCGCCTGGGGCGGCGGAGTACGGAACTGGTACGGGCGATGATGCTGTTGCCGCTCATCATCCCCTCCATCGTCTATGCCGTCGGGCTCTATCGCTGGTTCGGCATGCTGGATCTGCTGGACCGCTTCATGGGGGTCACGCTGGCCCATGGCGTGACCGGCATCCCCTATGTGGTGATCACCGTCTCCACTGCGCTCGCGGCCTTCGATCCGCGGCTGGAGCAGGCGGCGCGCGGGATGGGGGCAAGCCTGCTGCAGACGCTGCGCTGGGTGATCCTGCCGCGCATCATGCCAGGCATCGCCTCCGGCGCCATCTTCGCCTTCATCCATAGCTGGGACGAGCTGGTGCTGGTGCTGTTCATCGCCAGCCGGCAGGTCTTCACCCTGCCACGGAAGATCTGGGACGGGGTCAACGAGAATCTCGATCCGAGCATGGCGGCGGTCGCGGTGCTGCTGATCCTCCTAACGATCCTGTTGCTGATGCTGGACGGGGCGCTGCGGGCGCGGCGGGACCGGTAGGGCGAAGGCGCCCTACCGGCGGTTGCCCCGTGGATCGAGCGCGTCGCGCAGCCCGTCGCCCGCCAGGTCGAAGGCCAGCACCACCGGCAAGACTGCCAGGCCGGGGAGGACCGCTGGCCAGGGCGCCTGGGTCGTGCTGTTCAGCATGCCAGGGGTGGTCATGCTCGGGTTGCTGCGGCGATCGCCGCCTCGATCACCATGCGATCGAAGACGCCGGGATGGTCGCGGCCGGGCAGGAAGCGGCGGAGATGCACGAAGCGCTCCTGCGCCACGGCATGCAGGCGCCGCAACTCGGAAAGCGGATCGGGGTGGTCGTCGGCCCGGATGTCGAGATCGGGGTAAGGATCGCGGCTTGTGACCTGCAGCGCCGCCGACTGCCTGCCGCGCCTGTCGCCGCCCGCGGCCTCACCGGCCTCCAGCGCCGCGATCAGCCGCAGTGCAAGGGGCTGGCCGGCATGCGCCTGGTAGGCTTCCAGCGTCGCCTGCACCACCTGCGGCCCGGCCAGCATGTTGCCGGCCACCGAGACATCCGGCGCCGAGACGCTGCCGCACCAGTGGATGCAGGCGGCACCGGTATGCTGCGCGATCCGGCCATCGGCCGAGAGGACATGCAATTGCCGGTGCTCCCGCCCGGCATCGGCGGCGATCAGCGCATCGAGCACCACCGCCGGCGGCTCACCGGCGCGCAGCCGGGCCAGGCTGTCGGGCGCATAGAGCGGATTGACCAGCGCCTGGGTGGCAACGGCACCGACGCCACCCTCCACGCGCGGGCAGACCGCGCCAACCGCGAAGAAACGTGTCGCGACAGCGACTCCGAGTTCACCCGTGGCGGGGTCCCGGGCCAGGATGGACCATGTCATGGGTACAGGGTGCCATGGCGTGGCCCCGGTGCAAGGGGAGGCGCGGGGGCGAAACCGGCCGCCGAAGCAGCCTGCCGCCCTCAGCGTTGGCGCTGTGGCGCGGGTTTGCGCAGCGGGGCGGCGCCCTGCATCTGGAAGGAAACGGGCTGGGCACCCACCGGCATCTCGGCCAGTTCCTGGAAACGCAGGCTGCGCTGCACCGGCGTGGCGGCGTAGGCGGTGCCGGTACCGCCATCCGGCCGGTCGTAGATGAACCCGTAGGTCGGGTAGACGCGGCCGAAGGCGCTGCTGTCATGCCCCACCTGGACACGCACCGCGGTCCAGTCGTTGCGGTCGGAGACGTCGATCACGCTGACATTCTGCATGACCGTGCCCTTGCGGATACCTGGGCCGCCCCAGTTGGCATGGTCGATCAGGACATGGCGGGGACCCATCACACGGCGGACCACGGCGACATGGCCGCGAGACATGCCGCCCGTGGCGCGGAAGGCCATGACCGAACCGGGCTCCGGCCGGTGGCCCCGGTCATAATTGCCGGCGGCATTGTACCACCAGTCGCCGCCATTGCCGAAGATGGCCATACCGGTGACGCTGCGGGCATAGGGGACACAGGAGATGCCGCCATGGCTGCGGCCGCGGCGCGGGGCGGCCGCCTCGCGGCCGTGCTGGGCGGTTGCGGCCTGCTTGCCATTGGCGGAGCCCGGGTCCTGCCTGGTCCTGGCGGCCTCCGCCTTGGTCGCCGTGACGGCGGAACCCAGGAGGGCACAGAAGGCCAGTGTCGTCCCCGAGACGCGCATGAAATCCCCTGTCCCCGTTGTTGTTCCAGCAGCCGGTCCCCTGTCGCCTTCGCCACGCACCCTGTCGGGGCGTCGGCTCGCGTCACGGAGAGGCGCTTCGTGAAATCTCGGGTAACAAGGGGTGGATCAACGAGACAACCCGGCAGATTGAAACGCGACGAAACGAGAGGTGATTTGTTGGTTCGCGGGTGACTTACTGGTCCGTGAACGGAACTTTGTCCTAGATTCTGGCGGGCTGGCGAGCCATGCAACACTGTGGTGGCAGAATTGCAACGCCTGTGGGGCTGGCGGTGCAGCCTTGCCGCACCGCCTGAGTCGGGTCTGCCTCAGCGGCAGGCGGTGATCATGATCTCCACCAGATGGCGCGGATCAGCCATGTTGGCCTCCACGCAGGCGCGGGCCGGGCGACCAGCATCACCCAGCCAGCTCACCCACACCTTGTTCATGGCGTCGCGATCACGGATATCCTTCAGCCAGATCTGGGCGGAGAGCAGGCGGGTCTTGTCGGTGCCGTTGTTCTCCAGCGCCTGGTCGATCTTGGCGATGACCTCCTGCGTCTGGCCGGTGATGTCCTTGGCGAGGTCATCGGCGGTGATGCCCGCCAGGAAGACGAAATTATGGTACTCGACCGAGGTCGAGAGAATGGCATTGCTGCCCTGGCGGGTGATCTTGGACATCGGCGGTACCCCTCCGTTGCGGGAGAGGCGGTTCTAGCGCGGGCCCGCCCGGCCTGGAAACACCCGGGCGGCCTTCAGTTCACCCGATCGACCTCCATGTCGGCATAGCGAATGGCGCCCTGCCGCGCCTCGGCCACCGCTAGTCGGTGTTCAGCATCACCGTCAAGGCCAAGTGGTCGCCCATGAGTTCCAGCGCCTTGTGGCCGCGGCGGGGCAGGAGGATGCGCATCGCGCGGCAGCCGCTGAGCAAGGCCGCGAGAAGGTCGGTCTGCCCCGGTTCCTGCTGCTCCACCGCGGAGGCGCGATGCGGACGGAGAATGCGTGCCGCGACATCGCCGACTGCCGTGGCGAAGAGTTCGAGGCTCGGCAGGCCGCTCTCGGCCCCCCTGAGATGCCAGGCCGGGTCGCCATGGGCCACCACCGCGTGCAGCACCTCCTCGGGCGAGAAAAGGATGTAGCGCACCTCCTCCGGCATCATCCCGACCCTTGCGGTCCGGGCAATGCCGAACCTTGCCGATGGCCCCCGGAACTGCCCGAACTTTCCTCCTGCAACCCGCCCTGACGCGTTGCGGCGCGGCGGGTGAGGATGCCCATGATCCGGTCCGCCAGTGCGTGGTGCAACCTGGTTGTCGGCGGGTAAATCAGTCGGCGGCCTGCGGGTCGGGCGACCAGCCGAGGCCGCAGCCGCAGAAGGGGCAGCGCGGCAGCGTCGCGAGCTGCTTCTCCACCGCCTCCGGCAGCGGCGCCGGCCCGAAGGCGGCCTCAACCTCCGCCCGGATCGCCGCATGCAGCGCCGTGTCGCGGCAGGCGCCCCCGGCATAGGCCGCGGCCAGCTCGGGGGCGGCCGGCTCCAACCGGAAGGCGCGCGCCGCGCCCGGCAGCAGCGCCACCGCCGTGCAGGCGAGGCTGCGCCGCCGCATCACGGCACCGCGTAGCTGCTGCCCGAGGCCGCGGCGCCGATCATGGTCTCGAACACCGCGACGCCATGGATCGCCTCCTCCAGCGGCAGGGGATAGGCCGGGCCGCCGGCGACCGCGGCGGCGAAGGCCGAAAGCTCGGCGGCCTCGATATCCACCTTCGGGTAATCGCGTGTCCAGGCCTCGCCGCCCTCGCCGGGGACGGGCACGAAGACCAGCTGCTGCTGCCCGCGCATCTCCAGCGATCCCTTGGTCCCGTAGAGCGCCACGCGCCAGGTCTGCGGCGCCAGGGAGAGGGTGGCGAAGCCGCAGGTCGCGCCCGAGGCGAAGCGGGCCAGCATCGCCGTGGTGTCGTCCACATGCGGCAGGACACGGCGGTGCGACTGGACCGTCACCTCGGCGAAGCGGCCCATCAGGTTGATCAGCATGTCCACCATATGGATGCCCATGGCGCCCATCCCGCCGAGCGGGCTCTCGGCACGGTCGGCGCGCCACATGCCCTCCCGCCAGCCGGCGGCGGCGGGGCCGCTGATATGCCCCTCGGCATGCAGCACGGTGCCAAGCGCGCCCTCGGCCAGCAGGCGCTTCATCTCGGCGGTCGCCGGCAGGAAGCGGCGGTTGTGGCCGAGGGCGAGGACGATGCCCGCCGCCCGCGCGGCGGCGACCGCTGCCTCGGCATCCGCCTTGGTCATGGCGAAGGGCTTCTCGACGAAGACATGCTTCCCGCGCTTCGCCGCCGCGATCACCTGGGCGGCGTGCTGCCTGTGCGGCGTGGCGAGCACCACCGCCTCCACCTCCGGGTCGGCCAGCACCGCCTCGTAGCTCTCCTGCAGGCGAATGCCCTGCTCGGCCGCCCAGTCGCGCGCCTTGGCGGGCGTGCCGGTGCTGCCGGCGACGAAGCGAAGTCCGGCGTCGTTCCTGCGCTGCACGCTCTCGACCAGCACGCGGCCCCACCGGCCCATGCCCACGATTCCGGCCTTCAGCATCGCATCCCAGATCCTTCGACTCCGGCGCGGGACCGTAGCCGCCGCGGAGCGTCCTGGGCAGCCCCTGCGGGCGGATGCCGCCCCTCCGCAGACCGGCCAGGAACCGTCCGGCTGCCGGCATTCACCCGATGATGCCGTTGGCGCCGGTTGCGTCCCTCCAGCGAAGGGCCCGCCTGCCGGCGACGCGCGGCGATGCTCAGTGACGCATGCGCGTGATGACCGCGCGGAGCGGCGCCGTGATGCGCCAGGAGCGGCTGCCGAGGACATTGCGCAGATGCCCCTCCGCCACCTCCAGGGCAGTGGCGCTGGCCGCGATCTCCGCCTGCAGCCGGCCGACCGTCTCCTCCCGCGCCGCGAGGGCGGCGCGCAGCCCGGCGGCCTCGCCCTCCCGCTCGGCCAAGCGGGCGGCAAGGCCGGCGCATTCGCCCTCGCGCGCGGCGAGCGCCTGCTCCAACGTGGCGAGCCGGGCGGCAAGCGCGGCGAGGTCGCCGTCCCGCGCGGCGAGGCGGGCGGTGAAGGCCGCGACATCCTGCTCGCGCGCGGTGAGGCGGGCAGTGAGGGCGGCATTCTCCGCCTGCTGCTCCGCGAGTCGGGCCGTGCCCGCTGCCAGCGCCGCATCGCGCTCGGCCAGCGCGGCGCGGAGCGCGGCGATCTCCAGCATCTCGTCGGTCTCGGCGCGCTCAGCCTCCCGTCGTGGAGGGGCGCCCTCGGACCCGTCCAGGATGTTCACCGCGGCCACATGGTCGGCGATGCGGCCGCGGCGGCGCAGCGGCGTCGGCGCTGACTTGCGGAAGACGGCGACGAAATCGCACCAGCCTTCGCCACCCTGCTTGCCGATGAAGCTCTCGGCCAGGGTCACGTCAATGCCGCGGCGCGCCGCCCACTCACACAGTGCCTGGCTGGCATCCGGGTAGAAGCGCCAGCAATCCAGCGGATAACGGTGGACCGTGTGGTTGCTCGGCGCATTGACATAGAGCAGGCCGCCGGGGCGGAGGATGCGGATCAGTTCCAGGAAGGTGTCCCAGAAGGCGATGTCGTGCTCGAAGGCCGAGGAGGTGACCGCGACATCGACGCTGCCATCCGGGAGGGGCAGCGGCTTGCCCGGGGCGACCACCACATCGACGCCCGGCCCGGCCTCCATGTCGAAGCCCACATAGCGGATGCCGCGTGGTGCGTGGTCGCGCAGGCTGCCGTTCACGTCATAGCTGCCGAGTTCCGCCACCACGGCGAATTCCGGCTGCCAGTACAGCTCGAAGAACAGCCGGCCGTGCTCATGGGCGGTATCGTGCATGGGGGCTCCGTCAGGCGCGCGGGACCGGTATGACCACGGCGCCGGCCGGCACAACGCCTGCGCGCATCACAAGCCGTGGAGGCATCACCTTGCGGAGGGTGGCGGATCCCGGCGGTCCTCCAGCACCTGCCGCATCCCCGGCAGGCGGTACAGGCCCCAGCCGAGCACCAGCAGCGCCAGCAGCATGGCCAGGATGGTCGGGAGCCGCAGGCCGAAGACCTCCCCCAAGGCACCGAGCGCGAGTGCGCCGAGCGCGGGGCAGGCGCGCGTGATCAGGCCCCAGAGGCTCAGCACCCGGCCGCGCATGGCCGGGTCCGCGGCATTCTGCACCAGGGTCTGGGTGGAGATGCCGTGCACCGAGCCGGCCCCGCCCATCACCGCGGCGCAGAGCAGGGCGAAGGGGAACCAGCCGGTCGCGACGAAGCCGATGGTGGCAATGGCCTGCACGCCGACCGCGCCGATCGCCAGCCGCGTCGTCCCTTCCACCCGGCCCCGGTTCGCCACCCACAGGCCGGAGAAGAGGGCGCCGATGCCGATGCAGGCGGTGAGCATCGCCAGGCCGTCCGGGCCGCGGAGGAAGATGCGCTCAACAAAGGGGGGCAGGATCTCCTGCACGCCGCGCATCAGCACGGCGGCGATGGCGGCGAAGCCCAGCAGCGGGCCGATGCCGGGATGGCGGCCGGCATAGCGGAAGCCGGCGATCGCCTCCGCCCAGACGCTGGCTTCCGGCGCGTGGCCACGGCGCTGGGCGGCTTCCACCCGCAGCAGCGGCATGGTGAAGGTGGCGATGAGATAGGCGAGGGCGTTCAGCATGATGGCCGGCACCACGCCGCCGACCGCGATGAGCGGCCCGGCGATGGCGGGGCCGATGAAGCGGGCGACGTTGAAGCAGAGCGAGTTGCAGGCAACGGCCGCCGGCAGGTCGGCACGAGGGACGAGGCCGGGCATCAGGCTCTGCCGTGCCGGCTGGGAGAAGCTGGCGGCGATGCCGCTGAGCACCTCCAGCGCCAGCAGGATGCCGATGCTGAGCTGGCCAGCCGCGAGCAGGGCGGCGACCATGGCGGCCTGGGCGGCAATGGCGGCCTGCGAGAACATGGTGAGCTTCACGCGGTCCATGCGATCCGCGACCGCGCCCGCGATCGGGCTGAAGACCACCGCCGGTGCCAGGTCGCAGAAGGCGACCATGCCGACCCAGAAGGCGCTGCCCGTCATCTCCCAGGCGAGCCAGGAGACGGCGATGCGATGGACCCAGAGACCGGTCCAGGCCGTCAGGGAGGCCGAGAAGAAGAGCCGGGCATCACGGTGCGACAGTGCCCGTCCCAGGGCCCCGAAAGATGCCACGGTGCTAACCCTGGCCGGTCCAAGGGTCGCCTGACCCCTGGTGGGGGGCTCGGGGGGCAAGGCCCCCCGATTGCCGGGGGTGGCTCACGCTCAGCGCTGCGGCGCGGCCCTTGTATTCTCCTGTACGCACTGCTCGGCCAGCCGGTCGCGCTCGAAGATCCGGCCCAGCCGGTCCGTCTCCGCCCGCCGGGCGAAGATGCTGGCTTCCGAACCGATGCGCGAGTCGCGCTCGTCCTCCCGCATCAGCTGGCCGCGGTCGCGCATGGTGATGATGCGGTCGGCGTCGCGCCGGCAGGCGGCGGCGATCGCCGCCTGGTCCCGCACCGCCTGGTTCGGCGCCGGCGCCGAGAAGGTCTGGCCCGGCGCCGCGGGCACCGCCGGGCGGGAGGGGCCGACGGCGACAGGGGAAATGGCCGGGTCGCGCCCCTCCGGTGCACAGGCGGCCAGGCCGGTCAGGACCAGAGCTGCAAGAAGCGCGGCAGGGCGGGGCAGGCGAGGCAGCAGGCTGGTCATGGATGGGATCTCACGCAATACGGCGCCGGTCGGCGCCAGGCGGCAACCGCTGCGACAATAGCCTCCGGAGCCCCGCCTCGTCGAACCTCGCCACCGCATCGAGCGGCATGCTGGCCGCAGCCTCGAGCAAGGCGGGGTGCAGGTCGATGCCGTCCGGCGTCACGTCGAAGAGCGGGGCGAGAGCGGGAACCCGCGCCAGGACTTCGACAAGGGCCAGCAGGCGCAGGCAGAGAGCCAGGCCGGGCAGGGTGCCGAGGCCGACCTCATTGTCGATCGCTTCCGCCCAGCAGCCGGCATCGGCATCAGCGATCGCGAGCTCGGTCGAGTCGCCGCCGGGGCGGGCGAAGCGGAGCAGGCGCGGCGGGCCCCAGAGCTCCAGCGCGGCAGCGCGGCGGGCGAGCGACCAGGCGGAGAGGAGCTCCGCGGGCGGGACCGGCGGCAGGTGCTCGGGCGGGATGGGGATGACATAGGTGAGGGCGCCGGCGGGGCTGCGGGCGACACGAATGGGGCCGGGCATCGGGGGAGTGTGGGGTCGGCGAGGGGGTGGGGAAAGGGGAGTTGCGCGCGCGCCCCGGTCGCCCACGGGAGTTATGCGCCGGACCCACATCGCTTTGGCGTGAGCGGCACGCTGCGGGCAAGGCGGGTAATGCTGCTGCCGGGGCCACCTCCGCCGGTTGGGAGCGTTGCAACTCACCTTTTCACCCGGGGATGTACGCCCATGAACCGCCACAGGCCCCGGGATGTCGCCCCCGACGAAACGGCGGCACAGACGGATGGCGAGGCGCAGCGGCTCCTGGCGCTCCGGCGCTATGCCATCCTCGACACGCCGGCCGAGCCGGCCTTCGATCGGATCGCAGCGCTGCTGCGGGACCTGTTCGGTACGCCGATCGGCCTCGTCTCCCTGATCGACGAGACGCGGCAATGGTTCAAGGCGCGCATCGGCGTCGAGGTCAGGGAGGTGCCGCGCGCGCAGGCCTTCTGCGACTTCACCATCCTGCCCGCCGGGCGGGAGGGCGCGCTGGTGATCGAGGATCTCAGCGCGGATCCGCGCTTCCGGGACAACCCGCTGGTTGCAGGGGAGCCGCATTTCCGCTTCTACGCCGGCGCGCCGATCGTGACGCCCGCGGGCGAGTGCATCGGCACGGTCAGCGTGCTTTGCTTCACCCCGCGCCCCGCGGGCGTGTCGCTCGCGCAGCGGCGCTGGCTTCGCACCATGGCTGCCATGGCGACGGATGAGCTGGAACTGCGGCTGCAGGCCCGATTGGCGCAGGAGGCGGCCGCGCGGGCCGAGGCCGCGATGCAGGACGCGGCGGCGGCGCTGGCCGCCGAGGCCAGGCTGAGGCGGGCGCAGGAAGCGGCCGGGGTGGTCGCCTTCGAATTCGGACCTGGCGGGGGAGCGGAAGGCCATGGCCCGGCGCTGGGCGCAGCGCTGCGCGCGCTGCATGGCCTGCCACCGGACGGGCCGCTCGACCCCGCGGCGGCGCTGACGGTGGTGCATCCGGATGACCGGGCCGCGATGGCAGCGACCCTGGAGCGGCTGGCGGCGCAGGGCGGACCCTTCGAGCAGGAATACCGCGTGCTGTTGCCCGAGGGGGGGCTGCGCTGGCTGCAGCTCCGCGGCGCGCTGCGGCCGCCGGGCGACGGCCGGCCGGGGCCGCCCTGGCGCGTGGCCGGCGTGGCGCAGGACGTCACCGCGCGCCGCAGCGCCGAGGAGGTGCGGACGCTGCTGGCGCGGGAGGTCGACCATCGCGCCAAGAATGCCCTGGCGGTGGTGCAGGCCGCGCTGCGGCTGACGCCGAAGGACGACCCGGCGGCCTATGCGGCCGCCATCGAGGGCCGCATCGCCGCCCTGGCGCGGGCCCATGCGCTGCTGGCCCGGCAGCGCTGGGAGGCGGCCGATCTCGGCGCCATCATCGAGGCGGAGCTGGCGCCCTTCCTGCGGAAGGCGAAGGATCCGGCGGAGGCGGCCCTGGCCGCCAACCCGCGCGCCCGGCTCGAGGGCGCGGCGATCACCCTCGCGCCGCATGCGGTGCAGCCGCTGGCGATGGTGGTGCATGAGCTTGCGACCAATGCGACCAAGCATGGCGCGCTTTCCGCCACCGAGGGGTGGCTGGAGGTGGCCTGGAGCCTCGAGCCGGTCGCGGGCGGAGTGGTGCTGCGCTGGACGGAGCGGGGCGGGCCGCCGGTGGCAGGGCCGCCGGCACGGCGCGGCTTCGGCTCCCGCCTGCTGGAGACAACGATCGAGCGGCAGCTCGGCGGCACCCTGGAATGCCGCTGGGAAAGCGCGGGCTTGGCCTGCGAGATCCGCGTGCCGGCGGCACGGGTGCTGTCGGGCGCGGGGTGAGGCCCGGCGATGGCGCGGGCGGGAGGAGCCCGGCCGTTCCGGCCGGCCCCTTGCCGCCCTGACCCGCCGCGATACATGCAGGGCATCAGGGCAGGCGTGAGCGCCCGGCGCGGCCGCCTGCAAGGCCTGGAAAGCCACGCCATGATGCCTGCCGCCGCACGCCCGCTCCGCCTGCTTTCGCTGCCCGCGCCCGCGGGGCGCAGTTGGCGGGCGCAGGCCGTGGAGGGTGACCGATATCGCCGCCTTCCCTGCCAGCCGGCGCTGCGCCGGTGACCTGGCGCGCTGAGCCTCGGCCCGGGCGGCGGGAGACGCTGGCGCTCGGCGGCTGGCTGCTGCTGCCCGTCGCTGGCGCGGCGGAGGGCGAAGCGGCGGCCTGGGCCGCGCTGGCCGAGGGCGGCGTCGGGCTCTTCCGCCATGCCTATGCGCCGGGGGTGGGTGATCCGCCCGGAATGCGCCTCGGCGATTGCGCAACGCAGCGGAACCTGGATGCGGCGGGGCGGGCGCAGGCCCGCCGGCTGGGCGAGGCTTTCCGGGCACGGGGCCTGCGCGTCGGGGGCGTGCTGACCTCGGCCTGGTGCCGCTGCGTGGAAACCGCGGAATTGGCCTTCCCTGGTCAGGCCAGGGTGGAGCCGGCCTTCGACAGCTTCTTCGAGGCGCGTGTCGAGGAGACGGCGCGGACGGAAGCGGCGCGGCACATCCTGCTGGGCTGGCGGGGGCCGGGGGCGCTGGTGGTGGTGACGCACCAGGTGAACATCACTGGGCTGACCGGGGTGGTGCCGGGAAGCGGGGAGGGGGTGGTGCTGGCAAAGTCAGGGCCGGGCATCGAACTGGTCGGGCGGATACGGGTCTGAGCCTGGCCCGGCTCTGGCTGGCCCCTCCCGCCCTCCGGGGCGCCCGACCGCCTCCTGCGCTGCGCCGTGCGGGGAAATTTGTTCAAACCCGGCATCCGCGCTCAACTCGGGGCCGCGATTCCGCCACCTGCCGGGACCCCGACCATGACCGATCTCGCCGATCTCCCCGCCACCGAGGCCGTGCGGCGCCTCCGCGACGGCAGCCTGACCGCCGCCGCGCTGACCGAGGCGCTGCTGGACCGCATCGCGGCGCGGGAGCCAAGCATCCGCGCCTTCGCCTGGCTGGACCCGGCGCTGGCCCGGCGCCGGGCGGCGGCGCTCGACGCCGCGCGCGCCGCCGGGCGGCCATCGGGGCCGCTGCATGGTCTCGCCTTGGGCGTGAAGGATGTGCTGGATACCGCCGACCAGCCTTCGCAATACGGCTCTCCCATCTGGGCGGGTCACCGGCCGCGCGCGGATTCCGCCTGCGTGGCGCTCGGCCGGCGAGCCGGGGCGATTGTCCTCGGCAAGACGGTGACGACGGAATTCGCCACGCGCCATCCCGGCCCGACCGCCAACCCCGCCAACCCCGCGCATACGCCGGGCGGCAGTTCCTCCGGCTCGGCGGCCGGGGCGGCGGCAGGCTTCTTCCATGCCGGCTTCGGCACCCAGACCGCGGGCAGCATCATCCGCCCCGCCGCCTTCTGCGGCGCGGTCGGCTTCAAGCCTTCCTTCGGCACGCTGCATCGCGCGGGGATGAAGGTGATGAGCGAATCGCTCGACACCATTGGCGTCATCACCCGCACCGTGGGCGATGCGGCCCTGGTCATGGCCGGGCTGACAGGCGGCAATTTCGGCACGCCCGAGGCAAAGGCCCCGCGCGCGCCGAAGCTTGGCCTCTGCTGGGGCCCGACCGCCGACCAGGCGGGGCCCGAGACCCATGCCATGATCGAGCGCGTGGCGGCCGCCGCGGCGAAGGCAGGCGCCAGCGTGGAAGCGGTGACGCTGCCGCCCGCCGTCATCGCCGGCCTCGCCGCGCACCCGGTGGTGATGAATGGCGAGAGCGCCGAGGCGCTGACCTGGGAACTGGATCATGCGATGGCGCTGCTCTCCCCGGTGCTGCGGGAGAACATGGCGAAGGGCCGGGCGCATGGCGCGGCGGGCGTCGCGGCCGGCCGGGCCGCCTTCGCCGCGGCGCGCGCGGCCTTCGCCGAGGTGATCGCCGGCTATGACGCCATCCTGACGCCGAGCGCACCGGGCGAGGCGCCGGAGGGCCTGGGCTGGACCGGCGACCCGGCCTTCAACTCGCTCTGGACGCTGCTGCACGTGCCCTGCGTGACGGTGCCGGTCGGCCCCGGGCCGAAGGGCCTGCCGCTCGGCGTGCAGATCGTGGGTGCCTTCGGTGAGGATGCGAAGGCGCTGGCCTGGGCGGAGTGGTTGCGGCAGGCGGCGGCCTGACCGGAGCAGCCCGGTTGCCGGGACGCCGGCGGACCGCGCTGATCGGGTGGCCGCGCCCCGACGGGCAACCGGGCTTTTCCTGGCCTCGCGCCGCCTTCCGGGACAGTTTGGTGTCCAGGGCAGGCCCGCCAATAGAGCAAACGCCGAACGGGCCGCGTCACCGGGAGGCGTAATTTGCTCAGTCGAACAAAGGCCTAGTCTTACTGTGTCAAAGCTTTCCGGTCTTCCTATATGTGGGGGATGGTAGAGAGGCAGACAAGGCGGCCGAGGACGGGCGAGGCGCGGTTCGCGGCCTATCTGGGGGCGATCACGGCGGG
>NZ_JAJAQI010000004.1 GCF_020523605.1 Roseicella aerolata | reverse complement strand
CTCCGCCATCGCCGAGTGCCTGGACGCGGTCTTCCCCGCCATCCCCTATTGCATCGACCTCATCGGCGGGCCGCGGCTGGAGACCGACCCGGCCGCCTGCGCCGCCTTCCGGCCGAAGGTGGCCTGAGCGCCCGGCCGAGCCCCTTCCCTGTCGCAACGGGCGGGTTGCAGTGCCGGTGTGGCCGGCAACCGGAGCGAAGGGATCATCGGCGGGCAGCGAAATGGGTTGCCCGACGCGCTGAACCGCCCGGTCCAGGACACCCGGCCGGTGGCCCGGCCGGGTGTCCAGCAGATGTGATGCGCCAGCCGCCAGGCCCGGTGGCGGCCGTCTCTCCCGGCCGGCGGCTACACGCCACGGAAGGCGATCGCGTTCCGCAAGGCATGGATGATCAGCTCCATCCGCTGCTCGAAACCCGCTGCCGCAGCCTCCCGCCCCACCTGCTCGGCCCCGACCACGCCGCGCAGGACAGTGCCTTCGAGCTGCGCCGCCATCTCCTCCATGGCGCGCAGCGCCGCCGCGGTGCCGCCCCCCGTGACCGCGGCGCGCAGCACGGCGATCTCGCCGAAGGCCGCGGCCAGCGCCGTTTCGAGCGCAATGACCTCGCCGCGCAGCCTCTCCGCTTCCTCCGCGCCCATCGCGCGCTCCTTCCACAAGGGAGGCCGCAAGCTGGGCACGCGCCGGACGCGGCGCAAGCCGCACTCACCGCCCCCTGCCCCGTTGGCGCCCGTGCCGGTCCCGGCCTACAGCGGATTGGGTTCAGAATTGAACGTCAATCCGCTGTAGGCCATTGATTGTAGAGCAGATTCACGCTCCCGGGCGTTCACGCCCGTCCGCGATCTGGTCTAGGCTGCCGCAAAACGGGAGGAGACCAGCATGCGCGCCGCCATCTTCCATCAGGGCGAGTTCACCGTCGCCCCCATCCCCGACCCCGTCCTGGCCGAGGGCCAGGTGCTGGTCCGCACCCGTGCCTGCGGCATCTGCGGCTCCGACCTGCACGCCGCCAAGTACACCGACGCCTTCGTCGATGTGGCGAAGCGCTCGGGCGGCCGCTTCCAGATGGTAAAGGAACGCCCGGTCGTCTTCGGCCATGAATTCGTGGGCGAGGTGATGGAGAACGGCCCGGGGACCGAGGGCCGCTTCCGGCCCGGCACCCTCGTCACCTCCATGCCGCTGACCATCGCGGGCAACCAGGTGCTGGGCGTCGGCTACAACCCGGATGTCCCCGGCGGCTTCGCCGAGTACATGCCGCTCGCCGAGCGCATGCTGCTGCCGCTGCCGGAGGGCATGAACCCGGACCATGCTGCGCTGGTCGAGCCGATCGCGGTCGGCGTTCATGCCGTGGAGTTCGCCCGCACGACGCCGGAGGATGCCGCGCTCGTCATCGGCTGCGGGCCGATCGGCCTCGCGGTGATCGCGGCGCTGAAGCTGAAGGGCATCGCGCCGGTGATCGCCGCGGATTTCTCCCCGGCGCGGCGGGCGCTGGCGCAGCGCATGGGGGCCGATATCGTGCTCGATCCCGCCGCCGGCTCGCCCTATGCGGCGCTGGAACAGGCCATCACCCCCGCCGGCTATGATGGCAGCCGCTATGCCCAGCTCCTCGGCCTCTCGCCGAAGCGGCGCCCGGCGGTGCTGTTCGAATGCGTGGGCATGCCCGGCGTGATGCAGGAGATGTTCGTGGGCGCGCCGCCCGGCGCCCGCATCGTCATCGTCGGCGTCTGCATGGAACCCGACCGCTTCGAGCCCTTCTTCGGCATCGTCAAGCAGCTCAACGTACAGTTCGTCCTGGGCTACACGGCCGAGGAATTCGCCGCAACCCTCGGCCATATCGGCGCTGGCCGGATTGATGTCGCGCCCCTGATCACCGGCCGCGTCGGCCTCGAGGGCGTCGGCCAGGCCTTCACCGACCTGGCGAACCCCGAACAGCATGCGAAGGTGCTGGTCGAGCCCTGGCGGTAGCGTCCTGTACGGGGCCGTCCCGCCACCACACGGGCGGCCCCACAGCTGGCTCAATCCACCTTGAAGCCGCTCTTCTCCACCACCGGCCGCCAGCGCTCGATATCCTGCGCCAGGATCGTCCCGAGGGCCGCCGCGGTCGAGACCTCCGGCTCCAGCCCGATCGCCAGCAGTTGCGCCTTCACCTCTGGCTCCATCGTCGCCGCCGCCAGTTCCGCGTTCAGCGCGGCGATGACCGGCGCCGGCGTGCCGGCGGGCGCGTAGAAGCCGTAGAAGCCGAAGCTCGCCCGGTCCGGATGGCCGAGATCGGCGATGGTCGGCACATCCGGCGTGGTCACGCCGCGCCTCGGGCCCGAGGTGATGACGATGCGCAGCTTGCCGTCCTTGTGGTGGGTCAGGAAATCCGAGACGCCGCCGCAGCCCGCCGGGATATGTCCGGCCGCGAGGTCCGAGATCACCGGCGCCGCGCCCCGGTAGCCCACCGGCTCCAGCTCGATCCCGAAGGCCTCGCCCAGTTGCAGGCCGAAGAAATGCGTGGAGGAGCCGAGCGCGGTGCTGGCGAAGCTGCCGCGCCGCTGGTCCGCCTTCACCCAGGCGACGTAGTCCTGGAAGGTCTTCACCGGCAGGTGCGGCGCCAGCACGAAGCAGGTCTGCACCGTGCCGGTCATGGTGACGGGCGCGAAATCCGTGCGCGGGTCGAAGGGCAGGCGGCGGAAGGTCAGCATCGGCTGCACGGTGGAGGCGCTGGGCGCGAAGAGCAGCGTGGTGCCGTCCGGCACCGCGTATTTCAACGCCTCGCAGGCCAGCGTCCCGCTGGCGCCGGCGCGGTTCTCGATGACGACGTTCTTCAGGTGGCCACGCTTGCGCAGGGTCTCGGCGATGACGCGGCCCATCACATCGGTGCCGCCGCCCGGCGGGAAGCCGACCAGGATGCGGACCAGGCCCTGCGGCAGCGCGGCGCGCGCCTCCGGCGGCAGGGACAGCGCTGCGGCGCCCGCGCCGGCGGCTCGCAGCAGGCTTCGGCGTGGCAGGTGCATGTGGTCCTCCCCCGATGATCCGTTATGCGGCCTGTCCTGCGTGGGACAGCCGGCTTTCCTGGACAGGGGAAGGCTGCTGCGCGCGCGGCGGCGCTGTCAACGCCAGGCGGTCAGGGCGGCGGGCGGCCGGCCGCGGCATGAACCTCGGCCAGCAGCCGCGCCTCGGCATCCTCGTAGCGCGGGGAGAAGTGGAAGGGCTCGATCCGCCGCGCGCCCGCCGCGCGCGCGATCTCGCCCGCCGCCCGCGTCGTCAGGTGCCGCCGGTCGAAGGCATGCGCCGCATCCCCGACGGCGAAGGGCGCCTCGATGAACAGGATGTCGGCCTCGCGGGCGAGCGCAATGGCGGCAGCGCGGTTCGCCGGCGTGTCGGCGAAATCCGTCAGATAGGCCAGGCGCTGGCCCGGCGTGACCTCCACCAGGTCGCGCAGCGCGCCGAGCGGATGGGTCGCCGGCGCGGCACCGCGGATCTCGATCGTGATCGGCGTCTCCTCCGGCGCGCCCGCCGCCACCGCCGCCTTCAGCGCCGCCAGCCAGGGCCCGGTCGGCAGCCCGCGCGCCTCCAGCCGGGTGCGCCAGACATTCACATGCATCGCCTCCTCCACCGCGAAGCCGAGGCAGGGCGTGCCATGGTCCAGCACCGCCGCCCGCAGCCGGAGCGGCCCCTGGCGCAGCACCGTGCCGTCCGGCGCCGCCGGCACGGGCGCCAGTTCCTCCGGCCGGAAGCCGTCCTGCAGACGGAAGCGGGCGCGCGGCCAGGCCGCACCCTCGGTGACCTCCGTCACTTCGAAGGCGAGTTCGGCCGGGATGCGGTCCACCAGGTTCCAGGTATAGGCCTGCAGCCGGTGATACAGCCGTTCGGCGAAGCCCGAGGGCCCCACCACCTGCAGCCGCTTCTCCCGCCCGATCAGCAGGCGGAGCAACCGGTCGAACCCGGCCCAATGGTCCATATGGGCGTGGGAGACCGCGACCACCCCGACCCGCAGCAGGTGCCGCGGCCCGAGCGCCGAGAGGTCCCCGCAATCCAGCAGCAGGGCCTCGGCGTGGTGCAGCGCCTCCAGATAGACGCCCGGATCGCCTTGCCGTCCGTTCAGCAGCCGGGGATGCAGGGTCGCGCGCATCCGGCGGGAGGTGCCATGCCCGCGGCACGCGGTCGAGGCCACTCCCGATTCGCCTCCCTCCCGAGGCTGGTCCGGGACAGGATGCGCCCTGGTCGCAGGCAGCGGCCTCCTCGGCCCGGATGCCGGATGCTGATCCGCCCGCGGCCCCGATATCCGCGCGGCGCGCATTGCGCGGCCTGTCCGGCCGGACAGCATCCGCCGGCTCCGGGCACCACGCCGATGCCGCAGGCCCTCATCGCCACGGCGGCGGCCTGAAGGCCGCGCCGGCGGAGAGGCGGGCCGTTGGCCGGCCCAGTCCTCCTGCACGCCACGCAACCCGATGCAGTGCTGATGGCAACGACTCACAAATATCTGATCATCCGATCGGGCGATGCAGATGCAACCATGTTGGATGCGGCCACCATCCCCGGCATGGTCCGCCGGCAGCGCCTCGGCGCGGGACAGGATGACGGGCCGGGCATTGCGCACGGTCGGCGCGACCGCTGCGTCACCAGCACCGCCACCGCCCGAGGCCCCTGGCACGACGATGTCGCGGCCCGCCTTGCCTCCCCCGCCGCAGCGGTGCCGCGGCGCTGCCCACGGCCTGGGTCGGCGAAGAAGCCGGATGTATCGGAGCCACACCAAACGCGCGCCGGTATTCCCCGTTGACGTGCTGATTTCATGCAAAGCCTGATCAGGCACAGGAACCGGCACCATGCGTGATGAAGGGCCGGCCAGGATGGTGATGCCGGACCACGCACGGATCGAGGACGAATTGGAGCAGTTGCGCGCCGCCATAGAGGATGCGCAGGAAGAAGCGGCCGCCCTCGTCGCCGAGCGCAATGCGCTGCGGGCCGAGCTGGCGCGGCGCACCCTCCAGCTGCGGGAAGCCGAGGACCAGCCCCGGCAGGCCGAGGCCGAGAGGACGGCCGCGCGCGACGCGCCACTGCCCAACCACCACTCCGCCTTGAAGGAGAAGACGCAACACGACGCGACCGGGCAGGAACTGCGCGTCGCCATCGAGGAGCTGCAGGTCCTCGCCCAGGAGCTGGAGGAGAGCAATGCCGCGCTCTCCCATGCCAATGCCGCGCTCGAGGAGCGCGTGGCCGCCCGCACGGCCGAACTGGCCACGCTGAACCAGCGGCTGCGCGACAGCGAGGAGCGGCTGCGCCTTGCCCAGCGCTATGCCGGTGCCGGCACCTGGGACTGGGACATCAAGGGCGGCCATCTCAGCTGGTCGCGGGAGTATTTCGAGCTCTACGGCCTCGATCCCGATCGTGTGGTGCCGAGCTACGGGGCCTGGGTCGCCTCGGTGGCGCCGGAGGACCGGGCCGCGACGGAAGCCGCCCTGCAGGACTGCCTCCGCCGCCGGGACCCGGACTTCCGGGTGGAGTACCGCATCCGCCACCCGCAGCGCGGCGAGCGCTGGCTGGCGGGGCGCGGCCGGCTGTTCTGCGACGAGAGGGGCGACCCGGCGCGGCTGATCGGCCTCAACATCGACATCACCGAACGCAAGCAGGCCGAGCTGGCGATCGCCGAGGTGAATGCCGGCCTGCGACGCGAAGTGGAGCAGGAGGCGAAGGCGCGCGAGGCGGCGCAGGCCCGCCTGTTCCAGACCCTGAAGCTGGAGGCGCTGGGCCAACTCACCGGCGGCGTGGCGCATGACTTCAACAACCTGCTCTCGGTCATCACCAATGGCGTCGGCCTGCTGAGGCGCGGCGCGGATCCGGCGCGGCGCGACCGGCTGCTGGATGCCATGGACCAGGCGGCGCACCGCGGCGCCGACCTGACGCGCCGGCTGCTGAGCTTCGCCCGCCGCCAGGCCCTGCGGCCGGAACCGCTGGACGTGCGGGCCTGGCTGGAGGACATGCGGGAACTGCTCTCCCGCGCGCTGCGTGGCGACATCGCCATCGAGATCTGCGTGCCGGACGATCTCTGGTGGGCCCGGGTGGATCCCGGGGAGCTGGAACTGGCCGTGCTGAATCTCGGCGTGAATGCGCGCGACGCCATGCCGCATGGCGGCCGGCTGCGGCTCTCGGCCGAGAATGTCGAGTTGGACGCGCTGACCGACCCGGACCAGCTCGGCGGCTCCTTCATCCGCCTCTCGGTGCAGGATACCGGCACGGGGATGGGCCCGGAGGTACTGGCGCGGGCCTTCGAACCCTTCTTCTCGACCAAGGATGTCGGCCAGGGTACCGGCCTCGGCCTCGCGCAGGTCTATGGCTTCGCCCGGCAGAGCGGCGGCACCGCGCGGGTCAGCAGCCGGCCGGGCGAAGGCGCCACCGTCACGCTCCTGCTGCCGCGGGCGGCGCCGACGGTGGGGCCCGAGGCCCGGGCGCCCGAGCCGGCCTCCGCCACGCCGGAGAGCGCGCCGCTGCGGCTGCTGCTGGTGGAGGATGACGATGCGGTGGCGGAGCTGACGGCGGAGACGCTCCGCCACCTCGGCCATACCGTATCGCGCGTGGCGAGCGGGCCGGCGGCGCTGCGGGCGCTGGCCGATGGGCTGCGGGTGGACCTCGTGCTGACCGATGTCATCATGACCGGCGGCCAGGACGGGCTGGACCTCGCGCAGCGCCTGGTGGCGGAGCACCCTGCCCTGCCGGTGCTGCTCTACAGCGGCTATGGCGGCGCGCCGGCGCGGGTCGCCGCCGCCGGCCTGCCGCTGCTGCGCAAGCCCTATTCGCTGGAGGAGTTGCGCCGCGCCCTCGCCACGGCATGCGAAGCGGCGGCGCGCCGGAGCGACAGCGCGGCACGGCCGGGCTGAGGCCTGCGCAGGGCCGGGCGAGTACCCGACCCGGTCCCTGTCCCTGCGATGCCGCGTCTGCGCGCGCGAAGGTGCGCGTGGCGCTGCCCGAACGGGGTGGCCATTCCGCCCGCCCTCGCATCCCTGCTGGATCGGGGACGTTCGACGGTGACCGGGCGCATCCGGCGCGGATGCATCGGCATGAGGAGCAGGCCAATGGCTGAGGAGCATGACGACAAGCCGGCCACGCAGAAGGATCCGCCGCCGGAGCAGGTCGGTGCGGGCAGCAAGCCGGCCACCGGGGCGCCCACCGGGGCGCATGGCATCGCCTCCGGCGTGCAGCGCGGCGGCACGCTGCCGGGCGGCGGGCCGGGCGCGGGCCTCGGCAGTATCGGCACCGGCGGCGGCGCGACCGGCGGTGCGCCGACCGGCTCCGTGAAACGGGGCGGCCGATGATGGGCGGCACGCGCAAGGGCGGGCCGACGCAGCAGGGCCCGAATGCCGCCGGCCCCGGCGACCGCCACGCCCTGCCGCCGGAGGATGCGCCGCAGCCCTGGGGCACCGGCGAGAAGCCCTTCCACCCGGAAGGCGGTAAGCCGGCCGCAAACCCCGAGGCGGAGGCAGAGAAGCTGCTGGCCCGTCAGCGCACCGGCCAGGCTGCCGAGGGCGATGCAGGACCCAAGGCCGCGGGCAAGGACCGGGCATGACCACGCCCCAGCCTGCCAGGCCGCGCCCCCGAGTCGTCATCCTCGGCGCCGGCTTCGGCGGGCTGGAAGCCGCGCGGGCCCTGGCCCGCGCGGAGGCCGACATCACCCTGCTGGACCGGCACAACCACCACCTCTTCCAGCCGCTGCTCTATCAGGTGGCGACGGCGGCGCTCTCGCCCGGCGACATCGCCTGGCCGATCCGCAGCATCTTCCGCCGCCAGCGCAACGTGCAGGTGGTGATGGCGGAGGTGACGGGCATCGACACCGCCGCCCGCATCGTCCATGCGGGCGAGCTGGCGCTGCCCTATGACGCGCTGGTGCTCGCCACCGGCGCGACGCATTCCTATTTCGGCCGCGACGACTGGGCGCCGGTCGCGCCCGGCCTCAAGCAGATCGAGGACGCGACCGACATCCGCCGGCGCCTGCTGCTGGCCTTCGAGCGGGCGGAGATCACCGCGGATGAGGCCGAGCGGCGGCGCCTGCTGACCTTCGTCGTGGTCGGCGGCGGCCCGACCGGCGTGGAACTGGCCGGCGCCATGGTGGAGCTGGCGCGCCACGCCCTGGCGCGGGAGTTCCGCCGCATCGATCCCTCCCAGGCGCGCATCGTGCTGATCGAGGCCGGGCCGCGCATCCTGCCGACCTTCCCCGAGGAGCTCGGCCGCGTCGCCCACCGCTCGCTGGAGCGGATGGGCGTGCAGGTGCTGACCGGCACGCGGGTGACGGAGTGCGAGGCGACCGGCGTGCAATGCGGGGAGGAGCGGATCGCCGCCAGTACCATCGTCTGGGCGGCGGGCGTCGTGGCCTCCCCCACCGGCGGCTGGATCGGCGCCGAGCGCGACCGGGCGGGGCGGGTGAAGGTGGCGCCGGACCTCTCCGTGCCCGGACATCCGGAGATCTTCGTGGTCGGTGACCTGGCTGCCGTGACCGATGCCAAGGGGCGGCCGGTGCCGGGCAATGCGCCGGCCGCGAAGCAGATGGGCCGGCATGTCGGGCGGCTGCTGGCCGCGCGCGCGGCCGGCTCGGCCGCCCCCGAGGAGACGGTGCCCTTCACCTACCGCCACCATGGCGACCTGGCGACCATCGGCCGCCGCTCCGCCGTGGTGGCGCTGGACGGCATTCGGCTCACCGGCCTGATCGGCTGGTGGTTCTGGGGCATCGCCCATGTCTGGTACCTCATCGGCTTCCGCAGCCGCGTCGTCGTCTCCTTCGAATGGCTCTGGAGCTATCTGACCTTCCAGCGCGGGGCCCGGCTGATCACGGGACGGGAGCCGGCGGGCGGCAACGCGACCGCCATGCCGGGCGAGAGGGCCGCCGCGGCGGAGGGGATACGGGTCGCAGAGCGGCTGCCTGCCGCGGCGCCGCATGAGGCGAAGGCGCCGCAGCCCGTGGCCGCCGGCGACGAGTGGCGGGGCAGCCCGATCTAGAGCAGATCGCGGAGGGGCGTGAACGCCCTGCAGCGTGAATCTGCTCTACAAACAGCGGTCTACAGCGGATGGGCGTTCAGTCTTGAACGCAATCCGCTGTAGAGCGGATCGCGGACGGGAGTGAACGCCCGGGAGCGCAACGCTGGCCTGCAACCCCTAGCTCCTGGCGGATTGCCGTCCGGTTCCGGCCGCCAATCCGCCAGGAGCGCGTCATTGCGCATGTCCGGGGGTCTGGCGGCGCTCACCCCGCCGCCAGCGGCCAGACCAGGGCGATCATCGGCACGCCGACCAGCAGCACGAGGATGGAAAGCGGCAAGCCGAGCCGCCAGTAGTCGCCGAAGCGGTACCCGCCCGGCCCCATCACCAGCGTGTTGCACTGGTGCCCGATGGGCGTGAGGAAGTCGCAGGCGGCACCGACGGCGACCGCCATCAGAAAGGGATCCGGGCTCAGCCCCAGCCGCTGCGCCAGGCTGGCCGCGATCGGCCCCATCATCAGCACCGTCGCGGCATTGTTCAGGAAGGGCGTGACCGCCATGGCGACGATCATGATCAGCCCGAGCGCGCCGAGCGCCGGCAGCCCCTCCACCGCGCCGGAAAGCCAGCCGGCGATGAGGTCCGTCCCGCCCGTGCTGCGCACCGCCTCCGAGACCGGGATCAGCGCGCCGAGCAGCACGATCACCGGCCAGTCCACCGCCTGGTAGGCCTCCGCCGGCGACAGCGCCCGGACCACCAGCAGAATGACCGAGGCGGCGAAGAAGGCGACCGCGACGGGCACCAGGTTCAGCCCGACAACCGCCATCGCCACGCCGAGCACGAGCACCGGGATGAGGCTCCGCCGGCTCCGGCCGAGCGGCATCTCGCGCTCGGTCAGGGGCAGCACGCGCAGCGTGGCCAGGGCATCGGGCAGCCGATCGGCCTCGCCCTTGAGGATGATGACATCGCCGGCGCGCAGCCGCAGCGTGTTCAGTCGCTCCGCGATCCGCTCGCCGCGGCGGCTGACCGCGAGCAGGCTGACGCCGAAGCGCTCGGCCAGCCGCGCGCTGGCCGGCGTCGCGCGGACCAGGGGCGATTCCCCGGTCACCACGCCCTCGACCACCGCCAGCTCCTGCTCCGGCGTCGGGTCGGGGGCATGTTTCTCGGCGTGCAGGACAAGATTCGCACGGGCCACCACCCCCTCCAGCGCCTCCGGCTCGCCGGCCAGGATCAGCCGGTCCCCGGCGCGCAGCAGGCAGTCGTCGCCCGGTGCATCCCGCCGCTCCCCCTCCCGCAGCAGGGCGGCAACGGTGACCCCACCATCGGAGAGCGCCTGCAGCGCCGCGATGTCCTTCCCGGCCACCGGGCTTTCCGGCGGCACATCCGCCTCCGTCGCATAATCCGCGAGGGCAATGGCGGATTGCAGCGAGGCCTGCGCCCGCCGGCCGCGCGGCAGCAGCCGCCAGCCGAAGGTGAGGAAGACGAGGCCAGCAAGGGAGACCGCGATGCCGACCGGGGCATAGTCGAACATGCCGAAGGGCTGGCCCAGCACCTCCTCCCGCACTCGTGCCACGATGATGTTGGGCGAGGTGCCGATGAGGGTGACGAGGCCGCCGAGCAAGGAGGCGAAGGCCATCGGCATCAGCAGCGCCGAGGGCGGCGTGCCGGTCCGCCGCGCCATCTGCAGCGCGACCGGCATGAAGAGCGCGAGCGCGCCGATATTCTTGGTGAAGACGGAGGCGACCATCACCGCCGCCACCAGCACCGGCACCTGGGTATTGGCGGAGGTCAGGCGCGGCAGCAGCGGCCGCATGGCGCTCTCGACCGCGCCGGAGCGCGCGACCGCGGCGCTGACGACGAGGGCGCCGGCGACGATGACGACGATGTCGTCCCCGAAGCCCGCGAAGGCCTCCTTCGCCGGGACGATTCCGGTGACGAGGCCGGCGAGCAGCGCCAGCATGGCCACGACATCATAGGGAATGCGGCCCCAGACGAAGAGGCCGAGCGTGCCGGCGAGGATGGAGAAGGCGAAGATCTGGTCGAGGGTCACGAGACGACAGCGGCGATTGAGAAGGAACGGGGCACCGTGAACTCCTGCGCGGCCCGGCGGCAACCGCCGGACCGGCTCAGGGTTCCCGCGGACCATCGCCGGGCGGCGCCGTCCCGCGACCGCGGGCTGCGGGGCGACAGGGTCTCCGCCGACGGCGCTCCGCACAGTCGGCGGGGTGCCCGTTCGCGCCCGTCCGCGGTCTGCCCTACCCTTCCCCGCTCGGCAGCGGCGGCGGGGAGGTACCGGCCAGCAGCGCCGCCCGCGCCGCGGCCAAGATGGCGCCGCCGCCCCGCTCCGGCCGCAGGACGAAGAGGAGCAGGGAGCGGCCGGTGACTAGGTAGGGATGGCCGAATTCGAAGGGCTCCGGCTCCTCGATCTCCGGTCGGTTGGTATCCACCAGCAGCAGCCAGCGCTGCCCTGCCGGGGGCTCCGGCAGGGAGAATTCCACCACGTCGTGATGCGCGTTCAGCACCAGCAGCAGCGTGGCGTCCGAAGCGGGACGGCGGATGCCGGTGGCCTGGGCACGGCCATCCAGCAGCAGGCCGAAGCAACGGGTGTTCGTGTCACCCCAGTGCTCGGGGTCCATCTCGGTCGCATCGGGCGTGAGCCAGGTGGCGTCCTTCACCCCCGCTCCCTCGTCATGCGCGCCGGAGAGGAAGCGGGCGCGGCGCAGCACCGCGAAACCCTGCCGCAGGGCGATCAGCTTGCGCGTGAAGGCGGCAAGGTCGCGGCCGGCCTGGTCGATCCCGGCCCAGTCCACCCAGTTCAGCTCGTTGTCCTGGCAGTAGGTGTTGTTGTTGCCCTTCTGCGTGCGGCCGAACTCGTCGCCGGCCAGCACCATCGGCGTGCCCTGGGCCAGCAGCAGCGTCGCCAGCAGGTTGCGCTTCTGGCGCTCCCGCAGCGCGAGGATCTCGGGATCCTCGGTCGGCCCCTCGGCGCCGTGATTCCAGGAGAGGTTGTGGGAATGGCCGTCGCGGTTGTCCTCGCCATTCGCCTCGTTGTGCTTGTCGTTGTAGGAGACGAGGTCGTTGAGCGTGAAGCCGTCATGCGCCGTGACGAAATTCACGCTCGCCCAGGGCTTGCGGCCGCGGCGGTCGAATTTGTCGCCCGAGGCGGTGAGGCGCGCGGCGAGTTCCGCCGCCATCCCCTCGTCGCCTTTCCAGAAGGCGCGGACGGTGTCGCGGAAGCGGTCGTTCCATTCCGCCCAGCCCGGCGGGAAACCACCCACCTGATAGCCGCCCGGGCCACAATCCCAGGGTTCGGCGATCAGCTTCGCGCGGCTCAGCACCGGGTCCTGCCGGCAGGAGTCCAGGAAGCCACCGCCCTCGTCGAAACCGTAATGCTCCCGGCCGAGGATGGTGGCGAGGTCGAAGCGGAAACCATCCACCCGCATCTCGGTCGCCCAGTAGCGCAGGCTATCGGTCACCAGCTGCAGCACCCGCGGATGCGAGAGGTTGAAGGTGTTCCCGGTGCCGGTGTCGTTGATGTAGTAGCGCGGCTCGTGCGGCATCAGCCGGTAATAGCTGGCATTGTCGATGCCCTTGAAGGACAGCGTCGGGCCGCGCTCATTCCCCTCCGCCGTGTGGTTGTAGACCACGTCGAGGATGACCTCGAGCCCGGCATCGTGCAGCCGCGCCACCATCTCCTTGAACTCGGAGAAGGCGAAAGCCGGGTTGCGGGCGTAGCGCCGGGCGGGCGCGAAGAAGCTGATGGTGTTGTAGCCCCAGTAGTTGGTCAGCCCCTTGTCCAGCAGCAGGCTGTCATTGACGAAGGTGTGGATCGGCAGCAGTTCGATCGAGGTGACGCCGAGGCCGCGGAGATAGGCCAGCACCTCGGGCGAGGCGAGGCCGTCATAGGTGCCGCGCATCTCCTCCGGCAGGTCGGGGCGAAGCTTGGTGAAGCCCTTCACATGGGTCTCGTAGAAGATGGTGCGCTCCCAGGGGACGGCCGGGCTGCGCTCCCGCCCCCAGGTGAAGGCCGGGTCGATGACGCGGCATTTCGGCATCAGGGCGGCGCTGTCGCGCTCGTCGAAGGTCAGGTCGTCGCCGCTCTCCAGCACATAGCCGAAGACCTCCGGCCCCCATTGCAGGTCGCCGACGATGGCGCGGGCATAGGGGTCGAGCAGCAACTTGTTGGGATTGAAGCGGTGCCCGGCCTCGGGCTCGTAGGGGCCGTGCACACGGTAGGCATAGATCGTGCCGGGCCGCGCATCCGGCAGGTAGCCGTGCCAGACCTCGTCGGTGAACTCCGGCAGTTCCAGCCTCTCCAGCTCCCGCTCCCCGGCATCGTCGAAGAGGCAGAGCTCGACCTTGGTGGCATGGGCGGAGAACAGGGCGAAGTTGACCCCAAGCCCGTCCCAGGTCGCGCCCAGCGGGAAGGGCAGGCCTTCCCGGATGCGCGAGCGCCGCATGACCTTCGGTTGTGCGATCTCGGTTCGCGCATCCATCGCTTCAGTCCCTTCTGCTCTGCCGCATCACAACAAGGCTCTGGCGCCTTCGTTTCCGCGGTGCAGCAGCAGGGCAGGTTTGATGCCGGGCGGGAAACCAGCCCGCCGCCACGGCGCTTCACCAGCGCTGCCAGGAAATGGGGAGGACATCGCCATGCCGGAGCATGTCTATAAGGTGGTCGAGCTGGTCGGCTCCTCGCCTCAAGGGATCGATGCCGCGATCCAGACCGCCATCTCCCGCGCCGGAGCCTCGCTGCGCCACCTGCGCTGGTTCGAGGTGACGCAGATCCGCGGCGCGGTCGGCCAGGGTGGTAAGGTCGAGCACACGCAGGTCACGCTGAAGGCCGGCTTCACGCTGGAGGAGTGATCCGCCATGTACCTCGCCCGCTTCTCCTATGACGTGCTGCCGATGAACCGGCAGCGCGCGATCGACTTCATCCGGCGCGAGGTGGCGGCGGCGAACGAAGCCGGCCACAAGGCGCGGCTGCTGGTGCCGCTCACCCGCGGCCAGGGCGGCGCCGCCCTGCAATTCGAGGTGGAACTGACCAGCCTCGACCAGCTGGAGGAGTTGCGCCAGCGCGGCGGCGACACGGCCGCGCAGGACTGGATGCACGCCTTCAGCGAGGTGCTGACCGCGCCACCGGGGGTGGAGATCCTGCGGGTCGACGGATAGACCGGATCGCCGCCGGGCGTGAACGTCCCGGAGCGCGAATCTGTCGCAGAGACAATGACAGGCGGCGGATGGCGTTCAGGATCGAAGGGCATCCGCCGCAGCCAGCCGGCTTTCGCCATCGCCGGCCCTGGGCATCGGGCCTGCGCGAAGGCGGGTTGGAGGGAGGCTGCCCCGCGCCGCGGCGACCTGCCCCGTTCCACGCGGAAGCGCGCTTTCTCGAGTGAGGGGTGCGCCTTCCTCCCGCCCTGCCGGATCCCGGGCCGGGGCGACACGCTGCCTGCCCTCCCCTGCCCGAAGTCCAGACCGGCGATCCGCGCCATGACCAGTCGGTGCTTCGGCCCGGCGCTGAGCAAGGCTGAGCGCCTGGCCCACGCTTCAGGCGGTCATGCGGCGCAGGGCTTCGCCGGGCGCCTTGCTGCCCGGCGGGCACCCGCTGGCCACCCGCCTGCGGCATGCCGCAGGGCCGGCTCGGCTTGCGGCCCTTACCGCCCGGGACGGAAGTCGAAGCGCCGCTGCCGGACCGTCCAGCCATAGCGGGCATCCCCCTCCAGCACATGCAGGTGGTCGGCGATGCGGTTGCGCTCCAGCCAGGCGAGGGTCGCCTCCAACTCCTCCAGCGACATCTGCGCCCTGCCCTTGCCCATGATGCGCTTCAGCGCCGCGGCATAGGCGTGATGCGCCCCGGCATGGCGCGGCACCTGCAGCCCCGCCTCGTCCTCCAGCACCTGCGCCGCGACGGCCTGGCTGATGCGGAAGCGCAACTCCCGTTCGCGGACCGAGGGCACCGGGGCGGGCGGCGCCTGTTCCGGCCGGACCGTGGCGAATTCGGGCCCTGGCGCCAGCCGGTGCCAGCGCAGCGCCGTGGCGTTGGAGGCGAGCGGGACGATCGCCGGCTCCCGCCCGGTCTCCGGCCCGATCGGCAGCTCGCCCTGCTTCCGCCGCGCCTTCTCCCGCGCCAGCGTCCCCTGCTCGCGCTCGATCCTCTCGCGGAACTTGCGGAACAGCAGGTCGTCCGGGTGCAGGACCACGGCGCGCTGGCTTTCATAGGGCCCGGCCGCGAAGTCGACGCGGGTGGCGCGGGCGATCATCTGCTCCAGCCAGGCGCGGGAGCGGATATGGGTCAGCGCCGCGCAGACCGAGACCGAAGGCGCGTCCAGCCCCTCATAGGCCATGGCGACGGTGACCAGCACGGAGGGCTCCGGCCGCAGCCGGAAGGCGGCCAGCACCTCCTGCGCATCGCGTTCGTCGGAGGTGGCGATGCGCGCCACCGTCTCCGCCTGGGCGCGCGGCAGCCAGTCCCGCAGCCAGCCGAGATACTGCCGCGCATTCTCCTGGTCCGGCGCCACCACCAGCAGCTTGCCGAGGCCCATGCCGGTCTCGCCTGGCGGCAGGCCGAGGCGGGCACGCCGCTCCGCCCGCAGGTCGCGCGTCTGGGCGAAGGCGCGGCGCAGCAGGTCGCGGGCGAAGCCGGTGCGCAGCGCCGTGAAGAGCGCGGCGCGCCCGACCTCCGGCGGGCCGGAGACGGGGTGCGGGCCGGTGCGGCGGCGATCCTCATCCAGCCATTCCGCCTCCCCGTCCAGCGCGCCGAAATCGACCGGCAGGACTGCCTTCTCGGCCAGGGCCTGGGCGCGGCTGTAGCCGATCACGGCGAGATGCGGCGCGGCCAGGTCCACCTCCCGCGTCCGCGCCCCCTTTCCGGGACGATAGGGCAGCCAGAGGATCGGGCGCCCATCGGCGCGCTCCAGCGTGCCCGAGAGCAGCAGGCGGACCGCGGCATGCTCGAGCAGCGGCAGGATGGCGCGGGACCAGGCGGCTTCCTCCGGCGCCTCGGGGTCCGCCTCGGCCGGCAGGTGATGCACCTCATCCACCACCAGCAGCGTGCGCCGGCGGCGGAACTCCGCCAGGTGCAGTTCGGGCGCGGCCGCGACGCCCTGATAGGTGGTGACCCAGCCCTGCAGACCGCGGCAGGGGTCGGGAGCATTCTCCGCCGCGCGGACCGAGACGGCGTGGCTGAGAGCGGCGCGCCAGGCGGGGTCGGCGAAGGCTTCCTCCGCCTGCAGCCGCAGGCTGTCGCGCGGCACGATCCAGCAGACGCGCTCCACGATGCCGGCCGCCATCAGCCGCGCGGCGGCGATGACGGGCAGCAGGCTCTTCCCCCCGCCCGGCGTCACCGCGGCCAGGATGTCGCGCAGCTCGGTCTGGCGGGTCGCGATCGCCTCCACCACGCCGGCGAGCTGTTGCTGATGGCTGCGGAGGGCGCGTTGCATGCCGGGCGGCAACGCGCCAGGGCGGCAACGGATTCCTGGCCGGCGCGACTTTTCCCTGGCCGTGGCGCGGGATACAAACCGGGGGAAACGTCCAGCCAGGGAAACGCCCCGTGCCCGATCAGCGCCGCTTCCGAGTCGGCTACCTCTCCTACGTCCCGCACCAGTCCTTCCTCGACACCGCGGCGCAGCACCCGGAGCTGGAGATCATCCGCATCCCGCTGGAGCAGCCGGAGGCGGCGGTGCTGGACGCGCTGCGGGGGGTGGACGCCTATTACTGCATGGCCTCGCGCGATGAATTGCCGAAGCCCTTCCATGTACGCGCCGCGCTGCTGGAGCAGTTGCCCGACCTGCTGATGGTCGGCAGCACCGGGGCCGGCTACGACCCTATCGACCCGGAAGCCTGCACCAAGGCCGGCGTGCTGCTGGTCAACCAGGCCGGCGGCAATGCCGAGGGCGTGGCGGAGCATGCCGTCGGCATGATGCTGGCGCTGCTGAAGCGCATGCCGGAGGCGGGGACCGCCATGCGCGCCGGCCGCGCCCAGGACCGCGGCGCCCTGATGGGCCGGGAGCTGCGCGGGCGGACCGTCGGGCTGGTGGGTATCGGCCATGTCGGCACCCGCGTGGCGGAGATCCTGCGGCTCGCCTTCTCCTGCCCGGTGCTGGCCTGCGACCCCTATCTGGATGCGGCGACCATCGCGGCGCGCGGCGCCCGCAAGGTGGAAATGCCGGAACTGCTGGCCGAGAGCGACATCGTCAGCCTGCACCTGCCGCTGACGCCCGAGAGCCGCAACCTGATGAATGCCGAGGCCTTCGCGCGCATGCGGCAGGGCGCGATCTTCGTGACCACGGCGCGCGGCAACATCCATGACGAGCCGGCGCTGCACGCGGCGCTGCGCAGCGGCCACCTGGCCGGCGCCGGGCTCGATGTCTGGGAGCTGGAGCCGCCGCCGCCCGAGCACCCGCTGCTGCACATGGCGAATGTGATCGTCACCCAGCACACGGCCGGCGTCACGCATGAGAGCCGGGCGAACATCACCCGCATCGCCGCGCTGGCCTTCGCCGATGCGGCCAAGGGGAAGCTGCCGCCCCGGATCATCAATCCGGCTGTGATCCCGCGCTTCGCGGAGCGGTATGCCGCGAAGCTGGGGCGCCACATCGGCTAGCCATCCCGGCCAGTCTTGCGCCGCCGACGGGCCGGGCGCAGCATCCCGCGGCGCGAGGCTTGGGGAACGGGCGATGGTGGATCTGGTCATTTCCGGCGATTGCGTGGTCACCCCGCATGCGATCGGCCCGGCCGATGTGGCCATCGCCGGCGGCAAGATCGTCGCGGTCGCGGCGCGCGGCGCCTTCCCGCTGGCGGCCGGCACGCGGCTGGTCGATGCGGTCGGCAAGATCGTCATGCCGGGCGGGATCGATCCGCACACCCATTGCCTCTGGCCCATGCCGGTGCCGGACGGGCCGACCCTCTACACACAGGGCCCCTCCGTCGTCGGCAAGGCGGCGCTGTTCGGCGGCACCACCACCCTCATCGATTTCACCCGCTGGACCCATGGCAAGACCATCCAGGGCGCGATCGAGGAGCGGATGGCCGCCTGGACGGCGGATGGCTGCCCCTGCGACTGGGCGCTGCACACCATGGTGGAGGGCGACCTGCCGCCCGAGATCCCCGCCCAGCTCGGCGAGGCGATCGAGGCCGGGCACAGCACGGTGAAGATCTTCACCACCGACATCACCCCCAGCCGCAAGGGCCGGATGGTGGATTTCGGCGATATCTGGGAGGTGTTCCAGGTGCTGTCGAGGAAGGGCGGCCTCGGCGTCATCCATGCCGAGGACAACGACATCGTCATGCACATGTATGCCAAGCTGTTCCGCGAGAACCGCGCCGGCTTCGAGAACATGGCGGAGGTGCACAACACCCTCTCGGAGGACCTCTCCTTCCGCCGCGTCATCCGCCTCGCGGAGCATGTGCCGGGCACCGCGCTCTACATGATGCATGTCTCCGCCGGGAACGGCGTGCGGGCGATCCGGGAGGCGCGCGGCCGTGGCCTGCCGATCTATGGCGAGAGCCTGCACCAGTACATGCTCTACACGCAGGAGGACTACAGGAAGCCGAACGGGCAGATCTACCACACCTACCCGTCGCTCAAGTCGCAGGAAGACCAGGACGAGCTCTGGCGCGGCGCGAAGGATGGCACCATCGCCTGCATCGCGACGGACGAGCTCTGCTGCTCCCTCTCCGTGAAGACCCAGGGCAGGCGGATCGACGACACCACCGGCGGCAATTCCGGCGTCGAACCGCGCGTCGCGCTGATGTATTCCGAGATGAGGAAGCGCGGCTTCACCCTCCGACAGTTCGTCGACCGCGTTTCGACCAACGCGGCGAGGATCATGGGCCTCTATCCGCGCAAGGGCGCCATCGCGCCGGGATCGGATGCCGATATCTGCATCCTCGACCCGGCGCTGCGCCGCACCGTCCGGGCCGAGGCGATGCATGAGAGCGACTACTCGCCCTGGGAGGGGCGGGAGGTCGAGGCCTGGCCGGCCATGACCATCCTGCGCGGCAAGGTGGTGGTGGAGGGCGACCGCTGGCTCGGCGACGACCGCGGCGGGGAGTGGCTGCCGCGCAAGGTGCCGGACGAGATCCGCAGCGCCGCGACGCTGTGATGCCCTGGTGCTGCCGCCCCGCTGCGCGCAATGAAGCGAGCCGCGCGGCATGGCAGGGCCCGCGCCTGAGGCCGACTGGAGCATAATGCTTTGCGCATGACGTCCCGACCTGTGGCCCGCGGAGCGGGCCGGGCGCGCGAAGACGCGCCGTGGCCCATGCCGCGAAGCCAAGGCCCGGAGGGCCGCCGACGTTTGAGGCAGGACATGCGTCAGCCTGTCCTGGGCCAGGCATGACACCGCCGGAACTGCGTGACCTTCTCGCCGATGCCCTGGCCCTCTGGGGTGTCGAGGCGCGGCCGCGGGTGGCGGAGGACGGCGTCGCGCTGGCGGCGCCGGACGGCACCGCCCTGCGCGTGCTGGCTGCGGCGCCCGGCGACCTGCCGGTCCGCTGGTGGCTGGAAAGGCCCGGCCAGCGCCGCCCCTGCACCTCCGTCCTTGGCCTGCTGCGCGCGCTGCGCAACGCGGTCGGCGCCGGGGAGGGCGAGGCGCGGCGCCTGCGGGTGGCGCGGCCGGACCCATGATCCCGGTTTCGATCGTCACCGGCTTCCTCGGCGCCGGCAAATCCACCCTGCTGCGGCGAATCCTGCGCGACCCCGCCTGGGCCGACAGCGCGCTGATCGTCAACGAATTCGGCGAGATCCCGCTGGACCACGACCTGATCGCCGCGAGCGAGGAGAGCTTCGTCAGCGCCTCCACCGGCTGCCTCTGCTGCGTGGTGCGCGACGATCTCTCGAAGACCCTGCTGGATCTGCTGCGGCGGCGCGAAGCGGGGGAGGTGCCGCGCTATGCCCGCGTGCTGGTCGAGACCTCCGGCCTCGCCGACCCCGCCCCCATCCTGCATGCGCTGATGACGGATGCGGCGCTGGGCGCGACCCATGCGCTGCAGGGCGTGGTGACGCTGGTGGATGCGCTGCATGGCGCCGCGACGCTGGCGCGCCATCCGGAGGCGCAGCGCCAGGTGATGCTGGCAGACCGCATCCTGGTGACGAAGCCGGATCTCGCCCCGGCGCCCGAGGCGGCCATCCGTGCCCTCAATCCTGCCGCGCCGCTGCGGGCGGCGGCCCATGGCGCGGCGGAACCGGGCTGGCTCTTCGCCCCGGCCCCGCGCCCGGCCGAGCTGCCGGACTGGGCGGCGCACCATACCGTGGGCCTCGCCTCCATCGTCATCGAGCGCGAGGCGCCGGTTCCCGCCCTGGCGCTGACCCTCTGGATGCAGGGCCTGGCCGAGCATGCCGGGGCACGGCTGCTGCGCCTGAAGGGCCTGGTCGCGCTGGCGGAGCAGCCGGACCGCCCTGCGGTGCTGCATGCCATACAGCACATGGTGCATCCGCTGGAATGGCTGGAACGCTGGCCCGGCGAGGACCGCCGCAGCCGCATCGTCCTGATCGGCGAGGGCATCCCGCGCCACTTCCCGGCCCGGCTGCTGGCGGCGATCGAGGCGGAGGTGGCGGCGGAGGCCGCGCGCCGCGGCTGACCCGCTTGCCCCCTTCACCGGCCGGTGGTCAATTGCCGCCGGAAACACCCCGAGGGAGGAAAGGGGCGGCGCGGTCCGGCCGCGTGCCCCGGGCAGCATGACCGATCCGGCGCAGATCTTTTCGCTCCAGGGCGCGACCGCGCTCGTCACCGGCGCATCCGGCGCGCTCGGCGCGCATTTCGCCCGGGTCCTGCACGCCGCCGGTGCGCGCGTGGTGCTGGCCGCGCGCCGGGCGCAGGCGCTGGAGGCGCTGGCAACCGAGCTTGGCGCAGGCGCCGCGGCCGTGCCGCTGGACGTGACCGATGCCGCCGCCGTGTCCCGCGCCTATGACGCGGCGGAAGCCGCCTTCGGCGCGCCCTGCGACATCATCGTGAACAACGCCGGCATCGCCGTCACCAAGCCCCTGCTGCAGCAGACGGAGCAGGACTGGGACAGCGTGCTGGACGTGAACCTGCGCGGCTGCTTCCTGGTGGCGACCGAGGGCGCACGCCGCCTGGTCGCGGCGAAGCGTGGCGGCTCCATCATCAACATCGCCTCGATCGGGGGGCTCCGCATCCTGCAGGGCGTCGTGGGCTACACCGCCTCCAAGGCCGGCCTGGTGCAGATGACGAAGCACATGGCGGTGGAGCTGGCGCGCCACGGCATCCGCGTGAACGCCCTCTGCCCCGGCTATGTGCAGACGCCGATCAACACCGAATTCTTCGCCTCCGAGGCCGGGCAGGCCGTGGTCAAGCGCGTGCCGCAGCGCCGGCTCGGCCAGCCGGAGGACCTGACCGGCCCGCTCCTCCTCCTTGCCTCCCCGGCCGGCGCGCACATGACCGGCGCGGCGCTGGTGGTGGATGGCGGCCATTCCGTGAACCCGCTCTAGGACTCCAGACATGGACTTCTCCCTCCCGCCCCAGATCGACGAGATCCGCCAGCGCATCCGTGCCATCGTCGAGGAGCGCATCATCCCGCTGGAATCCGATCCTGCGAGCTTTGACGAGCACGAAAACATCCGGAAGCCCCTGCTGGAGGAGTTGCGCGCCGAGGTGAAGGCGAAGGGCCTCTGGGCGCTGGGCATGCCGCAGGAGCGGGGCGGCGGCGGCCTCAACATGGTCGGGCTCGCCGCCTGCTATGAGGAGATGAACCGCTCCATCTTCGGCCCGGTCGTTTTCCACGGCGCGGCGCCGGATGACGGCAACATGCGCCTGCTGAACATGGTGGGGACGGAGGCGCAGAAGGAGCGCTGGCTGCAGCCCATCATCGACGGCAAGGTGCAGTCGAGCTTCGTGATGACGGAGCCCGACGGCTGCGGCAGCGACCCCTCGATGACCTACACCCGGGCCGAGCGGAAGGGCGACCGCTGGGTGATCCGCGGCCGCAAGCACTACATCACCGGGGCGGCGGAGGCGAAGCACTTCATCCTCATGGCCCGCACCGGCGAGGACGACCGCAACGGCCTGACCGCCTTCCTCTACCACGCCGACCAGCCGGGCTGGCGTATCACCCGCCGCATCCCGATCATGGGGCCGGAGGAGCATGGCGGGCATTGCGAGCTGGAATTCGACGGCCTCGAGATCGAGGACGAGAATGTCCTGATGAAGGTCGGCGACGGGCTGCGCGCCACGCAGATCCGCCTCGGCCCCGCGCGCCTGACGCATTGCATGCGCTGGACCGGCATGGGCCGGCGCGCGCTCGAGATCGCCATGGCGCGGATCGAGGTCCGCAAGGCCTTCGGCCAGACGCTGATCGAGAAGGAGAGCGTGCAGCAGATGATCGGCCAGGCGGCGATGGAACTCGACATCGGCCGGCTGCTGACCATGCGGGCCGCCTGGCTGCTGGACAATGGCAGCCTCGCGCGCAAGGAAATCTCGATGGCCAAGGTCGTGGTCGCCGACGCGCTGCACAAGGCGGTGGACACCTCGCTGCAGCTACTCGGCGCCCGCGGCTATTCCAAGGACACGGTGGTGGAGTGGATGTACCGCTACGCGCGCCAGGCGCGGCTGGTGGACGGTGCCTCCGAGGTACACCGGATGGTGCTGACCAATTTCCTGCGACGGCAGGGCAAGGACTTCTTCGCCTGGGGCGCCGGCCGTGGCTGAGCAGGCCGGGCTGAACGGCCTGCCGCAGCTTGCGGCGAACCATGTGCCGCTCACGCCCATATCCTTCCTGCAGCGGGCCGCGCGGATCTATCCGCAGCGCACCGCCGTCATCCATGGCGCACGGCGCTTCACCTATGCGGAGATGGCGGAGCGCAGCCGGCGCCTCGCCTCCGCGCTCCGCGGCGCCGGCATCGGGCCTGGCGAGGTGGTGGCAGTGCTGGCACCCAATATCCCGGAGATGCTGGAGGCGCATTACGGCGTGCCGATGGCCAGCGCCGTGCTGCTGACCATCAATATCCGCCTGGATGCCACCGCCATCGGCTTCATCCTGCAGCACAGCAAGGCGAAGCTTTTCCTGGTGGACCGGGAATTCGCCGGCGTCGCCCGCGTGGCGCTGGCGGGGCTCGCATCGCCCCCGCCGGTGATCGACATCGCCGATCCGGAGGGGCCGGGTGGCGAGGCGCTGGGATCGGTCGATTACGAGGACTTCCTGGCAGGCGGCGACCCCGCCGCACCGATCCGCATGCCGGAGGATGAGTGGGAGGCGATCTCGCTCTCCTACACCTCCGGCACGACGGGCGACCCGAAGGGCGTGGTCGCGCATCACCGCGGCGCCTACCTCAATGCCTGCGGCAATGCGCTGGCCTTCGGCCTGTCGCCGCGCAGCGTCTATCTCTGGACGCTGCCGATGTTCCATTGCAATGGCTGGACCTATACCTGGGCCGTCACCTTGCAGGGCGGCACCCATGTCTGCCTGCGCCGCGTCGAGCCGGGCGCGATCTTCTCCGCCATCGCCGAGCACCGCGTGACGCATATGTGCGCCGCCCCCGTGGTGCTGACCATGCTGATCCACGCGCCCGAGGACAAGAAGCGCCGCTTCGACCACGAGGTCGCCATTGCCACCGGCGGCGCCGCCCCGCCCTCCCCCGTCATCGCGAAGATGGAGGAGATGGGCTTCGCGGTGACCCACCTCTACGGCCTGACGGAATGCTACGGCCCCGCCACCATCTGCCTCTGGCAGCCGGGGCTCGGGGAGATGCCGCTGGCGGAGAAGGCGGCCTTCATGGCACGGCAGGGCGTGAACCACCCGATGCTGGAAGAGGCGACGGTCCTTGACCCCGCCACCATGGCACCCGTGCCGGCGGACGGCCGGACCCTGGGCGAGGTCATGCTGCGCGGCAATACCGTGATGAAGGGCTATCTCCACAACCCGAAGGCCAACGAAGCCGCCTTCGCCGGCGGCTGGTTCCACACCGGCGATCTCGGCGTGCTGCACCCGGACGGCTATATCGAGGTGAAGGACCGCGCCAAGGACATCGTCATCTCGGGCGGCGAGAACATTTCCACTCTCGAGGTCGAGGAGGTGCTCTACGCCCATCCGGCGATCATGGAAGCGGCGGTCGTCGCCGCACCCGACGAGAAATGGGGCGAGGTGCCGCATGCCTTCGTCACGCCCGCGCCGGACAGGCCGGCGCCGACCGAGGCGGAGGTGATCGCCTGGTGCCGCGAGCGCCTGGCGCATTTCAAATGCCCGAAGCGCGTCACCTTCGGCCCGCTGCCCAAGACCAGCACGGGCAAGATCCAGAAATTCGAGTTGCGCCAGCGGCTGAAGGCGTGACGCTGCACCCTCCCCCGCGCGGCGGGGGAGGGCCATTGCGGGGCGCTACCCCGCCACGACATAGCCATAGGCGAGGTTGCTCCGCTCCCCGCCCGCCGCGGCATAGTCGCGCTTCACGCGCGAGACCGCGTCGCCATCCAGATCGGTGCGCTTCTGCTCGTACCTGTACATCTTCACGGAATTCCCGCCGAAGATGGCGTTCTTCACCGGGCCATCGGCCGGCCCCAGCGGCGCGAAGCCGAAGCGCCGCTGCAGGTCCTCGGGAATCTCCAGCCGCCGCAGCGCCTCGATCTGCCATTGCGGGCTGCCGGTCCAGACCGCATCGGTGCCCCAGACCACATGATCGGCGCCGAGACCCTTGACCAGGATGCCCATCAGCGCGGCGGCAAGGCGCGGCTGCACCACCGTGGTCTGGGCGAAGATCTGGCCGAGGTCGCCATAGACGTTGGAGACGCCGTATTTCTCCGGGATCTCCGCCAAGTCGCTGGTCCATTCCACGCGGCCGGTCTGCTCGAACTGCGCGAGGCCCTGCTCCGCCGTGCCGCCGCCCGCGAAGCGATAGGCGCTGTGATAGATGACGAAATTGATCTGCGGCCAATCCTTCGCCGCCTTTCCCACGTCGTCGACCCTGGCATAGGGCAGCAGGTGCGGGAAGCGCTGCTCGATCTGCGGCGGGAAAAGCCCCTTGTGGACGCAGACGATGTTGTGCCCGGCCTTCAGCAGCTTCTCGTAGAAGGGATAGAGCAGCGCCTCGTCATCCATGCGCCAGGGCCACTGGGCCATGTGCTTGTTGGTGTTGTCGCCTATGGTGTAGCCCTTGAAGCTGTCGGGCTTCAGCTCCTCGATCGCCTTGTCCACCTGCTCCAGCCAGCCGGGCTGGCCGGGGGTGAAGATGGCGTGGCTCATCGCGCGGCGCGTGCCTGCGGCCTCGTTGATGCGGCGCCGGGCGTTGAATTTCATCTCGTTGGTCAGGAACCAGTCCTGCGGCTCGTCGCTCGGCGCGCCGCTGATCAGCGCCACCTTGGTATCGCTGTCGAGGAAGACCTCCTTGAACCAATTGGCGTATTTCAGGCTGTCGATGCTCTGCTCGGCCGGATTCAGCGCCGGGTTCCAGCCCGCCCGGCCGACGGCGCGGCGCATCTCGACGAAACCCATGATGCGCGTGTCGTCGCGCAGGAAATGCGTGTGCACATCCATGATGAACTGGTCGCGCAGGCCGGCAGCGCGCGCCTCCGCCCGATCGCGCTCCTGCGCCTCGGCGCGGGAGACGCCGAAGACCGGGCCATAGACGTCGTTCATGGCGAGGAAGGCGGCCGCCATGCCGGAGGCGGTGGCGAGGAAGCGGCGCCGGTCCAGCCCCTGCTTCGCGCCCAGCGCATCGGCCATGGCCTTGATCCGCGCCTCGACCTGCTTCTGCTGCACGGTCTGCGGAATGGGCGAGAACTCGTCGGAGGAGACCACCTGCGTCGGAATGGGCGAGGGGAACATCGCCTCCTGTGCCGGCCGCAGGGCGGCGATCTCTTCATCCGTCAAGAACCCCATGGCACCCTCCCCTGGGCTTGCGCCCGGAGCTTCGCGCCCCCTGCCCGGTCGTTGCAAGCGCAATCCCCCCATCCCAAGCGCGATCGATCGCACTTCGCGGATTGCGTTGAACACCGAACACCAATCCGCTGTAGACCATTGTCTGTAGAGCAGATTCATGCTGCGGGACGTTCACGCCCCTCCGCGATCTGCTCTAGGCTGGGCGCAATCGTTTCGGGAGGAGCGGCATGACCGACGCAATCGCCAATGGATCGCAGCGCCTGGTCGCGGAGCTGAATGCGCTGCTCCGGCTGAAGACCACGGTCATTGGCATGAAGCTGTTCGAGACGGTGGAGGAGATGCAGGCCATCCCCCGCATCCGCAGGCCGAAGACGAAGCACACCACGGACCAGATCGTCTCCATGGCCTCCCGCCTCGGCTGGACCGTCGGTATCACGGCCGATGACCTGGTCGGCCAGCAATGCCAGGCGGTGGTCGGCCTCGCGCCGCGGGACGAGCGCGGCGAGCGCTATGTCGGCGTCTGGCACGGCGATGCCGAAAGCGCCGCGGCGCGGCAGCAGGCGCTCTCCTGCGTGCCGCATGGCCGTTACCGGGCCATGGCCGTCAGTCCGCTGGAGAGCGGGCGGCTCGACCCGCCGGATATCGTGCTGGTCTATGCGACGCCCGGGCAGATGATCATCCTCATCAACGGGCTGCAGTACCGCAATTACCGGAAATTCGAATGGAGCGTGGTGGGCGAGACCGCCTGCGCGGATAGCTGGGGCCGCGCGCTCGCCACCGGCGAGCCGAGCCTCTCCCTGCCCTGCTTCGCGGAGCGGCGCTATGGCGGCGTGCCGGATGAGGAGATGCTGATGGCGCTGAAGCCGGCTGATCTGCGCGTGGCGGTGCAAGGGATGCAGGCGCTGGCGAAGAACGGCATCCGCTACCCCATCCCGCCCTATGGCATCCAGAACGACCCCTCGGCTGGCATGGGCGTCAGCTACGCCGGCAAGGGCTAGCGATCCGGTGCGAGACCCATGCCTGCGGGCGGTTCCATCCGCGGGGCCGCTCGCGGGGCGAGTTCGGCCAGCACCGCGCGGGCCCGCAGCACCACGGGCTCGCTCTCCGCGCCGAAGGGGGCGAGCGCGGCGCCCAGCCTGTCGCGCGCCTCCTCCTTCCGCCCGGTCTCGGCCAGCAGCCGGGCCAGCGGCATGGCCGCATGCAGCCCGAAAAGCACGGCCTGCTGCGCATCCGCCTCGGCGAGGGCGGCGCGCATATCCGCTTCCGCCGCATCAATGCGGCCGGCCATCCGCTGGACCTCTCCCCGCTGCCGCAGCAGCGTGACCCTTTCCCAGGCAGCGCCGCTCTCGGCCAGCAGGTCGAAAGCCTCCGCCAGGCGCGACAGACCGCCCTCGGCGTCGCCGCCGCGCGCCATTAGCTCCGCTTCCATGCCAAGGAAGCTCGGCACGAAGGTCATCGCCTCGGCCGCCCGGTTCCAGCCGATGCATTCCCGCACCAGCGCCAAGCCGCCGGCGATGTCGCCGCGCCGCCCCGTCAGCAGCCCGACGATCGCCTTGGACGCCATGTCGAGATAGCTGATCTCGTGCTCCTCGCAGAGCGCGATGGTCTCCCGCAGCCGGCGGATGCAGTCCTCCTCGGCGCCGCGGTCGTAGTCGTAGCGCCCCAGCGCATAGCGGGCATAGGCGATGGCGAAGGGAATGCCGGATTTCTGCGCGGCCTCCGCCAGTGCCGCCACGTCGCGCCGCACCTCCTCCAGCCGGCCCATGAAGGCACGTGCCCAGGCCGAGTAGCAGCGCGTGCTGACCACCATCGCCTGCGCCGCCACCGCATAGCGCCGGTCGCGCTCCGTCCGGTCCTCATGCCGCAGGGCAAGGTCCAGGCTCTCCACCGCCTCGCGGAAGCGCCCCTGGATGAATTGCGAATGCCCCAGCGCGCTGTAGGCGATGGTCAGCCCGTTGCCCGAACCCTGCCCGCGGGCGAAGTCCAGCAGCGCCTCGGCCCGCTCCATGGAGAGTCCGATGCGGCCGCGCATCCAGGCATGGCTCCACTGCCCGTGCATGGCGTTGCGCAGCTGCGGCTGGCCGGGCAGCCGCTCGGCCAGCGCCCGGGCGCGGTCATAGGCCTGGCCGGTCTCCAGCGCGCTGTGGCCGCGCAGGCTGAGCAGCGCATTGCCCGCCAGGAGCTGCATGTCCAGCTCGGCCCGCATATGCGCCTCGCTCTCGGGCAAGGCCTGCAGGATGGCAATGCCGCGGCGGAGCTGCACCAGCGCCTCCTCCATCGCCCCGCGCTGCGTCGCCTGCTGCGCGCCGCGCAGCCACCAGCCGACCGCCTGCTCCGGCTGCACGGCCTCGCTGCGGTGATGCGCGATCACCTGCGGCTGGGCCTGCGCCGCCGCCGGGAAGCGGGCCTCCAGGATGTCGGCGACGCGGGCATGCAGGGCACGGTAGCGCTCGCGCGGCAGCAGGCCGAGCGCGGCATCCTGGATCAGCGCATGCCGGAAGCGATAGGTGCCGCCGCCCGCCGGACCATGCCGCTGCAGCAGGCGCGAGTCCACCAGCCGGTCCAGCACAGGCGCCATCGCCTCCGCCTCGCGCTCCAGCACCAGGGCCAGCAGCGCGGCATCGAATTCGCGGCCGATGACGGAGGCGACCTCGGCGATCGGCCGTGCCTCGCCGAGCCGGTCGAGCCTGGCCAGCAGCGAGGCGTGCAACGAGACGGGCACGCTCGCGCGCTCGCTCGGCCGCGGCCGCGCCGGGTCGGCGCCGCCGCCGGCCTGCGCGATCTGCTCGGTCACCGCCCGCGTCAGCTCCTCCAGGAAGAGCGGCACGCCATCGGCGCGGCGCAGGATGTCGCGCGCGGTCTGCGGCGGCAGCGGCACGTCGCGCGCCACGCAGCGCACCAGCTCCGCCGCGGCGGCCTCGCCCAGCGGGGAGAGGTTCAGCCGCTCGACGCCCGGTGCGTCCAGCCAGGGCGGGAGGAATTCCGGCCGGGCCGTCACCACCGCCAGCACCGGCAGGCTCGGCACGCGCTCGATCCAGAGGGCGAGCAGCTCCCGTGTCGTCGGGTCGACCCAGTGCGCATCCTCCAACACCATCAGCACCGGGCGCAGCCGCGTCACCGCGACGAACCCCTCCATCAGCGCCTGCAGTAGGCGTTCGCGCCGGCGCTGCGGCGGCATGGGCGGGATCGGCGCCAGCGCCTCGCCCTTCAGCCCGAGCTGCTCGGCGATCAGCGCGAAATCCACCGGGGGCAGTTCCGGCATCAGGGCGCGCAGCTTGCCGATGCGGATGGAAGGCGAATCGGGCGGCGCGATGCGGCTGTCGCGCAGCATCTGCTGCAGCACGGGCTGCAGCGCCATGCCCTGCTGGTGCGGGGCGGCGAAGTAGCGGATCGCGACCCGGTCCTGCGTCTCCCGCAGCAATTGCGCGACCAGCCGCGACTTGCCGATGCCTGCCTCGCCCGAGAGCAGGACGGTGCGTCCTTCCCCGAGCTGGGCGGACCGCCACAGCGCCTGCAGATGCTCGAAGGCCGCATCGCGGCCGAGCAGCGGCAGGGTCGCGCCCTCCGCCCGCGCCGCGAAGCGGTCGGGGCTCGGCGAGACGGCGAGGGCCTGCCAGACCGGCACCGGCTCCGCCCAGCCCTTCATCGGGTGCAGGCCGAGGCTGCGGAAGGCGAAGAGCGCGCCGACCATCCGCTTGACGCTGTCCGAGACCAGCACCGTCCCCGGCTGCGCCAGTGCCTGCAACCGCGCGGCAAGGTTGGGCGTCTCGCCGAAGACGTCGAGATTGTGCGGATCGCCGGTATCCGCGACATCGGCGACCACGACCAGCCCGGTCGAGATGCCGATGCGCACCGCGAGCCGGTGGCCGGCGCGGCGGGACATGGCGGCCACCGCATCGAGGATCTCCAGCGCGGCGCGCACAGCCCGCTCGGCGTCATCCTCCTGCGCCACGGGATAGCCGAAATAGACGAGCACGCCATCGCCCACCAGGCGGCCGAGATGGCCGCCATGCCGGCCGATCACCTCGGTGGTCAGGCGGTAGAAGCGGGCGATCGCCTCCGCGAATTCCTCGGGATCGGCGCCGGCCGCCAGGGCGGAGGAGCCGACCACGTCGCAGAACAGCACGGTCATCGGCCGCAACTCGCGCGAGCGCGGCGCGCTCGGCCGCCGCAGGGCCGCACCCGGTGCCTGCCGCAGGCCGCACTCGCTGCAGAACCGGGCCGTCGCCGGGAGCGAGGCGCCGCAGCCCGCGCAGGTCACCTGCGCGGCGTCACCACCGGGTGCCAGGCTTCGTTCCGCAATCGGGGCCACTGCGACGGTGCCTCTTCCTCATGCCATGCGGGTTGCGCCAGCGCCGATCCCGCAGGCGGGTCGCCGGCAAGGCCCGGGCGACCGCCTGCTTATCGCATGAAGTTCGTGCCATGCACCATGCCGCGACCAGGTCATGCGGCACGGCACGGCGGGAGATGCGCCGTGCCGGCCGGATCACGCGCGGGCCGCGAATGGCATGCGGCGCGCGCCCCTCATACGGGCGAAGGATCCGGCATGCTGCCCGCGTGTCGCGCCGGCGCCGGGCCCTGCCTGAGCGAATCGAGCAGGGCGCGCGCCCGCTGGACAACCGGCTCCTGCACCATCCCGAACGGCCCGAGCGCCGCGGCCAGCATCCTCCGCGCCTCCGCCACCCGGCCGGTGCGTGCCAGTTGCCCCGCCAGGGCCAGCGCGGCCCGCAAGGTGTAGAGCGCGGCCTCCTGCCGCTCGGCCACCGCCAGCGCGGCGCGCCAGGCCGCCTCCGCGCCCGCCGCCTCGCCCAGCGCCGCCAGAAGCTCGCCGCGGCGGCAGAGCAGCGGCGCCTCCTCCCAGAGCGCGCCGGTCTCGCGCAACCGGGCCTCCGCCTCGGCCAGGCGGGCCAGCCCGGCGGCGGGGTCGCCGGCGCGCGCCAACAGCTCGGCCTCGATGCCAAGGAAATGCGGCAACAGTCCGAACAGGCTGGTCTCCTGGCTGCCGGCCACCACGCCGCGGATCTCCGCCAGGCCGGCGGCCGGGTCGCCGAGCCGCCCGGCCAGCAGCGCGGCCATCGCGCCAGCGGTGAGGGTGAGGAAGCCGATCTCCTGTTCGGCGCAGAGCCGCGCCGTCGCGCGGAACCGCGCCAGCGCGGTCGCCTCCGCGCCATGCTCCGCATCGAACAGGCCGAGCGCATATCCTGCATTGGCGATGGCGAAGGGCACGCCGGCGCGCTCCGCGGCCTGCAGCGTCAGCGCCAGCTCCTCCCGCAGCCCTGCCGTGCGGCCGAGGAACATGCGCGCCCAGGCGCCGTAGCAGCGCGTGCTGATCACCGTCGTCTGCAGCGCCAGGTCGTGCCGCCGCGTGCGGTCCGCCGGGTCGTGCTGCGCCAGGCTGCGCGCCGCGCTCCCGGCCGCCGCGCGGAACCGTCCGAGGAAGAGCTGCGAATGCGCCAGCGCGCTGTGGGCGATAGTAAGGCCCGAGGGGCTGCCGGCCTCCTCCGCCACGCGCAGCAGCGCCTCCGCCCGCTCCAGAGAGAGCGGGATCAGGCCCCGCATCCAGGCATGGCTCCACTGGCCGTGCATGGCGGTCAGCAGGGCCGGGTGGCCCGGCAGCCGCTCGCTCAGCGCCCGGGCACGGTCATAGGCGAGGCCCGTCTCCGCCGCGCCATGGCCGTGCAGGACCAGCAGCGCGTCACCCATGCGCAGTTCCAGATCCAGCTCCGCCTGCAGCCGCGCCTCGCCCTCCGGCTCCTCGTCCAGGCACTCCCTGACGCGGCGGAGCTGCGCCAGCGCCTCGGCCGGGGCGGAGCGGGCGAGGGCCTGGTCGGCGCCGCGCAGCCACCAGGCCAAGGCCTCCCGCCGATGGCCCGCCTCGGTCCAGTGCTGCGCGATGCGCTGTGGCGTGGCGAGGCCGGGTCCGCCCTCCAGCGCCGCCGCCACCTGGGCATGCAGCGACCGGTAGCGATCGCGCGGCATCAGCCCGACGGCAGCCCGCTGCAGCAGCACATGCCGGAAGCGGAAGCGGTCCGCCCCCTGGCGCTGCAGCAGGTCGGCCGCCGCCAGCCGGTCGAGCTGAAGGCCGAGCGCCGGAAGATCCCCGCCGAGGATGGAGGCGAGCAGCGCCGGTTCGAATTCGCGCCCGATGATGGCCGCCACCTCGGCCACCCGGCGCGCGCCGCCGACGCGCTCCAGCCGTGCCAGCAGCGAGGCCTGTAGCGAGGCGGGAACCGGCAGGCTCCCCAGCCGCTCCCCGCCGGCCGGGGCGGCATGTGTCAGCGCCTCGATCACCGCGCGCGTCATCTCCTCGAGGAAGAGCGGCACGCCCTCCGCGCGCTGCAGGATATCGTGCGCCAGCCCGGCCGGCAGGGGGACATCCTGCGCGACCGCGCGCATCAGCGCCTCGGCAGCCTCCCCGTCCAGCGGGTCGAGATGGATCCGCAGGGTGGCCGGCGCCTCCGCCCAGGCCGGCAGCGGGCCGGGCCGCGCGGTGGCAAGCAGCAGGACCGGCAGCCCGGCCACGCGCCCGGCCAGCATGTCCAGGGCTTCCAGCGTAGTCGGGTCGGCCCAGTGCAGATCCTCGAAGGCCAGGAGCACCGGACGGCGGCGCGCCGCCTCGGCGACGATCGAGACGAGGGATTGCAGCAGCCGCCTGCGCCGCCGCTGCGGCGTCTCGGCGGCCGAGTCCTCCGCCGCGCCCATCAGCATGGCGACCGCCGCAAGGCCGGCGGGCGCGGCGCCGGCCAGCAGCCTTTCCAGCTTGCGCCGCCGCTGCGCCAGCGGATCCTCCGGCAGCAGCGCCGCGGCGCGGCCGATCCAGCGCACCACCGGCTGCAGCGGCATACGCTGCTCCTGCGGCGCGGCGAAGAGCCGGAGCTGGTGCTCGCGTGGCACCTCGGTCAGCAATTGCGCCAGCAGGCGCGACTTGCCGATGCCGGCCTCGCCATGGACGAGCACGGTGGCGCCCTGCCCGGCCGCCGCCGCCTGCCAGAGCCGGCGCAGTTCATCGAGCGGTGCGGCCCGCCCGATCAGCGGGATGCGTGCCGCGGCCGCGGCATCGCGCTCGCGCGCACCGGCGGGGCCGAGCAGCTGCCAGACCGGCACGGGCTCCGCCCAGCCCTTGATCGCCTGCGGTCCGCATGGCCGCAGCGCGAACCGCCCTGCCAGCTGGCGCCGCACGCTGTCGGAGACCAGTACCGTGCCGGGCGCCGCCAGGGCCTGCAGCCGGGCGGCGAGGTTCAGGGCCTCGCCGAGGACGCTGAGATGCCGCGGATCGCCCGTACCCGCGGCATCCGCCACCATGACCAGGCCGGCGGCGATGCCGGCGCGGATGCGCACCGGCCCCGCCCCCGCCGGCACCTCGGCCGCGACGGCATCCCGGATGGCGAAGGCGGCCTCGGCGGCGCGGAGCGTGTCGTCCTCCTGTGCCGCCGGCCAGCCGAAATGCACCAGCACGCCATCGCCGAGGAAGCGCACGAGGCGGCCGCCATGCCGCTCGGCCACATGCGTCGCGACATGCAGCACGGCGGCGAGCATCTCGCCATGCGCCTCGGCATCCGTTGCGCCGGCGGCGGGTTCCGGAATGCCGCAGAACAGCACGGTCATCGGCCGGAGTTCGCGCAGCGGCGCGGCGCCGGCGGAATCGCCGCCCAGGCGGTGGCCGCATTCGCTGCAGAAGCGCGCCGTTGGCCCGACCGGCGTGCCGCAGGCCGGGCAGGTGGTGCCCGGCGCTGCCCCTGCTGCCATGTCGTTCCCCTCCGCAGCTTCACATCTGAGCAAGCAAGACTAGGCGGGCCGTCCGTCCGGCGAAAGCCGGCCGGCCCTGCAACACCGGCGGTCACGCGGCGTTGTGCCCGGTTGATCCGGAGAGACATCGCCCATGCCCCCATCCGACCCGATCCCACCGCCTGGCTTCCCGGGCCCCGAGATCCCGCCCATGCCGCCCGGCCCGCCCTCCCCCGGCCCGGGACCGAGCCCGCTGCCGCCGGCACCGACGCCAGGGCCGGAACTGCCGCCGCAGAACCCGCCCGGCCCGCGGGAGATGCCACCACCCCAGCTTGGCTGACCGGCCGCCAGGATTTGTGCCCCGAGGCCCAGCGGGGACGCATCCGGCCGGCGCGAACCGCGTTGGGTACGCACCGGACCATGCGCATGGTCCGGTGGATCGCGAGCAGCAGGAAGGACAGGTTCATGGCGAGTTCCAGCGGCGACATGCCGCCTGGCGGCAGCCGGAACAGCAACCCGGGCAATTTCGCCAACAACCGGGAGAAGGCATCGCGCGCCGGCCAGATCGGCGGTTCGCGTCAGGGAGCGGCGAACAACCCAGGCAATTTCGCCAACAACCGCGACCGCGCACGCGAGGCCGGGCATCTCGGCGGCATGCATCAGGGCAAGCGGAACAACCCGGCGAATTTCGCCAACGACCCCGCGAAGGCGCGGGAGGCGGGCCATATCGGCGGCACCCATCAGGGCCGGCAGAACAACCCCGCCAATTTCGCCAATGACCGGGGCAAGGCGAGCGAGGCCGGGCGGCTCGGCGGCCAGCACCGCGCCGGTTCACGCGGCGGAGCATCGCCGGAGGGCGAGGGGCAGGCGGGTTCGCCGGACGAGCAGGGCTGAACGCCGCGGCGCTGGCATTGCCGGCGGTGCCTGCTAGTCTCCCTCCAAACGGAGGGAACGGATGGGACCGCTACAGGGCCTGCGCATCCTGGAATTCGCCGGCATCGGCCCCGGCCCTTTCTGCGCCATGGTGCTGGCCGATCTCGGCGCCGAGGTGGTGCGGATCGACCGGAAGGATGGCCCGGCTGGCGCGCGCGAGGATTTCACCGGCCGCGGCCGGCGCTCCATCGCCCTCGACCTGAAATCGCCCGCTGCGATCGAGACGGCGCTGCGCCTGGTGGACGGCGCGGATGCGTTGATCGAGGGCTTCCGGCCCGGCGTCATGGAGCGGCTCGGCCTGGGGCCGGATGCGTGCCTCGGGCGCAATCCGCGCCTCGTCTATGGCCGCATGACCGGCTGGGGGCAGGAAGGGCCGCTGGCCCATACCGCCGGCCATGACATGAACTACATCGCGCTGACCGGCGCGCTCTGGGCGATCGGCCGGCCGGAGGAGCGGCCGGTGCCGCCGCTCAACCTCGTCGGCGATTACGGCGGCGGTGGGATGCTGCTGGCGGTCGGACTGCTGGCGGCGCTGCTCTCCGCGAGATCCACCGGCAAGGGCCAGGTGGTGGATGCCGCCATGGTGGACGGCGCGGCGCTGCTGATGGCGCCGATCTATGCCATGAAGGCGCGCGGCCGCTGGCAGAATGCGCGCGGCACCAACATGCTGGACGGCGCGGCCCCCTGGTACGACACCTATGAATGCGCCGATGGGCGCTGGCTCTCGGTCGGGCCGATCGAGCCGCAATTCTTCGCGGTGATGTGCGAGAAGCTCGGGCTGGACGCGAAGGACTTCCCGGACCGCATGGAGCCGGCGGCCTGGCCGGGGCTGAAGGAGAGGCTGGCGGCCATCTTCCGCACCCGCACGCGGGATGACTGGGCGGCGCTGTTCGAGGGCACGGATGCCTGCGTCGCGCCCATCCTCGACATGGAGGAGGCGCCGCGCCACCCGCACAACGCCGCGCGCGGCACCTTCGCGCTGCGGGACGGCGTGGTGCAGCCCGCGCCCGCGCCCCGCTTCAGCGCCACGCCGGCCGAGATCGGCGCGCCGCCGCCGCTGCGCGGCGAGCATACGGATGCGGTGCTGGCGGATTTCGGCGTCCCGGCCGAGGAGATCGCCGCGCTGCGCCAGTCCGGCGCCATCGCCTGAACGAAGGATCCCGGAGGAACGCCATGGACACCAACATCGCCGCCGGCGGCGCCCGCCTGACCGGCCCGCGCACCGTCTTCACCGCCGAGCACGAGGCCTTCCGCGACACGGTCCGCCGCTTCTTCGAGAAGCATGTGGTCCCCCACCACCGGCAGTGGGAGCGGGATGGCATCGTCTCCCGCGAGGTCTGGCGGCAGGCGGGCGAGGCCGGGATCCTCTGCCCCATGATGAGCGAGGAGTATGGCGGCGCCGGCGCCGATTTCGGCTACAGCGCCATCGTCATCGAGGAGATCGCCCGGACCAACTGCACAGGGCCCGGCTTCCCGCTGCATTCCGACATCGTCGTCCCCTATATCGAGGACCTCGCGCGGCCCGAGAGGAAGCGCGAATGGCTCCCGAAGATGGCGCGCGGCGAGATCATCGGCGCGATTGCCATGACCGAGCCGGGCATGGGCAGCGACCTCAAGGCCATGCGCACCACCGCACGGCGGGAGGGCGACCACTACGTCATCAACGGTTCCAAGACCTTCATCAGCAATGGCCAGCTGGCGGATCTCGTGATCGTCTGCGCCAAGACCGATCCCGCGGCGGGCCGGAAGGGCATCAGCCTGATCTGCGTGCCCGCCGGCACCCCGGGCTTCACCAAGGGCCGCAACCTGGAGAAGATCGGGCTGCATGCGCAGGACACCTCGGAGCTCTTCTTCGAGGATGTCCGGGTGCCGGTCGAGAACCTGCTGGGCGAGGAGAACAAGGGCTTCTCCTACCTCATCCGCAACCTGCCGCAGGAGCGGCTGGTGATCGCCGTCCGCGCCGCCATGGGCATGGAGGTGATGCTGGAAAAGACCGTGGCCTACACCAAGGAACGCCAGGCCTTCGGCCAGCCGGTCATCGACTTCCAGCACAACCGCTTCAAACTGGCCGACGCCAAGGCGCAGGCGGCGATGTTCCGGGTCTTCGCCGACCACTGCCTGGCGCTGCACCTGCGCGGGGAGCTGACGGTGGAACTGGCCGCGGTGGCGAAGCTGCTGGGCGCCGAGATGCAGAACAGGCTGTTCGACGACTTCCTGCAGCTCCATGGCGGCTATGGCTACATGGCGGAATACGAGATCGGCCGCGCCTGGGCCGACGCCCGTGTTGGCCGGATCTATGGCGGCAGCAGCGAGATCATGCGGGAGATCATCGGGCGCACGCTGTAGGCGAACCCCAGGAACAGGACGCCGGGAGACTCCAGGAATGAACGCCACGCGACGCGCCCTGCTGGGCGCGGCCGCAGCGCTCGCGGCACCCGCGACGCTGCAGGCCCAGGGCCGCTTCCCCGAACGGCCCATCACCATCCTCGTGCCCTTCCCGCCGGGCGGGGCGACGGATGTGCAGATGCGCGCCCTGGCCGAGGCGGCGACGCGGCATTTCGGCCAGACCGTCCTGGTCGAGAACCGTCCGGGCGCCGGCAGCACGCTGGGCGCCGCCGCCGTCGCGCGGGCCCGGCCCGATGGCTATCAGGTCGCGCAGATGACCCTGCCGGCGCTGCGCCTGCCCTTCATGCAGCGGATGCCCTACGACCCGCGGCGCGACTTCACGCCCATCATCCACCTGACCGGCTATACCTTCGGCGTCATGGTCCGCGCCGACAGCCCCTGGAAGACCTGGCAGGAGCTGGTGGCGGATGCGCGGGCCCGGCCGGGGCGGCATCGCTGGGGCAATACCGGCGCCAACGGCACGCCGCACCTCGCCATGCTCGAACTGGCCGAGCGCGAGGGGCTGCAGGTGGAACACATCCCCTTCCGTGGCGAGGCGGATGCCGTGCCGGCCGTCCTCGGCGGGCATATCGAGGCAACGGCGGGCGGCACCGGCTCCAGCCAGCTGGTGACCGAGGGCAAGCTGCGCTACCTGAATTTCTGGACCCGCCAGCGCGTGCCGCGCTTCCCGGATGTGCCGACGCTGCTGGAGCTGGGCTATCAGGGGATGGTCATCACCTCGCCCTATGGGCTGGTGGCGCCGGCCGGGCTCGATGCCGAGATCCTCGGGGCGCTGCATGAGGGCTTCCGGCGCGCGCTGCACGACCCCACGCATCTCGCGGTGCTGGAGCGGCTGGACCAGCCGGTGGAATACCTCAACAGCGCCGACTACGCCCGCAACATGGCGGAGACGATCGACTTCGAAGAGAAGCGCGTGGAAAGGCTGGGCCTGCGCACCGGCTGAACCCCGGCGCCCTGTGCGCCGGGCCACAGCCCGCCATGGCCCGGCCCGGGCAAATCTCCCGAACAGGATACGGCATTCGGGAGAGAGGCCATGATCCAGGCATTCCGGCGGCACCGGCCCTGGTGCGAGGATTGGGCGGCCATTGCGCTGGCCCTCGGCTATGTCGGCGGCTTCCTGGCGGCGATGGAGCTTGCCCTCGCCCGCCTGCTCTTCCTCGCCGCCTTCTGACGCGGCCGGCCCGGCGTCCGGACCGGAGACCCTACCGCGCCGGCAGGTAGCGTTCCTTCAGCAGGCGGCGCAGCAGCTTGCCCGCCTCGCTCCGCGGCAGTTCCTCGGCCAGTTCCCAGCTTCGCGGCCGCTTCGGCCCGGCCAGCCGCTCGCGGCACCAGGCTTCCAGCTCCGCCCGCAGGGCCGCGTCATCGGCGATGCCCTCCCGCGGCACCACCACCGCATGCACCTGCTCGCCCATCTCCGGATGCGGGATGCCGACCACCGCCACCTCGGAGACCTTCGGGTGCTGCGCCAGCACCGCCTCGATCTCGGCGGGGTAGAGGTTGACCCCGCCCGAGAGGATCAGGTCGGCCCGGCGGTCCGAGAGGAAGAGGTAGCCCTCCTCGTCCAGCCAGCCGAGATCGCCGAGCGTCGCCCAGCCGCGCTCGTCATAGCAGGCCGCCGTCTTCTCCGGCGCATTGTGGTAGGCGAAGCGCGGCCCGCCCTCGAAGCGGATGGTGCCGGTCTCGCCCGGCGGCAATTCGCGGCCATCCTCGCCGGTAATGTGGACTTTCACGCCGTTCACCGGCCGCCCGACGCTGCCCGGCTTGCGCAGCCAGTCGGCCGAGGAGATCACCGTGGTGCCGACTCCCTCGGACCCCGCATAGTATTCCCAGAGGATCGGCCCCCACCATGCGATCATCGCCCGCTTCACCGCCGGCGGGCAGGGCGCCGCCGCATGGATGGCGGAGCGGTGGGAGGAGAGGTCATGCGCGCGGCGGACCGCCTCCGGCAGCGCCAGCATGCGCACGAACATTGTGGGCACCCACTGGCTGTGGGTGACCCGGAAGCGCTCGATCGCCTCCAGGCACTGGGCGGGGTCGAATTTCTTCAGCACCACCACCGTGCCGCCTTCGGTCAGCGTGCGGTAGACATAGCGGTTGGGCGCGGCGTGGTAGAGCGGCGCGGGGGAGAGATAGACCGTGTCCTCCCCGAAGCCGTAGAGCGCCTTCCAGGTCATGTCCCATTCCGGCGCGTCGCGGTTCTCGAAGGGGATCAGCGGCCGGCGGATGCCCTTGGGCAGGCCGGTGGTGCCGGAGGAGTAGAGGAACTCCCGCCCCACCGGCCGCTCGGGCAGCGGCGCGGCCGGATCCTGCGCCGCGACGCCGGCCTCGTAGCTCGCATAGCCCGCGATGCCCTCGGCCAGCGCATAGCGCGGCCGGTCGCCCACCGCGCCTTCCGCCACCAGCGCCGAGGCCAGCGCGGCAAGGGCGGGGCTGGCGATCAGCAGCCTGGCGCCGCTGTCCTGCAGCACATAGGCCACCTCATGCGGGCGGAGATGGATCGAGAGCGGCGTGTAGTACAGGCCCGCCAGCCGCGTCGCCTCCGCGATCTCGAGGAACTCCGGCCGGTTGTCCAGCAGCAGCGCGATACCCTCGCCCGGCTGCAGGCCGAGGGAGATGAGCCACTGCGCCACCCGTCGCGCGCGGGCATGGAGCGCGCCATAGGTCACCGCCTCCCCCGTCTCCGGGAAATGCGCGGCGATCTTGTCCGGTTGGCGTTCCGCCCAATGCGCCAGTTGCGGCATGCGTGTCCTCCTGTCGCGTCCAGGGTGGCGACAGGGGCGGCATGGCGTCAATGCGGCGGGGTCGCACGACGCGGGCTCACGCGATGGCGATGCGCTGGTGCTTAGCTTGCCGAAAATCCACGGGACGCCGCTCCCGGTTGTGGCATGCTGGCGCTCCGCACGAGGTTGCGGACCCGTCCTGTTGGGGAGGAAGACCAAGATGACGCATGTCAGCCGCCGCGGCCTGCTCGGCGCGGCTGCCGCCACCGCAGCCGCATCCCTGCTGCCTGGCCTGCCCGCCATGGCGGCCGCGCCTTTCCGGAACGAGTTGCCGCCCGCCTGGCACCGCTTCCGCTGGGGTGAGTTCGAGGCGACCGTCATCTCCGACGGCAGCCTGCCGCTCGGCAAACCGCAGGAGAGCTTCGTCGGCCCCGGCGCCGACCGAATCCCGGCCATGCTGACCAACGAGTTCCTCGATCCCGCCGCGGCGACGCTCGAGCAGAACGTGCTGGTGCTGAATACCGGCCGCCAGCTCATCCTGTTCGATACGGGCATGGGCGAGAGCATGGGCGCCGATTCGAAGATGTTCGGCCCGACCACCGGGCGGCTGCTGCAGAACATGCGCGCGGCCGGCATCCAGCCCGAGCAGATCGACATGGTCATCGCGACCCATGCGCATTGCGACCATATCTGGGCGCTGGTGGATGCGAACGGCCAGCGTGTCTTCCCCAACGCGCAGGTCGCGATCAACGAAGCCGACGTGAAGTTCTGGACCGATGACGGCAACAAGAAGGGCCCGGCCTTCATGGGGCCCTTCATCGAGGGCGCGAAGAAGAACCTCGCCCCCTACCGCGACCGCATGGTGATGGTGCGCGACGGGCAGGAGGTGGTGCCGGGCGTCACCGCCGTCTTCACCCCGGGCCACACGGTCGGCCATACCGTGTACTTCATCACCTCCCAGGGCCGGACCTTCGTGAACACCGGCGACCTGGCGCACCACCAGGTGCTGCTGCTGCGCCAGCCGATGATGGAGTTCTCCTTCGACACCGATCCGAAGCTCTCGGCACAGACGCGCAGCCGCATGCTCGACCGGCTGGCGACCGACAAGCACCAGGTGCTGTCCTACCACTTCCCCTGGCCTGGGCTCGGCCATGTGCGGCGGGAGGGCGAGGGCTATGCCTGGGTGCCGTCGCCGACCAATGTGACAGTGCTCTGATGCCGCGCCCGATCGCCGCCGCGCCGGGGCTGGCGGCGTGAACCAGGCGGCGCTTCCGGAACTGCGGGAGGCGGAGGCGCCGCCCGACATCGCCGCGATCTACGCGGCGCTGCGCACGGCCAGCGGCGTGCCGCTGGTGAACCTGATCCACCGGCACCTCGCCACCCTGCCCGGCGTGCTGCCCTGGGTCTGGCACGCGATCCGGCCGCCGCTGGAGGATGGCCGGCTGGCCGGCGCGCGGGAGAGGCTGGCGGCCGCCCTGCCCCTGCCGGACCTCGCGCCGCTGCCCGCCGCGGCCTGGGCGGCCGCGGGCCTGCCGCCCGAGGCGCGGGCCGAGGTCGCGGCGCTGGCCGAGACCTACAACCGCGGCAACCTGACCAACCTGATCCTGCTCACCGCGCTACGCCGTGCGCTGGAGGGCGCGCCGGCCGAGCCCGGCCCGCCGCCGCCCGCGCTGGCCAACCCGCCCCTGCTGCCCGCCCCGCCCCCCCTGCCGCGGCTCGCCGATCTGCCGCCCGCGCTCGCCACGGCGGTGCTGGCCCTGGCCGCGCGGCATGGCGGGACGGACGTGGTGCCGAGCCTCTATCTGCACCTCGCGCACTGGCCCGGCATTCCGCCGGCCCTGCCGGAATGGCTCGGCCCGGTGCTCGATCCCGCGGCCCTGGCCGCCGGGCGCGACGCGGCGGTCCGCCTCGCGGAGCGGGAGGGCGACGCATTGCGTCCCGCGCTCGCGGTCGAGGGCGAGGTGCCGGGTGGGCGCCGCGAGGCGGTGCTGGCCGTGATCGGCACCTTCACGCGCCAGGTCATCCCGGGGATGGTCCCGGTCGGCCTCTCCCTGCGCCGGGTGCTCGCCATGGGCGACTGATCGGAGGGCGTATCTCTCCCAGGCGTGAAGCCGCCCGGCGGGGCCGGTTCCCATGCGCTGGCCTATGCTGGCCTCCCGTCGGTCGGGAGGAGGTCTCCCCTTGCCCCACATCACCCCCTGCGCCACCGACGTCGCGCCTGCCGCGGCGCAGGATGCCCTCCTCCCGGGTTTCGACCAGGGCTGGGTCCTGCTGCCGAAGGCCGCCATCGGCGAGCCGGGCGAGCGCCCCGTCGTCTTCGAGATCGTCCTGCTGCACGCCAGGCATGGCGTCGCGCTGCTGGAGGCGCCGCCGCACTGGACGCCGGACGCGCCGCAACGGCTGCGGCGGCGGCTGGAGCGGGCACAGTTCGCGGCGATCTTTCCGGGGCACCTGCCCATCGTGCATGCGCCGTTGCAGCGGGGCCTGCTGCCCGATCTGCCGCGCGTGCTTGCGGAGGCCTTTGCCGCCGAACAGCCGCTGGAACTGCCAGGCGGCGATGCCTGGATGGGGGCGGTGCGCCGGGCGCTGGCGGCCTCGGCGAAGGGGCTGCCGGAGGCGGCGCGCGTCCCCGCCTCGCATCGTGGCCGGAGGCGGAGGAAGGGCATGGCCGGCGCAGCCCTGGTCGCCGGCATCGGCGGTGCCCTGCTGCTCGCCTTCGCCCCGGCGGCGCCGCCCGGCGAGGCCCTGGGCCAGTCCGCGGCCCTCCCCGGCGCGGCCATAGCATCGGGCCTCGTCTCGGCCGATACCGCGTTGCCCGATGAGGCCCGCGGGCGGTCCACGGCCTTCGCCAGCCCGGACGCAGCACCAAGCCTTGTATCGGCCGACATCGCAACGCCGCCGCCAGCCCTGCTGGCGCCCCCGGGCGGGCTGGTCACGCCGAGCCTCCTCAGGCTGACGACCGAGGCGAAGGCGCCGGAGGAGGGCATGGCCCCCATGCCCGGGGCCCTGACACACCCCTTGCCGATGGACGCCCGGCCGGTCCTGCCGTCCGACCTCGGGCGGACCGACGCGCGCCGCCCGGCAACCGGGCCGACGGAGGCTGCCGCCACTGCCACCCAGCCACGACAGCCGAAGAGCCCGGCCGCCGCCGTCCCGCCGCCGGTACCGGCCTTCAGCCTGGCGCCAGGCTTGGCACCGGGCGAACCGGCGCTCATCGCCAGCCTGCTTAGGCGTGGCGATGCCCTGTTCGCGCTCGGCGACATCTCTGGTGCGCGCCGCTTCTATGAGCGGGCGGCGGAGGCCGGCAGCGCGGAAGGGGCGCGCGCCGCCGGGCGGACCCATGATCCCGCCGTGCTCGCCGAGCAGGCCGTGCATGGCATCCGCCCGGACCTCGACCTCGCGGAGGCCTGGTACCGCCGGGCGGATGCCCTCGGCGCCGCAGCCCCCGGCCGGTGAGCCGGCCGCGGGCTGCGGCGGATTGGCGTTCCCATCGGAACGCCGACCCGCCCGGGATTGTTCGGCAGCGGCGCCGAGTTCCGCTTCGGGGCATTCATGCCCCCACGCTCCGCTCCAGGAACGGGACCGCCGTGCTCAGTCCAGGTCTTCCAGCCCGAGCGCCCGGAGGCGCCCCCGCTCCTCGTCCCAGCCCGGGCGGTCCTTGACGTTCAGGAAGAGGTGGACGCGCCGCTCCAGCAGCGCCTCCAGCTCGCGCCGTGCGCTCTGGCCGATCGCCTTGATGCGCGCGCCGCCATCGCCGATCAGGATCGCCTTCTGGGTCGGCCGGGCGACATAGACGGTGCAGTCCACCCGCACGCTGCCATCCTTCCGCTCCTGCCAGTTCTCGGTCTCGACCGTTGCGTGGTGCGGCACCTCCTCATGCGTCTGGCGCAGGATCTGCTCGCGCACGATCTCGGCCACCAGCATGCGGTTCGGCAGGTCGGAGAGCTCATCCTCCGGGAAGAGATAGGGGCCGGGCGGCATGTCGGCCGCCAGCTTGTCCAGCAACCGGTCGAGCCCGCGCTGCTTCTCGGCGGAGATCATGAAGGTCTCCTCCACCGGCAGAAGCTGGTTCAGCTCGGCCGCCAGCGGCAGCAGCCTCGGCGGCTCGACCAGGTCCACCTTGTTCAGCGCCAGCCAGATCGGGCGGCCGGCCTTGGCCAGCTTCTCGGCAATGGCGCGGACGGCATCCGTCAGCCCGGCCCGGGCATCGACAATGAGCAGGGTGCGGTCGGCATCCTGCGCCCCGCCCCAGGCCGCGGCGACCATGGCGCGGTCGAGGCGCCGGCGCGGCGCGAAGATGCCCGGCGTGTCCACCAGGATGATCTGTGCCCGCCCCTGGGCGCCCTGGTGCATCACCACGGCGCGGATGCGGAAGCGCGTGGTCTGCGGCTTGGGGGAGACGATCGTCACCTTGCTGCCGGCCAGCGCGTTGACCAGCGTCGACTTGCCGGCATTCGGGGCGCCCACCACCGCCACCAGGCCGCATCGGGTTTCCCCGGCCGCCTGCGGCGCCCCAGGCGTTTCCATCTCTTCGCTCATGCGCCCTTCAACCCTGCCAGCCAGGCCTCGGCCGCCGCCTGTTCCGCCGCCCGCTTCGTCGCACCCACGCCCTCCGCCTCCCGCCCGGCCGCCGCCACCGTCACCCGGAAGACCGGGCTGTGCGCCGGCCCCTCCGAGGAGGTGAGGGTATAGGTCGGCAGGCCGAGCCCCCGCCCGAGGGTCCATTCCTGCAGCCGGCTCTTCGCCGGCAGGGGCGGCTTGCGGTGTTCCTCGACCAGGCCGGCCCATTCGCGGCGGACGAAGATGCGCGCCGCCTCCAGCCCGGCATCCAGGTAGATGGCGCCCAGCACCGCCTCCAGCGCATCGGAAAGGATGTTCACCCAGGTCCGGAAACCCTGCTGCTGGTAGCGCGGCGGCATCTTCAGCGCGGCCGCCAGGTCCAGCCGCTCGGCGATGCCGGCCAGCGCCTCGGCCGAGATCAGGGCGGAGTGGCGCTTGCCGATATCGCCCTCCCGCTCGGTCGGGAAGCGCTCCACCAGCCATTCGGCGATCAGCAGACCGAGCACCCGGTCGCCGACGAATTCCAGCCGCTCATTCGAGCTGAGCCGGCTGCCCTGGGTGGCGGAGGAATGGGTCAGCGCCTGGCGCAGCAGCTCCGGCCGGGTGAATTCATGGCCGAGCTTCCCGGCGAATTCCGCCAGCGCCGCATCCTCGTTCATGCCCGCGGGCTCATCGGACGGCGGAAAAGAGCCGGCCCCAGCGGACCGCCATCGGCCATGCCCAGATCTCCCACCAGGAGGCACGGTTGCCGTCGATCGAGAAGAAGATGAACACCGCCCGGCCGACCAGGTTCTCCACGGGAATGAACCCCACCGCGTTCTGCACCCGGCTGTCCAGGCTGTTGTCGCGGTTGTCGCCCATGGCGAAGACATGGCCCTCCGGCACCCGGAATTCCTGGGTGTTGTCGAGCGGCATGTCATCCGACTGCTCGACGATGGCATGCGCCCGGCCGCCCGGCAGAATCTCCCGGAACTGGCGGACGGAGATGCGGCTGTCGCGGTCCTCGGCGATCAGGGGCCCCATTGGCTCGCGCCGCACCGCCTGGCCATTCACATGCAGCACGCCGCCGCGGACCTGGATGCGGTCCCCGGGCAGGCCGATGATGCGCTTGATGTAGTCCTGGCTGGGGTCGCGCGGCAGCTTGAAGACGGCGACATCGCCGCGCTCCGGCATCGAGCCCAGGATCCGGCCAGAGAAGAGGTTCGGCCCGAAGGGCATGGAATAGCGCGAGTAGCCGTAGGAGAATTTTGAGACGAAGAGATAGTCGCCCACCAGCAGCGTCGGGATCATGGAGCCCGATGGGATGTTGAAGGGCTCGAAGGCGATGGTGCGGATGCCGATGGCGATGAGGCCGGCATAGAGGATGGTCTTGACGCTCTCCAGCCAGCCGCCGGACTTCTTCTTCGCCATGGATGTGCTCAAGGAAAACCACCGCTGGGTTGGCGCCCGCGGATCGGTCCCCGGGCGGGGTAGGCGCTGAGGCGGAGGCACGCCGGTCACACGGTGCGCCCCCGCCGCAGGGGGTCATGGGCAAAGCGGATTCGCGCCTCCGGACTTCCCGTCCTCCGGCGACCCGCTCCGGGCGGCGGCGATGAAGCCTGCCGGGGGGTGGGGTGTCAAGGAATGGACCGTTTCGGCCCATCCCCGCGCATCACGGCATGAAGCTGCCGCCGCCGATATCGATGGTGGCGCCGGTCAGGTAGCCGGCGGCATCGGAGGCGAGGAAGGCCGCCACCTCCGCGACATCCGCCGGCGTGCCGATCCGGCCCATGGGCACCTGCGTGAGGAAGGCGGCATTCGCCGCATCGGTCGTGCCGCGGGCCATGGGGGTGTCGATGCGGCCGGGGGCGATGCTGTTCACCGTGATGCCGTCCGGGCCGCATTCCACCGCGAGGCTGCGGGCGAAGCCCATCAGCCCGGTCTTGGCCGCGGCGTAATGGGCGCCGGCAATCTGGCTCTTCGCCCGGGCGGCCTGGCTGGTGAGCATGATGATCCGGCCCCAGCGCCGGGCCCTGAGCGGCGGCAGGCAGGCCTGGGAGACGAGGAAGGCGCCGGTCAGGTTCACCGCCAGCACGCGGCGCCACTCCTCGGCCGGCATGTCGCGGATCTTCCGGGCCCGGCCATCCGGCCCTTTCGGCGAGATGCCGGCATTGTTCACCAGGATGCCAAGGCGCGGCCAGTCCTCGCCGAGCGCGATGGGCAGGGCGGCGACGGCGGCCTCATCCGCCACGTCCAGGCGGATGGCGCGGGCCTGATGGCCATCGGCGCGGAGGGCGGCGGCGGTCGCCTCCACCTCATCGATGACATCGGCCAGCACCACGGGGTGGCCGACCGCGGCAAGCCTGGCGGCGATGCCGGCGCCGATGCCGCGGGCGGCACCGGTGACGAGGGCGACGCGGTCCTGGGGTGAGATCATGGACGGGCTCCGTGTCCCCTCCCCCGCTTCCCGCTCCCCATGCGGCGCAGCGCGAGGGGACCGGGAAGCGGGGGAGGATCAGGGTGGGGTGACGGGTCGGGGCGAGGGCCGCGGGCATGAGGAACACCCCCATGCTCGCCCCCTCCCCCGCCGGGCGAGGCGAGCGGGCATCAGGGCGTCAGGATCACCTTGCTGGCGGCGCGCTGGCGGGCCAATTCGAAGCCCTCCAGCCCGCGCTCCAGCGGCATGCGGTGGGTGATCATCGGCCGAAACGCCTCCGGATCGCGGCCGAGATGCGCCAGCACGCGGTCCCAGGTCCGGCGCTCGGCGCCATGGCTGGCGCGGAGCTGGTGGCGCATGCGGACGAAGTCGGTCAGCGGCAGGGTCAGCGGCGCGGCATGGATGCCAGCGGCGACGATGACGCCGCCCTTCTTCAGGACCGCCATGCCCTCGTTCAGGCTCTGCGGCACGCCGGTCGCCTCCAGCACCACATCGACGGCGCGGCCGCCGGTCAGCGCCAGCACCTGGTCCTTGAGCGGCCCCTCCGCGACATCGACCAGATCGGCGAAGCCGAGCGCCCGCAGCACCTCGAAGCGCGGCGCATCGGCCCGGCCGGCGACGATCACCCGCGCCGCGCCGGCGAGCCGGGCGAAGAGGGCGATGGCCTGGCCGATCGTCCCGGGGCCGAGCACCAGGACGGTGTCGCCGAGCCCGACCTCCCCGGTCAGCACCGCCTCCATGCCGACGCCGAGCGGCTCGGTCAGTGCCGCGACCTCGGCATCGAGCTGCTGCGGCAGGGCGACGCAGCAGCGGGAGGGGATGCGCACCTCCCGCTGGAAGCCGCCGTCGCGGGTCAGGCCGATCCCTTCCCGCTGCAGGCAGTTGCGCGTGTCGCCGGCCCGGCAATTGGCGCAGAAGCCGCAGAAGACGAAGGGGATGACGGCGACCCGGTCGCCCTCGGCGAAGCCGGAGCCGGTGCCGTTGCGGATGATGGTGCCGGCGAATTCATGGCCCATGGTGAGCGGCAGGTGCGGGACCATGAATTCGTAGCCCGCGGTCCACTCATAGGCATGGACGTCGGAGCCGCAGATGCCGACGGCATCCACCCGCAGCACCACCTCGGCGGGTCCCGGCGGCGGCGGGTCCGGGATGTCCTGGAAGTCCAGGCCGAAGGCGGCGGCGGTCTTGCGCAGGGCCAGCATCAGAAGGGCTCCGGATAGTGGCCGGCATAGAAGCTGATCGGCGGCTTGGCGTCCGGGTCGGTCAGCATGTCGATCAGCACCGGCTTCCTCGCCTCCAGCGCCGCGGCCAGGGCGCCGCGGATCTCGGCGCTGCGCTCCACCCGCACGCCTTCCACGCCGCAGGCGCGGGCGATGGCGGCGTGATCGACCGCGTTGAAGAAGACCGCCTTGGTGTGCTCGCCGAATTTCACCTCCTCGGCATGCTTCTGGTAGCCGAGGATGCCGTTGTTCAGCACGAGCGTGACGATCGGCAGGTCCAGGCGCCGGAGCGTCTCCAGCTCCGCCCAGCTATGGCCGAAGCCGCCATCGCCGCAGAGGCAGACGACGCGGGCGCCGCTGCCGGCTTCCTCCGCCGCGATCTGCGCCCCGATCGCCATGGGCAGGCCCCAGCCGAGGCCGGCGATGCCGCGCGGGGTCAGGAAGCGCTGCCCGGGCCGCTTCGCGGTCAGGTAGTTGGCGACCCAGATGGAGGAATAGGAGGCATCGGCCACCACGATGTCCTCCGGCCGCAGCAGCGCGTCCAGTTCGGCCATGAGGCGTTCGGGGCGCGGCAGCGGGGCATCGCGGCTGGTGATGCCGGCGATGGTGCGGCGCCAAGCGGCGATGCCCTCGGCGATCTCGGCCTCGATGCCGGGGCGGGCGGCGGCGTGGGCCGAGAGATCGCGCTGCGTCAGCGCCTCGGTCAGCGCGGCGAGGGTCAGCTTGGCGTCGCCGACCAGCCGCATCGCCTCGTAATTCCGCCCCACCTCCATCGGGTCCATGTCGAGATGGATGAAGCGGGTGCCGGGCTGGAAGAGCTTCCAGCTGTCGGTGCCGTTCTGGTTGGTGCGGTTGCCGACCAGCAGCACCAAGTCGGCGCGGTCCACCATGGGCCGCAGCGCCTGGGTGCGGCTTCCCTGCCCCATGACATAGCCGATGACGCCGAGGGTCAGCGGATGCGTCTCATCCACCGCGCCCTTGCCCATGACGGTGGTGCCGACGGGAAGATGCGCCGCCTCCTGCAGCGCGGCGAGTTCCGGCGCGGCGCCGGAGAGGTGGATGCCGCCGCCCGCGACCACCAGCGGGTGTTTGGCAGCGGCCAGCGCATCGGCTGCGGCGACGATGGCGGCCGGGTCGGCCAGTACCCGGTCGAGCGGCACCTGGCCGAGCGAGAGGGCGCGCGGCCGGAGCAGGGAGGAGAGCGGCGCCGCGGGATCGGTCAGCAGGTCGGCCGGCACCAGCAGCACGGCCGGACCAGGCCGGCCGGAGGTGGCGGCGGTGAAGGCCATGTCCACATAGTCGTCCAGCCGGTCGGCGCGCTCGATCCGCCGGACCCATTTCGCGACCGGGGCGAACATGCCGAGATGGTCCAACTCCTGGAAGGCATTGCGGTCGGTCGCGTCGCGCGTGACCTCCTGCACCAGGGCGACGATGGGGATGCTGGCCTTCAGCGCCTCCGCCAGCGGCGGGACCAGCAGGGTCGCGGCCGGGCCGTTCTGGGCGGTGACCACGCCGACCTTGCGGGAGATGCGGGCATAGCCATCCGCCATGGTCCCGCCGGCATTCTCCTGCCGGTAGACCTTCTGGTCGATGCCGACATGCGGGCTGGCCAGGTGGAAGGCGCTCGGCAGGCTCTGGCCGAAGGTCAGCGTCACACCATGGCGGCGGAAGGCCTCGGCGAGGCGAAGGGCGACGGTCGCGTTGGTGCTCTGTCCGGCATGGTCCGGCATGGCGTTTCCTCCTGGGTTGGCGCCAGCCTAGCATCCAGGACGCAGCGGGGAAGCCGAGGCGGCCGGGTTGACCGGCATGGCGGATCGCCCAGGGTGGCGGCACCCCCGTCGGAGCACGACATGCCGGAGCCTGACAAGCAGCCTCGCCGCCGCCCGGACCTGGTCGGGCTTCTCGGCCTCGCCATCATCCTTGCCGTGCTGCTGGCGGGCTATGTCCTCTTCCCCTGGCTGTTGCGGGCGATGAGCTACCAGGATTGCATCGCCTCGGGCCGCATCACCGGCTGCTGACGGGCACCGGCCAGGCGCGGCCGCGCGGAAAAATGGCGGCGGGGCTTTGACAGGCCGGCCATTCGCCTGTACACGCCGCCGCCCTGACGCAAGCGGGTGTAGCTCAGTCGGTTAGAGCGCCGGCCTGTCACGCCGGAGGTCGCGGGTTCGAGCCCCGTCACTCGCGCCATGCGTCGGTCGTACCGGAATGGCCCCTGCCCGGGATCGCCGGGCCTGGCGCCGGGGGCATCAGCCCGGCCGGCCCGCCCCCTACCGCGCATCATGGAAGATGATCCCCAGGGTGAACCGCTCACCCGTGCGGATGCGGCTGACGCCGTGGCGGAGCATGACGCGATAGGTGCCACGCGTGCCCTGCACCGGGCGGTGGTGGACGGCGAAGGCCACCCCTTCCCCCTGGCGCAGCGGCACCACCTCGGCACGGGACTGCATGCGGGGGCGCTGCTCGGTCAGGACGAATTCGCCGCCCTCGAAGTCGCGGCCGGGCTCGGAGAGCAGGATGGCGACCTGCAGGGGGAAGATCGTCTCGCCATAGAGATCCTGGTGCAGGCAGTTGTAGTCGCCGGGACCGTAGCGCAGCAGCAGCGGCGTCGGGCGGGTCTGGCCGGCGGCGTGGCATTCGGCGGTGAAGGCCGCGAGTTCGGCGGGAAAGCGGCGCGGGGTGCCGAGGGCCTCGTTCCAGGCATTGGCGACGGGGACGAGGCGCGGATAGAGCGCGGCGCGCAGCCCGGCGACCAGCGGCGGCAGCGGCTGGGCGAAGTATTTGTACTCGCCGCGGCCGAAGCCGTGCCGGGCCATGACGATGCGGCTGCGGAAGCCGCTCTCGCCCGGATAGAGGGCCGCGAGTTCCGCGCATTCCCCCGGGGTCAGCAGCGGGCCGGTCGTGGCGGCGCCATGGGCGTTGAGTTCCCCGGCGATGCGCGGCCAGTCCAGGGCGGTGATGCGGCGTTCGATCGTCATGACGCGATCCTACGGCATGTGCCGCCCGGTGCGCCCTCCCGCCCGTTGCGCCGGTGCGGACTGAAGCCGGGTCCAGGGGCCGCCTGACCCCTGGCCGGGGGTTCAAGGGGGGGGGCGCCATCCCCCCCTTGGGCTCACGCGACCATGGCCGGGCGCTTTGCGCGCCAGCCATGCGCCGCCTCATAGGCATGGCCGGCGCGGAACAGCATGGGTTCGGAGAATGGCTTGCCGACAAGCTGCATCGCCACTGGCAGCCCGCCCTCCCCGAAGCCGGTGCAGACCGTCAGGCCCGGCCAGCCCGTGACATTGAAGGGGATGGTGAAATTGGGCTTCTCCAGGAAGGCCCATTTCGGCACGGCGTCGATCCGCGCCGCCTCGCCCGGCTGCGCCGCGGTCAGCAGGAGGTCGAGATCCGCGGTCGCCGCCTGAGTTGCCGAGATCAGTTCCCGCCGCTTCTTCTGCGCCGCCAGGTAGTCGCCGGCCGAGAGCAGGCCGCCCAGGACCAGGCGGTCCCGCATCAGCTCGCCATACAGGTTGGGGTCGCGGCGCATCCACTGCTCATGCACCGACCAGGCTTCGGAGAGCAGGATCAGCCAGCCGCAGGCGTTGTAGTCCGCGAGGCTGGGAAGGGTGACGTCGCGGACCTCCGCCCCTTCCTGCCGGAAGAAGTCGGCGGCGGCATTGATGCCGCCGAGGGTCGCGGCGCTGACCGGGTTGTCCTGCTCATGGAAGTGGCGGATGACGCCGATGCGCAGGCCCCTCACGCCCTTCCCGATCTCCGCGCGGAACTCCGGCACCGGGCGGTCGGCGCTGGCCGGGTCGGCGGCATCGTACCCCGCCATGGCCTGCAGCAGGATGGCGCAATCCTCCACCGTCCAGGCCATGGGCCCGGTATGGTCCAGGGACTGCGCCAGCGGCAGCACCCCGGCGCGGGAGCAGAGCCCATAGGTCGGCTTGATGCCGGCGATGCCGCAGAGCGCCGCCGGGCCGCGGATGGAGCCGCCGGTATCCGACCCGGTGCCGCCGAGGATCATGCCCGAAGCGACCGCCGCTCCGGTGCCGGAAGAGGAACCGGCGGTGAAGTGATCGGGGTTCCAGGGATTGCGCGCCGGCGGCCAGGGCAGGTCGAAGCTCGGGCCGCCGAAGGCGAATTCATGCGTCGCCAGCTTGCCCAGCATGACGACACCGGCCTCGGCCAGCTTGCGGACGGTGGTCGCGTCCTCCTTCGGGACATGGCCCTGCAATACCCGGGAATGGCCGGTCGTCGGGATGCCCGCGGTGCAGTAGATATCCTTGTGCGCGAAGGGGATGCCGTCCAGCGGGCCGCGCGGCCCCGCCTTCATGATGCGCGCCTCGGCCGCCCTGGCCTGGGCCCGGGCGCCCTCGGCCTCCAGCCGGATGAAGGCATTCAGCGTGCCGTCCAACTTTTCGGTGCGGGCGAGGCAGGCCTCGGTCAGCTCGACCGGGGAGAGCTGCTTCGCGCCGATCTGCGCCGCGGCCTCGGCGATGGTCGGGATCGCACTCACCGGTTCGCCTCCGCCGAGAAGGTGATGGAGGGCTCGGCCTCGGGCGCGGGCGCGGGGCTGCGGACCAGCCGCTGCCAGCCTTCGACGCCGCCCCAGACGGCGTAGATGCCGGCCTTCTGTTCCGGCGTCAGCGGGATCCCGGCACGCGCGACCAGCGCGTCGAATTCGGTCTCCGTGGTCTCGGGTGGCATCGGCAACTCCCCCAGTGGCGGAAAGGCGCGAGTATGCGGTGATTCGCCTTGGCGGGAAGCGCCGTCGGGCCGGGCGGGAGGCGATCTGTGAGGCTTCGGCGCAGCGCGCTGCACGCCCGGTGGGCAGCGCAGGGCGTCGCTGCCGGATGCCTCGGCAGCCGGCCGGGTTGCGCGCCCCGCGAAGCGGAGGCTAGGCTTCCCATGGAAACGGAAGCGGACCGGCATACCGGCCGCGCAAGGCGACCGGGCGCGCATGGCCTGGCGCGGGAGGGTCAGGTCCATGAAACTGGGCGAAGCCATCGCCGAGATCATGAAGCGCGAGGGGATCGAGATCCTCACGGGCTATCCGGTGAACCACCTCATCGAGTATGCCGCCGCCGCCGATATCCGCCCGATCATGGTGCGGCAGGAGCGGATCGGGCTGCACATGGCGGATGCCATCTCCCGCGTCACCAGCGGGCGCAAGATAGGCGCCTTCTGCATGCAGCACGGGCCGGGCAGCGAGAACGCCTATGGCGGCGTCGCCCAGGCCTATGGCGAGAGCGTGCCGGTGCTGGTCATGCCCATGGGCTATCCGCGCCGGATCGCGCATATCGATCCGAATTACAATTCCACCATCGCCATGCGCGGCATCACCAAGAGCGCCGAGCCGATCAACCTGGCCGCCGAGGTGCCGAACATCCTGCGCCGGGCCTTCACCAGGCTGCGCAACGGCCGCGGCGGGCCGGTGCTGGTCGAAATCCCGACCGATATGTGGAACGAGGAGGTGCCGGAGCCGCTGGACTATGTGCCGGTGATGGCGACGCGCTACGGCCCCGATCCCGCCGACGTGAAGCGCGCGGCGCGGATGCTGGCGGAGGCGAAGCGGCCGGTGATCTATGCCGGCACCGGCATCCACTGGGCCGAGGCCTGGCCGCAGCTGAAGGCGCTGGCCGAGCTTCTGGCGGCCCCCGTCACCACCAGCCTGGGCGGCAAGTCCTCCTTCAACGAGGACCATCCGCTCTCCCTCGGCTCCGGCGGCCTCGCCATCCCGAAGCCGGTGCGGCACTTCCTGGACAAGGCCGATGTCATCTTCGGCATCGGGTGTTCCTTCACCGAGACCAATTTCGGCGTGAAGATGCCGAAAGGGCCGAAGATCATCCACGGCACGCTGGACCCGATGCACCTGAACAAGGATGTGCGGGCGGAGATCGGGCTCATCGGTGATGCCGCGCTGATGCTGGACGCCCTGCTGGCGGAGCTTGCGAGCCTCGTCCCCTCCCCGCGCGATCCGGCGCCGGTCGCGGCCGAGATCCAGCAGGTGCGGGAGCCCTGGCTGGCGGAGTGGATGCCGAAGCTGACCAGCAAGGACGCACCGCTCAACCCCTATCGCGTGCTCTGGGACCTGCAGCACACGGTGGACCGGGACAACACCATCATCACCCATGATGCGGGCAGCCCGCGCGACCAGCTCTCGCCCTTCTGGAAGGCGACCACGCCGCTCTCCTATCTCGGCTGGGGCAAGACGACGCAGCTCGGCTACGGACTCGGGCTGGCGATGGGCGCCAAGCTCGCGGCGCCCGAGAAGCTCTGCATCAATGTCTGGGGCGATGCCGCCATCGGCTTCACGGGCATGGATTTCGAGACGGCGGTGCGAGAGCGCATCCCGATCATGTCCGTTCTGCTGAACAATTTCTCCATGGCGATCGAGCTGAAGGTCATGCCGATCAGCACGGAGAAGTACCGCAGCACCGACATCTCCGGCGACTATGCCGCCATGGCCCGGGCCTTCGGCGGCCATGGCGAGAGGGTGACCGACCCTTCGGAGATCGTGCCGGCGATCCGGCGCGGCATCGAGAAGACGCAGCAGGGCATCCCCGTGCTGCTGGAGTTCATCACCTCCAAGGAAACCGCCGTCTCCCGGCTCGGCTGAGGGCGCGGCGGACACCATATGGGGTGCAACGGGCGGCTCCTGTGGCACGCCCGATCGGGGGGCGCATAATGGCGACGGTTGCGATCCGGAATGTCCGCAAGGCCTTCGGCCCGGTGGAGGTGCTGCACGGCGTCAGCGTCGACATCGACGATGGCGAGTTCGTGGTGCTGGTCGGGCCGTCCGGCTGCGGCAAGTCCACGCTGCTGCGGATGCTGGCTGGCCTCGAGAACATCACCTCCGGCGAGATCGCGATCGGCGGGCGGGTGGTGAACAACGTGCCGCCGAAGGACCGGGACATCGCAATGGTGTTCCAGAACTACGCACTCTACCCGCATATGACGGTGCGGCAGAACATGGCCTTCTCCATGAAGCTGGCCAAGGCTCCGAAGGAGGCGATGGAGGCCGAGGTGCGGCGCGCCGCCGGCATCCTGGGGTTGGAGCCCTTCCTCGATCGCTACCCGCGCCAGCTCTCCGGCGGCCAGCGCCAGCGCGTGGCCATGGGCCGTGCCATCGTCCGCCACCCGCAAGTCTTCCTGTTCGACGAGCCGCTCTCCAACCTCGACGCCAAGCTGCGCGTGCAGATGCGGGCCGAGATCAAGGAACTCCACCAGCGGCTGAGGGTGACGACGGTCTATGTGACGCACGACCAGATCGAGGCCATGACCATGGCCGACAAGATCGTCGTCATGAATGGCGGCAATGTGGAGCAGGCCGGCCCGCCGCTGGAACTGTACGACCGCCCGGCCAATCTCTTCGTTGCCGGCTTCATCGGCAGCCCGGCCATGAACCTGCTGCGCGGCCGGCCCGGCAATGGCGGCTTCGAGGCGGAGGGCGGCGGCGTGTTGCCGCTGCCCACCAGTGCCAACGGCAGGGCCGGTGTCTATGGCATCCGGCCGGAGCATTTCCGGCTGGACCCCAACGGGCTGCCGGCGAAGGTGCAGCTCGTGGAGCCGACCGGTTCCGAGACGCAGGTGCTGCTGCGGCTGGGCGATACGCCGCTGACCTGCGCCTTCCGCGAGCGGATCACGGCCGGGCCGGGCGATACGCTCGGCATCACGCCGGATATGGGCTTGGTGCATCTGTTCGATGGAGGCACCGGCCAACGCATCAGCGCCTGAGCAACAGGCGCGCCATCACCGGGAGGACAAGGCGGAATGCATATCATCACGAGGCGCGACACGCTGAAGCTGGGCGCCGGCGCCATCGCCGCGGCGGCGATGGCGCGGGAGGCGGCGGCACAGATCCCGGCCAGCGACGCCACGCTGAACCTGCCGATTGAGAATGGCGCGTCCCTGCGCATCCTGCGCCCGGCCCGCTTCGTCGAGCCGGACGAGGTGCTGTTCCGCGAGAACACCGCGAAATTCACCCAGCAGACGGGCGTGCAGGTGCGCGTCGATTTTGTCGGATGGGAGGATATCCGCGCCCAGACCGCGGTCACCGCCAATACCGGCACCGGCCCGGATGTCGTGGTCGGCTGGGCCGAGGACCCGCACATCTTCGCGGACAAGCTGATCGAACTGACCGATGTCGCGGAATATCTCGGCAAGCGCTATGGCGGCTGGAAATTCCTTGGCGAGAAGTTCGGCAAGCGGCACGGCACCAACAACTGGATCGGCATCCCCTTCGGCGGCACCTCCGGCCCGGTGGTCTATCGCGAGAGCGCGGTGCGGGAAGTCGGGTACAACGAGATCCCGACCGACCACGAGCGCTATCTCGACCTCTGCCGCAAGCTGAAGGCGGCCAACAAGCCGCCCGGATTCGCGCTGGGCAATGCGGTCGGCGACGGCAACGGCTTCGCCAACTGGCTGATCTGGTCGCATGGCGGCTTCCTGGTGGACGAGGACGGCAAGGTCGCCATCAACCAGCCCCAGACCGTCGAGGCGCTAAAATACTTGCAGGAACTCTACAAGACCTTCGTCTCCGGCACCCTCTCCTGGGGCGACCCCTCCAACAACCGAGCCTATGCGGCGCAGGAATGCTTCCTGACCGCGAACGGCGTCTCGCTCTACTTCGCGCTGAAGAACGACCCGGCGACGGCGGCCATCGCGGCCGATACCAACCACGCGCCGCTGCCCTCCGGCCGCATCGGCTCCCCGCCGCAATCGGCGCTGACCATCAATGCCATGGTGTTCCGCCATACCCGCTTCCCGAATGCCGCCAAGGCTTGGCTGACCTTCATGATGGAGCGGGAGCAGTACGATCCCTGGCTGAGCCGGTGCCTCGGCTACTGGTCGCATCCGCTGAACGCCTATGACAAGAGCGCGGTGTGGGAGTCCGACCCCAAGCTGGCGGTGTTCCGCGACAGCATGAACAACCGTTTCTGGAATGGCTGGAAGGGCCCGATCAACCAGGCGGCAGCCGCGGCCACGGCGGAATATGTCATGGTGCAGATGTGCGCTTCCGTCGCCTCAGGCCAGCAGACGCCTGAAGCAGCGGCACGCGAGGCCGAGCGTCGCGCGCGGCGTTACTACCGCTAAGCAGTCCAGGCGCCGCCGGGTCACCCGGCGGCACCCAAGCAAGGGAGGAAGGCTGCCATGTCCGTGACGGCGACCGCGGCCTGGAAGAATACGCGGCAGGAGCCGGGCTGGCTGGTCCGGCTGTTCGACTCCAAGCCATTCCTGGTCTTCATCTGCATGCTGCCTGCCGTCGGGCTGCTGACGGTCTTCCTCACCTATCCCTTGGGCCTCGGCATCTGGCTCGCCTTCACCGACACCATGATCGGGCGAGGCGGGTCCTGGGTGGGGCTCGAGAATTTCGAGTACCTGGCCGAGGATCCGGTCTTCTGGAGCTCGGTCTTCTACAGCGTCTTCTACACGGCCGTGGCGACCATCGGGAAATTCGCCCTCGGCCTCTGGCTGGCGCTGCTGCTGAACCAGCACCTGCCCTTCAAGAGCTTGCTGCGCGCCATCGTGCTGCTGCCCTGGATCACACCGACGGTGCTCTCGGCCATCGCCTTCTGGTGGATCTACGATCCGCAGTTCAGCATCGTCTCCTATATCGTGGTGGATGTGCTGGGGCTGAGGGACACCTATTTCGACTTCCTCGGCAGCGCCTGGCCGGCGCGCTGGTCTCTGATCGCGGCCAATATCTGGCGCGGCATCCCCTTCGTCGCCATCTGCCTGCTGGCCGGGCTGCAGACCATATCGCCCAGCCTCTATGAGGCCGCGCTGCTGGACGGCGCGACACCCTGGCAGCGCTTCACCCAGATCACGGTGCCCTTGCTCATGCCGATCCTGGCGATCGTCATGACCTTCTCCATCATCTTCACCTTCACCGACTTCCAGCTGGTCTATGCCATCACCCGCGGCGGGCCGGTGAACTCCACCCATCTCATGGCGACGCTGGCCTTCCAGCGCGGCATCCCCGGCGGCCAGCTGGCGGAGGGCGCGGCGATCGCCGTCTCCATGATCCCGTTCCTCGTCTTCGCCACGCTCTTCACCTATTTCGGCATGGCGCGGCGCAAGTGGCAGCAGGGGGAAGGCAATGACTGAGGCCCTCGCGCCAGAGGCGCGCACCGTGAAGAACACGATCACCGCCGATGGTCCGGAGGCCCGTGCCTCCCTTGCCCCGGAGCTGATGACCTGGGACAGCAAGGCGCGCCGAGTGGTGACGCTCTATGTCCCGCTCGCCTGCTTCGTGTTGATCCTGCTTTTCCCCTTCTACTGGATGGCGGTGACCAGCTTCAAACCGAATGCGGAACTCTACGACTACAAGACCTACAACCCCTTCTGGATCAGCAGCCCGACGCTGGACCACATCTACAAGCTGCTGTTCGAGACGGCCTATCCGCGCTGGCTCTGGACCACGATGCTGGTGGCCATCGCCTCCACCTTCCTCAGCCTCTTCGCCAGCGTGCTGGCAGCCTATGCCATCCAGCGGCTGCGTTTCCGGGGCAGCCAGTATGTCGGCTTGGCGATCTACCTGGCCTATCTCGTCCCGCCCTCCATCCTGTTCATCCCGCTGGCGACCATGGTCTTCCAGCTCGGGCTGTTCGACACGCCTTTCGCCCTAATCCTGACCTATCCGACCTTCCTGGTGCCCTTCTGCACCTGGCTGCTGATCGGCTACTTCAAATCGATCCCCTATGAGCTGGAGGAATGCGCGCTGATCGACGGCGCGACGCGGCTGCAGATCCTGACGCAGATCACCCTGCCGCTGGCCGTGCCGGGGCTGATCTCGGCCGGGATTTTCAGCTTCACCCTGTCCTGGAACGAGTTCATCTACGCCCTCGCCTTCATCCAGAGCAGTGAGAGCAAGACGGTGCCAGTCGCCATCCTGACGGAGCTGGTCTCAGGCGATGTGTACCAGTGGGGCGCGCTGATGGCGGGCAGCCTGCTGGGAAGCCTGCCGGTCGCGATCTTCTACTCCTTCTTCGTGGACTACTACGTCTCCTCACTGACCGGCGCGGTGAAGGAGTGATCGCCAGGGCCTTGTGTCACGGAATGGCCCACGGCACGTTTCAAAGCTTTGGATAACCTGGATTTCCCCGGCACAGCTCTTCATTGGAAGAGCTGTGCGGACGTCCGGACGATCCGGTGGGCGAGGAGGAGACGGGCATGCAGGATCCTGGGCGCCGCGGCATTGCGGGGCTGATCGCCGCCATGGCAGTTGCCGGTACGGCATGGGCGGCGGGCGATCTGTCCCGCCAGGCCCCGATCGAGGTTGTGGTGGATCTCGGCACGGCAGAGACACCGTTGGCCTTCTCCCCCGCGACACTGCGCTTCGAGACCGGCAAGCTCTACAAACTGGTGCTGCGCAACCGCAGCACCGAGCCGCACTACTTCACCTCGGATAATTTCGCCGCCAGCGTCTGGACCCGCAAGGTGCAGCTGACGCAACGCAGTGCGGATGGGCGGGAGGCGGTGCTGGCCGAGATCAAGGGCGGTATCCGCGAGATCGAGGTCTATCCCGGCCACAGCGCCGAATGGTGGCTTGTCCCCGTCCAGGCCGGGCGCTTCACCGATCTCCGCTGCGGCATCCGCATGGCGGACGGCAAGACGCATGCCGAGCACGGCATGCGGGGCGAGATCGTCATCGAATAGCGCATGCGGGCGCCGCGAATCCGCGGCGCCCCGTCCGGCTACAGCGGATTGCGTTCAGAACTGAACGCTCATCCGCTGTAGCTCCTTGTTTTCCGAGCAGATTCACGCCTTCGGTCGTTCACGGCCTCCGGCGATCTGCTCTAGAGCTTCTTCTGCAGCCCCGCGACATAGCCGCGGTTCCAGGTCGGCGTCAGCCAGACCTCGTTCATCGTCACACCCGGCGGCAGGGTCGCGACATAGAGGATCAGGTCGGCGCATTGCTCCGGCTGCAGCATCCGGTCCAAATCCTCCTGGCTCAGCGGGTTGGGCCGCTTCTTCAGGATCTCGGTATTCACCTCGCCCGGGCAGAAGGCGGTGCTGCGGATGCCGTTGACGCATTCCTCCATGTTGATCGTGTGGCTCATCGCCACCACGCCATGCTTGGCGGCGTTGTAGCCGGCGCCGCTCATCACCCCCACATTGCGCCCGGCCATGGAGGCCGTGTGGATCATCACCCCGCCCCTCTGGGCCCGCATGATCGGCAGCACCGCCCGCGCCACGTAGAAGGCGGAGGACAGGTTGCCCTGGATCAGCTGATCGATCCCCTCCGGGCTCAGCCGCTTCCAGTCCCGCTCCTGGACATTCAGCCCGGCATTGCTGACCAGCACGTCCAGCCGGCCGAAACTGGCGTTGATCCAGTCCGCCACGCGCTGCACCTCGGCCGCCTTCATCAGGTCCGCCGCCTGCACCTCCGCCTTGCCGCCCTTGGCCTGGATGCGCTCCGCCACCTGCTCCAGCCGGTCCTTCCGGCGCCCGGTCAGCACCACCGTGGCGCCCTCGGCGCCGAAGCGCTCCGCCACCGCCTCGCCGATGCCGCTCCCCGCACCCGTCACCCAGGTGATCTTGCCGTCCAGCCTGCCCATGGGTCCCTCCCCTGTCTGCGGAGCGACGCTACCGCCGCTGCGGCGGCTTGTGGATAGCCAGCCTCCATGGTTCGATTGCGGCAGGGACGGAAACGGAGGCCGCGATGAAGATCGCCCGGGTGGAGACGCTGCGCGCGGATGCGGGCTGGCGGACCTTCTCCTTCCTCAAGGTCACCACCGATGACGGTCTGGTCGGCTGGTCGGAATACAATGAGAGCTTCGGCTCCGCCGGCCTCTCCTCGGTCATCGAGGCGCTGACGCCCCTCATCCTCGGCCGCGACCCCTGCCGGTGGGAGGAGGTGACGGCCTGGCTGCAGGTGATGACCCGCCAGTCCCGCGGCGGGCTGAACCAGCAGGCGATCGCGGCCATCGAGAACGCGCTGCTCGACATCGCCGCGCGCGCGCGGGGGATCCCGGTGGCGGCGCTGTTCGGCGGCCCGATCCGGGAGCGGATCCCGGTCTACTGGTCGCATTTCGCCAGCTACCGCGTGCGTAATGCCGCGCATATGGGCGTGCCCGCCATCCGCCACCGCAGCGACGTCGCCCGCCATGCGGCGGAAGTGAAGGATCGCGGCTTCCGCGCGCTCAAGACCAACATCCTGGTCCCCGGCCCCGACGGCCACCTTTTTCAGTACACGCCGGGCTTCGGCCGCCATGCCGGCTGGCCGGAGCTGAACTGGGACAACCGGCTGCTGGCGGAGCTGAAGGCGCATCTCCGCAGCATCCGCGACGCGGTGGGGCCGGAGATGGGCATCCATCTCGACACCAATTTCCACTTCAGGACGGAAGGCTTCCAGCGCGTGGCGGAGGCGGTGGCCCCCTTCGACCTCACCTGGCTGGAGATCGACACCCACGACCCGGCGGCGCTGGCCACCATCAAGCGCATGGCCCCATGCCCGATCGCCTCCTGCGAGACGCTGCACGGTCGCCGGGAATTCCGGCCCTTCCTCGAACACTACGCCATGGATGTCGGCATCGTCGACGTCATCTGGAACGGGCTCGGCGAGAGCATGAAGATCGCCTCGCTCTGCGACGTCTATGAGGTGAACTGCGCGCCGCATAATTTCTATGGCAACCTCTGCACGATGATCAGCGCGCAGTTCTCCGCCTGCATCCCGAATTTCCGGGTGATGGAGATCGATATCGACAGCGTCGCCTGGCGCGATGAGTTCACGGCCCCGCCGGTGATCGAGGATGGTGAACTGGTGCTGCCGACCGGCCCTGGCTGGGGCGTCGAGGTGAACGAGGCCGCGATCCGCGCGCGGCCACCGAAGTAGCGGCCCGATAGCCGAAGGCGCGCAGCCGCCGCAGGTCTGAATCGGCCCGCCAGGACATGAGGGGAACAGGAATGGCCAAGTACAGGATCGTCACGCCGGCCGGCGCCAGCTTCACCGTGGCCGGCGGCGGCTATGCGCTGGAGAGCGAGGCGCTGGCCGAGCTGGACGCCGAGATCGTCGAGGCGCCGACCGACACCGCCGGCTTCATCGCCGCGGCCCGGACCGCGGACGCGATCTATGCCAAGGGCATCCCGATCACCCGGGAGATCATCGACAACCTGGAGAATTGCCGCCTCATCGCCCTCGGCAGCGTCGGCGTGGACAGCGTGGACGTGAAGGCGGCAACCGAGCGCGGCATCCCCGTCACCAACATCCCCGACACCTTCATCGAGGAGGTGGCGGACCATGCCATGATGCTGCTGCTGGCGGGCTTCCGCCGGCTGATCGAGCAGGACCGCATGGCACGGGACGGCCGCTGGAAGGAGGGCCGGCCGGCGCTGCTGAAGATCCCGCGCCTGATGGGCCAGACCCTCGGCTTCATCTCCTTCGGTCGCGTGGCACGCGCCGTCGCGCGCCGTGCCGCGCCCTTCGGCCTGCGCATGATGGCCTATGACCCCTTCGTCGAGGAATTGCAGATCTCGGAATACGGGGTGCAGCCCGCGACCCTCTCCGAGGTGCTGAGCCAGTCCGACTTCGTCAGCATGCATGCCCCGGCGCGGCCCGAGGTGCACCACATGCTGAAGGAGCAGCATTTCCGCCAGATGAAGCCCTCCGCCATCTTCATCAATACCGGCCGCGGCCCGACGGTGGACGAGGCGGCGCTGATCAAGGCGCTGCAGGAGGGCTGGATCGCCCATGCCGCGCTCGACGTGCTGGAGGTGGAGCCGCCCTCGCCCGACAACCCGATCCTGCGAATGGAGAATGTCACGCTGACGGCGCATGTCGCCAGCGCCTCCGCCCGGTTCGATGAGGCGCGCAAGCGCCGGGTCGGGCATGAGCTGGCGCTGGTGCTCTCCGGCAAATGGCCGATGAGCTGCGTCAATCCGGCCGTTCTGCAGAACACCAGCTTGCGCCGGTGGCAGCCCATTGGCATGGGTCGCGGGCCGAACAGCTAGGAGAGTCCGAGATGTCCTCGAAATATGCCATCGTCACCGGTGCCGGCTCCGGCGTCGGCCGCGCCGCTGCCCTGGCCCTGCTGGGGGGCGGCTGGACCGTCGCGCTTGCCGGTCGCCGCAAGGACGCGCTGGAGGAGACGGTCGGCTTGGCGGGCGATGCCGCCCCCCGCACCCTGGTCGTCCCGACCGATGTGGGCGACCCGAAGGCGGTGAATGCGTTGTTCGACCAGATCAGGTCCGCCTGGCGCCGGCTCGATTTCCTCTTCAACAATGCCGGCGGCAATGTCCCGGCCGGGCCGATCGAGGATCTGGCCTATGAGGACTGGGCCCGGGTCGTGCAGGTGAACCTGACGGGCTCCTTCCTCTGCGCCCAGGCCGCCTTCCGCATCATGAAGAACCAGCAGCCGCAGGGCGGGCGGATCGTCAACAATGGCAGCATCAGCGCGCATGTGCCGCGGCCGGACAGCGTCGCCTATACCTCGACCAAGCATGCCATCACCGGCCTGACCAAGACGCTGGCGCTGGACGGCCGGCCCTTCGACATCGTCTCCGGCCAGATCGATATCGGCAATGCCGCGACGCCCATGACCCAGCGCATGACCAAGGGTGTCAAGCAGGCCAATGGCGAGATCAAGGTGGAGCCGACGATGGATGTCACCCATGTCGGCAACACCATCCTGATGATGGCCAACCTGCCGCTGGATGCGAACATCCAGTTCGTCACCATCGCGGCCTCGAAGATGCCCTGGATCGCCCGGGGATGAGGCTCCGCCCGCCTGGTCGGGTCACGCCCGGCCAGGCGCGGCCCGCTCAATGCCGCCGCAGCGCCTGGGCCAGTTCCTCCTTCGTCATCCGTGACCGGCCGGGGATGCCGCGCCGCTTTGCCTCGGCATAGAGCGCGGCCCGGCTCTCTCCCATCGCCGCCTCCCGTGCCTTGGTGCGCCTGAGGTTCCGCCGGTTCTTCGCCGGCGTCTCGTCACGCGCGGCACCGGCTTCGTGCAGCGCGATCGCCACCGCCTAGCGCTGGGATCTCACCGGCGTGCCCCGGCTGGTCTCCAGCTCCCCTTCCTTCCATTCCCGCATGACGCGCTCGATGGTCTCGCGCTGCGGCCCCGACTGCTTCGCCATCCCGCCCTCCCTCAGGGCATGACATCCAGCAATTCCTGGCAGGCTCTGGCACAGTCCCGGCAGGCCTCGGCGCAGATCCGGCAATGCGCATGCATCCCGGCATGCTTCTCGCACTCCGCGGCGCAGGCCTCGCAGGCCGCGATGCAGGCCTGCAGTGCGCCCGCCATGGTGGCCTTGTTCGGCTTGGTCAGCCGCCCGACGATCCGGCCGGTGGTGGCGCAGAGATCGGCGCAATCCAGATCGAGCCGGATGCAATAGACGAGGTCCGCCACCTTCGGCTCAGACAGGCAGGCATCGGCGCAGCTGGTGCAGGCCGCCGAACAGTCGAGGCAGGCGGCAATGCAGCGCTGGATCACATCCTGCGCGGAAGGGTGGTGCGGCTGGCTGTCCAGCATGGCCTGCAGATGCTTCGTCATGGCTCGCCTCCCTCGGATGCCGTGGCAACGCATCCGGGCGCATCGGGCTCCCGGCCCCGGCTTGGCCCTTCTGTCGCGGCTCTCACCATGCTGCGCGCGAGGGTCGACGGGCGCGGCCGGGCTCACGGGCCGATGAGGTGGCCATGTCCCGCCCAGGCCGGCCCCGTCCTGGCCGGGCCTGTCCCGGCCAGGATAGCAGCCCCCCTCAGCCCCGGCGGCGGAGCCAGCCCGCCACGCGGCCCAGCGCCTTCTCGAGCGTCGCTTCCTGCTGGGCGAAGCAGAGGCGGAAATGCCCCTCCCCGCCCGGACCGAAGGCGGAGCCGGGGGCGAGGCCGACCTTGGCGCCGCGGCTCATCCGCTTCGCCTCGGCCAGGCTGTCCGTCAGCCCCTCCACCCGAAAGAAGCTGTACATGCCGCCCGAGGCGACCGGCGCGGTCACCCCCGGCACCGTGCTCAGCGCCGCCGCCGTCTTGTCCCGCAGCCGGCGGAAGAGCGCGGCATTCGCCGTGATGAAGGCATCGCCCTCATCGAGGGCCGCCACGCCGGCGCGCTGGACAAAGACCGGGGCGCAGGAGGTGTTGTACTCGACCAGCTTCGCCAGACCGTCCATCAGCGCCGGCGGCGCCACCAGCCAGCCGAGCCGCCAGCCGGTCATCGCCCAGGACTTCGAGAAGCTGTTGACGCCGATGACCCGGTCCTCCGGTCCCGCGATGTCGAGGAAGGAGGGCGCGGCCGGGCCTTCGTAGTACAGCCGCTCATAGACCTCGTCGGCCAGGATCCAGGTGCCGGTGCGGCGGCAGTGGTCGAGGATGACCTGCTGCTCCTCCCGCGTGAAGGCGAAGCCGGTCGGGTTGCCCGGGGAGTTCAGCAGGGCGAGCCTGGTCTTCGGCGTGATGGCGGCCAGCAGCCGGTCCAGGTCCACCCGCCAGATCATATGTCCCCTTTGGCCCTGGGCCAGGTGCAGCGGCACGGTCTCGACCGGGGCCGAGAGGATCAGCGGGATGGCGCCGATATTGGGCCAGTGCGGGGCGAGGGTCACCACCTTGTCGCCCGGGTCCAGCACCGCCTGGCAGGCCAGCATGATGGCGTTCACGCCGCTGCTGGTGGCGCAGACGCGGTCCGCCGTGACGGTCCGGCCATTGCGCTGCTGGTAGCGGGCGATCGCCTCCCGCAGCGGCTCGATGCCGAGATTGGGGGAGTAGAAGGTCTCGCCCGCGGCGAGGGAGGCGTTCGCCGCGCGCTTGATGAAGTCCGGCGTCGGGATGTCCGGCTCCCCGACCCAGAGCGGGATCAGGTCGGGGATGCCGGCGCCGTCGTTGTAGACTTCGCGGATCCTGGAGCTCTCGAGCGCGCGAACGGCGGCGCGCGGAATCGGTGCGTGCATTCAGCGCCCTGTAAAGCTCGGCTTCCTTTTTTCCAACATGGCGCTGACGGCTTCCTTGTGGTCCTCGGTGCTGTGGGCCAGGGCCTGGAAGGCGGCGGACATCTCGAGGAGGGTGGAGAGGCGGGTGTGCTGGCCCTCCCGCAGCAGGCGCTTGGTCATGCGGACCATCTGCGGCGGGTTGGCGGCGATCCGCTCCGCCAGCACCCGGGCGGCGGGCATGAGTTCGTCATGGGCGACGACGCGGGAGACCAGCCGGACCTCCTTCGCCGCCTGCGCATCCAGCAGGTCACCGGTGAAGCTCATCTCGCAGGCGACGGACATGCCGACCACGCGGGGCAGCAGCCAGGCGCCGCCGTCGCCGGGAACGATGCCGACCTTGATGAAGCTCTCGGCGAAGCTCGCCTTGTCGGAGGCGATGCGGATGTCGCACATGCAGGCGACGTCGAGCCCGAGCCCGATGGCGGGCCCGTTCACTGCGGCGATGGTGGGGGCGTCGCAGTCGTAGAGGGCGTTGGCCATGGCCTGGACGCCGCGGCGGTAGTTCTCCCGCAGGTCGGCATGGCTGCCTTCGATGATACCCTTGCGGTCGCGCATGGCCTTGAGGTCGCCGCCGGCACAGAAGGCGGTGCCGGCGCCGGTCAGGATGACGGCGCGGACCGAGGGGTCGCGGTTGATTCGCTGGACCGCGGCGACGACGGCGTCGCAATCGGCGAAGGTGGAGATGGCGTTGCGCTTCTCCGGCGCGTTCAGGGTGAGGGTGACGATGCCCCCGTCCTGTTCGTAGGTCACGTAATCGGACATATCGGGTGTTCCCGTGTGTGCAAACTCAGACCGGTCCAGGCCAGGTTCTGGCCTGGTGGGGGAGTGTGAGGGGGCAAAGCCCCCCCACTAGCGTGCCGTCAGATCAGCCCAGAGGCTGTCACCGCCCCGTTTGAGGGCCGCCTCGCCGATCCGCCTGGCCCAGACACGCTCGGCGCCATGCCCGTCCCGCCATTCCCACATGCGGCGGGTGAAGAGGTGCAGGGGGTGGTCGTCGGTGAAGCCGATGGCAGCGTGGACCTGATGGGCGATGGCGGCGCAGGTGCCTGCCGCCTCCCCGGCCACGATCTTGGCCGAGGCGATCTCGAACTCGGCGCTGGCCAGGCCATGGCGGTCCGCGGCGCGGCCGGCATGGGCAACGGCGACGCCAGCGGCCGCGACCTCCCCGGCGCAGCGGGCGAGAAGCTGCTGCACCGCCTGAAAGCCGCCGATGGGCCGGCCGAATTGCTTGCGGGTGTTGGCGTATTCGACCGTCATGTCCAGCACCGCCTCCAGCGCCCCGGCGATGCGGGCGGCATTCAGCAGGGCGCCGGCCAGCAGCGCGGCATCCGGGCCGAAGCCCTCGGGCAGGCTCCCCTCGGCGCCCGGCACGCCGGGGGCAGCGTGGTCGGCGGGCTCCCGGCTGTAGGGGGCCTTGCCCTGGCGGGTAGCGGGCCCGGGCTGCAGCAGCACGGCGCTGCCGGAGACCATCACCACCGCAACGGCGCGGCGGCCCCAGGCGACGGGCTCCCGGCCAACCGCAAGGCCGAGCAGCCCGGCGCGCGGCGCGATGCCGCCGGCCGCCAGCAGCGCGGCCGCGGCCATGCTCTCGCCGAGCGGGATGGGCGAGGCATGCCGGCCGAGGACATGCCAGACGGCGACGGCATCGCCCCAGCCGAGACCGGCCCCGCCCTTGTCCTCGGGCGCCAGGGCGGTCGGCAGGCCGAGCGCCTCGGCCTCGGCCCAGAGGGCTTCGGGCCAGGTGCCGGCCTCATTGGCACGCAGCAGGTCGGGGCCGGCCTGATCGGCCAGCAGGCGCTCCACCTGCTCGAGCAGGATCGTGCGGAGGTCGTCGGTGTCGCTCATGGCTCAGCGCAGCCCCAGCTGGCGGGCGATGATGCCGCGCAGGATCTCGCGGGTGCCGCCGCGCAGGGAATAGCTGCGGGCGACCATGGTCATGATGCGCTGCATCTCCTGCACCTCGGGCGGCGTTCGGCCAGCCTCCATCAGCTCGCGCAGGGTGTCGGGCAGGGCCTGTTCGTAGTCGTTGCCGACATCCTTCACCAGGGCGGCCTCCCGCGCCGGGGTCTTGCCGTCCTGCAACATGCCGGCGACGGCCAGCGACATCTGCCGCAGCGTGCCGGCGCGGGCGAGCAGCCGGCCGACGGTCTCGGGCGCGGCCAGCTCGGCGCGCAGATCGTCCAGCGCCGCCGTCAGCAGCGGCAGGGAGGAGAGGTAGCGCTCCGGCCCCGCGCGCTCGAAGGCGAGTTCCGCCGTCGCCTGCTCCCAGCCATTGCCTTCCCGGCCGACCAGCAGGCTGTCGGGGACGAAGACATCGTCGAAGGTGATCTCGTTGAACCCCTCCTCCCCCACCAGGTCGAGGATGGGGCGGATGGTGATACCGGAGGCGCGGCAATCCACCAGGAACTGGCTGAGGCCCTGGTGCTTCAGCTTGGGGTCCGGCGCCGGGGAGGTGCGCAGCAGCGCGATCATGAAGTCGCAGCGATGCGCGTTGGTGGTCCAGACCTTCCGGCCATTGATCCGCCAGCCGCCCGGCACCTTCTCCGCCCGGGTGCGCAGGCTGGCGAGGTCGGAGCCGCTGTCCGGCTCCGAGAGGCCGATGGCGAAGGCGAGGTCGCCGGAGACGATGCGGGGGAGGAATTCGCGCCGCTGCTCCTCGGTGCCGAGGCGGAGGATAAGGGGGCCGGACTGCCGGTCGCCAATCCAGTGGGCGCCGACCGGGGCGCCGACAGCCAGCATCTCCTCCAGCACCACATAGCGCTCGAGCGCCGTGCGCTCCCCGCCGCCATAGGCCTTGGGCCAGGTCATGCCGATCCAGCCGCGCTTGCCCACTTCGCGGGAGAAGTCGCGGTCGAAGCCCATCCAGGAATAGGCGCGGACCATGGGGGACCAGTGCTTCCCGGCCTCGGCCAGGAAGGCGCGCAGCTCCGCGCGCAACGCCGCCGCCTCCGGCGGGATGTCCCGCAAGTCGAAGCGCAAGCCCGCCATGGCCCGTTCCTCCTGCCCGTTTGTCCCTTTCCTCGCCCATTCCGGGCCGTTGCGCCACCCCCCTCGACAGGGCGGCGCCGGGCAGGTTTCTTCCCGAGGAAGCGAGGGGACGGGCGCATGGACAAGTTCGGGATCGGCCAGCCGGTGCGGCGCAAGGAGGATGTCCGGCTGCTGACGGGCCGTGGCACCTATACCGACGACATCGACCGCCCCGGCCAGGCGCATGCCTTCGTGCTGCGCTCCCCGCACGCCCATGCCCGCATCCTGTCCATGGACACCGCCGCCGCCAGGGCGGCGCCGGGTGTCGTGGCGGTGCTGACCGGGCATGACGCGGCCGCCGACGGGATCGGGCATTTCCCGGTGATGGTCGATGTGCCGGGCAAGGGCGGCACGAAGCTGTTCCCGACGCCGCGGCAGATCCTGCAGACCGAGAAGGTTCGCTTCGTGGGCGACCCGGTGGCGCTGGTGGTGGCCGAGACCCGCGCCCAGGCCCAGGATGCGGCCGAGCTTATCGAGATTGACTACGACATCCTGCCGAGCGTGACGGACACCGCCGGTGCGCTCAACCCCGGCGCGCCGGTGATCTGGCAGGAGAACGGCAGCAATCTATGCGTCCTCTGGGACAGCGGGCGGGAGGCCGAGACGGAGGCGGCCTTCGCCCGGGCCGCCAGGACCGTCTCGGTCGAGCTGGTGAACAACCGCCTGGTCGGCAATCCGATGGAGCCGCGCGTCGCCATCGGCGAATACGACCCGGCGACGGACAGCTACACACTGCATTCCCCGACCCAGGGCGTGATGCGGGTGCGGGACGGGCTGGCCAAGCTGATCCTGAAGGTGCCGGCGGAGAAGCTGCGCGTCATCTCCCCCGATGTCGGCGGCGGCTTCGGGCTGCGCGGCAAGGTGCATCCGGAATCCGGCATGGTGCTCTGGGCGGCGAAGCGCACGGGGCGGCCGGTGAAATGGACCAGCGGCCGCACCGAGACCTTCCTCTGCGACCCGCATGGCCGCGACCATGTGACCAGGGCGGAGATGGCCTTCGACGACACCGGCCGGACGCTTGGCGTGAAGATCCGGACCTTCGCCGCCATGGGCGCCTATCTGCAGGATTTCGGCCCGCGCGTGCCGACCGTGGCGGGCGGGCGCATCCTCGGCACGGTCTATGACATCCAGGCGCTGAACGCGCAGGTGAGCTGCGTCTTCACCAACACCTCCCCGACCGATGCCTATCGCGGCGCCGGCCGGCCGGAGCAGGCCTATGTGCTGGAACGGCTCTATGACCTTGGTGCCGCCGCCTTCGGCATCGGCCGCGACGAGATCCGCCGCCGCAACACCATCCGGCCGGAGCAGATCCCCTATACCAATGTGGTCGGCAACGCGATCGACAGCGGCCGCTTCGCCGAGACGATGGACAAGGCCCTGGCGCTGGCGGATTGGGCAGGCTTCCCGGCCCGCCGGGCGGAGGCGGCGCGGCGCGGCAGGCGGCGCGGCATCGGCCTCGGCTATTTCATCGAGGCCTCGGGCGGGCAGCCGAGCGAGTGGGCGCGGGTGCGGTTCGAGGAGGATGGGACCGTGGCGCTGACCGTCGGCACCTTCAGCCACGGCCAGGGGCATGAGACGGCCTTCGCGCAGATCCTGCACAGCAGGCTCGGCATCCCATTCGAGGCGGTGCGCTTCATCCAGGGCGACAGCGCCGTGCTGGCGGCGGGCAACGGCACCGGCGGCTCCCGCTCCTCCCAGATGGGCGGCGTCGCCATCGCCCGCGCCTCGGAGCTGGTGGTGGCCAAGGGCAAGCGGCTGGCGGCGCATCTGCTGGAAGCGGGCATCGACGACATCGAGTTCGAGGCCGGCACCTTCCGCGTGGCCGGTACCGACCTGACGGCGAACTGGGCGCAGGTGATCGAGCTGGCGAAGGCCCCGCCCGAGGGCGAGACGCCCGGCCTCGACGAGCAGCTGCTCTACACCCGCAGCACGGAATGCAACTTTCCGAATGGCTGCCACGTGGCGGAGGTGGAGATCGAGGAGGAGACCGGCCGGGTCGAGATCGTCCGCTACACCGCCGTGGACGATGTGGGCAATGTCATCAACCCCATGCTGGTGCACGGCCAGAGCCATGGCGGCATCATGGCCGGCATCGGCCAGGCGCTGCTGGAACACGCGGTGTATGATCTGGAGAGCGGCCAGCTCCTCTCCGCCAGCTTCCAGGACTACTGCATGCCGCGCGCTTCCGATGCGCCGGATTTCGACCTGGATTTCAACGTGGTGCCCTGCCCGAACAACGACCTGGGCGTGAAGGGCGCCGGCGAGGGTGGGGCCTGCGGCGCGCCGCCGGCCATCGTTTCGGCCATCTGCGACGCGCTCGGCATCGGGCATATCGATATGCCGGTGACGCCGGAGAAGGTCTGGCGGGTGCTGGCGGCGCAGGCCAGGAAGGCGGCATGACGTCGTGCCGGAGGCGCGCAACATGACGTCGTGCCGGAGGCGCGCAACATGACACAAGGTTTCATCCCCGCCGTCTTCATGCGCGGCGGCTCCTCCAAGGGCGTGTTCTTCCATGCGAAGGACCTGCCGGCGGAGCGGGCTGCCATCGACCCGATCCTGCTCGGCGTGCTCGGCAGCCCGGATCCCTATGGGCGGCAATTGGACGGGATGGGGGGCGGCATCTCCTCCCTCTCCAAGGCCGTGCTCATCGGGCCGCCGAGCCACCCGGAGGCGGATGTGGACTACACCTTCGCCCAGGTCTCGGTGGACCGGCCGGTGGTGGACTGGAAGGGCAATTGCGGCAACCTCTCCGCTGCGGTCGGCCACTTTGCGGTGGACGAAGGCCTGGTGCGGACCGGGGACGGGGAGGCGCTGGTCCGCATCCACCAGGTGAACACCCGGAAGCTCATCCATGCCCGCTTCCCGGTGCGGGAGGGCCGGGCGGAGGTGCGGGGCGATTTCGCCATCGCCGGCGTCGCCGGCACCGGCGCCCGCATCCGGCTGGACTTCCTCTCGCCCGGCGGGTCGCAATGCAAGGCGCTGCTGCCCACGGGTAACCCGGTGGATGTGCTGGAGATCCCGGGTTTCGGCCGGTTGCGCGCCAGCCTGGTGGATGCGGCCAACCCGGCCGTCTTCGTGGCGGCGAGCGATCTCGGCCTGTTGGGCGGCGAACTGCCTGAGGCCATGGAGGCCCGCCCCGACCTCCTGGCGCTGCTTGACCGCATCCGGCGGATCGCCGGCGTCGCCATGGGCCTGGCCGCGACGGAGGAGAGCGTCAGCCTCGCCAATCCGCGCGTCGCCCTGGTGGCCGGGCCGATGGCGGCGCGCACGCTGGACGGCGCAGTGCTGGACCCGGCCGGGCATGACGTGACGATCCGCATGCTGTCCATGGAACGGCCGCACCGTGCCGTGCCCATGACGGGCGCCATGGGCCTGGCCGTTGCCTGCCGGATCGAGGGCAGCATCCCGCACGGGCTGGCGCGCCGGGGCACGAAGCCGGAGGAGATTCGCGTCGCGCATCCCTCCGGCACGCTGACCGTCGGCGCGGAGGTGCGGCGGGACGGCCAGGGCTGGCACGCCGACAGCGCGGTGGTGTTCCGCACGGCGCGCCGGCTGATGCAGGGGCAGGTGGCAGTGCCGGGCTGAGCGGCCGCGGCTCTCAGGCCTGCAGGGCGAGTTCCACCGGCCAGCCGCGTTCCAGCCGCTTGCAGAGCCGGGCATAGGGCACGCCGGCCTTCTCCGCGGCCTCATGCAGCGTCATCTGCCGGCCGCGCCAGGCCACCAGCCGGCGCGGCACGCCGCGGCGTGGGACATCCGCCTGCCAGCAGGCATTGCCGGGCCCGAAGGCGCGTGAGGGATCGGGACGGGTGAGGCGATGGCGCGGCGAGGGCCGCGAGCCGACATCCTCCAGGAAGGCAGTGAAACCCTGCCCCTTGCCCGCCCGCCAGCGCCGGCAGACGCGCACGCCTTCCGACCGGTGGAGCAGGGCCTGCCAGGCCCAGTATTCCGGCGCCACCCGCCCGCCGGACCGCCCGCCATGGCGCAGCAGCCGGTCGCGAGCCACGGCGGTCCGGACACAGCCGCAACTGCGGGTCGTATGGTTCTTCAGGCGATCCTCGCGCACCTCGGTGAGGTTGCCGCAATCGCAGCGGCACACCCAGCGCCGGCGGGAGAAGCGGCCCCGCCACTCATAGGGCTCACCCTCATGCTCGACGCGGAGTTGGCCGACGCGCATGCCCGGCCGGATCGACGAGGCGCGGTCGCTGCCACGTGCCAGGGCGTATATCGCAGCCGCCCGCCCGGCCCCCTTTCGAGTGCGACTTGCCAAATCAGGTCTCCCCCGACGCGCCGGCCGAGGCCCTCATCAGGCCAGCCGGACCCCTCCCTCGGATATGCGATGCAGCAGGGGATAGCCTGACCGATTGTTTCGGTCAGGCCAATCACGCTTTCTGGAGCCCTCGTTTTCGGATGATCAAACCGAGAAATATTTCGCTTTCGGATGATGCAGGACGATGGCGCTGGTCGATTGCTCCGGATGGAGCTGCCATTCGTCGCTGATCGAGACACCGATGCGATCCGCGCCCAGCAGCCGCAGCAGCGGCTCCTGGTCCTCCAGACGCGGGCAGGCGGGGTAGCCGAAGCTGTAGCGGCCGCCGCGGTAGCCCTGGCTCAGCATCTTCTCCATGTCGCGGTCGTCGTGCTGCGCGAAGCCCCATTCGGCGCGGATGCGCTTGTGCACGTATTCCGCCATCGCCTCCGCCATCTCGACCGAAAGGCCGTGCAGGTAGAGGTAATCCTGGTAGCGGTTGTCCTCGAACCACTCCCGCGCCATGTCGCTGGCCTTCTGGCCGACTGTCACCACCTGCAGGCCGATGACGTCGCGCGCGGCCGGCCCGTCCTCGATGTCGCGGACGAAGTCGGCGATGCACTCGCCATCCTGCTTCGGCTGGCGCGGCAGGGTGAAGCGGCAGGCTTCGGTCACGCCATCCTGCTCGAACAGGATCAGGTCATTGCCCTGGCCGGCACATTTCCAGTAGCCGTAGATCGCCTGCGGACGGAGGATCCCCTGCGCCTCGGTCAGTGCCAGCATGCGCTTCAGCACCGGGCGCAGTTCCTGCTTCGCCCAGCCGAGGAAATCCTCCAGGCTGCGGCCCTGCTTCCGGAAGCCCCACTGGAATTGGTAGAGGCTGCGCTCGTTGATGAAGGGCACCACGGCTTTCGGCGCTGCCTCGATCACCCGCGCTCCCCAGAAGGGCGGGTCGGGGATCGGCTCGCCTTCCGTCACGCGCCGCCGCCGGCCTTGGGCGTAGTTCACGTCCACCGGGGCGAAGCCGCGCGGGTCGGCGGTGCCGAGCGTGCGGCTCTCGTTCCGCGCCTTGCCCTTCCGCTTCTGCTGCACGGCGGCGAGGTAGTCGTCGAAGCCGTTGCCCGTCACCTTGTCCATCAGGTGCAGGCCGTCGAAGGCGTCCCGCGCATAGGCGACCCGGCCGGAGGCATAGGCGCGGACGCAGTCGTCCTCCACGTAGTTGCGGGTCAGCGCGGCGCCGCCGAGCAGCACCGGTACGTCGAGGCCGATGCGCGACATCTCCTCGAGGTTCTCGCGCATCACCACGGTGGACTTCACCAGGAGACCGGACATGCCGATGGCATGCGCCCTGTGTTCCTTGACCGCCGCCACCATATCGGCCAGCGGCACCTTGATGCCGAGGTTGACCACCCGGTAGCCGTTGTTGGTCAGGATGATGTCCACCAGGTTCTTGCCGATATCGTGCACATCGCCCTTCACGGTCGCCAGCACGATGGTGCCCTTCTCCTGCCCCTCGATCTTCTCCATGAAGGGCTCGAGATAGGCGACGGCGGCCTTCATCGTCTCCGCGCTCTGCAGCACGAAGGGAAGCTGCATCTTGCCCGCGCCGAAGAGCTCGCCCACCACCTTCATCCCGTCCAGCAGGATGTCGTTGATGATCGAGAGCGGCGCGATGCCCTTGTCGAGCGCGTCCTGCAACTCCTCGTTCAGCCCCTTGCGGTCGCCGTCCACGATCCGGTCCTTGAGGCGCCCCTCGACCGTCTCCGCCTTCTTCTTGGCGGCCGTGTCGGCGGCCTTGCGGCCGGCGAACAGCTCCAGCAGGCGCTGGAGTGGGTCGTAGCCCTCCCGCCGCCGGTCGAAGATCAGGTCCTCGGCGACCTGCACCTCCTCGGCCGGAATCTGGTGCAGCGGCTTGATCTTGGAGACATGGACGATCGCGCCCGTCATGCCGGCCTTCACGGCATGGTCCAGGAAGACACTGTTCAGCACGTGGCGTGCGGCGGGATTAAGGCCGAAGCTGATATTGGACAGGCCGAGGATGATCTGGATGTCCGGGAATTCGTCCCGGATCATCCGGATGCCCTCCAGCGTCCAGAGGCCGAGCTTGCGGTCGTCCTCATTGCCGGTGGCGATGGTGAAGGTCAGCGGGTCGATCAGCAGGTCGGACTGCGGCAGGCCGTGCCTGTTGCAGGCGAAGTCCACCAGCCGGCGGGCGATCCGAAGCTTGTCCTCGGCGGTCTTCGCCATGCCCACCTCGTCGATGGTCAGGGCGATGACGGCGGCTCCGAACTTCTTGGCCAGCACCATGCGGTCATGCGCATGACCCTCGCCATCCTCGAAATTGATCGAGTTGATGATGGGCTTGCCGCCATGCAGCTTGAGGGCGGCCTCGATCACCGGCGTCTCGGTGGAATCGATCACCAGCGGCGCGTTGACCGAGGAAGTGAACCGCTTCACCACCTCGTTCATCTCGGCCATCTCGTCGCGGCCGACGAAAGCGGTGCAGATATCGAGGCTGTTCGACCCCTCCCCCACCTGCTCGCGGCCCATGGCGACGCAGCCATCCCAGTCATGCGCCGCCTGCCGTTCCCGCCAGGCCTTGGAGCCATTGGCGTTGCAGCGCTCGCCGATGGAAAAATAGGCGTTCTCCTGCCGCAGCGATACGGCGCCGTAGAGGGAGGCGACGGAGGGCACCCAGTGGTACTTCCGCGCCACAGGGGCGGGGCGCCATTCGCCGTGCCTCCGCAGCATGGCGTCCAGCGCGGCGATGTGGGGCGTCGAGGTGCCGCAGCAGCCGCCGATCAGGTTCACCCCGTCCTCGCGGACGAAGCGCTCCATCCACACCGCCATCTCCTCGGCGCCGAGGGGGTAGTGGGTCCTGCCGTCCACCAGTTCCGGCAGGCCGGCATTGGGCTGCACGCTGATCAGGCCCGGCCAGTTCTGGCTGAGCCACCTCACATGCTCCGCCATCTCCTGTGGGCCGGTCGCGCAGTTGAGGCCGATCAGCGGCACGTCCAGCGCATGCACCACGGTGGAGGCCGCGGCGATGTCGGGGCCAACCAGCAGCGTGCCGGTGGTCTCCACCGTCACCTGGACGAAGATGGGGATGTCCCTGCCGCTCGCCCTGATCGCCGCCTTGGCGGCATTGACCGCCGCCTTGATGAACAGCGTGTCCTGGTTGGTCTCGGTCAGCAGCGCATCCACGCCGCCGGCGATCAGGCCGCGGCACTGCTCCTCCAGCGCCGCCTGCAGCTCGTCATAGGCGATGTGCCCGAGCGACGGCAGCTTGGTGCCCGGGCCGATATCGCCGATCACCCAGCGGTCGCGGCCATCGGCGAAGCTCTCGGCGGCCTCCCGCGCCAGCTCGCCCGAGAGCCGGTTGATCTCGAAGGCCCGCCCCTCCAGCTCGAACTCGCCCAGCGTGACCGGGCTGCCGCCGAAGCTGTTGGTCAGCACCATGTCGGCGCCGGCCTCGTAGTAGCCGCGGTGGATCTCCCGCACCAGGTCGGGGCGGGAGAGGTTCAGCACCTCGGTGCAGTTCTCCTTCCCCCAGTAGTCCTTGTCGATGTCGAGGGTCAGCGCCTGCACGCGGCTGCCCATGCCGCCATCGCAGAGGAGGACACGGTCGCGGAGGACGTCGAGCAGATGGGGACGGGCCATGGAAAGGGCTTCCGTGTCAGAAGGTCAGGGCGGGGGCGGCAGGCGGGGCGACCAGGCCGGGCAGGCGCCTGGCCGGCCAGAGCCGGACGGCGAGCGGGCCGGGGACGGCCACCGGCGGCAGCGCCGCGCAGCCCGCCGAGCCGAGCCAGCCGGCGATCGCCGCATCGTCGAAGCCTGGCCAGCGATGGGCATGGCGCTCCAGCAGTTCGCCCCGCTCATGCGGCGCGAGGTCGATGACCACCAGCAGCCCCTCCGGCCGCAGCACGCGGGCGGCCTCGGCCAGCGCCGCGGCCGGCTCCTCGGCATAGTGCAGCACCATCTGCAGGGCGGCGACGTCGAAGGCGGCATCCGGCAGCGGCAGGCGGTACATGTCGGCCTGCCGCACCGCGCAGCGGCCGGCGAGGCCCCGCTCCGCCAGCCGGGCGCGGGCCAGTGCCAGCATCTCCCGGCTGGCATCGATGCCCAGGGCCCGCTCGGCCCGCTCCGCCACCACCTCCAGCAGCCGTCCCGTGCCGGTGCCGATATCGAGGAAGCGCTCGATGGCAGGCGGCAGCAGGCCGAGCAGCGCCTGCTCGATCGCCTCGGCGGGCAGCGCCAGGGCGCGGATCTCGTCCCAATCGGCGCCATCGCGGCGAAAGGCGTCGGAGGCCTCGCGCGCCCGCTCGGCGGCCAGCCGCACGGCGGCGCGGCGATCGGCGGCCAGCAGCGGGTCGTCCTCCGGCAGGCGGGCCAGCAGCATGCGTGCCAGTTCTGCCCCGGGCGGCAGCTGGAAATAGGCATTGGCGCCTTCCGGCACCCGCTCCAGCAACCCGGCCTCGACCAGCAGCTTGAGGTGGCGGGATAGCCGCGGCTGGGACTGGCCCAGCACCTCGCAGAGATCGGTCACGCAGAAGGCCCCGCGGGCGCAGAGCGCCAGCAGGCGAAGGCGGGTCGGCTCGGCGGCGGCGCGCAGCTGGGCCAGGAATTTGTCCATGGCACTCGCAATGACATAAAGATATCCTTATGTCCAGCATCCTCAACGGAGACTGAACGCTTGGCCTGGAGCCTGGATGCCCGGATCCCGCTGCTGGTGGCGGATGGGGAGGCGGCGCTGGCCGCGGCGCTGGCCGCGGCGCTGGCCGCGGGCCCCAAGGCCGCGGTGCTGGCCGAGGCGCCGCCCCCGCCCCTGCCCATGGGCGCGGTGGCCCTGGCGAGCTTCGATCCTTATCTGCCGCATGCCGCGGCCTGCACCTGCTGCGGCGGACGATCGCCGGCCGCAGCGGCGTTGGACCGGCTGTTCCAGGCGCGCGTGCGCAACCAGTGCCCCTGGTTCGAGCGGGTGGTGGCCCTGGCGGAAACGGCGGAAGCGCGGGCGGCCATCGCCGCGGCGCTCACGCAAGATGCAGTGACGGCGGCGCGCTTCCGCGCCGCCTGAAGGTCAGGCCAAGCCCAGCCGGGCGGCCTGCCAGCGCAGATGGTCCTCAATGAAGGTGGCGATGAAGAAATAGGAGTGGTCGTAGCCCTCCTGCCGCCGCAGCGTCAGCGGGATGCCGGCCTTGCCGCAGGCCTCCTCCAGCAGCTCGGGCTTGAGCTGGTTCGCCATGAACCCGTCCGCCATCCCCTGGTCCACCAGCAGATCGGGCAGCCGCGCCCCGTCCTCGATCAGCGCCGTCGCGTCATACTCCCGCCAGGCCGCACGGTCCGAGCCAAGATAGCCGCCGAGCGCCTTCTCCCCCCAGGGGCAGCGTATGGGAGAGGCGATCGGCGCGAAGGCCGAGACCGCGGCGAAGCGGCCCGGGTTGCGCAGCGCGATGGTCAGCGCGCCATGACCACCCATGGAATGGCCCATGATACCCTGCCTTCCCATTTCCGCCGGCAGCTCGGACGCCACCAGCGCCGGCAGCTCCCGCTCGATGTAGCTCCGCATGCGGTAGTGCCGCGCCCAAGGGTCCTGCGCCGCGTCCACATAGAAGCCGGCACCCAGGCCGAAATCCCAGGCGCCCTGCGGGTCGTCCGGCACGCCCTCCCCGCGCGGCGAGGTGTCGGGCGCCACCAGCAGTAGGCCGAGTTCGGCCGCGACGCGCTGCGCCCCGGCCTTCACGGTGAAGTTCTCCTCCGTGCAGGTGAGGCCGGAGAGGAACCACACCACCGGCACTCTGCGCCCCGCTATCGCCTGGGGCGGGAGGAAAGCGGCGAAGCGCATCTCCGTCCCCGTCTCCGCCGAGCGGTGGCGCAGCACGCGCTGCTCCCCGCCGAAGCAGCGCACCCTGGAGACGGTCTCGGCCGCCATGCTCAGAACACCACGACGGAGCGGATCGACTTGCCCTCATGCATCAGGTCGAAGGCATCGTTGATCTTCTCGAGCGGCATGGTGTGGGTGATCAGGTCATCGATATTGATCTTCCCCTCCATGTACCAGTCGACGATCTTCGGCACGTCGGTCCGCCCGCGTGCGCCGCCGAAGGCCGAGCCCTTCCAGACCCGCCCCGTGACGAGTTGGAAGGGCCGCGTGGCAATCTCGGCGCCGGCCGGCGCCACGCCGATGATGATGCTCTCGCCCCAGCCGCGATGGCAGCATTCCAGCGCCTGGCGCATGACGTTGACATTGCCGGTGCAGTCGAAGGAGAAATCGGCACCGCCGCCGGTCAGGTCGACCAGCGCCTGCACCACCTTGTCGGTGCCGATCTCGTTCGGGTTGACGAAATGCGTCATGCCGAACTTCTTCGCCATTTCCTGCTTCGCCGGGTTGATATCGACGCCGATGATCCTGTCGGCGCCGACCATGCGGGCGCCCTGGATCACGTTCAGGCCGATGCCGCCGAGGCCGAAGACGACGACATTGGCGCCCGGCCAGACCTTCGCGGTGTAGATCACCGCGCCGATGCCCGTCGTCACACCGCAGCCGATGTAGCAGATCTTGTCGAAGGGCGCGTCCTCCCGCACCTTCGCCACCGCGATCTCCGGCAGCACGGTGAAGTTGGAGAAGGTGCTGCAGCCCATGTAGTGGAAGATCTGGTTGCCCTGGGGCTTGGTGGGCTCGCAGCGGAAGCGGCTGGTGCCGTCCGGCATCACGCCCTTGCCCTGGGTGGCGCGGATCGAGGTGCAGAGATTGCTGCGCTGGCTGAGGCAGGTTTTGCACTGCCGGCATTCCGGCGTGTAGAGCGGGATGACGTGGTCGCCCACCTTCACGCTGGTGACGCCCGCGCCGACCTCCCGCACGATCCCTGCGCCCTCATGGCCCAGGATGGCGGGGAAGAGGCCTTCGGAATCGAGCCCATCCAGGGTGTAGGCATCGGTGTGGCAGACGCCGGTCGCCATGACCTCGACCAGCACCTCGCCGGCCTTCGGGCCTTCGAGATCGACGGTCTCGATGGTCAGCGGCTTCTTCGCTTCCCAGGCGACCGCGGCGCGCGTCTTCATCCCTCTGCTCTCCCCTGCGTGCCTCACGGCGCAATGCTGCCGCGGCGAGCGGACCTGCCCGATGCATGTCCCTGGGCGCTGCATCGCCCGGTTCGCTGCGCAAGGCAACCATTCCACCGCGCCATGGTACCGCATCGCCGCTGCTTCGCCGCAACACCGCCGGGCCGCGGGGGTTCATCATCCGCTGCTGGTCATGGCCGGCAGAGCAGGCCCCTGCGCCGGGGTGTTCACCCCCGTCCGCGACTGCTCTACTCCGGCGCGTCGCCGTCCGATCCGAAGGCCATCCAGCCGCCATCCACCGGGACGGTGATGCCGCTGACATAGCTCGCCGCCGGCGAGGCCAGGAACCACGCCACCTCCGCGATCTCCTCCGGCCGCCCGAGCCGTCCCAGGGGCGCGCGCCGCCCGATCGCATCCGTGTCGATCTTCCCGTCTCGCTCCAGGGCTGCCACCAGATCGGTCCGGACATAGCCGGGCGCGATGGCGTTCACCCGGATGCCCCGCCGCCCCCATTCCGCCGCCAGCGTCCGGGTCAGCGCGATGATGCCGGCCTTGGCGGCGGCATAGCCGTTCCGCCGCGGCAGGCCGGTCAGCGCGGCAATCGAGGCCAGGTTGACGATCGCCCCCTGCCCGGCCGGCAGCATGGCCTTCGCCGCCTCGCGCGAGGCCACGAAGCTGCCTTTCAGGTGGATGTCGAGTTGCCGCATGAAGAGCTCGGCGGTCTGCTCCACCGTCGGCAGGAAGGTGTCGGCGATGCCGGCATTGTTGACGAGCACGTCCAGCCGCCCGCAGCTCTCCAGCACCCGCCCCACCGCAGCGACCACCTGCGGCTCGGCGGCGACGTCGCAGCCGAGGCCGAGATGCCCCTCCCCCAGCTCCCGCGCCCTTGCATCGGCCGCATCCGCCCGCAGGTCGGCGATCGCCACCCGGTGGCCGCCGGCCGCGAAGCGCCGCGCGATCGCCCAGCCGATGCCATCCGCCCCGCCGGTCACCAGCGTGACCGGGCTGCCCTGTGCCGCCATGGCGTTTCCTTCCCTTATGCTTCTGCCAGGCAGCTTCGCCTGGGACCGGGCGGGAGGAAAAGTCTCATGCCGATCGGCAGAGTTCCTGCCTGTCTGCGGGACAGTATCGTTTGCTGTGCGGAATCAGGGACCCGCTGGCGATGAGGACCGGCGCGCCCCTCAACCCGGCGGCGCCGGTTCTGTTCAGAAGATGCCCATGGCGAGGCCGGCCGCGAGCGCCGCGCCCAATTCCTCGCAGCGCCGCAGGTCCTCCGGGGGGATGGTTTTCGGCGCCAGGATCGCCCCCGGCGTCTGGGCATGGGTGCAGAGGATCAGCGGCGCCGCCACCTCCCGCAGCCGCCAGCCGGTGGCGATGCGCGCCATCTGCCGGGCGGCATTGGTCCCGTCGCTGCCGGCGCAGACCAGCAGGGCGTAGGGGCGGCCGTTCAACCGCTCCAGCACCGGGTAGTAGCAGCGATCGAAGAAGTCCTTCATGGGGCCGGAGATGGCCGCCAGGTTCTCCGGCGCGGCGAAGAGATAGCCATCGGCCGAGAGCAGGTCCTCCGGCCCTGCCTCCATGGCCGGCAGCAGCCGCAGCTCCGCCTCCGGCGCGGCGCCGCGTGCGGCGGCCTCCGCCATCTGCCGGGTGCCGCCGGTGCGGGAATGGAAGACGATCAGCAGCCTCTTCATGCGGTCCCGCGCCCGGTCAGGATGGACGGCAGAGATGGGGTGGTCGGGGCCGCGGTGCAGGCGTGATGGCGCCGGACAGCCGGAACCCGACCCTGGCCGGCGCGGTCGTCGGTCCCAGCACCGGCCCAATCGCGCGCCAGGCGGCGGCGCCCCTGCACCAGGATCGTGCCCCGGCCTGCACGCCCCCGGCCCTAGCCTGCCGCGGGGGGCGTGCTCCTCCCCCGCGGGCCGCCCCGCATCCGCCCGCCATGCCGATGAGGGAGGGGGCCCCGGCCGTCGCTTTCCCCCGACCGCTCCAGCCGCCATCCTGGCCGCCCCCAAGCGCGGATCCCGCCCATGCCCCTGCAGGCCTATCTCGCCGGCCCCGATGTCTTCCTGCCCGATGCCGCCGGCCATGCGCGCCGCAAGGTGGCGATCTGCGCCCGCCACGGCATCCTGGGCCGGCCGCCGCTGAACGAGGATGTCGCCTCCCTGGCCGCGATGCCGGAGGCGGAGGCCTGGCAGACCATCTTCCGCAAGGACCTGGCGATGATGGAGGAATGCGATCTCGTCATCGCCAACCTCACTCCCTTCCGCGGCGCCTCGGCCGATGCCGGCACGCTGGTGGAGCTCGGCTGGTTCCTCGGCCGCGGCAGGCCGATCTTCGGCTATTCCAACAGCGCCACGCCCTTCGCCGAGCGCAGCCGGCGCCAGGTCGCGGCGCAGCCGGACCCGATGCCCGGCCTCACGGTCGGCGGCTTCGGCCTGCCGGACAACCTGATGATCCCGGGCGCCGTGCTGGCCGGTGGCGGAGAGCCGATGGTGGTGCCGGAGGACGGGCGGGACCGCCCCTTCGACTCGCTGGAGTTCTTCGAGGCCTGCGTCGCCCGCGCGGCACGGCGGCTGGGGCTGGCGCCGGCCTGAGCGCTGGACAGGGGGCGCCGGGCCTGCTCCAAGCGCGCCCCCTCCCCTGTCCTGCGGTCCTCATGCGCCCTGCCATCGGTATCGATTTCGGCACCACCAACAGCGTGGTCGCCGCGCTCCGCCCCGATGGCGGCGTGATCACGCTCGACCATGCGGCGGGGGCGGTGTTCCGCTCCGTCCTCTGCCTCTGGCTGGAGAAGGGCGCGACGCGTCAGGCCGCCGGGCCGGCGGCGATCGAGGCCTATCTGGAGGACCCGCTGGCCAGCCGGCTTATCATGTCAATGAAGAGCTACCTGGCGCAGCGCAGCTTCCGCGAGACACGCATCCATGGCCGCAGCTGGACGCTGGAAGCGCTGGTGGCGGCCTTCCTGCGGGAGTTGCTGGGGCCCTTCGCCGAGGCGCTGGCCGGCACGCGCATCGTGGTCGGCCGGCCCGTGCGCTTCGCCGGCGAGACGGCGGAGGATGCCCATGGCGAGGAGCGGCTGCGCGCCGCCTTCGCCGCGGCCGGCCTGCCGGAGGTGACGGTGGCGCTGGAACCGGCGGCGGCCGGCCACCGCTTCGCCGCCGGGCTGGACCGGCCAGCGACCGTGCTGGTCGGCGACCTGGGCGGCGGCACCAGCGATTTCTCCGTGCTGCGCTTCGAGCCGGGACCGCCGCGGCGGGTCATCCCGCTCGGCCATGCCGGCCTCGGGATCGCCGGCGATGCGCTGGACTATCGGATCATCGACCAGGTGGTCTCGCCGCGCCTCGGCAAGGGGGACAGCTACCTGGTCTGGGGCAAGCCCATGCCGATCCCGGTCGGCTGGTATCTCTCCTTCGCGCGCTGGCACCAGCTCTCCCTCATGCGGGCGCCGAAGGTGATGGCCGACATCGCCGAGGTGGCGCGCACCGCCGAGCACCCGGAGCGGCTGCGCCATCTGGTCATGCTGGTGGAGGAGGAGGCGGGCTATGCGCTGTATCGCGCCGTCTCCGGCGTAAAGGCGGCGCTGTCGCGGGCCGAAAGCGCGGTGCTGGACTTCCGGCATGAGGAATTCACGGTCCAGGCCGAGATCACCCGCACCGAGTTCGAGAGGTGGATCGCCCCCGACCTCGCCCGCATGGGCGCGGCGGTGGATGCGGCGCTGGCGGATGCCGGGCTGGCGCCGGGCCAGGTGGATCGGGTCTTCCTCACCGGCGGCACCTCCCTGGTGCCAGCGGTGCGGCGGCTGTTCGAGCAGCGCTTCGCCCCCGGGCGCATCGCGGGCGGCGGCGAGTTCGTCTCGGTCGCCGAAGGGCTGGCGCTGATGGGCGCGGAGGCCGGCTGAGCGGGCGGCCCTGCATCCCTTCGCCGCCACGGCCGTTCTGTCCGGGACCAGCCACGGAGGAAATACGCCATGAGCGGCCATGCAGGGCAGGTGAAGGAGCATATGGAGGTCGTCGGCAGCGACGGCCGGCATGTCGGCACGGTGGACAAGCTGGAGGACGACCGGATCAAGCTGACCAAGGCCGACGACCCGGACGGCAGCGGCCAGCACCACCACTATATCCCGGTCAGCAGCATCGCCGCAGTCGAGGGCAACAGGGTGACGCTCTCCATGCCGGCGGACCGGGCGAAGGCGCAGGCGACGATCACGGGCGGTTCGGAGCCCTCCCACAAGCTGGGCGGCATGACGCGCTAGAGCAGATCGCGGAATGGCGTCAATGCCCAGAAGCCTGAATCTGCTTTACAGTCAATGACCTACAGCGGATCGCGTACGGAGTCATGCCGCGAAGCCGGCCCCGCGGCGTTGCGGCAGCCACGGAGGTCCCTCCGGAGCGGATCACCGCGGAGTGGAAGCGCCCGGAGGCGTGACCCTGCTCCCTCTGAGCAATGGCCTGGACCATCCTCAGGCTGCACAGCCGGCGTGAGGATGCTCAGGCGCATCCGGCAGGCACGGCGCGTCTCCCGGGCCCGGAGATGTCCCGGGGCAAGCCCGGAATGCCATGTGCCATGCGCGCCGCTCGGGCGGCACCGTGGCATACCGACGACCGGAGCCATGGCATGCATCGGCATGTCTGCCGGCCTGGGAAAGGCACGAGCCTTGCTCAATCCCGGGCCGACCAGACCGGAGGCGTCATGTCCGACATCTATGCCGAACGCGGCTATGGCAGCCGCCCCCTGGGCTTCGGAGCGAAGCCCGGCCTCGTCGTGGTGGATTTCCAGCGCGGCTTCACCGAGGCCGGCTTCCCCATGGGCGGCGCGCCGATGGTGGATGCCGCCGTCCGCAACACCCTGCCGCTCATCGAGGCCGCGAAGCGCGCCGGCCTGCCGGTGATCGCCTGTGTCAACGGCTATGACAGCCCGCGCGCCGCGCCGCACTGGAAGGTGGCGCCGGTCTTCGACCTGCTGAAGGACACGCCCGCGACCGAACTCGACCCGCGCATCGCCGCGGCAGGTCCGGATGTGGTGCTGATGAAATCCGCCCCTTCCATCTTCTTCGCCACGCCGGCGGCCGCGATCCTGACCAAGGAGCGGGTGGATACGGTGATCGTGACCGGCTGCATCACCTCCGGCTGCGTCCGGGCCAGCGTGATCGACGCCTTCTCCCTTGGGTTCCGCGTCATGGTGCCGCAGGATTGCGTCGGCGACCACGACCAGGCGGCGCACGCGCAGAACCTCAGGGATGTCGAGCGCCGCTATGCCGATGTGATCGACGGCGCCGCCGCCATCGCCGGGATCGAGCGCTGGCGGCGGGCGAACGACCGGGAGGGGTGACATGCCGAAAGAGATCCTCTGCGCCTTCAGCATCCATTGCGACGCCGTGGCCGGCTGGCTCGGCAGCTACATGGGGGAGGACAGCCCGGGCGACATCAGCCGCGGCGTCTTCGCGGCCGAGGTCGGGATGCCGCGAATCCTGCGGCTGTTCGAGCGCTTCGGGCTGAAGCAGTCCTGGTTCATCCCCGGCCACACCATCGAGAGCTTCCCCGAGCAGACCGACCTGGTGGCCAAGGCCGGGCATGAGATCGGCCTGCACGGCTACAGCCATGAGAACCCGCTGGCGCTGAGCCGCGCGCAGGAGGAAGCGATCTTCGACCGGTGCATCGGCCTGATCGAGAAGCACTGGGGTCGTCGGCCGGTGGGCTATGTGGCGCCGTGGTGGGAGGTGAGCGCGACCAGCATCGAGATCCTGGTCGAGCGCGGCATCGCCTATGACCACAGCCTGATGCACCATGACTGCCTGCCCTACTACGTCCGCACCGGCGATGCCTGGACGCCGATCGACTACTCCAAGCCGGCCGAGAGCTGGATGAAGCCCTTCAGCAAGGGCAAGGTGACGGAACTCGTCGAGATCCCGGCCTCCTGGTACCTCGATGACCTGCCGCCGATGATGTTCATCAAGAAATTCCCGAACAGCCACGGCTATGTCTCGCCGCACCAGCTCGAGCAGATCTGGCGCGACCATTTCGATTTCATCTACCGCGAGTACGACTATGCCGTGGTGCCGATGACCATTCACCCCGACGTCTCCGGCCGGCCGCAGGTGCTGCTGATGCTGGAGCGGCTGATCGCCCATATGCTGAAGCATCCGGGCGTGCGTTTCGTGACGCTGGAGGAGATGGCGGCGGATTTCCGCAGGCGGAGCCCGAAGTAGCGGAAGGGCGCATGACCGCCGGGACCATGGGTGGGCCACTCTGCCCGGGCAGCGCTTCCGGCATGCCTCGCGCCTCGGGCGGAGCGGGCCGGGCTGGGGCCCGGCCGTGACGGAAAAAGACCCGGCGGCGGGCGCCCCCAGTCCGTGGTGGCGGCGATCGGAGCGTGCCCCGCCGCCTGCCCCGCGCTGCCGCCGCGCTACTCCGCCGCCACCGCCCCGGGCGGGGTGAAGGCCCTGATCGGCGGCAGGTTGCCGGTGAAGCGCTCCACCTCCACCGTCGTGAGCTGCCCCGTGCAGCCCTGCGCCAGGCGCGAGGTGCCGATATCGCGCGTCAGCACATTCGGGTTGCCGTGCACACAGAGCGGCCGGTCCTCCGCCGGGTCCTCCGGATCGTACCAGGCGCCGGTCGGCAGGTTGACCACGCCGGGCATCACCTCCTCGGAGAGCTCAGCCGCGGCGAGGCAGGCGCCGCGCGCATTGAACAGCCGCACGATGTCGCCATCCGCGATGCCGCGCGCCGCGGCATCCGCGGGGTGGAGCCGCGCAACCTCCCGCCCCCGCCGCTTCATCTCCTGGCTGTGGCCGCCGAAATCGAGCTGGCTGTGCAGCCGCGTCGCCGGCTGGTTCGCCACCAGATGCAGCGGCGCGGCCGCCTCCGGCACGTCGCTCGGCGCCAGCCAGGCGGGATGGCCGGGGCAATCGGCATAGCCGAAGCCGGCGATGGTCGCGGAGAAGACCTCGATCCTGCCGCTCGGCGTCGGCAGGGGCACGCCCTCCGGGTCCTCGCGGAAGGCACGCAGCAGGCCGCCATCATCCGGGCCTTCCGGCAGGGTCAGGTATCCCGCCTTCCAGAAGACTTCGAATTCCGGCGCCTCAAAGCCCTTGGCACGCATATCCGCGGCCGTACGGTCATAGAGGTGGCGCAGCCAGTCCCGCGCGCTGCGGCCTTCGGTGAAGGCCTCCTCCCGGCCCAGCCGCGCCGCCAGCGCGGCGAAGATGGCGTAGTCGTCGCGCGCCTCGCCATAGGGCTCGGCCAGCTTGTGCATGGCGACCATCAACGGGTCGGTCTGGCTGCTGCCGATATCCTCCCGCTCCAGCGTCATCGTCACCGGCAGCACGATATCGGCATGGCGCGCCGTCGCGGTCCAGGCCGGTTCGTGCACCACCAGCGTCTCGACGCGCCGGAAGGCCTCGCGCAGCCGGTTCAGGTCCTGGTGGTGGTGGAAGGGATTGCCGCCGGCCCAGTAGACCAGGCCGATCTCCGGGTAGGTCAGGCGCTGGCCGTTGTACTCATAGGCCTCGCCGGGATGCTGCAGCATGTCGGCGATGCGCGCGACGGGGATGAAGGCGCCGACCCGGTTGCGCCCCTGCGACAGCGCGGCGGTCGAGACCAGGTTGGTCCGCCGCCCGGTATGCCCGAGCGCGCCGAGCGCATAGTGGTAGCCGCCGCCCGGCAGGCCGATCTGCCCCAGCATGGCGGCGAGGACGATGCCGGCCCAGACCGGCTGCTCGCCATGCTCGGCCCGCTGCAGGGAATGCGCGACGGTCACCAGCACGCGCCTGCCGACCAGCCGGTGGGCCAGGGCAGTGATCCGCTCCACCGGAATGCCGGTGATGGGGGCCGCCCAGGCGGCGTCCTTCGGCTGGCCGTCGCTGCGGCCCGTCAGGTAGTCCTCGAAGACCGGCCAGCCGGTGGTGTAGCGGTCGAGGAAGGCGCGATCGTGTTTTCCCGCCGCTGCCAGCGTATGCATCAGCGCCAGCATCAGCGCGGTGTCGGTATTCGGCGTGATGGGCAGCCATTCCGCCCGCGCCTCCTCCGGGCAGTCGTCCCGCAGGGGACCGACCAGGATGAATTCGCAGCCACGCTCCGCTGCCGCGCGCATCGAGTCGCGCTCGACATGGCGGGAGATGCCGCCGCCCGCCACCATGCTGTTCTTCAGCGCCAGGCCGCCGAAGGCCAGCACCAGGTCCGAATGCTGCGCCACCGCGTCCCAGGTCACGTTCCGGCGGCTGATATCCTCCATCGGCCCCAGCACATGCGGCAGCAGCACGCCGGAGGCACCGGCGGAGTAGCTGTTGACGCTGCGCACATAACCGCCGAGCGCGGTGTTCAGGAAGCGGTGCACCTGGCTCTGGGCATGGTGGAAGCGCCCGGCCGAGGACCAGCCATAGGAGCCGCCGAAGATCCGCTCCGCCCCGACGCGGCGCAGTTCCCCTGCCACCAGATCGAGGGCGCGGTCCCAGGAGACCGGCAGATACTCGTCCCGACCACGCCGTGGGTCGGCGCCCGGCCCCTGCTCCAGCCAGCCGCGGCGGATCATGGGGCGGGCGATGCGCGCCTCATGCCGCAGGGCGCGCGGGAAATTCTGCAGGATGCGGTTCGGGTCCGGGTCACCCGGATGCGGGCGCACCACCAGTTCCCCGTCCCGCCAGGCCGCCTCGAACACGCCCCAATGCGCGCTGTGCGGGCGGAATTCCGCCCTGCCGTCCGGACCCGTCATGCCATCGCCTCCCCTCGCCGCGTCGCGCGGAGCCTAGAGCAGATCGCGGGAGGCCGTGAACGACCGGGCGCGTGTATCTGCCCGAAGAACGAGAACCTGCAGCAGATTGGCATTCATTCCTGAACGCAACCCGCTGCAGGGCGGATCGCGGAGGGGCGTGGACGCCCCGGACCGCGCAACCATTCATCCGCAACGCCCCGCAGCGGATGGCCGTTCAGGATCGGGCGCAATCCGTTGCGGAGCACCTCCGCAAAGGAGGGAGCCCATATGGGGGGCGCGCAGCCGGCCTCTCCGGACACCGCGATGGCCTGGCGCAGGTCGCGGGCCGGCGTGAAGGTCGGGCGCCATCGCCCCCGATGCGCCGCGCCCTGCGGCGGGTTGGCACCTGCATCGCCCCTCCGCCGCCTCATCACGGGCCGGTAGTGGGCGCGGCCCTAGCGGAGGGCGGTGCCGCCGCGGTTCCAGCCACGGCCGGCATCGCCCAGGATCTCGTGGCCCTGCGGCCGGACCACCACCGTATCCTCCAGCTTGATGAAGCCGCGGCGGGGGTGCTGCAGCGTCGTCTCGATGGACAGCACCATATTGGCCTGCAACGGGCGCTCGGCATCCTCGGCGGCGTAGGGGATCGGGCCCGTCGCGGTCAGGTGCGGCACCTCATGGCTGACCAGCCCCATGCCATGGGCGAGGAACTCCATATGCCCGCGGTTCGGTGCATCGCGCAGCGCAGCGCCGGCGGCGTCATAGACCGCGCCGCCCGGGGCGCCGGCGCGCACGGCCCGGAAGGCCGCCTGCTGCACGGCATCCACCTCGGCCAGCAGGTCCCGCAGCTCGGCATCCGGCTCGCCCAGGATGCCCATCCGGCAGACATCGCCGATATAGCCCTGGTAATGCCCGCCGCTGTCGAGGGAGAGGATATCCCCCGCTTCCCAGCGCTGGTCGGAGGGGGCGCGGTTCAGGCTGGTACCGGCGGTGATCAGGCAATAGTCGAAGCCGAGGCCCCGCGCCGCCTCCTCCCGCCGCAGCGCCTCGACCAGCTCGCGCTTCGTCGTGCCGGGGCCGTGCCCGGCCATGACGGCCAGCATGGATTCGATGACCCGGTCGGAGGCGAGGCGGAGCTTGTCGATCTCCGCCTCGGTCTTCACCGCCCGCAGCCGCTCCAGCACCGGCAGGGCATCCGGCAGGGTGCTGTTCGGGAAGGCCTCGCGCAGCACCTCCAGCGCATCGGCCGGCAGGAAGGCGCGCTCGATGCCGATGCGGGGCGAGGCGATGCCGAGAGAGCGGAGATAGTCCACTGCATGCCGCATCGCATCGATGGAGGTGCCGGAGAGGTTCCGCACCTCCGGCACCCAGAGCGGCTCCACCGATTGCTGGGCCTTCTCCATCCGGTGGCCGACATAGCCGGCGCGGTCCGGCTGGCCCCGGACATAGGCCAGGACAGGGAGGTAGCGGCTCTGGCCGATGGCATCGGCATGTTCGAAGAAGTGGAAGCGATAGCCGCCGAGCAGGTATTGCACCGCGGGCTTGGAGGTGGCGAGCAGCACCTCCATGCCGGCCTCGTCCATCAGTCGGTCAAGCAGCGCGGCATCGAAGGGGATTGCCTGTGGCTGAGCCTGCATCGCCGTTCCTCCCTTGGGACATGCCCCAAGGGGTAATGCCGGGCCGGCGCGGCTGTGGCGTCATGCGACACGCAACGGGCGCCTGCCCTGACAGGGCAGGGCGCCGTCTGGATGGCCCGGGTGGCGGCAGCCCTCCGGTCCGTGGCCGGGAGCCGCCGTCGTCCCCAGCGCAGTTGCATCGGCGGAAGGCGCGCCCGATGACCGGGGCGGTCAGACCCGCATCGGCATCAGGACGTAGAGCGCCTCGGGCTTCGCCGCATCCCTCACCACCGTCGGTGCCGAGCCATCGGCGAAGCAGAACTCCACCTGATCGGCGATCTGGTCGGTGATGTCGTTGAGGTAGCGCGCCTGGAAGCCGATCTCGAGCGGCGAGCTCTCGTACTTCACGACATCGGCGTCCAGCTCCTCCTGCGCCTGGCCCTGCTCGGCGGAGGTGGCGGAAAGCAGCAGGTGGTTGCGGTCGATGGAGAGCTTCACGGGGCGCGAGCGCTCGGAGCTGATGGCGGCGACGCGGCCCACCGCCTCGGCGAACTCCTTCTTCGTCACCCGCAGGATCTTGTCGTTGCCGCGCGGAATGACGCGCTCGTATTCCGGGAAGGTGCCGTCGATCAGCTTGCTGGTGAGCTGCACGGTGCCGATGTCGAATCGGATCTTGGTGTCGGAGAGGCGGATGGCGATCTCCTCCTGCGTCTCCTCGGCGAGCTTGCGCAGCTCGTTCACCGTCTTCCGCGGGATGATGACGCCCGGCATGTTGCCGGCGCCCTCCGGCAGCGGCTCCTCCACCCGGGCGAGGCGATGGCCGTCCGTCGCCACGGCGCGCAGCACCCGGGTGCCGTCGCTCTCGGTCGCGTGCAGGAAGATGCCGTTGAGGTAGTAGCGCGTCTCCTCCGTGCTGATGGCAAAGCGCGTGCGGTCCACCAGCTCCCGCAGCTGCCCGGCGGGCAGGGAGAAGCCGTGCGGCAGCTTGCCCTCGGTCATGGAAGGGAAATCCTCCACCGGCAGCACGGCGAGGTCGGTATTGAAGCGGCCGGCCCGCAGCTTGAGCGAGGCATCGCCGCCGGCATGGTCCAGCTCGACCTTGGCGCCCTCGGGCAGCTTCCGGACGATCTCGTAGAGAGTCGCGGCCGGCGCGGTGGTGCGCCCGGGGCGGGTCACCTGGACGCCCGGCACCTCCTCCACCACCGCGATCTCCATATCGGTCGCGGTCAGCTTCAGCGTGCCGTCCTGCACGGCGATCAGGACATTGGCCAGGATGGGGATGGTGTTGCGGCGCTCCACCACGCTCTGCACATGGGCCAGCGCCTTGAGCAGGATCGCCCGTTCCACCGTGAACTTCATGCCACCCAGGCTCCCCCGACGATCCGTTCAGTCGCTGCCATTCGCCATCCGGACCCGCCCCGGCGGACGGATGGGCCCGGCAGTTTATCAGCCCCGATTCGAGCCGATAAGGTAGGGTTTTCAGTCGCCAACACCAAGGGTGGCGTTACGGAGCCGGTGAGACAGGGCGTACCGGGCCGCCCACCCGTCCGCCGCCGCCCGGGCCTTGCCCGCCCCCCCCGGCGCGCCGCGGTTTCGCGGCCAGGGCAGGTCGGAACGGAACCGTCATGGGCAGCCGAATGCGGCGCAGTCGGCGCCCGGCCGGGCCGTCAGGTCTCCAGCATCTTCCGCAGCAGCGCCACATCCTCGGCGAAGCTCGCATCCTGCGCGATCAGCTCGGAGACGCGGGAGACGGCATGCATGACCGTGGTGTGGTCGCGGTTGCCGAAGCGGCGGCCGATCTCGGGCAGGCTGCGCTGCGTCAGCTGCTTCGCCAGGTACATCGCCACCTGCCGCGGCCGCGCCACGTTCCGCGCCCGGCGGGCGGAGACCATGTCGGTCAGGCGCAGGTTGTAGTGCTCCGCGACCTTGCGCTGGATCTCCTCGATCGAGACCCGCTTCTCATGCGCCCGCAGGACGTCGTGCAGCACCTCATGCGCGCTGTCGACCGTGATCGGCCGGCCGAAGAGGTTGGCATGCGCGACCAGCCGGTTCAGCGCCCCCTCCAGCTCGCGGACGTTGCTGGTGATCTTGGTCGCCAGCAGCTCCATCACCTTGGGCGGCACCAGCACCTGCGCCGCCGCCGCCTTGGCCTGCAGGATGGAGAGGCGCAGCTCGTAGGTCGTCGCGTGCAGGTCGGCGACCATGCCGCAGCCGAGCCGCGTGCGCAGCCGGTCCTCGATGCCCGCGAGGTCGGAGGGCGGCTTGTCCGAGGAGACGACGATCTGCTTGCCCTGGTCCACCAGGGCGTTGAAGGTGTGGAAGAACTCCTCCTGCGTGTTGTCCTTGCCGATCAGGAATTGCAGGTCGTCGATCATCAGCACGTCGACGGCGCGGAGCGTCTCCTTGAACTCCATCGTGCTCTGGCTGCGCAGCGCGGCGATGAAGCGGTACATGAATTTCTCGGCGCTCATATAGGCGACGGTGCGCGCCGTCTCGCCCTCGCGGATCGCCCAGGCGATGGCATGCATCAGGTGGGTCTTGCCGAGGCCGACGCCGCCATAGAGGAAGAGCGGGTTGAAGCCCGGGCTCGCCGGGCGCTCCGCCACGCGGCGGGCGCAGGCATGGGCGAACTCGTTCGGCTTGCCGACGACAAAGGTGTCGAAGGTGAAGCGCGCCTCGAGCGGGACCACCCAGTCCGAGCGCGGGTCGGAGGTGCGGGGCTCGGCCGGCGGCCGCGGCGCGGGCGCCAGGCTCTCGGCGAGGCCGGAGGGTTCCGGCCGCGAGGATGCCATGCCGGCGCCATCGGCCATCACGGGCTCGGCCGTCGCGGCCTGGGCGACGCGGATCTCGACACGGCGAACATTGGCGTCCTCGGCCTGCCAGAGGGCGCGCAGGCGATCGCCGTAATGGCTGTTGACCCAGTCCCGCAGGAAGCGCGTGGGCAGCAGGATGACCGCTTCGTCGCCATCGATGCCCTGCAGGGTCATCTGGCGCAGCCAGGTGCGGTACTCGACCTCGCCGACCTCGTCACGCAGGCGGGCGCGGATGCGGGCCCAACAGGCGACCATCTGTCCGGACGTCTCGGGGGGCAACCGCCGGCCTCCTTCTGCTCCCAACGCCTGCCGGCGCGCGGACAACGTCGAACCGCCCCACCGGGATTACGGCCCCGCGGCAGGAGTCCAAGATAAGCGGATGCGTGCTGTTCAGAGGGTCACGTTCCGGTCGTCCTGGCAGGAGTGATCTTATCCCGGCTGCCAAGTCGGCGCAAATAGTAACTCGCGAAACCGAGTTGCGATGAAGTAGTGCCCGATCAGGTTCCCTGGAATAGATTAGTAATTCCCAAGAACTCAGGCACTTCACTCGCAGACAAAAAGCACAGGCAGCACCTGCACTTCTTGCAAGAACACGATATCGTCCGCCGGAACGCGAAACCAGGCTCAGGCCTGGGCGGCGGTGTCCAGCGACTTGATGCGGGCGGACAGGCGGGAAAGCTTGCGCGCCACCGTGTTGGCGTGGAAGACGCCCTTGGTGGCCGCCCGCTGCAGTTCCGGCTGCGCCGCCTTCAGGGCATCCTGCGCCTGGGACTTGTCGCCGCCGGCAATCGCCTGCTCGACCTTGCGGAGGAAGCTGCGCACCCGGGACTTCCGCGCGCGGTTGCGGATCGTGCGCTTCTCGGTCTGGCGGATGCGCTTGCGGGCAGAGGCCGTGTTCGCCATGGGGTGTGATTTCGACTCAAAGACAGAGTGACGGGGGGCGTACCAGGGGCACGCGGGAAGGGGGCTTCTACAGGCGCGCGCCGCGCGCCGTCAAGCGAACGGTACCGCACAGCCGCGCCATGCACGCGATACGTGCAGCACCGGCGCGGCTTATCGATTGCGGAACTGCGCCTTCCGCTTCTCCGCGAAGGCGGCCATGCCCTCCTTCTGATCCTCGGTTGCAAACAGCGCCTGGAACACGCGCCGCTCGAATTTCACGCCCTCGGCCAGCGTGGTCTCATAGGCGCGGTTCACCGCCTCCTTCGCCACCGCGACCGCGGGCGCGGAGAGTTCGGCGATCTTCTCGCCAAGCTTCACCGCCTCCGCCACCACCTCGGCCGCCGGGACCACCCGGGCAACGAGATTCGCGCGCTCGGCCTCCGCCGCATCCATCATGCGCGCGGTCAGGATCATCTCCATGGCCTTGGACTTGCCGATGGCGCGCGTCAACCGCTGCGTGCCACCCGCGCCGGGAATGACGCCGAGATTGATCTCCGGCTGGCCGAATTTCGCGTTGTCGCCGGCCAGGATGATGTCGCACATCATCGCCAGTTCGCAGCCGCCGCCCAGCGCATAGCCCGCGACCGCCGCGATCACCGGCTTCTGCACGAAGGTCACCGCCTCCCACCGCTTGCCGATGAAGTCGTCCAGATAGACGGCCGGGTAGCGCCGCGCCTGCATCTCCTTGATGTCGGCGCCGGCGGCGAAGGCCTTCTCATTGCCGGTGATGACGATGGCGGCGATGGCGGGGTCGGCGTCATAGCCGCGCAGCGCCTGGCCGAGTTCGTCCATCAATTGGTCGCAGAGCGCGTTCAGCGCCTTCGGACGGTTGAGGCGAATGATCGCCACCCGCCCCTGCACCTCCGTCAGGATCATCCCGTACTCGGCCATGCGCGCCTCCATTCCTTGGGGCGGCACCATATCAGCGCTGCGTCCTCGGGCAATGGAAGGTGGCCCGCCCCGCCTGGACGATGCGGCGGATCCCCGGGCAGGGCGGCACGTCCCCGGCGGAGCCGGACCAGGACAAATTAGGACATGCCTCGCAGGGCTGCCCCTCCCGGTCATAGACCTTGAACCGCTCCTGGAAAAAGCCGATGCCGCCATCCGCCTGGACATAGTCGCGCAGCGAGGAGCCGCCCGCGGCGATGCTCTCCTCCAGCACCGCCCTGATCGCCGGCACCAGCCGCAGCGCGCGCGCGCCGGCAACGCTCGCTGCCAGGCGCTTCGGCGAGATGCCGGCGCGGAACAGCGCCTCCGAGACATAGATGTTGCCGAGCCCCGCCACGACCTTCTGGTCGAGCAGCGCGGCCTTGATCGGCGTGCGCCGGCCGGCGAGCGCGGCGCTCAGCACCGCTGGGGTGAACGCCTCCTCCAGCGGCTCCGGCCCGAGCCCGGCCAGCAGCCGATGCCCCTCCTCCGCCGCGGTCGGCACCAGGTCGACGCAGCCGAAGCGGCGCGGGTCGACGAAGCCGACGCGGATGCCCTCCTCCGTTTCCAGCGCCAGGTGCTCATGCGCCGCGGGCTGGTTGGGCAGATCCGCCGCCCGCCGCGCCACCATCCGGCCGGACATGCCGAGATGGATCAGCACGCTGTCCCCGCCCGAGAGGCGCATCAGCATGTACTTGCCGCGCCGGCGGAACCCCTCGACCCGCGCGCCGGTCAGCCGCACCGCGAGGCCATCCGGGAAGGGCCAGCGCAGGTCCGGCCGGGCGATGCTGGCGGCGCGGATCACCCGTCCCTCCAGCACCTTGCGCAGGCCGCGCATCACCGTCTCGACTTCCGGCAGTTCCGGCATATGTCCCACCACTCCTGTCGGGGCTATGGTGGAAGCGCATGAGCGAACGCAATACCCCCGACGCCGCCCCCCCCGGCGCCGAGACGATCGATTTCGGCTACCGGGCGGTCCCGAGGACCGAGAAGGCCAGCCTGGTCCGCCAGGTCTTCGACAGCGTGGCGCCGCGCTACGACCTGATGAACGACCTGATGTCGCTCGGCATGCACCGGGCCTGGAAGCATGCCTTCGTCGCGGCCATCGCCGCCTCCCCACGGGAGGCCCTGCTCGACCTCGCGGGCGGCACCGGGGATGTTTCCTTCCGCGCGCTGGAGCGCGGGGCGGGGCGCGTCATCCTCTCCGACATCAACCCCTCCATGCTCCAGGTGGCGCAGGGCCGGGCGCTGGAGCGGGGCCTCGCCGCCAACCTGATGTTCCTCTGCGCCGATGCGGAGCGGCTGCCGCTGCCGGATCGCAGCGTCGAGAAGGTCTCGATGGCCTTTGGCCTGCGCAATTGCACGGACAAGCCGGCGGTGCTGCGGGAGGTCCGGCGGGTGCTGCGCCCGGGCGGGCGCTTCCACTGCCTGGAGTTCAGCCGGGTGGAGGTCGCGGCCCTCGCCCCGATCTACGATGCCTGGTCCTTCAAGGTGCTGCCGGAACTCGGCCGGCGCGTGGCGAATGACGCGGAGAGCTACCAGTACCTGGCCGAGAGCATCCGCATGTTCCCGGACCAGGAGACGCTGGCGCGGATGATGCGGGAGGCGGGGCTGGAGCGGGTGCAGCACCGCAACCTGACCGGCGGCATCGTCGCCATCCATACCGGCTGGCGGTTGTAATCCGTCCTGCCAACGGCTGTCGGTCACGGCGCATCAACGACCCCTTGATCGCCGGGCGGCTTGCTCCGCAGGGCCTGGCCGCGCCGTGGTTGCGGCGCCCGTCCGGGCGCCCGGCATGAATGAGCATCCAGGCCGCTGATCCAAGGACCGGGCGGCGCCGGCAGAGGATCACTCCGCCCCACCCATAGGCGCCGTGCGCGCCGGGTCGTCCCCCCTCTCCGGCCGCAGCCCAGCCACGCGTCCCGCCGGCAGTTCCCCGTCACTGCCGCCCCCGGCATCGTCCCCCGCCGGGACCGCCCCGGTGCCCATCCCTGTCGCGGGCCGCGGCCGGGATGGCCGCGGCGGGTCCGGGCACCAAGCCGACTTCGCCGCCGATACGCGCCCATCTCCCCGGCGGGATGCAGGCCCGCGGGCGGCGGCGCGGCTGCCACGGGGCAACCATCCCTGTCCCGCGCGGTTGGAACCGGCCGATTCGGGCAGGGACCGCAATGCCCAGGCCCGCCTGGGCCGCCGCGGCCGCCTACCGGCACCGCGGCGCCCGGTCGCATCCAAAGCCGCCGAGCTTGCAGGCAGATGCTGCGTTGCCGGGGCCAGGAGCGTATACAAACAGACGCCTCGGGGGAGTCCGGCGCGCGGGGGTGCGCCGGACGGAGGCATCGAGGGGGCTCGTTCCATCCATGATTCAGCAGCGCGAGAGGCTTTACCAATTGGACAGGCCGATCCTCGCCCAGGAGGCTGCCGCGCCGATGCCGGCGCCGCCCAGCATCGTGCCGCCCGGCTGGATCGGGCTCGAACGATGCAACCTCAGCCCGGCCCTCGGCCAAGTGCTGGAGGTGCCGCATGTGCTGCTGCACCCGGAGGTTGGCGTCGCCCTGATCGATATCGCGCCCGGGCAGACGAAGGAGGCCGAGGCGGCCTTCCGGGCCAGGCTGGAGACGGCCCGCTTCGCCGCCATCTTCCCCGGATACCTGCCCGTCATTCACCTCCAGGTGCCGCCGAGCGCGCTCGACCAGCTCGCCCCCCTGCTGACGGCGGCCTTTGCCGACCTGCCGCCGGTCAGCCTGCCGGGTGGCGATGGCTGGGTCAGCGTGGTGCGGCGGGCCCTGGCGCCGCGCATGTCCGGCCGCGCCGCACCATCGCCGGCCGCGCCCACCCCCGACCGGCGGGCGCCGCCCATCATGCTGAACCGCGAGGTGGCGGCGCAGCGCGCGGGGCTGGCGCCCTCGCCCGAGACGGAGGTGCCACCGCTGCCGGACGAGGCACGATCCCGCTTGCGCCCGGTTCCGGTCGTGGTCGGGCTGGCGGCGCTGGCTGCGACCCTGGCTGCCGCCGCGATGTTCTGGAGCGGGCCACGGAGCACGGAGCCCCCTGTGACGGTGGCTGCCATGCCGGAACGGAGCGGGGATGCGCAGCCCACTGCCGCTCCGCTGGCCGGCGGCGGGGCGCCCTCCCCGGCCCCCCTGGTGCCGCGCAACCCGGCGCCAGGCCTCGGCAGCACCGCCGCTCCCGCACCGCTGCGGGCACCGGATGCGAGCCCGCCGCCGGTGGCGGCCACGCCCGCACCGCCGCGGGACCGTGTCGCGACGTCGCCCCGCCTGCCGGAGGCCGCCCCCCCCGCACCGCCACCGCCCCAGGAGCGTGCCGCGCCCCCGCCCCCCACGCCTGCGGTCGCCATCCTGCCGCCTCCCGCACCGCCGCCGGCTGCGGATCGCGTGCCGCGCGTCATGGTGCGGGCAGCGGCCAATCTGCGCGCCGCCCCGGAGAACCGGGCGCCCGTCCTCCGCATCGCGCCGCAGGGCGAGGTGCTGCGTGAGTTCAGCCGCTCCCGCGATGGCTGGGTGGAGGTGGGCGACACCAGGCCGCAGGGCTGGATCTTCTCCAAGCTGCTGGTGCCGGCGAAGCCCTGAGCGGCAGTTCGATTTTGGACCATGGGGTTGCCCGGGCCTGCCCCGGCGCTGACGCCTCGGCTCCGCAGGCAGAGCGGCGAATTCGGCCGATGGCAGGCCGCCACCGGTTCGCGCCGCCAGGCAACGTGCGGCGCGGGCCTGGTCGGTCCTCCCAGGCCATGCGCGCCGGCATCGCGCGCCGCTGCCGGCAAGCCGGCTTGACCCTGCCGGCTGCTCCGCCTGCAATGGCACCAACATCCAAAGGGAAGCGCGCCATGGCGGAAATCCGCGTGAAGTCCGAGATCGCCGGCTCGGTCTGGAAGATCCTGAAGCAGCCGGGCGAGGCGGTGGCAGCGGAGGACAGCCTCATGCTGCTGGAATCCATGAAGATGGAGATCCCGGTGGTCGCGCCGCGCGACGGCACCGTGCTCGAATGGCGGGTGGCGGAAGGCGAGGCGGTGGCCGAGGGTGACGTGGTGGTACTGCTACGGATCTGACGCAAGGCGCCATGGCAACCGGGACGCGGCAGGGTCCGGAAGCGACCTGCGCCCGGAGCCTGCACGCGGAGCCGGAGCCTGGATCCTCCTCAGGCTGGCCGTGCGGCCGGAGGCTAGAGCGGATCGCGGAGGGGCGTGAACGCCCGGGAGCGTGAATCTGCTCGAAAAACAAAGAGCTACAGCGGATGGGCGTTCAGTTCCGAACGCAATCCGCTGTAATGCAGCGCATCATTCCTTTTGTTCCGCATGAATGCCCACACATTCATGCGGCTTCAGCCGCCGATGGCGGCTGCAAGCAAGGACTTGCGCTGGTCGGTAGCAGTTTGCCACCGGCAGAACCGACCCGCCGGGAATGAAAACCAGGCGCGGCCACTGCGCCGCCGGCCGGGATCAGGTGGCGCCCGCGCCGGTCAGGTCAGGGCCAGAATCCTCCGTGTCGCGCGGATGGTCGATGCCGCTGCGGTCGCGGCGGGTCGGGCGCGCATCGGCCGGGTCGGCGGGCGCGGCACCATCGGTGCCGGCCTGGCGCTCCGATGGCTGGTCCGGCGCGGCGCGGCCGGGATCGTCGGGCGCTTCGCCGGACCGGGTCGGCTTCGGGATCGTGCCATTGCTCATCATCGCTGAACGCCGCCCCCTGCCCGGGGGTTCGCGCGAGGCTTGACCCGGCGGCGGGCGGCACCGAGGCTGCGTCGCGCACCCGGGAGGCCACGCCATGCTCGAACTCCGCCCCTGCTGCGAATGCTGCGGTACGGATCTGCCCCCTGCGAGCCAGGAGGCGCGGATCTGCTCCTATGAATGCACCTTCTGCGCAGCCTGCGCCGATGGCGTGCTGCGCGGCCACTGCCCGAATTGCGGCGGTGAGCTGGTGCGCCGCCCCATTCGCCCCGCGGAGCGCCTGCTGAAGCACCCCGCCAGCACGGTCCGGAAGGTGAAGACCATGGGCTGCACGGCAGGCTGAAAGACCCAGGGACATGGGAGGAGGCGTGGCGGGAACCCCCCCCCTCCCGTATCGGCCTATCTCATACCCGACTCATGACATGCTGACGCATGTCCTGCCTCAAACGCCGGCGGCCCTCCGGGCCTTGGCTTCGCGCGCCCGGCCCGCTCCGCGGGCCGCAGGTCGGGACGTCATGAGCCAAGTGTCAGAACCTGCCGGATGAGCTTCCGGCTCCGCTCCGTCCGGGGCGGGTCAAGCAGGCGCGACAGGCTCCAGCGCCCATGCGTCACGCGGGCGCGCAACAGGCTGAATTCCAGGAACCCGGCCTCCCCGTTCCGCCGCCCGAAGCCGGAGGCACCGGTGCCGCCGAAGGGCAGCGCGGGAAAGGCCGCGTATTCCACGCAGCGGCCGGAGACCAGCGCCCCGCTCCGGGTGGCGGCGGCGACCTGAGCCTCCTCCCGCCATGTCGCGCCGAAGAGGTAGATGGCCAGCGGGCGCGGCCGCGCCGCGATCCAGGCGATGGCGGCCGCGAGATCGGGCAGCGGCTGCATGGCCAGCACCGGGCCGAAGATCTCGTCCTGGTGCAGCGGATGGCCGGGCGGCGCCTCGGCCAGCGCCAGGGCACGGTGGCGGCCGGCACCGGGCGCCGCCAGCGGGGTCAGGGCCGCGCCGGCGCAGAGGGCATCCAGCCGCGCCGCCTGCCGGTCATTCACCACCACCGTATCGGGCAGGCCGATGCCGCTGGCGCGGCAGGCCGCCGCGAACTCCGCCGGCGCGTGGCCGACCAGCAGGACGGTGTCGGGGGCGATGCAGGTCTGGCCGGCATTGATCGCCTTCCCCGCGAGGATCGCGCGCGCCGCCTCCGCCAGGTCGGCGCCGGGCAGCACCAGCGCCGGGCATTTCCCGCCGAGTTCCAGCGTCAACGGCACCAGGTTCGCGGCCGCGGCCTGCATGACCTTGCGGCCGGTCTCCGTGCCGCCGGTGAAGACCAGATGGTCCCAGGGCTGCGCGGCGAAGGCGGCGGCGACATCCGGGCCGCCCGGGATCACCCGGGCGATGTCCTGCCCCCAGGCCTCGGCGAGCAGCTCCGCCAGCAGCGCCGCGGTGCGCGGCGTCGCCTCGGCCGGCTTGAGGACGACCCGGTTGCCGGCGGCGACGGCATCCACGGCCGGCAGCAGGGCGAGTTGGAGGGGGTAGTTCCAGGGCGCCATGATGCCGATGACGCCCTTCGGCACCGGCTCGATCGCCGCGCGGGCCGGCCAGAAGGGAAAGGGCACGCCGGCGCGGCGCGGCTTGGCCCAGCGGTGCAGGCGCGCGGCGCTGTGGCGCGCCGCGTCCACCACCAGCTTCACCTCGGCCAGCAGCGTCTCCTCGATGCAGCGGCCGCCGTAATCGGCATCGAGCGCGACGGCGATCGCATCGGCGCGGCGGAGCAGCAGGGCGGCCAGCGCCCGCAGCAGGTCCTGCCGCCGGCCGGGCGGCAGGACCCCTTCCTGCGCGGCAAGGGCCCGCAGCGCGGCCAGGGCGGCAGCGGGGCCTTCGATGGCCTCGGTCGGCAGGGCGGTGTCGGGCACGGGCGCTCCTGAAGCTCGTGGCGGAAGAGGTGCATCCGGGCGTGCCGCCTTTCCAGCCCGGCCGTGGCGGCGGATCGTCCGCAAGGCGACAGGCGAGTCGCGCGATCGGGCCGGATCGATCGCGGCCGGCGCCAGGGACATGGCGTGCAGCCGCCGCAGCGGCGCTGCGCGCATCGTGCCGTGCGATGGGAGCACGAGAGGTTCGCTGCACCCCCTCGCGCGGGAAGGGCGGGAGCCGCGCCTCCACGCACGGCCCAGCCGCCCGACCCCGCCCGCGCGCCAGGGCGGCATGGTCCGCCCCCGCCGGGCGAGAACGGCCGGGCCCGGGTGGCCGCCGCATCCGCCGCTACCGCAGCAGCACCCCGGCCGCCGCCTCCCCGCTGCGGACGGAAGCCTCGATGGTCGCCGGCAGCACCGGGTCGGTCCAGTCGCCGGCGAGCGCCAGATTCGCCAGCGGCAGCCGCGGTGGGCGCAGCGGCGGGCCGGGGCTGTGGCGCGGCGTGGCGCGGCGCTCCTTCACCACCCGGCAGGGCGGCGGCGCCTCCGGCCAGTCGCCGGGAAGGCCGAAGGCGAGCGCCGCCCGGCGCAGTTCCGCCCAGGCGCGCGGGCCGAGCACCGCCTGGTCCTCCCGCGCCGCCGCATCCCCGGCGCTGACCGTGACGCTGACGCCGGTGGGCCGCACCAGCACCCATTGGCAGAGCGCCTCCAGCATGCCGATGAAGCGGACGGGCCCGGCCCCCCGGCGGGCGTAATGGAGATTGACGATCGGGGCGTAGCCGGTAGGCGTCTCGAGATGCGGCAGCAGGCGCTGGCTCTCCCAGGGCGGCGTCGCCAGCACCACGGCATCGCCGGGGCCGAGCGGCACGGCCTCCTCGCCGAAATCGAGCGCGACGACGCGGCCGCCCTGCGTCACCAGCCGGCGCAGCCGGGCGCCGAAGCGGAGGGTGGCGCCGGCGCGCTCCAGCGCCGCGAGCGCCGGCGCCACGAGATCCGGCCCGAGCCCGTCGCGCGCCACCAGCAGCCGCGTCGCGCCGCGCCCGCCGAGCCGCCGCAGCACCGCGCCGAGACGGTTGGCGGAGGCCTCCTCGCTCGGCGTGTTCAGCGCCGCGATGACCAGCGGATCGACGAAGCCGCGATGGAATTCGGGATGCGCCGCCATGGCCGGGCCGACCGCGCGGTCCCGCCCCGGCAGCGCCAGTCTCGCCAGCGCCAGCAGCGCGCCGCCCGAGAGGCCGGGCGGCCGCAGCGCCGGGTCACGCCAGCCGAAAGGGGAGAGCGCGACGCGGAAGGCCCGGCCATCCCGCAGGTCGAGCACCTGCAGGCCGTCCGGCTCCGGCTCCACCCAGCCCTCCAGCGCGCCGATGCGCCGCAGCAGGCCGAGCGCGGCGGTATTGGCCCCGAGCAGCGCATGGGTGCCGTTATCGGTGCCGTCCGGCAGGGCGCGGCAGCGCCCGCCGGCATTCGGGGCCGCCTCATGCAGGACGACCGGGCGGCCGGCCTCGGCGAGCGCCAGCGCCGCGGCGAGGCCCGCGACGCCGGCGCCGATCACATGGATGGTCATGGTGTCATACCTGGCTCATGACATGCGGACGCATGTCGTGCCTCGAATGCCGGCGGCCCACCGGGCCCTGCGCGCCCGGCCCGCTCCGCGGGCCGCAGGTCGGGACGTCATGCGCCAAATGTCAGGCGCGCTCCGGCCATGGCGGCACCGGTCAGGGCCAGGCGGCGGCCAAGGCCAGGCATGATGGCCTGCCGCCCGGCACGGATCCGGACCGGCCCGCACGCCGGGTCCGCGCGCGGCCACCGCCTGGGCGGAGGCAGGTCTTGATGCCGCCGGGCCGCGGGTGCCGAGGCCGGGCGCCTGCCGGCCCGGCACCGCGGCGGGGCCGGTGCGCGGCGGAAGCAGGGGAAATGCCGGCTCACATCGCCCGCCCGAAGCCGAGCGCCATCCAGGCCATGCGCAGCTTCTCGCCGGTGGTCAGCCGCGGCCGCTCGCCACGCGCCTGCCAGCCGCGCGCCAACAGCCGGTCGAGCAGCCGCCGGTAGCCCCACATCATGACGGCTGCCGGCAGCATCGCCCCGGCGTCGAAGGCGCGGATGTCCCGCTCCGCCGCGGCGAAGCCCTCGCGCGCCCGCTCGCCGAGCCGGGCGCAGATGGCGGGGAAGCGGGGATGCGCGACGATCTCTTGCGCCGGCCCGTCCGGGATGCCCTCGGCCGCGAGGAGATCGCGCGGGACATAGACCCGTTCGCGCAGCGCATCCTCGTCCACGTCGCGGAGGATGTTGGTGAGCTGGAAGGTATGGCCGAGCGCCAGGCCGAACCCTTCCGCCTCCGGCGCGCCGAAGATGCGCACGCTCATCGCGCCGACACTGCCGGCGACGCGGCGGCAATAGAGGTCGAGATCGGCCTCCGTCTCCAGCCGCAGCCTGTCGGCGCTGTCCGTCTCCATGCCGGCGATCATCGCCTCGCATTCGGAGAGCGGCACGCCATGCGCCTGCCGCGCCCAGGCCAGTTCCCGCGAGAGGACGCAGTCCGGCGCCGTGAGCTTGCGCCGCCAGTCCGCGAGGAAGCGGCGCTTCTCGCCTTCGGGCATGGCGCCATCGGCGATGTCGTCCACCGCCCGGCAGAAGGCATAGACCGCCCAGAGCGCCCGCCGCCGCCCCCCCTTCAGCGCCGCCATGCCGCGGGCGAAGGAGGAGCCGGCGCGGGAGACGCGGGCGGCGACGATCGGCGCATCCCGCGGCCCGAGGGTGACGGCCCCGGCCAGCGCCGCGGCGAAATCGGCCTTGGTCAGCGCGACGCGTCCCAGCACCGGGTCGCCCTGCCGCAGCCGCGCCAGCAGCCGCCGGCCGCAGCCGATGGTCATGGCGGACTGGATCGCCAGGCGGCGGGACCGCAGCAGCCGCGGCAGGGCGCTGGCGCGGTCGAGCTGCTCCTCGACCCGGTCGAGCGCCGCGTCCAGCACCGCCCGCCGCTGCGCCGTGTTCTTCGGATCGAAGAAGGCCGCCTCGCCGCCGGCGAGGTCCATCCAGGCGACCGGCAGGTAGATCCGGCCGAGCGAGTCCCGGTCCGGCACCAGGTCCTGCAGGTGGTTCAGCACCTGCAAGGCGGTGCAGAGCGCATCCGCCGCGGCATTGGCCGGGGCATTCGCGCTATCCCCATGCAGCCGCAGCAGCATCCGCCCGACCGGGTCGGCGGAGCGGCGGCAGTAGTCCTCCAGCTCCGCCCAATCGGCATAGCGGTGCTTCACCGCGTCCTGGCGGAAGGCGGAGAGCATCAGCCGCGCCTCCTCCACCCCGACGCCGGCCCGGTGCATCGCCGCCGCCTCCGGCACCGCGGTGGCCGGCTCGTCCAGTGCCCGTTCGATGGCGTCCAGCCGGCGGAGCTTCTCCTCGGGCGGCAGGTCCGGGCTGTCCCCGATATCATCCGCGACGCGGACGAAGCGGTAGAAGGCCATGACCCTGGCCCGCAGCGGCCTGGCCAGCAGCAGGGAGGCGGTCGGGAAATTCTCCTCGTCGTGGTCGCGCGTCGGCGTCGCGGAGACGGCGAGGCTGGTGCCCCCGGGGGGGCTCAATTCGACGGGGGCACTCATGCCGCCTTTGTGGCCGGATATGCGCGCCCTTTCCAGCCCGCCGGCCGGCCCATCGCCCAGCGCGCCAGCGCCCACCACTGGATGGCCAGCGCCACCAGCATGGTCAGGGGGTGCAGCGGAATGGTCCACCAGGGCTCCCGCACCCGGATCGTGACGGCCGCGCGCAGCGCCAGCATCAGCGCAATGGCGAGGAAAGCCTGGGGTTCCGGCAGCAGCGCCCAGGGCCAGAGATGCGCGCCGGCCAGCAGCACGGTCCAGATCGGCAGGCCGAGCGGGGTCGCCATCCCTTCCCGAGCGTTCTTCAGGAAGCCGGCCCAGCTCTCCCGGAAGCCGCGATACATGCGGCAGGTCGCCAGCGGGGCGCCGTCCACCACCTCGGTCCGGTGCCCCTCCGCCCGGAAGCGGCGGGCCAGGGCCAGCCCGTCATGCAGCACGCGGCGCACCGCGCCATGGCCGCCGATGGCCTCGTAGGCGCGCCGCTCGCAGAGGACGAGTTGCCCGCAGGCGGCGGCCAGGTCCGGCCGCACCGTCTCCGCCCGCCCGCCGCCGGGCAGGTAGCCGAGCAGGAGGAAATTGATCCCCGGCACCGTCAGCGCCTCGCCCACCGAGCCGATGAGCTGCCGGGGCACCCCGCTGACCATGGCGAGGCCCTTCACCTGCGCATGCGCCGCCATGGCCGCCGCCGCGCCAGGCGCGAGCCGCACATCGGCATCGATGAAGAGCAGCCAGTCGCCCCGTGCCGCCTCGGCCAGCCGGGCGCAGGCATGGACCTTGCCGGTCCAGTCCGGCGGCAGGGGCGGCGCCGCGATCAGCCGCACCCGCGGATCGGCGGAGGCGAGGCGCCGGACGATCCCGGCCGTCCCGTCGGTCGAGCCATCATCGATCACCACCACCTCGACCGCGGCGCCGCGGCTGGCCAGCGCCGCCGCGACGCAGGCCTCGATATTCGCGGCTTCGTTGCGAGCGGGGATGAGGATGGAGACGAGGCCCTCGGCCGGTGCCTCCGGCAGCGTCGGCAGGCGCCGCAGGTTATGGACGCCAAGCGCCGCGGGCAGGGCGGTGAGGCCGAGGCAGAGCCAGGTCCAGTCCATCAGGAAAGAACGGGGGGGAAGTATCCCCCCCGCACCCCCCTTCTATTTCTCTGGGCTTTCTCACCTACCGGCTTCATGCGCTTCCTCCCACCGAAGGATCGTGGCGCGGGTCGAAGGGCTTGCCGCGCGCCACGGCCTGCAGCCGGCGCCAGCGCTCATAGATGCCGCCCATGCCCTCCCGGCCCTGCAGCAGGTCGCGGAACCGGGCCGGGTCGCGCGCCATGGCGTCCGCGGCGAGGCGGTCCATGGTGGCCTCCAAAGCACGGGCCAGGGTCTCGGCGCGCGCCTCGCGCTTGAGCGCGGCCAGCGCGGCGCCCTCGATCGGCGGGCCGAACGCGGCCAGCATCTCCGGGGCGCGCTCTGACCAGAAGGGGTACTCGATCGCCATCGGCAGGAAGCGCGCCTCCGGCGCCAGTTCGGGCAGCCGCACCAGGCCGGGCGCCATCGGCACCGGTCGCTCCCGCACATCCATGAAGCGGCCGGGGGCATTCATCCAGAGCATGCGGGAGGGCTCGGCCAGCACCGCCCTGGCCGTGCGCAGGAAGGCCACCGCCCCGCGGGCCGATTGCTGCTCCACCCCGAAGACGCCGAGCCGCCGCATGAAGCCGTAGCGGGAGAGCGCCTGCGCCTCCATCGGGATGAACATGCGCCGCCCCGGGAAGAGCTGCGTCGAGTAGAGCATGAAGGCGACGCCATCCCACCAGGAGGGGTGGTTGGCATAGACCACCAGCGGCCGGCCGGGATCGTCCGGCGGCGGCAGGCCCCATTCGGCGACCCGCACCGCACGCAGATGCCTGCCGGCGAAACGGGCGAAGATGAGGCGGAAGAAGGCGAAGCGCGCCGGCGAGAAGAGCGCGACCGGCGATGCCCCCTCCCCTGCCCGCGCCTCCGCCATGGCGGGCTACTCGGCCGCCATGCGGGCGCGCACGGCGTCGCGCTGCCCCGCGAAATCCGCCTCCGGCCTCATCCCCCGCCCGCCGAGGTCCCGGTCCAGCGCATCGGCGGCGATCCAGCCGCTCATCATCACCATCGGCATGCCCGGGCCCGGATGCGCGGCGCCGCCGCAGAGATAGAGCCCCTTCACCGCCTTCGACCGGTTGCCCGGCTTGAAGGCGCCGGTGAAGGCGCCGTGGCTGGCCAGCCCGTAGATCGCGCCGTTCAGCACCTTGTAGCGCTCATGGATGTCGGCCGGCGTCAGCGCCTGCTCGACCACGATCCGCTCCTCGATATCCTCCATCCCCGCCGTGCGCTTCAGCTTGTCGAGGATCACCTGGCGGTAGGCCGGAAGCATCCTCGACCAGTCATGGTGCGGGCGGAGATAGGGGGTGTGGACCAGCACATAGAGCGCCTCGCCGCCTTCCGGCGCGACGGTGTCGTCCGAGCAGGAGGGCGCGGCGAGATAGGCGGTCGGGTCCGGCGCCGGCTCGCCCTTGCGGTAGATGCTGTCGAACTCCTCCTCCGCGTCGCGGGAGAAGACGAAGCAGTGATGCGCCAGGTGCTCGTAGCGCCTGCGGAGACCCAGGTAGAGCACGACGCCCGAGCAGGCCGGCTCATAGCCCTTCTTCTCGTAGCGCCGGCCGGTCTCGCCGCCCACCAGCTCCTTGTAGGTGCGGATGGCGTCCATGTTGGAGATGACGGCGTCGCAGGCGATCCGCTCGCCCGAGGCGGTGCGGACGGCCTTCACCGCGCCGTTCTCGACCTCGAAGCCGGTCACCTCGGTGTTCGGGCGGAGATCGGCGCCGAGCTCGGCCGCGAGCTTCGCCAGGCCTTCCGCAACAGCGCGGGTGCCGCCCACCGGATACCAGACCCCCTCCGTCGCCTGCATGTCGCCGATCGAGCAGAGCACCGCCGGCGCCTGGTAGGGGTTCGATCCGACATACTGGCAGAAATGGTCCAGCATCTGGGCCAGCCGCGCATCCGGCACATGGCCGCGGATCACCTTCGCCACCGTCCTGCCCATGCGCAGCGCCAAGACGTCACGCATGGTATCCGGGTTGAAATTGGCCCGCATGTCGATGGTGTCGGTGATGCCCTCGACCGACTTCCAGAAGAAGAACTTCTCGGAGATCTCGTGCAGCGTCTCGGCCACCTGCTGGAAGCGGCGGTAGCCGGCGCCCTGGCCGGTGCCGGGGGCGAACTGGTCCATGGCGCGGGCCATGGCCTCCACATTCTCCAGCAGGTCGATGCGGGTATTGTCGTCGAAGAAGCAGCGCCACTGCGGGTCGAGCCGGATCAGCGGCAGCTCCGCCTGTTGGTCCCGGCCTGCCTCGGCATAGATCCGGCGCAGCACGCGCGGCACGGTCAGGATGGTCGGGCCCATGTCGAAGCGGAAGCCCTGGTTGCTGCCGGGACGCTCCGGGTCCGGCAGGTTCAGCACCGCCGCCTTGCCGCCGAGCCAGGGGTTCTTGTCCAGCACCGTCACGCGATGCCCGCGCGCCGCCGCCGTCGCCGCCGCTGCCAGCCCGCCGAGGCCGGACCCCACCACCACGATATGCGAGGCCATGGCCCTGTCTCCTGTCTCCGTCCCCGGATCCGTGCCGGCCGCATCCCGGCCAGCCCGGCCCCGGACCCATGCCTGATCCTGCCCGCGATCGCCGCCCGGTGCTCCCGCCCCAGGCGATCGCGGCCGCTCATTCCCCTTCGCGCGGAGCCCCGCATGCGGGCATGCGCACCCTCCCGCGATCGGTCCTAACGCGCCGGCTGCAGCGCCGGCGCCATCCCGCCGATCGGCGCCTGCACCCGCCCGGGCTGGAGCCCGAGATCCTTGGCGAGCAGCCCGGTGGTGATCCGCGCACCCTCATAGATCACCGGCAGGCCGCTGCCGGGATGGGTGCCGCCACCGACCAGATAGACCCCGTCCACCCCCTCGAACCGGTTCCCCGGCCGGAAGCAGAGCATCTGCCGCAAGTCATGGCTGAGGTTGAAGGTGGCGCCATGGCCGACCGCATAGCTGTCCCGCCACTCGCGCGGCGTCACCACCCGCTCATGGCGGATGCGGCTCTCCAGGTCGCCCAGGCCGAGCAGCGCCAGCCGCTGCATCACCAGGCTGCGGAAGCGCGGCGTCTCCCGCGCCCAGTCCACGCCGCGGGCCAGGCTGTCGCGCATGTTCGGCACCGGCACCAGCAGGTAGAGCGCCGAATGGCCCGGCGGCGCCATGGTGGGGTCGAGGATGCTCGGGTTGTGCAGATAGAGGCTGGGCTCGTCCGGAACGATCCCGGCCTCCAGCTGGCGGATGTTCCGCTCATAGCCCTTGGAGAGCATCACCGTGTGATGCGCGAGTTCGGGGTAGGAGCCCTCGATGCCCAGATAGAGCATGAAGGTCGAGCAGGAATAACGGGCCGTCTCGATCTTCCGGTCGTCCCAGCGCGGGCGCAGCCCCTCCGGCACCAGCCCCGGCATGGCATGCGCGAAATCCGCGTTCATGACGACCGCATCGGCCGGGACATGCCGGCCGCCGACCTGCAGCCCGGTTGCCTTCCGGCCCGCGAAGGCGATGCGCTCGACCGGCGTCTCCAGCCGGATCTCGGCGCCCAATTGCTGGGCCACCCGCGCCATGGCCTCGGAGATCGTGCCGACGCCGCCCTCGATATGCCAGATCCCGTGCTCGTATTCGAGGAAGCTGAGGATCGTGAAGAGGCTGGGGCAGCGGAAGGGCGACATCCCCAGATACTTGGTCTGGAAGGAGAAGGCGAGGCGCACCAGCGGGTGGCTGAAATGCCGCGCCAGGTCCTTGTCCACCGTGCTGTGCGGCCGCAGCAGCGGCAGGCTGCGCAGCAATTCCGGGTGCAGGAAGCGGAAGACGGACTGGAAGGGCTTCTCCAGCACCGGCCGGAAGGCATCCAGCTTGGCGCGGTTCTCGGCGATGAAGGGGCGGAAGCCCCTGGCATCCTCCGGGCAGAGCTTGGCGATCTCGGCTTCCATCCGCGCCGGGTCGGCGCTCGCATCGATGCTCGAGGCATCCTCGAAGAACAGCCGGTAGAGCGGATCGACCCGCCGCAGCGTCACCTCCTCCTCCAGCCGCGTCCCGACGCTCTCGAAGATCTCGGCGATCACGCGGGGGTAGAGGAAGAAGGTCGGGCCCAGGTCGAAGCGATAGCCTTCGGGCGTCGTCATCGTGCGGGTGCGGCCGCCGACGACCTTGTCCTTCTCATAGACGGTGACCTGCACGCCCCGGGCGGCCAGCAGCATCGCCGTGGCGAGGCCACCGGGGCCGGCACCGATAATGGCAACGCGTGTACGGGGGGCTTTCAGGGCAGGGGCGGCAATCGGGGCGTTCATGCGCGGCGGAGGGTCCTGCACTGTCTCATCGGTGTGTGGCAGATGCCCCCGGGCGCCCCATCCGCAAGTGTGCCGCCCCGCAATAAACCGCGCCGTGGCGAGCCTGATCAGCAGGATTGCGCGGTTTCCGTGACACGCAAATGTCAGGCACGACTGACGCGCCAGCCGGCATGCGCGCGGCCCAAGGCATCACTTTCGGCATGCCGAGCGCAGGGCATGGTGGCGGGCGGCCCCGACCATGGCGGCTCATGCCGACGGCCCGGATGCGTGACCGCATCCGGGCCGGAGCATCGCACCGGCGGCGGGTGGCGGACGCCGCCCCGGCACGGGCTGCCGCCTGCGCGGCAGGGATCGCCCCATCATGGCGACCGGTACCACGCCGCCATGCGAGCCGCTCTGGCGCCCGGCCCGGCGCGCAGCCGCGACACCCGCCTGCCATGGCAGCGCGCCGGAACCAGATGCCGCCTTGCTGCGCGCGACCGGGCAGGGACGGGACGATACCTGCCGCCGGGCACCGGACCGTCCCGCCGCGGCAGCACGGCCCAAAGGGCCGCCTCAGGCGGCCGGCAGCAGGGCCAGCAGGCTGTCCGCCGCCTCGATCTCCGCGACGCGGGCGGCCGCACGCGGCAGGAGGCGCGCGAGGTAGAAGGCGGCGATCGGCGCATAGCGCTCATCGGCCGCCGCGGCGCGGGCCAGCATCCAGCCGCCGAGCGTCCAGCCCGCGGCATCCAGATAGGCCGCCGCCGAGGCCTGGGCGGCATTGGCGTCCTTCAGGCCACGGTCGAGCATCCAGTCGGTCGCGCGGGTCATGGCCGCGACCGCAGGGGCCAGGCGCGGGTCGGCGGCCTGCACCTCCGCCAGCAGGCCGCGCATATGCGCCCCGCCGTCGCGGAACAGCTTGCGGCCGACCAGGTCCATCGCCTGGATGCCGTTGGTCCCCTCATAGATCGGGGCGATGCGGGCGTCCCGCAGCACCTGCGCGGCGCCGGTATCCTCGACGAAGCCCATGCCGCCATGCACCTGGATGCCGAGGCTGGCACAATCGACGCCGCGGTCGGTGCACCAGGCCTTCACGATCGGCGTCAGCAGGGCGACGCGCGCATCGGCCTCCGCATCCTTCAGCAGCCGGGCGCGGTCGAGCGCGGCGCCGGCCTCGAGCGCCAGCAGCCGGCCTGCCAGGGTGATGGCGCGGATTTCGGCCAGCATGCGCACCACGTCGGGGTGCCGGCTGATCGGCTGGCCGCCCTGCACGCGCTGCTCGGCATAGGGCTCGGCCAGCGCGAGGGCACGGGCGCCCTGCGCCACCCCCTCGACGCCGACGCCGAGGCGGGCCGCGTTCATCATGGCGAACATGGCATTCAGGCCGCGATTCGGCTCGCCGACCAGCTGCGCCTCCGCGCCCTCGAACAGCATGACGCAGGTGGGCGAGGCATGGATGCCCATCTTCTTCTCGAGCCCGCCGCAGCGGAGCGCGTTGCGGGTGCCGTCGGGCAGCACCTTGGGCGCGGCGAACAGGCTGATGCCCCGGGTGCCGGGCGGGGCGTCGGGCAGCCGCGCCAGGATCAGGTGCAGCGTGTTCTCCGTAAGGTCGTGCTCGCCCCAGGTGATGTAGATCTTCTGGCCGGTGATCCGGTAGCTGCCCGTCCCGTCCGGCTCCGCCTTGGTGCGGACCTGCGACAGGTCGCTGCCCGCCTGCGGCTCGGTCAAGCACATTGTGCCGGTCCACTCGCCGCTGATCAGCTTCGGCAGCCAGGCCTCCTGCTGGGCGGGCGCGGCGAAGCGGGCGATCGCCTCGATGGCGCCGACGGAGAGCAGCGGGCAGAGGCTGAAGGACATGTCACCCGAGGTGACCAGTTCGCAGACCGCCATCCAGAGCGCCTGGGGCAGTTCCTGCCCGCCCACCTCGATGCCGTTCACCTCGGCCGGGGCGGCCAGGCCCTGCCAGCCGCCCTCGATCCAGGCCCGGTAGGCGGCCTTGTAGCTCTCGGGCGTCCGGACCACGCCGTTCTCCAGGATGGCGCCATGCCGGTCGGCCGCCTGGGCGTTGGGCCAGAGCAGTTCGCGGGCGAAGCGGTCGGCCTCCCCGATGATGGCCGCGATATCCTCCGCCCCGAGCGGCGCGCCGCCGGCGGCGGTCAGTCCGGGCAGGTCGATGACGCGGGTGAGGCCGAAGATCAGGTCGTCGGCGGGGGTGGTGGCGGTCATGGCGGTTCCTGAACCCCTGGAGATGCGGGTGCGGGCAAGCCCGGATCTGGGTTCACCATGGACCGTTGGGGAGGGCAAGCCGGTCAGGCGCGCCGCCCTCCGAGGAGGCAGCCCGGATGGGGCATGGCCGGGGCGCCACCCCGTGCCGCCTGCGGCCGGTGGATGGCGGCATCCATGGCGGTGCCGCCGGGTCATGCCCGGCCCGGCGGGCGGATGCCTGGACCGGCGGCGCGCATTGCCCCCGCATGCTCGGCGGCGCGAGGCAAGCCCGCTCTGCCCCGGGCGCCGCCGCGACGTCCGGGCCCCACCGCAGCAGGCTGGGGTGGGGCCCGTCCGGAACGTCAGGATCTTCCGGCGCGAAGATCAGTCCCGATTGCGACTGCGGGAGGTCGTGCCGCGCCGGCTGCTGCCACCGCTGGCACGGCCGCCCTTGGCCGCCGCCGGGGTGCGGCCGGCCGCACCGGTCGCGCGCTTCGCACCCGTGCCGGTGCCACGCTTCGCGGTGCTGCCGGCGGTCCGCTTCGTCGCCGTGCTGCCGGAGGCGCGCTTGGTACCGGTGCCGGTGCTGCGCTTTGTCGTGCCGCCGGCGGTGCGCTTGGCGGTGCCGCCGGTGGTGCGCTTGGTGGCCGTGCCGCGCGCCGCGGCGGTGCCGGTCGCCCGCTTCGTGCCCGTCGCCGCGCCGCGCTTTGCGGTCGTGCCGGTGCCGCGCTTGGCAGCGGTGCCGCGCGCCGCGGCGGTGCCGGTCGTCCGCTTCGTGCCCGCGGCCGCGCCACGCTTTGCAGTGGTGCCGGTGCCGCGCTTGGCGGCGGTGCCGGTGGTGCGCTTGGTGGCCGTCCCTCGCGTCGCGGCGGTGCCGGTCGCCCGCTTCGTGCCCGTTGCCGCCCCACGCTTCGCGGTTGTGCCAGTGGTGCGCTTCGTGCCGGCGGCAGTGCCGCGCCGTGCGGCCGTGCTGCGGGCGGCGCCGCCCTTCGCGCCGTTGCTGCGCGCCGCGGCAGCCTTGCGCGGGGTGCGGGCGCTGCCGCCCTTGCGGCCGCCCTCGCTCTGCGCCGCGCGGCCAGTGGCGCTGCGCGTGGTCTTGCGCGCCGGACTGGCCGCCTTGCCGCGTGTGGCGGTCGCCGTGCCGCGGCCGCCCTTGGCCGCCGAGGTGCCGCGCGCCGTCGTCCCGCTCGCCCGCTTCGCCGTGCCGGCGCTGGCGCGGCCACCCTTGGCCGCGGCGGTGGTGCGGCCGGCGGCGCCGCGCGTGGCGCCGGTTGTGCTGCGGCGGGTGCGGCGGGCGGGGGCCGCCGCCTCCTCGCCCTCGCCTTCCTCGCTGGTCGCGGCGCTGCGCCGGGTGCGGCGCGGCTTGGCTTCGGCCTCCTCGCCCTCGCCTTCCGTCGCGCTGCGGCGGCTGCGCGTGCCGGTCGCCCGGCGCCGGCGCGGCGCGGGCGCCTCCCCTTCCGCCGCCTGCTCGTCCGTCCGGCCGGTCTCTTCGCTCTCGTCCTGCATGGCGTGCTCCTCGGCCTCCTGCTGATCGGTGTCGCTGTCCTGCATCGGATCATGTCCCCAGTTCATCAGCGAGTAGCGCCAGCGCGTCTCGGCGATGTCGCCCTCCGGCCGCTGCGCCAGGTGGCGGCGAATGTAGCCGACCACCTTCTGCAGGAAGGCCTCGTCCGCCTCGTCCAGGTCGCCACCTTCGAGGATCTCGAGGATCTGCCGGCCGGACTGGTGACCGACCGCCTCCTCCTCGCCCTCATGCACCCAGCCGACGCTCTGGCTTTGCTCCGTCTCCAGCCAGCGGCGCAGCTCCGCCGCATCCATGTTCACCAGTTCGCGGAAGGCCCGCGCCGCCCTGTCCTCCGGCTCCGCCATGGCGTTCCCTCTCCCATGTCCTTGATGGTGGGCCTCCTGCCGCAGCGCCGCGGCCCTGGCGGCGACGTCCGGCGGCTGCGCGGAGAATTGCCGGCCCCGCCGCAGGTCGTGCCGCTTGACGGCACTGCTGCGGTCGTAGTCCGCATCCGGCAGCCGCTCACGCACATTGCGCGGCAGATAGCGTTCGCCGGTCTCCAGCGAGTCCCGGCCGGAGCGCGTGCCCCATTCCTCGGTGGTCCATGCGCTGAGATGGTTGTCGGCAGATTTGCGGCCAACATAGCCGCCGCCGCGGCGCTGGTATTCCGCACTGGCGAGCTGCGCCTTGCGCGCGGACCACTGCCCCGCCTTGCCGCCCTTGTCGCCCGCGGTGATCTCGGACTTCACGCTTTCCCAGAGATCGGGATCGGACTTGCGGGCAACGCCGGCCATGCTGTTTCCCGTGTGGGGCGGTTGCATCAGGCAACGTCACGCCACGGCAAGCGTTCCCGCGCGCCCCTTGGGCGGCGCGATGCGGCGCGACATGCGGCACGCGGGACTCATGCCGGCGCCCCGGATGCGTGATCGCATCCGGGCAGGAGCGCCGCACTTGCGGCGGGCGGCAGGAGCGACCGCCGCGCCGGCTGGCGCCCGCTGCAGGGGCCAATGATCGGGCCGTCGGTATCATGAGACCTGCGCGCGGATCGCCGGAGACGCAGCCTGTGGTGTCTGGACGCCTGTAATGGCCGCTACAGCATGTGGATCATCGGACCCGCGCTCAGGTCTCATCATACGGCCCTGCGGCGATGCGGGCACATCTCCGCGGCCCTCGTCGCCGGCCCCACCACGGGCGGCCTGCCACGCCGCCCGTGGTGGCGTGGCAGGCCGCAGGTCAGGACCGATGCCGGCCGGTGTCAGATGGCGGCGGAGATCACCAGCCGCGCCTGCAGCGCATCGCCGGGCGACAGCATGGTCAGCGAACCATGGCCGGCAAAGCCTGGCCGGTTCGGCGCATCCGGCACATGGCTCACCGGCTCCACGCAGAGGATGGCGCTGCCGGCCGGCGCGAAGACCTGCAGGTTGCCGGCCCAGGCCCCGCTCGCCTGCAGGCGCAGCAGCATGTCCGGGCGCAGGATCTCCGCCGCGCCATCCCAGCCCGCGAAATGCGTGTCGAGCCCCTCATAGGCATGCTCGTCGCCATCGACTCCCGGGCTGGGCTGCGCCGCGATGGGTAGGCAGCGCGCATCGCGGGCGAAGAGCGTGGTCGCGGCGAAGCGCAGCCGCGTGCCGGCCGGGCGCGCGAAGAAAGGATGCCAGCCGCAGCCGAAGGGGAAGGGCAGCGTGCCGGCATTGGTCAGCGTCAGTGCGATGGCGGCGCCGGCCGCGCCGAGCGCCACCTCCAGCCGCGCCTGCCAGTGCCAGGGCACGCCCGCGGCCTCGGCATCGCCCACCTGGGTGAGGACCAGCCGCGCCGCGCCTTCCTCCGCCACCTGCCAGGGCGCGTCGCGCACCAGGCCATGGATGGCGGTGTCATCCGCCGGGTGGTTGACCGGCAGGTGGTAGGGGATGCCGCCGACCGGCAGCCGTCCGTCATCCAGCCGGTTGGCCCAGGGCGCCATCAGGAAGGCGCCCGCGAAGCTTGCATTCGGATCGGCGCCGAGCGGCAGGGGCGCGAGCACCTCGACGCCGCGCCAGGCGAGGCGCGCGAAGGCGGCGCCCTGCCCTGGCAGCAGCACCGCCGCCCAATCGCCGCCCGCGATCGCCACGCCGCCCGGCGGCGCAATGGCCTGCATGCCCTCCATCAGTCGAGCGCGAAGGCGTCGCGCGCGGAGGGCTTGCCGCGTGAATAGCCGATGGCGGTGTAGCTGCCGCCCTGGTAGCGCTCGATCACCGGGTTGCCGGAGGTGATATGGCCGACCCTGGCGCGCCAGGCCTCCGCGCTGTCCTGCGGCTGCCAGCCGATGCGGTCGCGGTGGTCCTGGCCCCAGAAGCTCGCCGGGTTGTCCGAGCAGGCCCAGATCACGCAATGCCCGCTGCGCGGCGCGGTCACCGCGGCGACGCAGAGTCGGGCGAGGTCGGCATAGGACAGCCAGGTCGAGAGCATCCGCGCCTCGGTCGGCTCCGGGAAGCAGGAGCCGATGCGGAGATTCACGTTCTCCACGCCGTGCTTGTCCCAGTAGAGCCGGCCCATCAGCTCGCCATAGGCCTTGGAGAGGCCGTAATAGCCGTCCGGCCGGAAGGCGCAGTCCATGTCGATCTTCTCTGACTCGGCGCCGTGAGGCGAGCCATCCGCCCCCTTCGGCCGCTCATGGAAGCCGATGCTGTGGTTGGAGCTGGCGAAGATGACGCGCGCCGCCTCGCGGCGGGCAGCTTCGTACACATGGTACAGGCCCTGGATGTTGGGGCCGAGCACCGTGCCGAAGGGCTGCTCCACGCTGATGCCGCCGAAATGCAGGATGGCGCCGCACCCCTCCGCGAGGCGCAGCAGCCCGACGCCGTCAGCGAGGTCCATGCGCGTGAAGCCCGCGCGCGGCGGCAGCGGGTCCGGGAAGGGCGCGATATCGGTCAGCCGCAGCGTCCAGCCGAGCGCCGCCAGCTCGCGCGCAAGCATCCGGCCGAGATTGCCGGAGGCACCGGTCAGCAGGACGGGCTTGGTCGGGGTCTCGGGCATGGCATCGGCTCCTCCGCAAGGCGCGCAGAGTGCACTGCCGGCCGGGGGCGGGTGAAGGGCGCGGCCGGCATGGCCCGCAGGTTTCGCGCCGGTGTGGCGGGCCCGTGCCGCCCATGGGCGGCACGCGTTGCCGTCCCGGCACCATGCCCCCTGCCGGCGACAGCGATCTGGGCTGCCTCCGCCCGCCTGCGGACCGTGCGCCCCGGAGCAGGCGGCGGATCTTCTTCGCCCAAGGCAATGGCTGGATCGTCGGGCGCAGGTCACCCGCTGCGCCCGGGGATCGACAGCGGCCTACGCCGCAGCCCGAACGCCAATCCGCCGCTGACCATGTCTCTTGCCGGGCAGTGTCCCGCTTCCGGGCATGCACGCCCTGCCGGGCCCTGCTCCGCAGCGAATTGCGTTCGGAACTGCGCGCCGATCCGCCGCGGGTCGTCGATCGCAGAGCAGCCTCGCGCTCCCGGGCATCCACGCCCGCCCGCGATCCGCGCTAGCCGCGCCCACGTGCCGCAAAGGCGCGGTCGAGCGCCTGCCACATCGGCTTGCGCCGCCCTTCCGCATCCAGCGGCAGGCCGCGATGGATCGTGCCGTCCCGGCGCATCACCGCCGGTTCCTGCGCCAGCCAGCTGTCCCTGTCCGAGAGCCCCCAGGTCAGCACCGTGCGGCAGCCGACCTCCAGCGCCGTGCCCACCACCGCCTGCACCCGCGCCGCCACCAGCGCATCGCGCGCCGCAAGGTCGGGCGGCACCACCGCCGCCTCCCGCACGTCCAGCTCGGTGATCAGGATCGCGAGGCCGAGGCTGCGCACCTCCTGCAGGAAGGCGGCGAAGGGCTCCGGCCGGAAGGGCTCGTCCAGCATCAGATGCGCCTGGATGCCGAGCGCATCTACCGGCACCCGTGCCTCTACCAGCCGCCGCAGCAGCCGCAGCACGCGGCGGCGCTTCTCCTCGGCGAAGGGCGTGTCGCCCTCCACCCCATACTCATTATAGGTCAGCCGCAGGGTGCGGTCGCGCTCGCGCGCCAGGCGGAAGGCCAGGTCGACATAGCCGGGGCCGAGGGCGCGCAGCCAGGGCGTATCCCGCAGGTCGCCGATGGCCGGGGTGTTCTCCGTGAAGGGGCCGCCGGCATTCGCCACCGCCTCATTCACCACGTCCCAGTCGCGGATGGCGCCTGCCATGCGGGGCAGCACCGCATCCAGATGCGCGGCGAGGACGGCGCGGGCCCGGTCGGCCCCCTCCGCCAGCCGCGCCGCCAGCCAGTCCGGCATGGCGCGATGCCAGAGCAACGTGTGGCCGCGCAGCGCCTGGCCGTGGCGGGACGCGAATTCCACCAGGGTCGTGAGCGGCCCGAATTCGAAGCGGCCCTCGGCCGGCTGCAGGGCCGACCACTTGCCCTCCCACTCCGGGACCAGCAGCCGCGCCTCGGCCGCGACCTGCGCGGCGTAGCGCGGATCGGCCAGGCGGTTGCCGTCCACGGCGGTGCCGAAGGCGATGCCCTGCGCCCGCGCCCGCGCGCCGAGGCCCTCGGCCGGCTGGGCGCCCGCACCGCCGGCGAGGACAGGAGAGCCGGCGGCAGCCAGGACGGCGCGGCGGGGAAGCGTCATGGCGCCCGGCATACCGGGCCGTTCGTCACCAGGGGCTGAATCGCAGGCCGCCCCACCGCGTCACCGCGCCGCGGCGGCCAGGGAGGCGCCGCGCGCCGGCGACGGCCGCAGGGCTCAGGCCGCCTGCGCCAGGGGCGGCGGGGCGGCTTCCCGCCGCAGCGCCGCGCGGAACCGGTCGCGCCGCCAGCAGAGCAGCCGCCAGGCACCGCGCGCCGCGAGGTCGGACAGCCGGCCGCGCGGCTCCAGCCCCACCGCCTTGAAGACCATGCCCATGCCGCGCTCGATATGCCGGTAGCGGTAGAAGCCCATGGCCCGGCCCATATAGCCGGCGATGCAGCGGTCATGGCTGTAGGGGATAGACGGGTCCTCGTTCGAGCAGTGATAGGCGAAGGCCAGCTCGTCATCCTCCGACTCGCCGATCCGCCCGGCCGCCACCTTGAGGCGCTGCAGGAAGGAGAGATCCTCCCGCGCCAGGTAGCGCTTCATATGGTCGTAGAAGAGCTTGAAGTGGCGGTACTCATCGGCCGCGATCAGGCGGCAGATCTCCTTCAGCACCGGCTCCTCCGTCGCCTCGCCCAGCGCGGTGTAGTAGCTGCTGGTGCCAGTCTCCACCATGCAGCGGGCGATCAGCTCCCCGGTGCGGGAGCCGCGGATGGAGGCGTTCGCATCCAGGTCGATCCTGTAGCCGGCCCGGTAGCGTTCGAAGGCCGCGCGGTAGTCCCAGCCGGGATCGGCCACCTCGCCCCATCGGCCGAGCGCATCGCCATGCTGGACCTCCTCCACCGCCCAGTTCTCGGCGGCGCGTTGGAAGTCCGGATCATCGCGGAAGACGCGCTTCAGATAGATGGCGTAGTCATCGCCATTGCGTTCGACCATGGCCGCGGCCTTCACCAGCGGCACGATCTCCGGGTCCACTTTCGACGGATCGAAGCGGTCCCAACTCACCTGCTCGACGCGCCAGTGCTTCATGGTGTCCCCGCGGCCCGAGGCGGGCCGAATTTCCCCCGTGGATGCGGCAACGGCGCCGCCCCGCCCATGTTCGGCAGTGCCGGGGGCGATTCAAGGCATGTGGCGTGGTTGCCACAGCGTTGCCGCCGAAAAAGCCGCTGTGTGGCGCAGGCACCATGCCGCGGATGCGAAAAGGGCCGGTGGCGTCGCCGCCCCGGCCCGTTCCTTGATCGCTGTGCCGCGACTCAGGCGGCCTGCGCCGCGTCCAGCATGGCGCGGGCCGACAGCACGCGGTCGAGGGCGAGGTCGCGCTTCGCCTCGGTCTCGTCGTTGCCGATCTCGCGCAGCGCCGCCTCGGCCTCCGCCACCCGGCGTTCGGCATCGGCGCGGGAGAGGCTGGCGAGCGGCGTCGCCTCATCGGCCAGCACCGTCACGCGCTCGGGCGAGACCTCGGCGAAGCCGCCGCCGACGAAGAGGCGCTCGGTCTCCGCCCCGTTCTCCTGCACGCGGATGACGCCGCCGCGCAGGGTCACGATCATCGGCGAGTGGCCGGGCAGGACGCCCATCTCGCCCTCGGCGGCGGGGATGGTCGCCATCTCGACCTGGCGGGAGAGCAGCAGCTTCTCCGGCGAGACGAGTTCGAGCAGGAAGGTAGCCATGTCCGAATCCTTCAGCCCGGAAGGCTAGGCAGCGCGGGCTCCCGCCCGCGCTGAGGCCGCTTCTGCGGCCCGCCGGAAATCCGGCGCAAGCCAAGGCCGCGGATGCGGCCGCCCGGCGTTTGAGGGCACAAGGAAGTCTTCAGGGCTGCCGCTCAGGCGGCAGCCTTGAGGGTCTCGCCCTTCTTCACGGCCTCCTCGATGGTGCCGACCATGTAGAAGGCGGCCTCCGGGAGGTGGTCGTACTCGCCCGAGCAGATCGCGGCGAAGCTGCGGACCGTGTCCTCGAGCTTCACGAAGACGCCCGGCGTGCCGGTGAAGACCTCGGCCACGTGGAAGGGCTGGCTGAGGAAGCGCTGGATCTTGCGCGCGCGCGCCACCACCAGCTTGTCCTCTTCCGAAAGCTCGTCCATGCCGAGAATGGCGATGATGTCCTGCAGCGACTTGTAGGTCTGCAGGATGCGCTGCACCTCGCGGGCGACGCGGTAGTGCTCGTCACCCACGATCCGCGGGTCGAGGGCGCGGGAGGTGGAGTCGAGCGGATCGACCGCCGGGAAGATGCCGAGCTCGGCGATCGAGCGGTTGAGCACCGTCGTCGCGTCGAGGTGGGCGAAGGAGGTGGCCGGGGCCGGGTCGGTCAGGTCGTCGGCGGGCACGTAGATGGCCTGGACCGAGGTGATCGAGCCCTTCTTGGTCGAGGTGATCCGCTCCTGCAGCGCGCCCATGTCGGTGGCGAGCGTCGGCTGGTAGCCCACCGCGGAGGGGATGCGGCCCAGCAGCGCCGACACCTCGGCGCCCGCCTGGGTGAAGCGGAAGATGTTGTCGATGAAGAAGAGCACGTCCTGGCCCTGCTCGTCGCGGAAGTACTCCGCGATGGACAGGCCCGAGAGGGCGACGCGCGCGCGGGCGCCCGGCGGCTCGTTCATCTGGCCATAGACGAGCGCCACCTTGGAGCCCTCGGTCGTGCCCTCGCCGAGCTTGATGACGCCGGCGTCCACCATCTCGTGGTAGAGGTCGTTGCCCTCACGGGTACGCTCGCCCACGCCGGCGAAGACCGACACGCCGCCATGCGCCTTGGCGACGTTGTTGATCAGCTCCTGGATGGTGACGGTCTTGCCCACGCCGGCGCCGCCGAACAGGCCGATCTTGCCGCCCTTCAGGTAGGGGGCGAGCAGGTCGATGACCTTGATGCCGGTGACGAGGATCTCGGCGGCCGTCGCCTGCTCCTCGAAGGCCGGGGCCTCGCGGTGGATGGTGTAGGTCTTCTCGGCGGTGACCGGGCCGCGCTCGTCGATCGGCTCGCCGATCACGTTGAGGATGCGGCCGAGGGTGCCGTTGCCGACCGGAACGGCGATGCCCGCGCCGGTGTCCACCACCTCCTGGCCGCGGACCAGCCCGTCCGTGGTGTCCATGGCGATGCAGCGCACGGTGCGCTCGCCGAGATGCTGCGCGACCTCCAGGACCAGCGTGCTCTCGCCGTTCTTGGTGGTGAGCGCGTTCAGCATGTTCGGCAGTTCGCCCGGGAACTGCACGTCCACGACGGCGCCGAGAACCTGGGCGATCTGCCCGACATTGTTCTTCATCGTGCGATGTCCCTCAGAGAGCCTCGGCCCCGGAGATGATCTCGATCAGCTCCCTGGTGATGTTGGCCTGGCGCGTACGGTTGTAGTTCAGCGTCAGCTTGTTGATCATGTCGCCGGCGTTCCGCGTGGCGTTGTCCATCGCGGTCATCTGGCTGCCGTAGAAGCCGGCCGTGCTTTCCAGCACCGCGCGGTAGATCTGGATGGCCAGGTTGCGCGGCAGCAGGGTCGCGAGGATCGCCTCCTCGCCCGGCTCGTACTCATAGAGCGCCTGCGGCCCGACGGCGGCCGCGGCCTCGCCTTCCGGCAGCGGCGTCGGGATCAGCCGCTGATCGGTCGGGATCTGGGTGATCACGTTGCGGAAGCGGTTGTAGATCAGCGAGCAGACATCGAACTCGCCAGCCTCCAGCATCTCGGTCACGCGGACCGCGACGGCCTCGGCATCGGTGAACTCGACCCGCTTCTTGCCCATGAAGGTGATCTCGCCGACGATGCGGCTGGCGAATTCACGCTTCAAATAGGCGGCGCCCTTGCGGCCCACCGTCAGTACCTTCACCACCTTGCCCTCGGCCTCCAGCGCCCGGATGCGGGCGCGGGCGAGGCGCCCGACATTGGTGTTGAAGGCGCCGGCCAGGCCGCGATCGGCCGTCACCACCACCAGCAGGTGCACGCGATCGGCCCCGGTGCCGACCAGCAACTGCGGCGCGCCGGGGGCGGAGGCCACCGCCGCGCCGAGCGAGGCGAGGATCGCCTCCATCCGCTCGGCATAGGGGCGCGCCGCCTCGGCCTGCGCCTGGGCGCGGCGGAGCTTCGCCGCCGCCACCATCTTCATCGCCTGCGTGATCTTCCGCGTGTTCTTCACGCTGTTGATCCGCCCCCGCAGGTCCTTCAGGCTCGCCATCGGCTGGTCCCCTGTGCGTCCTAGATTCCTCTGGGCCTCAGGCCGCGAAGGACTTGGCGAAGCCGTCGAGGAAGGCGACCAGCTTCTCTTCGGTCGGCTTCTTGATCTCGCGGTCGGTCCGGATCGCCTCCAGGATGTCCGGCTGCGATGCCTTCAGCTCGGACAGCATCTGCCGCTCGAAGGCGCCGACCGAGTTGACGGGGATGCGGTCCAGATAGCCGCGGGTGCCGGCGAAGATCGCCACCACCTGCTCCTCCACCGGCACCGGCTTGAACTGCGGCTGCTTCAGCAGCTCGGTCAGCCGCGCGCCGCGGGCCAGCAGCGCCTGGGTGGAGGCGTCGAGGTCCGAGGAGAACTGCGCGAAGGCCGCCATCTCGCGGTACTGCGCGAGCTCGAGCTTGATGCGGCCGGCGACCTGCTTCATCGCCTTGATCTGCGCGGCGGAACCGACGCGTGAGACCGAGAGGCCGACATTCACCGCGGGGCGGATGCCCTTGAAGAAGAGCTCCGTCTCCAGGAAGATCTGGCCGTCGGTGATCGAGATGACGTTGGTCGGGATGTAGGCCGAGACGTCGCCCGCCTGGGTCTCGATGACCGGGAGCGCGGTCAGCGAGCCGGCGCCGAAATCGTCGTTCATCTTCGCCGCGCGCTCGAGCAGGCGCGAGTGCAGGTAGAAGACGTCGCCCGGATAGGCCTCGCGGCCCGGCGGCCGGCGCAGCAGCAGCGACATCTGGCGATAGGCGACGGCCTGCTTCGAGAGGTCATCATAGAAGATGACCGCATGCATGCCGTTGTCGCGGAAGAACTCGCCCATGGTGCAGCCGGTGTACGGCGCCAGGAACTGCATCGGCGCCGGGTCGGAGGCCGTCGCGGCGACAATGATCGAGTATTCGAGCGCGCCGTTCTCCTCCAGCGTGCGGACCAGCTGGGCGACGGTGGAGCGCTTCTGCCCGATGGCGACATAGATGGTGTAGAGCTTCTTGCTCTCGTCACCCGCCGCGTTGATCGGCTTCTGGTTGATGATCGTGTCGACGATCACCGCCGTCTTGCCGGTCTGGCGGTCGCCGATGATCAGCTCGCGCTGGCCGCGGCCGATCGGGATCAGGGCGTCGATCGCCTTGATGCCGGTCTGCATCGGCTCATGCACGGACTTGCGCGGGATGATGCCCGGCGCCTTCACCTCGACGCGGCGGCGCTCAACATCGACGAGCGGGCCCTTGCCGTCGATCGGGTTGCCGAGCCCGTCGACGACGCGGCCGAGCAGGCCCTTGCCGACCGGCGCGTCGACGATGGTGCCGGTGCGCTGGACGGTGTCACCCTCGCGGACCTGGTCGTCCGCGCCGAAGATGACGATGCCGACATTGTCGGCCTCGAGGTTCAGCGCCATGCCCTTGAGCCCGGCGGAGGGGAACTCCACCAGCTCGCCGGCCATGACGTTCTGCAGGCCGTAGACCCGGGCGATGCCGTCGCCCACGGTCAGCACGGTGCCGACCTCGGCCACGTTCGCCTCGGTGTCGAAGCCAGCGATCTGCTGCTTCAGGATCTCCGAGATCTCGGCGGGACGGATGTCCATGGTCAGGCGGCCCCTTTCATCGCGTACTGCAGGCGCTGCAGCTTGGATTTGATGCTGTTGTCATAGAGCCGGGAGCCGATCCGCAGGATCAGCCCGCCGAGGATCGAAGGATCCACCCGCTCCGAAAGCTTCACGCCGGAGAACCCGGCCTCGGTCAGCCGCGCGCTGATCTGCGCGCGCTGGGTGTCGTTCAGCGGATGCGCGCTGGTGACATGCGCGGTCTGCTGGCCACGGCGCGCCGCGAGCAGCGCGCCGAAGGCCTGCGCCACCTGCGGCAGGGCGTAGAGGCGGCGGTTCGCCACCAGCACGCCCACCAGGTTGCGGACCTCGCCGCCGATGCCGGCGCGGTCCAGGATGGCGAAGGCGCCCTTCCTCTGCGAGCCGCTGTCGAGCCGCGGATCGGCGACGAAGGCGCGGAAGGCCTCGTCGTCGCGCCACAGCGCGAAGAGCCGTTCGAGATCGGTGGCGATGCGGTCCACCGTGCCAGGGTCCGTCTGGCGGCGGTCATCCGCAAGGCCCAGCAAGGCCTGCGCATAGCGCTCGGCAAGGCCGGACGTGGTGGGGGCGGAGGAGGAATTCGTCTCGGCGGAGGCCACGGGCAGTCCCGGTCCTGTTTCCTGATGGCGCGCATGCGCGCGGGATCGCCAGCAGGCGTCCGCCGGCGCGGTGCGGGGGGCCTTTACCATGGGGTTCACGCCCCCGCAATCTGGCCCGGGCCCCGACCTTTCGGCCATGGCCGAACCCGTGCAGGACGCGGTTGCGGCAGGGTTCCGGCGGCGATGCGGGGAAAAAGGGGCCAGCGGCATGGCGCGGCGCGCGGCAATGTTCTTCGGCTGGCAGGTGGTCGCCGCGGCCTTCGTCGTCGCCGTGTTCAGTTGGGGCATCAATTTTTACGGCCCCTCGGTCTATCTGCACGCCCTGCATGCGCGGGAGGGCTGGTCGCTTTCCCTGATCTCGGCCGCGATCACCCTGCATTTCCTGGCGAGCGGCCTGGTGGTCACGCGCCTGCCCGCCCTGCACCGGCGCCACGGCCTGGTCGCGGTGACGCGCGCCGGGCTGCTGGCCTGCGCCGCCGGCGCCATGGCCTGGGGCCATGCCTCGGCGCCCTGGCACCTGATCCTGGCCGCCCTGCTCACCGCGCTCGGCTGGGCGCTGACCAGCGGGGTCGCGATCAATGCCATGGTGGCGCCCTGGTTCGAGAGGCGGCGCGGCGCCGCCCTCTCCATGGCCTTCAACGGCGCCAGCATGGGCGGCGTGCTCTTCGCCCCGCTCTGGGCGGCGCTGATTGGCGCCTTCGGCTTCGCGGGCGCCTCGATCTGGGTCGGGCTGCTGGTGGCCGGCCTCGGCTGGGTGCTGGCCGGGCGCTGGTTCGCGGCCGGCCCGGCGGAGATGGGGCTGTTCCCCGATGGTGCGGCCGGCCCGCCGGCGCCGCGGCCGATGGCCGCACCCGCCGGGCCGCTCTGGCGGCAGGGGCCGTTCCGCAGCCTGTCCCTCGCCTTCGCCCTCGGGCTGCTGGCGCAGATGGGGCTGCTGACCACCTTGTTTTCCATCCTCGCGCCGGCGCTCGGGGGGGCGGGGGCGGGGCTGGCGATGAGCGTGGCGACCGCCTGCGCCGTCATCGGCCGGACCGCGGTCGGGGTGCTGCTGCCGCCCGGGCTGGACCGGCGGCTGGCGGGCTGCGGCAATTTCCTGCTGCAGGCCGCCGGCTGCCTGGTGCTGGCCCTGGCGGGCGGCGGGACGGCGGCGCTGCTGCTCGGCGTGGTGCTGTTCGGCCTCGGGATCGGCAACCTGCTCTCGCTGCCGCCGCTCATCGCCCAGGCGGAATGGCCACCGGAGGAGGTGGCGGCGGTGCTCGCCCTGCTGACCGCGGTGAACCAGGCCTTCTACGCCTTCGGCCCGGCGCTGTTCGGGGCGGCGCTGGAGGGCTGGGGCGCGGCGGCCCCACCGGCCCTGGCGGCGGCGCTGCAGGTGGCCGGCGCAGGGGTGCTGCTGACAGGGCGGCGGCGGGGCTGAGCAGCGGGACAGATCGGCATGCCCTGTGAGCGCCCGCGGCGGATGGCGCTCCAGACCGGATGCCGGTCGGCTGGAGCTCCCTGCCATCCGGGCAGGCTCACGCGGCCGGTCATTCACGGCCTCCCACGGACCGCGTTACAGGAACCCCACCGGGTCCACATCCACCTGCACCCGGACATGGTTCGGCACCGGCACCCGCGCCAGCCATTCCCTGAGGATCGGCTGCACCGCGATGTCCCGCCGGGTCTTCAGCAGCAGCCGCCGGCGGTGCCGGCCGCGCAGCAGGGCCAGCGGCGCCGGGGCCGGGCCCAGCACCTGCACCCCCTCCCCGCCCGGCGCCGCGAGGCCGAGGTCGCGCGCCGTCCGGTCCGCCTCCCGCTCCTCCTCCGAACTCACGATCAGCGCGGCGAGGCGCCCGAAGGGCGGCCAGTGGCCGGGGCGGCGCATCGCCGCCTCCTCCTGCATGAAGGCGTCGAGATCGCCCGAGACCAGCGCCCGCATCACCGGATGGTCGGGCGAGAAGCTCTGCAGCAGCACCCGCCCCGGCGCCTCCGCCCGGCCGGCGCGGCCGGCGACCTGGTGCAGTAACTGCACCGTGCGCTCGGCCGCCCTCAAATCGCCACCCGCCAGGCCAAGATCGGCATCCACAACGCCGACCAGGGTGAGATGCGGGAAATGCCAGCCCTTGGCGACGATCTGCGTGCCGATGATAAGGTCCACCTCGCGGTCCTGGATCGCCCGCGCCGCTTCCGCCGCCGCGGCCGGCCCCGGCAGGGTGTCGGAGGCCATGACCAGGCGGCGCGCGTCGGGCCACAGCGCCGCGGCCTCCTCCAGCACACGCTCCACCCCGGGACCGACGGCCGTCAGGCTGTTCGCGGTTCCGCATTCCGGGCATTCGGCCGGGGGGGCCTCGGCATGGCCGCAATGGTGGCATTGCAGGCGGCGCTGCGCGCGGTGCTCGACCAGCCAGGCCGTGCAGTTCGGGCAGCGCAGCCGGTGGCCGCAATGCCGGCAGAGCGTCAGCGGCGCATAGCCCCGGCGATTCAGGAAGAGCATGGCCTGCTCCCCCCGTTCGATGGTGGCCGTGACGGCCTCCGCCAGCGGCGGCGCAAGGAAGCGCCCGCGCTCCGGCGGGGTGCGCCGCAGGTCGATCACCTCGACCGCCGGCAGGGTCGCGCCGCCATGCCGCTGCGGCAGATGGAGCGCGGCGTAGCGCCCCATCTCCACATTCGTCAGGCTCTCAAGGCTCGGCGTCGCGGAGACCAGGATGCAGGCGGCTCTGGACAGCCTGGCGCGGACCACCGCCATGTCGCGGGCGTGGTAGACCACCCCGTCCTCCTGTTTGAAGGCGGTCTCGTGCTCCTCATCGACCACGATCAGGCCGAGATCGGGAAAGGGCAGGAAGAGCGCGCTGCGGGCGCCGACCACCACGGGCGCATCCCCCTCCGCCACCGCCCGCCAGGTGTCGCGGCGGGTGCGGGAGGTGACCTCGGAATGCCAGAGCGCCGGGGCGACGCCGAAGCGCGCCTTGAACCGCTCCAGCCACTGGGCGGAGAGCGCGATCTCGGGCAGCAGGACCAGCGCCTGCCGCCCCTGCCGCAGGCATTCGGCCACGGCATCCAGATAGACCTCGGTCTTGCCGGAGCCGGTGACGCCCGTGAGCAGGGTGACGCCGAACGCCCGTGCCGTGACCTGGGCGCGCAGCGCCGCCCCGGCCTCCGCCTGGTCCGCGGCCAGCGCCGGGCCGGGATGCTCCGGGTCCGGCCGGCTGAAGCGGCTCCGGTGCGGCAGCAGCGCCGGGCGGATCAGCCCGTTCTCCGCCATGCCCCGCAGCACGCCGAGCGAGACCTTCGCCGCCTCGGCCAGCGGGGCGCCGGCATAGACCTGGCCGGGGCGCATCGCATCCAGCACCCGCTGCCGCTCGGGCGTGATGCGGGGGCGGCTGTTGCCGCCGGGCGGGGCCAGGATCCAGCCGGCCTGGGGGGTCGGCGCCTCCAGCGCCGCCGGCATGCTCATTGCCATGCGCAGCACCGCGCCGGGCGGGCTGAGGGTGTAGGCCGCGACCCAGTCGATGAAGCGCCGGAGGTTCGCCGTCATCGGCGGGGCGGGCAGCACGGCGGAGACGGGGCGCAGCCGGCGATCCGGGACCGGGTTCGGCTCGGGCTCCGCCGGCGGGTCCCAGACCACCCCCACCACTTCTCTTTGGTTGAGCGGAACGGAGACGAATTCTCCTGGACGGAGGGCCATGGAAGCAGGCACTGCGTAGTCATAGGCCCCGGCCAGCGGCAGGGGCAGCAGAACCGGCACCCGTGTCCTGGCCGACACGGTCAGCGTGTCTTTCATATCGCGGTGCTTTCCCGGGCGGGGGAGCATCGGGTATCCTGGTCTAGAACAATTGCGCAACGAGTACCCGAACCCCCCACCGCTGCGCCTGTACTGAAGGATCCCCAGACCATGAAGTTCTTCGTGGACACCGCCGAGGTGTCGGAGATCCGATCCCTTGCCGAGGCGGGACTGGTCGATGGCGTGACCACCAACCCCAGCCTGATCGCCAAGTCCGGCCGCCGGATGGCCGAGGTGATCGCCGAGATCTGCGCCATCACCCCCGGCCCGGTCTCCGCCGAGGTCACCGCCACGGCATACGAGGAGATGCTGGCGGAGGGCCGGTACCTCCGCGAGATCGCGCCCAATGTCGCGGTCAAGGTCCCGCTGACCGAGGCCGGCCTGCGCACCTGCCGCGCCCTCTCGGCCGAGGGCACCCTGGTGAACGTCACCCTCTGCTTCTCCCCCGCGCAGGCGCTGCTCGCCGCCAAGGCCGGCGCTACCTTCATCTCGCCCTTCGTCGGCCGCCTCGACGACATCGCCACCGACGGGATGCAGTTGATCGCGGATATCGTGAAAATATACCGCAACTACCCGCATCTTAAGACAGAAGTCCTTGTCGCGTCCATCCGCCACCCGATCCACCTGGTCGAGGCCGCCAAGCTCGGCGCCGGGGTGGCGACCCTGCCGCCCGCGGTCATCCGCCAGCTCCTCAAGCACCCGCTGACCGACCGTGGGCTGGAGGCCTTCCTGGCGGATTGGCGCAAGACGGGTCAGAGCATCCTGTGAGCGTCACCCAGACCGGCGCCGCTCCCCTGCCGGAGCCCGAGCCGGAGCTCCCCACCGCCGAGGCGGTGGCCGCTTTCCTTCGGGCGCATCCGGACTTCCTGGCGGAGCGGCCGGAGCTGTTCCGCGCCCTGTCCCCGCCGCGCCGCATCCATGGCGAGCGCCTGGCCGACCACATGTCCGCCATGCTCGCCGCCGAGCGGCGCCGGGTCCGCAGCCTGGAGGCGGAGATGGATGCCGCCGTCACCGCCGGCCGCGCCGGCCACGGCCTGACCATCCGCGTCCGCCTTGCGGTGCTGGCGCTGATGCGCAGCACCGACGTGATCGACACGGTCACGCAGGAATTGCCGGCGCTGCTCGGCATCGAGACCTGCACCCTGCTGAGCGAGAAGCCCGACCGCCGCGGCCTCCTCTACCTGCCGCGCGGCACGGTCATGCGGCTCATGGGCCCGGGCAAGGACGCGCTGGTGCGCTCCGCCCCCACCGAGACCGACACGTTGCACGAGGAAGCGGCCTCGCTCGTCTCGCGCGACGCGCTGGTGCGGGTGCCGGTCTGGACCGGGACGCCGACCATCCTGGCCCTCGGGGCGCGCGACCCGCACGCGCTGCCGGCGAAGCAGGCCACCGCGACCCTCGCCTTCCTGGGGCGGGCGGTGGCGGCGGCCCTGGCGCGCTGAGCCGATCAGGACCTGGGGGGCGTCGCCCCCAGCCCCCCACCAGGGGTCAGGCGCCCCCTGGACCAGCCTGGGTCTGCCCATGACCGGCGCCGAGGCTCGCCTGCGGTATCTTGACTGGCTCGCCAGGGAGAGGCGCGCGGCGGGCAATACCGTCGAGGCCTATGGGCGGGATCTCGCCGACTTCCTGCATTTCCTCAACGGGCATCTGGGCGAGGAGCCGGATCTGGGCGCGCTCGCCGGGCTGCGGCCGGCCGATCTGCGCGCCTTCCTCGCCGCCCGCGCCGCGGCCGGCGCCGGCGCCGCGACGCGCGCCCGCCAGCTCGCCGCCATCCGGGGTTTCCTCCGCTATCTCGCGAAGACCCGGGGGCTGGAGCCCCTCGCCCTCTCCACCATCCGCGGCCCCCGCCTGAAGCAGCCCGTGCCGCGCGCCCTGACGCCCGAGCAGGCGCGTGAGGCCGCCAGCGACATCGGCCAGGTGCACGACCCCGCGCGTGCCGAGCGCCCGGCCGAACAGGCCGCGCGCGACGTCGCGCTCATCACCCTGCTCTATGGCTGCGGCCTGCGCATTTCGGAGGCGCTGTCGCTGGATGTCCGTGACGCGCCGCTGCCGGGCGGCGAGGCGGCGCTGCGCATCACCGGCAAGGGCGGCAAGCAGCGCCTGGTGCCGGTGCTGCCGGCGGTGCGCCAGGCGATCGCCGCCTATCTCGCGCTGCGCCCCGGCGCGGCACCCGGCGAGCCGCTCTTCCTCGGCGCCCGCGGCCATCGGCTGGACCCGGCCGTCGCGCAGCGATCCCTGCGGGAGTACCGCCGCCTCGCCGGCCTGCCGGAGCATGCGACGCCGCATGCGCTCCGGCACTCCTTCGCCACCCACCTGCTGGGCGGCGGCGCGGACCTGCGCGCGATCCAGGAATTGCTCGGGCATGCCAGCCTCTCGACCACGCAGCGCTATACCGCGGTGGACGCCGCCGGGCTGCTGGCGACCTGGAGGAAGGCGCATCCTCGGGCGGACTGATACTGTCCCGCAGTCATGCTGATGCCGTTCTGCGGCCTCGGCGCGGGCTGCGCCCTCGCTGCGGGGGTCAAGGATCGGGGCCGTTGGCATGATGCCAGCCGGTACGGTACCCCGTCCCGCCGGACCGGCATGCTCCGCCGCGCCCGGGCCCGCCCCGCCAGATGCGGCCGCGTCAGACCGCGATCACGGAGACCCTGGGCCGGTATCCGGCCCGAGGCGCTCCCCCCAGGCGACGCGGCCATCCCTGACCACGAAGTACAGGAAGTTCGGGTCATCATAGACGGCCTCGGCACCCTCCGGCAGGCCCTTGGGCATCTGGCAGTCGGCGGTGACCACGACGCGGTAGGTTCGGCATCTCTCCCAGACCTCCGCCTCGGTGAAGCGCCGGAAATCCTCCTCCGGGCCGGCGAGCAGGCCGTGCCGGGACTCGCGCGCCACCTCGGCCCGCAGCCCCTCCTCGCCGGCCAGGATCGGGGCGGCGGCAAGCAGGAAGTCGGCTTCGCCGGGGCTGCCGTCGAAGATGGCGATCAGGTGGGTATAGGGGCTGCCGCACATCGCATCGCCCAGGATGCGGAGGGGCCGAAGCGGTGTCCACACGCAAGCCGGTTCCACCGGCTGGGCCGCGCCGCGCGCCCCGGTCGCCACCACCGGCAGCCCTCCCCGGCCGGACGGGCTTACCGCCCCCTCGCCTGGCCGCGCGGCCAGGCAGGATCCTGCCGGCACCATCCCCCGCCTCCGCCACCCGCAGGGCAAGGCCGCGGCGCCGTCAGCCCTCCCACGCCGCCTCCGCATCCAGCGGGAAGACCGGCCGCTTCAGCCGCTTCCAGGCGAAATTCGCCAGCACCGGGCTGGTCAGGCCGGGCGCGTCCACCTCGATGATGCGGTCATCGGGAAAGAACTCGTCGAAGCCGGCGCGGAAATGCCCGCGGCTCTTCACCACCACGCAGCGCGCCTGCCCGATCGCGATGCCATGCATCTCCAGCATCGCCGGCTCATGCAACTGCCGACGCAGCGAGCCGATGACGACGCGCAGCCCGGACCCTGCCAGTTCCAGCAGCGCGGAGGGGCCGAGGCTGAAGCGCCGCCCGGCCATGGTGCCGCGCCGGCCCACCCCCTCCCCGTCGCGCAGCGCCAGCACCCGCGCGGTTGCGGCGAAGCGGCGGGAGAATTCGGATTCGGCCCGGTTGAACACCGCCTCGAACCCCGCGCCCTCGCCCAGCGCATGCGCCTCCTCTGCCAGCGCCGGATCGACGAAGACGCCGAGCACCACGCCGCGCGCCCCGGCCCTGTGCAGCGCCTCGAGCAGCCAGGCCGTGTTGCCGCGCCCGCCGCCGCCCGGATTGTCCGCGACATCGGCGAGCAGCACCGGCGGCGCCTCGCCCCGGCCGGCCGCGACCGCCATCGCCACGGCCTCCGCCAGCGGGGTGAGATGCGGCACATGCCGGTGGCGCTCCGCCCAGGCGTGCCGGGCAAGCCGTGCCGCCGCCTCATCCGCTGCCCGCTGGGCCAGGGCGGCATCACCGCCACGCGCCGTCACCGTCACGGTCATCCCGCATTTCGGCAGGTCGGAGAAGACGAAGCCGCCCGCGACCGAGGCATTGGCGATGCGCGGATCCTCCCGCATCAGCGCCTCCGCCTCGGCGATCCGCTCGGCATAGGGGCCGGAGGCGGTCAGCAGTGTGACGGAAGGCGGCACCAGCGGCAGGCGCAGGAAGGCCCGCGCCATGCGCCCACCGGCCAGCATTTCCCGCAGCAGATCGGCCGATTCGGCGGCGCGCGCCGCCATGTCGACATGCGGGTTGGTGCGGTAGACCACCAGCGCATCCACAGCCTGGACCAGCCGCTCACTCACGTTGCAGTGAAGATCATGGCTGCAGATGATCGGCACGGCCGGCCCGACCACCTGCCGGACCATGGCCACCAGCCTGCCATCGCTGTCCTCCTCCCCGGTGGCCGAGGAGGCGCCATGGCTGGCGATGTAGACGCCATCCAGCGGCAGGGCGGCGGCCAGGCCGCGCCGCATCTCATCCAGGAAGCCGAGGAACACCGCCTGCTCGATCGGCCCGCCGGGCGGCGCGGCGGCGATCAGCACCGGCACCGGCTGCCAGGGGCCGGTCGCATCCATCCGGCGGTAGAAGCCCGGGATCTCCGCCGGCAGATGGCTGGTCGCGCCGCGCGCCAGCGCCGTCATCGCGCCGCCGCGCACCAGGCATTGCCGCTCGAAATCAGTCAGGCGCGTCGGCGGCGCGAAGGCATTGGCCTCCAGATGCAGGCCGAGAATGGCGATCCGCGGCCCTGTCGCCCCGGCGGTTGCCTCGCGCTGCTCCATGCCTTCTCCTCCGGGCCGGATTGCCGGCCCGCGCGCCCCGTATAGACTGGACGCGGGAGACAGGGGATGCATGACGAAGCCGTCACACTGCTGGAGCGGCTCGTGTCCTTCGACACGACGAGCCGCAACAGCAATCTGCCTCTCATCCGCTGGGTCGAGGCCTGGCTCGCGGCGCGCGGCGTCGAGAGCCGGGTGACGCTCGACGAGACGGGTGAGAAGGCGAACCTGCATGCGGTGGTCGGGCCGCGCGCGCCGGGCGGCATCGCGCTGTCCGCGCATGTCGATTGCGTGCCGGTGGAGGGCCAGGACTGGCGGGCCGATCCCTTCACCCTGCGCCGGCAGGATGGGCGGCTGATCGGCCGCGGCACCGCCGACATGAAGGGCTTCGCCGCCTGCGCCATCAGCATGATGCCGCGCTTCGCCGCGATGGACCTGCGCCGCCCGGTGCATCTCTGCCTGACGCATGATGAGGAAACCACCGCCGAGGGCGCGCGCCGGCTGGTGCCGACACTCGGACAGGAAGAGCCGCCGCCTGCCTTCTGCATCGTGGGCGAGCCGACCGGCATGGCGCCGGTGATCGCGCAGAAGGGCTATGCGAGCTGGTTCGTCACCGTCACCGGCCTCGCCGGCCATTCCTCCCGCACCACCGAGACCGCGAATGCCCTGCAGGCCGCTGCCGAGGGCGTCGCCTGGCTCGCCGCGCGGGCGCGCGACTACGCCACCGCCGGCCGCCGGCTGGAAGGCTTCGAGCCGCCCTGGACCACCGTGCATGTTGGCACCTTCCAGGCCGGCTCGGCGCTCAACATCGTGCCGGACCGCGCCGACTTCGCCTTCGAGATCCGCAGCATCCCGGGCGATGATCCCGCCGCGGTGCTGGCCGGGCTCCAGGACTACATGGAGCGCGAGGTGATGCCGCCGCTGCGCGCAATCGCCCCCGATGCACGGGTGGAGGTGCGGCCGCGCTCCTCCCTGCCGGGCTTCGACCTGCCGGAGGACTCGCCCCTCGCCCTGCTGGTGCAGCGGCTGACCGGCCGCAACCGCGTCGCGCGCGTCAGCTACGGGACGGAGGCGGGGTTCTTCCAGGATGCCGGAATCGCCACCATTGTCTGCGGGCCGGGCCATATCGCCCAGGCGCACCAGCCGGAGGAATGGGTGGCGGAGAGCGAGATCGCGGCCTGCATCGACGTCCTGGGACGGCTTGCCGGCACGCTGACGGACGGATGATGGCCGGCACGGACCACCTGCCCCCCGCGCTCGCGGCCTTCCTCGCCGGCGGCCATGGCGGCCCGCCGCGGATGGAGGTGAATGTCGCGCTGCCGGACCTGCGGCCCTGGCAGGGCGGCAATGTGCTGCCCGGCGTCTGGAGCTTCGCGGCCGAGGCGCCGGGGCCGCATGTGGCGGTGATGGCGGCGACGCATGGCAACGAGATCGGCGGCGCGGTGATGCTGGACCGCTGGCTGCGCGCCGGGCTACGGCCGGTGCGCGGGCGGCTCAGCCTGATCTTCGCCAATCTCGATGCGCTCTTCCGCTTCGACCCGTCCGACCCGACGGCGAGCCGCTTCATCGACGAGGACCTGAACCGGCTCTGGGACGAGGAGACGCTCTCCGGTGGCCGCCGCTCCTGCGAGTTGCGGCGCGCGCGGGCGCTGCGGCCGATCCTCGACACGGTCGATGTGCTGCTCGACCTGCATTCGATGCTCTGGCCCTCCGACCCGCTGATGCTGACGGGGCGGCCGGCGCGCGCCGCGCAACTCGCGCTGCGGATCGGCCTGCCTTCCCTGGTGGTGGCGGATGAGGGCCATGCGGCGGGGCTGCGCATGATCGACTACGCACCCTTCGCCGACCCGGCGGGGACGCGCACCGCGCTGCTGCTGGAAGCGGGCGCGCATTGGGAAGCGGCGACGGTCGCCACCATGGAAGTGGTGGCGGCGCGGCTGCTGCGCCTCGCCGGGACGGTGGCGGCGGAGGATCCGGTGCTACCGCCGCTGCCGGGCGGCCTGCCGGTGCCGCGCCTCGCCGAGGTGACGCGCACGGTGACGGCGGAGACCGCCCGCTTCACCTTCCTCCGGCCCTTCCGCGGCGGCCATGTGGTGCACGAGCGCAACACGCTGATCGCCCTGGACGGGGAGGAGGAGATCCGCACCCCGCATGACGACTGCCTGCTGGTGATGCCGAGCCTGCGCACCATGCCGGGCCAGACGGCGGTCCGGCTGGCCCGCTTCGTACCGGGTCAGGGCAAGGGCCGGCCGGGTGGACCCACTCGGGCGGCGTAATCGGACCGCCCGATACGCCTCATCACGCGCGCCGGGCGGTCCGCGGCGGATATCGGCAGGCCGCGACCGAACGGGCGCGTGACCCTGCCCGACAGCAAGGAGTGCCGGCGCATCGGTGCTCAGTCCCGGGTGCAATCCGCGGCCGGACGTCAGAGCCGATCGCCACAGGGAAACAGGAAGACAGCCGCATGCAGGGCGACCCGCGCAGCCACGGCCTCTGGGAGCGTACCGCCCCGCCGCCGCCCGCGACCGTACCGCTGGAGCGTGACATCGAGGCCGAGGTCGCCGTCATCGGCGCCGGCTTCACCGGCCTCTCGGCCGCCCTGCACCTGGCGGAGGGCGGCCTCTCCGCCGTGGTGCTGGAAGGCGCGGAGATCGGCTTCGGCGGCTCCGGCCGCAATGTCGGCCTGGTGAATGCCGGCATGTGGGTGATGCCGGACGACCTCCCGGCGGCGCTCGGCGAGACCTATGGCCGGCGGCTGCTCGACCTGCTGGGCAACGCGCCCGCCGCCGTCTTCGCGCTGATCGAGCGGCACGGGATCGACTGCGAGGTGGAGCGGCAGGGCACCCTGCATTGCGCCGTCGGCCGCAAGGGCCTGCGGGAGCTGGCGGAGCGGGAACGCCAGTGGCAGGCACGCGGCGCGCCGGTGCGCCTGCTCGACGCGGCGGAGGCCGCCGCGAAGCTGGGGACGGAGGCCTATGCGGGCGCCCTGCTGGATGCGCGCGCCGGCACGGTCCAGCCGCTCGCCTATGCCCGTGGCCTCGCCACCGCCGCCATCGGGGCCGGCGCGGTGATCCATGGCGGCAGCCCGGTGCTGGCGGTGGAGGACGAAGGCGCGGCCTGGCGGCTACGCACGCCGCGCGGCTCGGTCCGCTGCCAATGGGTGATCGTGGCGACCAATGCCTATACCAGCGGGGTCTGGCCGGAGATCCGGGCGGAGCTTGTGCACCTGCCCTATTTCAACCTCGCCACCGCGCCGCTCGGGGATAATCTGCGCCGCTCCATCCTGCCGGAGCGGCAGGGGGCCTGGGACACGCGGGAGGTGCTGAGCTCCTTCCGCATGGACCGGCAGGGGCGGCTGGTCTTCGGCAGCGTCGGCGCGCTGCGCGGCCCGGGCCGGGCGATCCACCGCGCCTGGGGCCGCCGCGCCCTGGCGAGGCTCTTCCCGCAGCTCGGCGCGGTGGAGTTCGAGTCGGAGTGGTACGGCATGATCGGGATGACTGGGAACAGCCTGCCGCGCTTCCACCGGCTCGGCCGCAAGGTGGTGTCCTTCAGCGGCTATAATGGCCGCGGCATCGCGCCGGGCACGGTGTTCGGGCGCTGCCTGGCGCAGCTGGTGCTGGGCCAGGTCGCGGAGGCGGAGCTGCCCCTGCCGGTCACCGATCCCGCGCCGGCGCGCTACCGCGCCGCGCGGGAGGCCTGGTACGAGGCCGGCGCGCAATTGGCGCATCTCGCCGGCGCCCGGCTGTAGCGCGGGAGGGCGCGGCCACCCGGCCACGCCATGCTGCCCGAAGGGCGGGAGCCGCCGGTGCGGGGCGGCTCAGCCCCGCGCCCGCAGGCGGTCATGGACCAGCCGCGCCGCGGCGACATCCTCCACCGCCATGCCGACCGATTCGAAGACCGTCCGCATGCCCGGCGGCACCCGCTGCCTGCCCGCCAGAATCTCGCCCAGTTCGGCCTGCACCTCGGCGCCGGAGAGCAGCACATCCCCGGATTCCCGCAGCACGGCCTCCCGCGAATCCGCCACCACGAAGGCGCCACGCATGGCGGCCTCGTCCAGTTCCCGGCCCTTGGGGCCGCGCCAGCCCACGGCGTTCACATGCGCATGCGGCGCCAGCCAGGCGCCCTGCAGCACCGGCTCGAGGGAGGAGGTCGCAGTGACCACCACATCGGCGCCGCGCACCGCATCCTCCGCCAAGGGCATGGCGACGGCGCCGAGTTCATCGGCCAGGCGCGCCGCCTTCGCGGGCGTGCGGCCCCAGATGCGCACCTCCTGGAAGCTCCGGACCAGCCGCAGCGCCTCCACATGCACCCGCGCCTGCACGCCGGTGCCGAGGATGGCGAGCACCCCGGCCTCCGGTGCGGCGAGGGCCCGTGTCGCCACGGCCGAGGCGGCCGCCGTCCGCATCTCGGTGATCAGCCGCCCATCCATCACCGCCAGCGGCTCGCCCGTCTCCGGGTCGAAGAGCAGGATCATGGCCATGTGGGTGTGCAGGCCGCGCCCGGCATTGCCGGGATAGAAGGTGACGAGCTTCACGCCCATGCCGACCTCGCCCGCCGCCGGCATGGCGCCGAAGAAGCCGCCCTGCGGCTCGACCGTCAGCATCTGCCGGACGGGCTGCGCCACCCGGCCGGCGGAGAAGGCGATCAGCGCCTGCTCCACCGCCGGGATCAGGTCCTCCATGCGCAGGACGGCGCGCACCTGCGCCTCGTCGAAGAAGGGCAGCATCACGAATCTCCCGGATCAGTCCGGCGCATCCTCGCGCCCCCGGCCTGTCTCTGCCAATGCGTGGGCGGCGCCCCGGCCCTGCCGCCATGCGGGCCGGGCGGGCTGCCTGCCTGAACCGCCCCCGCGGGGCCGAGGCCCGGGACGGATCGGGCGGGCCGGCTGGCGCCCCTGCCTCCGCCGGGAGAAAGCCTGGCCGGCGCCAACCCTGGTGCGGCTATTCCGGCACCGGCTCGCCCTGCTGCGCCTCGCCGAATTGCGCCAGCAGGGCGAAGCACTCGGCCGCCGCCTGCTCCACTGCGGCGCCATCCGTGCCCTTCGCCACCAGCGCGACGCCGCCGCCCTTGCCGCGGTAATAGGGATAGCTGCCGAGATCGAGCGCCGGATACTTCGCCTGAATGGCGGAGAGCCCGTCCGCGATCTGGCCTTCATAGACATAATGCGCGTGCACGGTGCGGGAGAGGATGGGCCTGCCGCCCTCCAGCCCCGGCGCCAGCGCCTCGAACATGCTCCGCATGATGCGCGGCACGCCGGCCATCACATGCACATTGCCCATGCTGAAGCCGGGCGCCGAGGTCTCCGCGCAGCGGATCGGCACGGCGCCGCGCGGCAGGGTCGCCATGCGCAGCCGGGCGGCGTTGAACTCCACCGGCGGGTCGCGGCGGGCATAGTCGGCCGCCATCAGCGCGCGGGTTTCCTCATGCACCTCCCAGGGCACGCCGAAGGCGCGCGCCACGCATTCGCTGGTGATGTCGTCATGCGTCGGGCCGATGCCGCCGGTGGTGAAGACATGGGTGAACCTCGCCCGGCATTCGTTGACCGTGTCGATGATGGTCTCCGGCACATCCGGGATCACCCGCGCCTCCCGCAGCGGGATGCCGATCTCGCCGAGGCGGGTCGCCAGGTATTGCAGGTTGGCGTCGCGGGTGCGGCCGGAGAGGACCTCGTTGCCGATGATCAGCAGGCAGGCGGTGGGGTTGCTTGTCATGGCGTTTCCTGGACGTCGTCGGGGGACCAGAGGGGAATGGCGAGCGCTTCGGCGAGCGCCGCGAGGCGGCGGTCGAAGGTGGCGAGCATCGCCTCCTCGCGCCGGGCGAGAGCGAGGTAGAGGCAGTCATGGACGGGGTGCAGGTGGCGACGGGCGATGGCCGCAGCACTGTCGATCAACAGCGAGTCGGGTGTCCAGGCGATCCCGCCCGAACGCAATTCGCGCAGGGCGGCCTCCGGATAGTCCAGAGGTATCGGCCTGCGGCGGCGCATATGCATCGCCATCGCATTGGCGACTTCGACCTGCAGGAAGGTCGGGGCCATGAGGGGCACGGAGCCGGACTGCAACTGCGCCGCCCTGGTGGATTCCGGCTCCTCGACATACCAGGCAAGGGCGACGGATGCGTCCGGGACGACCGGCGTCACGGCTCGCCACGCGTCGTGCCGTCCCTCCTCCCATGCGCCATGAGCTGCCGGTCCCGCTCCTCACGCATCTCTCGGATCAGGTCGACGGAGGAGACGTCGCTGGGCAGGCAGCGGGCACGCATCGCCGCGGCGCGTGCGGCCCAGGCCGCCCGGTCGAACCCGGCCGATGCGGCCGCCGCGGTCAGCGCCTCCCGCGCCACCTGCTCAAGCGACGTCCCGCGCTCAAGCGCGAGGCGCTTGAGCCGCTCGATCACCGCATCATCTAGGTTGCGCACCAGCATCTGGCCCATCACGCACCCTCCGCTATCATTCAATGATAGCATCCCGACAGGTCGGGCCTACAGGAAATCCCGCAGCATCGCCACCAGCGGCTTGTCCGCCGGGGGCATGGCATAGGCGCCGAGCTTCTGCGGCTTCACCCAGGCCAGCGCCTGTCCCTCCACCGCCCGCACCTCGCCATGCCAGCGCCGGCAGAGATAGAGCGGCATCAGCAGGTGGAAGTTTTCGTAGGTGTGGGAGGCGAAGGTGAAGGGACCGAGGCAGGCGACCGAGACGTCGATGTCGAGCTCCTCCTTCAGCTCGCGGATCAGCGCCTCCTCCGGCGTCTCGCCCGGATGCACCTTGCCGCCGGGGAATTCCCAGAGGCCAGCCAGCGGCTTGCCCTCCGGCCGGCGGGCCAGCAGCACCCGGCCATCGGCATCGATCAGCGCGACGGCGGCGACCAGCAGCACCGGCTTGCCGGTGGCGGGTGCTGCCACGGCCGGCGCGGGCGGTGGCGGGGCATCGCCGGTGATCTCCTCCCGCCCGCCCTCGAAGAGCAGCACCGGCATCGGCCCGCCGCGCGAGAGGAAGGTCTGCACCCCCTCCCCCGCCGGTCGCAGCCCGATGCGCCGCAGCACCGCCTGGGAGCGCGGGTTGTCGCGCAGCGCACTCGCCCGGATGGTGGCGATGTCGAGATGGGCCAGCGCCCAGCGGCAGAGCCGCGCCGCTGCCTCCGGCGCCACGCCATGGCCCCAGAAGCGCCGCCCGACCCAGTAGCCGAGCTCGGCCGCCTTGCCGTCCCGGCCGCGGGTCAGCCCGACGCAGCCGATCAGGTGCTCGGCGCCGTTCTCCTCGCCGATGATCGCGAGATGCCAGGCCTCCCCGGCCGCGATCTGCGCCCAGGTGGAGGCGATCCAGGTGTCGGCCAGTTCGCGCGGATAGGGGAAGGGCACGCGGGCCAGGGTCTTCGCCACCTCCCAGTCATTGACTAGGCGATGCAGCGCGGCGGCGTCCTCCGCGCGCAGGGGGCGGAGCGTCAGCCGCTCCGTGCGGAGCGGGGCGAAATCGGGGGGAGCCGGGGTCACGGGCGGGAGGAGCTCGCTGCGGGGGGGGGGGGGGAAGAGCAGGAACAGCCAGCCGGGGCGGCTTGTCAACGCAGGCGATCGTATCATGGACAGAATCGTAACTTTTCTGTGATGATACGGTGCGATCGCGGACTGGGCGGCATCCCGCATCAAGCCTTCGCCGCGCCCGATGCAGCAGGAGTGCGGCATGGACAGGCTGACCTTGCTCTGGGCGAATGCCGGCGTGATGCTGGTGATCGCCCCCATGCTGCTGGCGATCTGGGCGGCGGACCGCCGGCTCTCGCCGCTGGGCATCTGGGCGGCCGCCATGGTCCTGCAGGCCGGCTCGGCGGTGCTCTTCGCCCTGCGGGACAGCATGCCGGAGGCCTGGGCCATCCTGGGTGGCAACGGCCTCGCCCTGCTCTGCGCCGGCCTGCAATGCAGCGCGGTGCGCGCGGCGGCGGGCCATCCGCCCTCCCCGCGCCTCGTCCTGCCGGCCGCCCTGTGGCTGCTGGCCTGCAGCCTGCCCGCCTTCTACGCTTCGCTCCCCGCCCGGATCCTGCTGTTCTCCTGCCTCGTCGCCGCCTGCGACGCAGCGACGGTCCGGGCCTTCCTGCGGCTCCCGGCCAGCCTGCGGCCGGTGCCGCAGCTCGGCATCGCGCTGTTCGGCCTGCGGGGGCTGATCCACGCCCTGCGCGCCGCCACCCTGCTGCTGGACCCGCCCGCGGCCATCGGCATCCCGCCCGCGGGCCCACGCTGGCTGACCGAGATGCTGGCCTACCACATGCTGCTGACCTATCCGGCCGCCGGGTCGCTGGTGATCCTCGCCCTGGTGAAGGGCCAGGCGGAACAGGCCCTGGGACGGGCCGAACAGCAGCGCACGCTGCTGATCCAGGAGCTGAACCACCGGGTCAAGAACATCCTGGCCACGGTCCAGGCGATGACGCTGCAGACCGCGCGGCGCTCGGATGGCGACCTGGTGCGCTTCACCCGGGACTACGGCGCGCGCCTGAACGCCCTGGCACGGGCCCATGACCTGCTCAATGCCCGCGCCTGGACCTCCGTGCCGGCCCGGAACGCGGTCGAGGCCGCGCTCGCGCCCTGGCTCGCCTCGGGCCAGATCGACATCCTGGGCCAGCCGGCGGCGACACTGATGCCGGCGGCAGGCCAGACCCTGGTGCTCGCCCTGCATGAACTGGCGACCAACGCCACCAAATACGGCGCGCTGTCACGGCCGGAAGGGCGCGTCATGGTCACGCTCTGGCGGGACGAGCAGGCGGACGGCGCCGCCGAGCTCCGGCTCTCCTGGCAGGAGGCCCATGGCCCGCCGATCCTCGCGGCGCCGACGCGCCAGGGCTTCGGGCGCAGGCTGCTCGAACAGGGGCTCGCGCGGCAATCGGGCGCCAGCGTGGCGCTGGACTTCCGGCCGACGGGGCTGCACGGCGAGATCCGCCTGCCGCTCGACCGGCGGGCCGCCGGGGTGGGCGGCCCGCCGGAGCCTGTGCTCAGCTCCGATACGATCCGTTGATGTCGATATAGCCATGCGTCAGGTCGCAGGTCCAAACCCGCGCCCTGCCCTGGCCGAGGCCGATATCGACCGTGATCGCGACTTCCCGCCCCTTCATATGGGCGACCACCGGCGTCTCGTCATAGCCGGGCACCACGCCGCCCTCCCGCGCCATCCAGGTGCCGCCGACGGCGACCGAGAGCCGGTCGCGGTCCGCCGGCTCGCCGGCCTTGCCCACCGCCATGACGATGCGGCCCCAATTGGCGTCCTCGCCGGCGATCGCGGTCTTCACCAGCGGGGAGTTGGCGATGCTCATGGCGATCCGCTTCGCCGAGGCATCCGAGACCGCGCCGGTCACGGTGATCTCGATCAGCTTCTGCGCGCCCTCGCCGTCGCGGGCGACCATCAGGGCGAGGTCCATCAGCACCTCGTCCAGCGCCCGGGCGAAGTCGGCCAGGATGGCGCCGCCCTCCGCCGGCACCGGCGGGTGCTGCGCCTGGCCGGTGGCAAACAGCAGCAGCGTGTCGCTGGTCGAGGTGTCGGAATCGACGGTGACGCAGTTGAAGGAGGTTTCGGTCCCGGCCGCGAGCAGCGCCTGGAGGGCCGGGGCGGGGATGGCGGCGTCGGTCGCGACGAAGCTCAGCATGGTCGCCATGTCGGGGGCGATCATGCCGCTGCCCTTGGCGATGCCGGCGATGGTCACGCGCGTGCCGCCGATCTCGGCTGTGCGCACCGCCGCCTTCGGGAAGGTGTCGGTGGTCATGATGCCGCGGGCCGCTTCCTGCCAGCGCGCCGGCGCCAGGGCAGCATGCAGGGCCGGCAGGGCGGCGGTGAGCTTCCCATGCGGCAGGGTCTCGCCGATCACGCCCGTGGAGGCCAGGAAGACCTCCTCCGGCCGGCAGCCGACCAGCCGCGCCGCCGCCTCGGCGGTGGCCCGCACCGCCTCGCGCCCCGCCTTTCCGGTGAAGACATTGGCGTTGCCGGCATTCACCACCAGCGCCCGCGCCACCCCGCCCGGCAGCACCTGCCGGCACCACTCCACCGGCGCGCCCGGGCACTGGTTCTTCGTGAAGACGCCCGCGACGGTGGTGCCGGGGGCGAATTCCATCATCGTCAGGTCGGCCCGCCCCTTGTAGCGGATGCCGGCCTCGATGACGCCAAGGCGCAGGCCCGCGACGGGCGGCACCTCCGGCAGGGGCAGGGCGAGCGGGGAGACGGGCAGGTCCTTGCCGGCCATGGGTGGTTTCCTCTCAGGGGGCGCCGGCGCCGGTTCGCCCCGGCGCCCGGCGGAACTCGTGTCAGCGGCGCTGGGGCTGCGGCGCGGGGCCGGGCTGGGCGGGCGGCGCGGCACCGTCGAGCAGCGAGCCGCCGGCCGGCGCCTGGTCCAGCCGCTCGACCTTCGCGCCCGCGCGCGCGCGCTGCACCACCGCGTCCACCTGCTCCTCCAGCATTTTCTGGCGGATCTGCTGGCGGCTTTCCTCGAAGCCCGGCACCGGGGCGGTGCGGCGCTCCTCCAGCTTGATGACGTGCCAGCCGAAGGCGCTCTTCACCGGGGCGGCGCTCACCTCGCCCGGCTTCATGGCGAAGGCGGCCTCGGCGAATTCCGGCACCATGTCGGCGCGCTTGAAGAAGCCGAGATCGCCGCCGTCGCGCGAGCCGGGATCGGTCGAGAGCCGGCGGGCGGCGGCGGCGAAATCCTCGCCCCCCCGGACGGCGGCGATGGCGGCCCGCGCCTCGGTCTCGGAGCGCAGCAGGATATGGCGGGCGCGCACCTCCTCCTCGCCCTGGCGGCGGCTGTTCTCCTGGTCGTAGCGGGCGCGGATCGCGGCATCGGTCACCTGGGCGGCGACCTCGCGTGACAGGAAGGCCTGCTGCAGCTCCTGCTCCTCGGCCCGCCGGATGCGGCGGCGCACCTCCTCATCCCGGTCGAGCCCGGCGGCGCGGGCGGCGCCGGTCAGGATGCGCTCGGTGATGGTGCGCTCGACCAGCTGGCGCCGCACCTCCGGCGGGATGATCTGCAGCAGCAGCGCCGGCGGCATGTCCCGCATCTCGGCGGGCAGCACGTCCTGGGCGGTCGCCATCACGTCGGAGAGGCGGACGGGCTGGCCATCCACGCGCGCGACCAGCGGGTCCTCGGTGGTGGCGGTCGCCGGGGGCTGGCCCTGCGGGGGCTGCGCCTGGGCGAGGGCGCCGAAGGGGGCAAGCGTGGGCAGCAGGGCGGCGGCCAGCGCGATGGAATGGAAACGCATGGGGAACGACACCCTTCGGACGGCGCCGGACAATGGCGGATGCAAGCCGGGGGGGCAACTGGCCCGCACCGCGGAAAGGCGGGTCACCCCGTCCCGGCGTTGACCTCGGCGCCCCGCTTGCCTATCTCTCGGCCTGCGCCGGGGTCGCGCAGCACCCGCCGCCCGGAAGGGGCTGGGGCCCGGCTTGGCCTCCCTCCCCCTCCCGTCATCACCCCGTCTCGCCTGCGGCGCCGGTGCGGCCGCGGCCGCGCGAACCGGCCGGCGCCCTCCCGGAGTAGCAAGGCCCGCATGTTCGGACGCATCGCCCGCGCCTTTTTCGGCACCGCCAACGACCGGGCGCTGAAGCGCCTGCAGGCGCGCGTGCCGGAGATCAACGCGCTGGAGCCGAAGACCGCCGCCCTCTCGGATGCGGCGCTGCAGGCCCGCACCATCGAGTTCAGGGAGCGGCTCGCCCGGGGCGAGAGCCTCGATTCCCTGCTGCCGGAGGCCTTCGCCACGGTGCGAGAGGCGGCGAAGCGCGTCCTCGGCCTCCGCCATTTCGATGTCCAGATGATCGGCGGCATGGTCCTGCATGAGGGCAAGATCGCCGAGATGAAGACCGGCGAGGGCAAGACCCTGGTCGCCACCCTGCCGGTCTACCTCAACGCGCTCACCGGCAAGGGCGTGCATGTCGTCACGGTGAATGACTACCTGGCGAAGCGCGACGCGGAGTGGATGGGGCGGATCTACTACTTCCTCGGCCTGACCACGGGCGTCATCGTGCATGGCCTGACCGATGAGGAACGCCGCGCCGCCTATGCCGCGGACGTCACCTACGGCACCAACAACGAATTCGGCTTCGACTACCTCCGCGACAACATGAAGTACCGGTTGGAGGAGATGGTCCAGCGGGACTTCAACTACGCCATCGTGGACGAGGTGGACTCGATCCTGATCGACGAGGCGCGGACGCCGCTGATCATCAGCGGCCCGTCGGAGGACAGTTCCGACCTCTACCGCCGGGTGGACGAGGTGGTGAAGGTGCTGGTCACCGACAAGGCGACCTACGACAAGGATGAGAAGCAGCGGACGGCCAACCTGACCGAGGAAGGCTCCGAGGCGATCGAGCAGGCGCTGCGCGAGGCCGGGCTGCTCGAGGAAGGCAACCTCTACGATTTCCACAACGTCACGCTGGTCCACCACGTCAACCAGTCGCTGCGCGCGCATGTCCTGTTCGCGCGGGACGTGGACTACATCGTGCGCGACGACAAGGTGGTGATCATCGACGAGTTCACCGGCCGCATGATGGAGGGCCGGCGCTATTCGGACGGGCTGCACCAGGCGCTGGAGGCGAAGGAGCACGTCACCGTCCAGCCGGAGAACCAGACGCTGGCCAGCATCACCTTCCAGAACTACTTCCGGCTCTACCCCAAGCTCGCCGGCATGACCGGCACCGCCTCGACCGAGGCGGACGAGTTCGCCGAGATCTACAAGCTGGAAGTGCTCGAGATCCCGACCAACGTGCCGGTCGCCCGCAAGGACAGCGACGACGAGGTCTACCGCTCCGCCAGCGAGAAGTACGACGCCGTCATCAACCTGATCGAGGAGGCGCGCGGCCGCGGCCAGCCCATCCTGGTCGGCACCACCAGCATCGAGAAGTCGGAGCTGATCTCTGGGCTCATGAAGAAGCGCGGCATCCCGCACAACGTGCTGAACGCCCGCTACCACGAGCAGGAGGCGGAGATCATCGCCCAGGCCGGCCGCCCGGGCGCCGTGACCATCGCGACCAACATGGCCGGCCGCGGCACGGACATCAAGCTGGGCGGCAATGCCGAGGCGCTGGCGCGGCAGGAGACCGGCCAGTCCGAGGGGCCGGACTACGAGGCGGCGCTCGCCCGCCACGCGGCCGAGGTCGCGGAGGCGCAGCGCCGCGCGAAGGAGGCCGGCGGCCTCTTCGTCATCGGCACCGAGCGGCATGAGAGTCGGCGCATCGACAACCAGCTGCGCGGCCGCTCCGGCCGGCAGGGCGACCCCGGCGCCTCGCATTTCTTCCTCTCGCTCGAGGACGACCTGATGCGCATCTTCGGCAGCGACCGCATGGGCGGGATGCTGCAGAAGCTCGGCCTCAAGGAAGGCGAGGCGATCGTCCATCCCTGGATCAACAAGGCGCTGGAGAAGGCGCAGAAGAAGGTCGAGGCGCGGAACTTCGATACCCGCAAGAACCTGCTCAAATACGACGACGTCATGAACGACCAGCGGCGGGAGGTCTATGCCCAGCGCAAGACCTTCATGCAGGCCGCGGACGTCGCCGAGACGGTGGCCGAGATGCGCCGCGAATGCATCGGCGGCCTGGTGGACAAGGCGATCCCGGAGAACGCCTATCCCGAGCAGTGGGATCTCGAGGGCCTCGAGCAGAAGGTGCGCGAGCAGCTCGGCCTCGACCTGCCGGTGCAGGCCTGGGGCAAGGAGGAGGGCATCGACGAGACGGCGGTGCGCGAGCGGATCGAGGCCGCGGCCGAGCAGCACTATGCCGCCAAGGCCGCGAATATCGGCCCCGACCTGATGCGCATGGTCGAGAAGTCGCTGCTGCTGCAGATCTTCGACGCGGTGTGGAAGGAGCACCTGCTGGCGCTCGACCACCTGCGCCAGGGCATCGGCCTGCGTGCCTATGGCCAGCGCGACCCGCTGAACGAGTACAAGTCCGAGGCCTTCCTGCTCTTCAACACCATGCTCGCCGACCTCCGGGAGCGGGTGACGAGCGTGCTGATGCGCATCGAGCTGCGGCCGGAGGCGCCGCTGCCCATGCCGGAGCCGGTGCGGGTGATGGACATGCGCCACCCTGAGCCGGCGATGGCCGAGATGGAGATGGCGGAGGGCGGCGGGCCGGGCTACGCGCCGGTGCCGATGAACGCGCCGGACGCGCCGCGGCGGGCGGAGGCGGTGGATCCGGCCGATCCCGGCACCTGGGCCCGCACCCCGCGCAACGCGCCCTGCCCCTGCGGCAGCGGCCGGAAGTTCAAGCACTGCCACGGCCGGGGCTGACGACCGCCGAATCCGGAATGGCGCGGCTACGGTTTGGTTACGGTTTTGCGTGATTCAGGGGCGATCCGAGAGAGAGGATCATCCCATGCTCCATTGCACCTCCGTCGCCCCGCATGCGGTGCACCACCCCGCCTGCGGCTGCGCCGCACCGGTGGGCCGCCGCGGCCTGCTGGCCGGGCTTGGTGGCGCCATGGCGCTGGCCGGGCTCGCGGGCCGGGCCAGCGCCGCCAGCGGCCATTACGAGGCGATGCTGGTGAACTGCATCGACCCGCGCTTCACGACCGGCAGCTTCGCCTTCATGGATGGGCGCCGGCTGCGCGACCGCTACAGCCAGTTCGTCATCGCCGGCGGGCCGATCGGCGCCGTGCATCCGCGCTTCGCGCCCTGGCACGGGGCCTTCTGGGACAATCTCGACATCACCGTCGCGCTGCACAACATCCAGGGCGTCGTGGCGATGACGCATCGCGACTGCGGCGCGGCGAAGCTCGCTTTGGGTGAGGCGGCGGTGGCGACCCCGGCGGCCGAGACCGCCAGCCATGCCGAGGTGCTGCGCGCCTTCCGCGCCGAGATCTCGAAGCGCAAGCCGGCCCTGAAGGTGGTGACCGGCATCATGGCGCTCGACGGCTCCGTCGAGGAGATCACCTGACCCGGCGGGCGGTCCGGGCCCTTCACCCTCCGGCGGACCGCCCTTGCTGTCCGGTCGTTCACGCAGCCCGGTGATCTGCGCCAGAGAAGATGGCGGATGGGCGTTCAGTTCTGAACGCAATCCGCTGTAGAGAAGCGGCATCACCGGGCCAGGAAGCCAGGATCATCCGCGCCGCAACATTGCCGTCCCCCGACCTGGCCGCCCGCCTGCTCCATCGCGACGACCGCGTCCTGGTCCTCGACAAGCCGGCCGGCCTGCCGGTGCATCGCGGCCCGCGCGGCGGCCCCTCGCTCGAGGACTGGCTGCCGGCACTCGCCTTCGGCAAGAAGCGGCTGCCGCAGCCGGCGCACCGGCTGGACACCGACACGGCGGGCTGCCTGGTGCTGGGGCGGACCAAGCCGGCGCTGGCCGAACTCGGTGCGCTCTTCGCCGGGGGCCTGGCACGGAAGACCTACTGGGCCGTGGTCCGCGGTGCGCCGCCGGCGCCGGAGGGCGTGGTGGACGCGCCCCTCCTCAAGCACAGCACGGCGAAGGCGGGCTGGCGGATGCTGGTGGACCCCGCCGGCCAGCCGGCCCGCACCGAATGGCGGGTGCTGGGTTCGGCCGGCGGGCTGAGCTGGCTGGAGCTGCGCCCGCGGACCGGCCGGACCCACCAGTTGCGGGTGCACTGCGCCCATCTCGGCTGCCCGATCCTGGGCGACCCGCGCTATGGCGCCCCATCCGGCGATGCGGCGTGTCGCGGCGCTCCCGAGTGTGACGCCGGAAGGCTGCACCTGCTGGCCCGCGCCATCGCCCTGCCGCTCGACCCGCCGATCACGGCCATTGCCCCGCCGCCGCCGCATATGCAGGCGGCGCTCGCCGCCTGCGGCTGGCGGGAGGCAGCGTGATCCGCGTCCTCGCGCTGCTGCTGCTCGCGGCGCCGGCCATGGCCCAGGCCCCGCGCTGCGGCTTCGGCCTGGGGCTGGAAGGGCTGCGGGGCGCCGACCGCCACCTCCGGGCCGGCAGCGCGGCGGAGGGGCTGCTCGCCGGCCGCGAGGCCGCCGATGCCGCGGCCGCGGCGCTCACCGAGGCGGCCGCGCGCCTCGCGGGCTGCGGCTGTCCCCTGGCGGCGGAGCAGGTGCGGGAGGCGGCCGGCCTCGCCGAGCAGGCCCGGTCAGAAGCCGGCCCGGACCGCCTCCGCCGCACCCTCGACCGGGCGCGATTCTCGCTCGGGCAGGCGCGGGAGAGGCTGGACCGCCGCGGCTGCTCCTGATCCGCCGGGAGCCTCGGGCGTTGCCAGTGGCAGGATCGAAGGACACCCGCCCATGCCCCGCCCGCACCCCTCCCGCCGCCTCGTCCTGCTCTCCGGCCCCGGCCTGCTGCTCGCCTCCGCCGCCTTCGCCCAAGGGGGTGGAGGTGGGGGTGGAGGTGGCGGCTCTGCCGGCGGTGGCGCCGCGGGCGGCGCGGCCGGTGGTGCCGCTGGCGGCACGGGCGGCGCGGGCGCCGGCGCGACGCCGGGCATGAGCACGCCGCCGATGGGGGGCGGCAGCGCGGGATCCGGCGCCACCGCCGGGACCGGCCCGTCCGGGCAGGGCGGCTCCCCCACCGGTCAGGGGACCCAGGGTCAGCAGGGGGCCCAGGGTCAGCCGGGCCAGCCCGGCCAGCAGGGCAGCGCCCCGCAGACCCGGCGCGAGGCCGTGGAGCAGCAGCAGCGCGCCGCCGGCGTCGCCACCCCGCCCGAGCGCGATGCCCAGCAGCTCCGTGACCTCAACACCATGTCACGGCAGCTCGTACCCGGCGCGCCGGTGCCGGCGCCCGAGGCGGGGACGCTACCCGCGCGGTAGTTCGGCCCCGTCGCGGCAGCGGCCCGGAGCCATGGGCCGCATGGGCCAAGCCCTGGACGGGCTACAGCGGATTGCATTCAGAACTGAACGCTCATCCGCTGTAGCTCCTTGTTTTCCGAGCAGATTCACACCTTCGGTCGTTCACGGCCTCCGGCGATCTGCTCTAGCGGCTCCGGCGATCCAGCCCTTCCGCAGGCAGGGTGCGCCAGGGCCGATGGGCGCCTGGCCCGGACCGCAGGCCCTTGCCGCGGCAGCCGAGGCGGCCGGCCGCGTGGCCAGGTCGCGGCCGCCTATTCGAAGCTCACCCAGGGCCGTGGCGGCGGGGCCGCGGCATCGCGCCTCGCCGCCGCGATCTCGGCATCCAGCGCGGAGAGGAAGCGCGAGCGGTCCGCCTGGGTGAGCGGCGCCGGGCCGCCGGTCTGCAGCCCCCTCTCCCGCATCTCGGCCGACACCGCCCGGCCGGCCAGCGCATTGCCGATATTGTCCAGGGTCCAGGGCCTGCCCTTGAAGCCCAGCGCCCGCGCCCCCCTGGCGAGGCAGCGCGAGGCCAGCGGGATGTCGGCCGTCACGCAGACATCGCCGCGGGTGATGCGCTCGGCGATCCAGTCATCCGCCGCATCGGCGCCCTCGGGCACCAGCACCATCTCGACATTCGGCAGGCCGGGCGGGCGCACCGGCCGGCTGCCATTGCTGACCACGCGCACCGGCAGGGAGAGGCGCGTCGCCACCCGGAACACCTCCTCCCGCACCGGGCAGGCATCGCCGTCCACATAGAGCATCGTCACCGCACCCTGACCTCCGCCCGCGCCGCCACGCCCGCCGCGTCCAGCCCTGCCATCCGATAGAAGCCGGCGCCGGGCGGTGTCCAGGCCGCCTCGCCCCGCGCCGGCTCGCCCGAGGGCAGCCGGGCGGCGGGGCCGGCGCCCTCCGGCGGCAAGGCAGCGGGCGGGGAGGCCGGGCGGAGGCGATCGGCCGCCGCGGCCTTCGGCGCGGCGCCGGCGGCGGCTGCCGGCCATTCGCCGCGCGCCCCGCAACGGGGGCCGTCAGCGGGCCGGGACGCGGGACAAGAAGGCGCATCGGGCGGCCCCGGCCTGGCTGGCCGCCCGGCGGCAGGCCATGGGACCCGGCGCCGCGAGATGCCGGGCTGCGCGGCCTTGCCGGGGTGGAAGGGCGGCGCCATCTGGCACGGAGCTTGCTGATCCTGGCTTGCCGGCCAGGGCCTGCTGCCGGCAGCGCCGTCCGGCCCTTCCTTGGGTTGATCGACCGACCGCGTGGGATTGGCCATAGTCCGCCGTATAGGTGCTTGATCGCCCCCGGAACGGGGGCCGGCCATGGTTTGGCCCGGGAAACGGAACGCATGACGCCACGCCTGCCCTTGCTGCGCCGCAGCCTCTGCGCCGCCCTCATCGCCCTGGCCCCGGCGGCGGCCGCGCAGGCGCAGGGGGCCGGCAGCGTGCCGGTGACCACCGATCCGGTGCAGATCGGCCCGGTGCCGGTCGAGATCCTGGCCAATGGCATCGTCGCCGCGGAATCGGTGGTGACCGTGCGCACCCGCGTCGATGGGCAGATCACCCAGGTGCATGTGACGGAAGGCCAGATGGTGCAGCGCGGCCAGCCGCTCTTCACCCTCGACAGCCGCCAGGGCCTTGCCCTGCTGGCCGAGCGGGAGGCGCAGCTCTCCCGCAACCGCGCCCTGATGGCCCGCTTCCAGGCCGACATGCAGCGCTACCAGTCGCTGCGCGGCGAGGGCTTTGCCGCCCAGCAGCGCTTCGAGCAGGCCCAGGCCGAGGCGCTGGCAGCGGCGGCGAATGTCCGGGCGGATGAGGCGGTGGTCCAGCAGATCAAGCTGAACCTGGAATTCGCCAATATCGTCGCCGAGGCCGATGGCAGGCTCGGCTCCCTGCCGCTGCGGGTCGGCAATTTCGTGCGCCAGGCGGAGAACACGGCCCTCGCCACCATCACCCAGGTGGATCCCATCCTGGTGAATTTCGCCGTGCCGGAGCGCTGGCTGGCCGAGATCAAGGCCGCCATGGCGCGCGGCGCCCCGCGCGTGCGGGCGCTGCCGGACCAGGACAGTGCCCCGCCGGCCGAGGGAGAGCTCGTCTTCGTGGACAGCGCGGTCGATACCCAGACCGGCACCATCCTGCTGAAGGCGCGCTTCCCGAACCGGGATCTCCGTCTCTGGCCCGGCCAGTATGTCGAGGTGAGCATGGCGCCGCGGGTGGATGAGCGGGCGACGACGGTGGCCGCGGCGGCGGTGCAGACCGGCCAGCAGGGCCGCTTCCTCTTCGTCATGACGCAGGACGGGACGGCCAGGCGGCGGCCGGTCGAGCTGGTGCGCAGCGTCGGTCTGCGCGCCGTGGTGCAGGGCGAGCTGGCCGAGGGCGAGAAGGTGATCGTGGACGGCGCGCAGCGCGTCACGGAGGGCACGCGGGTGGTGGAACGCAACCCGCCGCCGGCGCCGCAGCGCGTCTCGGCGCGGTAAGGGGCGGGAACCGGCAGGATGGGCCTCTCCGAACTCTGTATCCGTCGCCCGGTGATGACGCTGCTGCTGACCATCGCCGCGGTGGTCGCGGGCATCATCGCCTATACCCGCCTGCCGGTGGCCGCGGTGCCGCGGGTGGATTTCCCGGTCATCACCGTCTTCGCCAATTTCCCCGGCGCCAGCCCGGAGACCATGGCGACCAGCGTGGCCCTGCCGCTCGAGCGCGAGTTCAGCACCATCGCCGGGCTGGAATCGATGTCCTCGATCAACGGCCAGGACACCACGCAGATCACCCTGCAATTCGTCCTCGGCCGCAACATCGACGCGGCGGCGCAGGACGTGCAGGCGGCGATGACGCGGGCGCAGCGCCGGCTGCCGATCGACATGACCATCCCGCCCAGCTACCGGAAGGTGAACCCGGCCGATGAGGCGGTGATCCTGCTCGCGCTCTCGGGCGGCGACATCCCGCTCTACCGCCTCAACGACGTCGCCAGCACCATCATCGCCCCGGCGCTGTCGCGGGTGCCGGGCGTCGCCCAGGTGCTGACCTATGGCGAGCAGCTCTATGCCGTGCGGGTGCGGCTCGATCCGGACCGCATAGCCGCCATGGGGCTGGCCTTCGACACCATCCAGCAGAGCATCGCCCAGGCGAATTCCAACACCCCGGTCGGCCTGCTGCAGGGGGAGCGGCAGCAGCTCACCCTCCGCGCCAACGACCAGCCGCAGAATGCCGAGGAATTCGGCCGGCTGGTGGTCGCCGGCCGCGCCCAGGCGCCGGTCCGGCTGAACGAGATCGCCGAGGTGGTGGACGGGGTGCAGAACCTGCGTGTCGCCTCCTGGCGCAACGGCCAGCGCTCCCTGGTGCTGGCGGTGCAGCGCCAGCCGGATGCCAACACCGTGGAGGTGGTGGATGGCGTGCGGGCCAGCCTGCCGGCGCTGCAGGCGGCGCTGCCGCCCGGCGCGGCGCTCGACGTGCTGCTGGACCGCTCGGTCTCGATCCGCGACGCGGTGCATGACGTGCAGCACCACCTGCTGATCGCGATCGGCCTGGTGATGCTGGTCTGCTTCCTCTTCCTCCGCCGGCTCAGCGCCACCCTGATCCCGACCGTCGCGGTGCCGATCAGCCTCTGCGTCGCCTTCGGGCTGATGTATGTCCTCGGCTACGGCATCGACAACGTGACCCTGCTCGGCCTGACCATCGCAGTCGGGCTGGTGGTGGACGACGCCATCGTCATGATGGAGGCAATCATCCGCCGGATGGAGGAAGGGATGGCGCCGCTGCAGGCGGCGATCACCGGCGCGCGCGAGATCAGCTTCACCATCCTCTCGATCACCCTCTCGCTGATCGCGGTCTTCCTGCCGATCCTGCTGATGGGCGGCGTGGTCGGGCGGGTCTTCAACGCCTTCGCCGCCACCGTCTCCCTCGCCGTCATCGCCTCCTGCATCGTCTCCCTCACCCTGACGCCGCTGATGACCAGCCGGCTGAAGGGCCATGCCCTCGGCCATGGCCGGCGCGCCCCCTTCTGGGACCGGGCGCTGGAGGCCGGCTTCCGCGGCGTGGAGCGCGGCTATGCCTGGCTGCTCGACCTCTCGCTGCGCTTCCGGCTGGTGGTCTGGATGATGTTCCTCGCCTCGGTGGTCGCGGCCGGCTGGATGGCGGTGCACATCCCGAAGGGCTTCTTCCCCGTCGAGGATACCGGGCAGATCCGGGTCGCCACCGAAGGCCCGCGCGGCGCCTCCATGGAGGCGATGGCGGATGTGCAGAACCGGCTGGCCGATGTCTTCCGCGCCTCGCCGCATGTGCAGAACGTCGTCTCCTCGCTCGGCACCGTCGGCGGCAGCATCTCCATCAACCAGGGCCGGATGTTCCTCGAGCTGAAGCCGCGCGCCGAGCGCCCGCCGGTCGAGGAGGTGATCCAGCAGCTCCGCCGGCAGGCCGCCCAGTTCCCGGGGCTCCGCGTCTTCCTCAGCCCGACGCAGAACATCAATTTCGGCGCCCGCATCACCCGCACCCAGTATCTCTACACCCTGCAGGGCCTCCGGCTGGAGGAGCTGTACGACTGGGCGCAGCGGATGGAGGACCGGCTGCTGCACCTGCCGCAACTCCAGGACGTCAACACCGACATGCAGCTCGACGCGCCGGTGGTGCAGGTGCAGGTGAACCGGGACCGCGCGACCGCCCTCGGCGTCTCGGTCGAGCAGGTGCGCCAGGCGCTCTTCTCCGCCTTCGGCTCCCGCCAGATCAGCACCATCTACGGCCAGGCCAATGCCTATCCGGTGGTGCTGGAGGCGCTGCCGGAGGACCAGCGGGACGAGACGGGGCTGGCCAAGATCTATCTCCGCTCCTCGACCGGGCGGCTGGTGCCGCTCTCGGCCGTCGCCAGCATCGAGCGGCGGGTCGGGCCGCTCAACGTCTCCCACCAGGGGCAGCTCCCGGCTGTCGTCATCGGCTTCAACACCCCGCCGGGCGTGGCGCTGGGGGATGCGGTGAATGCCATCCGCGCGGTGGAGCAGGAGCTCGGCCTGCCGCCCACCGTCGTCACCGCCTTCAGCGGCGCGGCGCAGGTCTTCCAGCAGGCGCTGGCCGGCCAGGGCATGCTGGTGCTGGCCGCGGTGCTGATCATGTATGTGGTGCTGGGCGTGCTCTATGAGAGCCTGATCCACCCGCTGACCATCCTCTCCGGCCTGCCGGCCGCGGCGCTCGGCGCCTTCGCCACCCTCTGGTGGTTCGGGCTCGACCTCTCGGTCATCGCGGTCATCGGCGTGCTGCTGCTGATCGGGCTGGTGAAGAAGAACGCCATCATGATCGTGGACGTCGCGCTGCAACGGCAGCGGGCGGGGGCCCCGGCCTATACCGCGGTGCGGGAGGCCTGCATCATCCGCTTCCGCCCGATCATGATGACGACGCTCGCGGCCGGCGCCGGCGCCATCCCGATCGCGGCCGGCTGGGGCGCGGCGGCGGAGCTGCGGCAGCCGCTCGGCCTCGCGGTCGTCGGCGGCCTTGCGGTCAGCCAGGTGCTGACGCTGTTCGTGACGCCGGTGCTCTATCTCGGCTTCGATGGGCTGGCGCGGCGCTTCACCAGCCGGCGGCGGCAGGCGCCGGCCGCGGCTGCCCCGGCTGAGTGACATCAAGCCGCATAATCGCTGACCTGCAGCCGCCGCAGGCGGCTGAACGCCCGAACGGGCGCCGCGCCTTATGGCGCGCAGCCAAGCCGCCGCAGGCGGCGCCGGCGCCTGAGGCCGCATCAATGTGTCAGCATTCATGCGGAACGGTATGAGGAGGCGCCCATGAAGATCCCGCCCCTGCCCTTCACCGTCACCGACTGGGCCGCCGTGCCGGAAACCCGCCACCCCGGCGAGACCGGGGAGGCGGTGTGGCGGACGATCGAGATCGGCGATCTCCGCATCCGGCAGGTGGCGTATTCGCCGGGCTACCTCGCGGATCATTGGTGCGACCGCGGCCATGTCCTCTATGTGCTGGAGGGCGAGCTGGAGACTGAGCTGCGGGACGGAAGGCGGTTCACCCTCACGCCGGGGATGAGCTACCAGGTCTCCGATTTCGGCGATGCGGCGCACCGGTCCTCCACCCGGACGGGGGCGAGGCTGTTCATCGTGGATTGAGCCTGCCGGGGCCGGACCGCGGCCGGAAGCCGCGGCTCCTCCCCCTCACTCCGCCGGCACCCGCTTCGCCGGGGCGACGCCATGGCCGCTCACCGCCTCCCCCGCCTCCGGCGCCAGCCGGGCGAAGAAGGGGGCGGAGGCGGCGACCACCGCGGCCGCCACCAGGAAGGCCGCCGCGAAATCCGGCACTGCCAGGCCGTGCCGCCCGGCCAGCAGGGCGCTCGCCTCCAGCACCGTCGTCGCCAGGACCACGCCGAGCGCCGGCGCGAGTTGCTGCACCGTGCCGGAGAAGCTGGTCGCGGCCGAGAGCCGGCCGGGCGGCACATCGGCGAAGGCCAGCGTGTTCAGCGCGGTGAATTGCAGGCTGCGGAACAACCCGCCGATCGCCAGCAGCGCGAAGATCAGGGGCAGCGGCCAGGCCGGGGTGAAGGCCGCCGCCGCCGCGACGCCGGCCGCCGCCAGCAGGGCGCCGCCGATCAGCACCCGCCGGAAGCCCCAGCGCCTCAGCACCGGCCGCGCCAGCGGCTTCATCGCCAGCGCGCCGAGCGCCGTGGCGAAGGAGACGAGGCCGGCCTCGGACGCGCTCTTCCCGAACCCCACCTGCAGCAGCATGGGCACCAGGAAGGGCGAGGTGCCGGCGCCGATGCGGAACAGGCTGCCCGCCAGCACCGATTGGTGGAAGGTCGGGATCCGCAGCAGGGCGAGGTCGAGCGCCGGCCGCGCCACCCGCCGGCAGTGGCGCAGCGCCGCCCAGCCGAACATCAGCCCGAGCACGAGACCGGCCTGCGGCAGGCCCGGCGGGACCACGCCGCGGCCGATCGTCTCCAGCCCGAACATGAAGAGGGCGAGCGCCGTCCCCAGCAGGAACAGCCCCACCACATCCGGCGGGCCGGGATTGGTCGGCTCGACGCGCGGGATCTTCCAGGCGACCAGCACCAGGCCGAGCAGGCCGATCGGCAGATTGATCAGGAAGACGGAGCGCCAGCCGAAGGCATCGGTCAGGAAGCCGCCGAGCGGCGGGCCGCTGATGGGCCCGATCATGGCCGGCATGGTCAGCCAGGCCATGGCGGAGAGCATCTCCTCCTTCCGGACCTGGCGCAGCAGCAGCAGCCGGGCCACCGGCACCATCATCGCCCCGCCGATGCCCTGCAGGATGCGCGCCCCGATCAGCTCCGGCAGGCCGGTGGCGCGGCCGCAGAGGAGGGAGGCGAGGGTGAAGACCGCGATCGCCGCCATGAAGACGCGCTTGGCGCCGAACCGGTCCGCCACCCAGCCGGAGACGGGGATGAAGACGGTCAGCGCCACCAGATAGGAGGTGATGGCGGCGCCCAGCCGCGCCGGCTCCACCGCCAGGTCCCGCGCCATGGCCGGCAGGGCGGTAGTGACCGCGCTGCTGTCCAGGTTCTGCATGAAGAGCGCGCTGGCGACGATGGCCGCGACCAGGCGGGGATCGGCCCGTGGGCCGTGAAGGGTCGGTGGGGCGGGGTCCGCCCCGCCGGTCTCGCTCATGCCGGCAGGCTACGCCCCGCCCGGCCGGAGCACCACGCGGCCCACCGCATTGCGGCCCCGCACCTCCGCCATGGCCTCGCGGAAGCGCTCCAGCGGAAAGCTCGCATGCACCTCCGGCCGGAGGGCGCCGGCTGCCCACCAATCGACAAGTTGCTGCCAGAGCGCCTGGGCGCGCGGCGCGTGGAGGTGGCGGTTGTCACCCGGCGACCAGCCGACATAGGTGCCCCAGTTCAGCCCGGCGACCGCGATGTTCTTCAGCAGCAGCAGGTTGATGGGCAGGGTCGGGATGCCGCCGGCGGCGAAGCCGATGGTCACCAGCATCCCGCCATCGCCGAGGCAGCGGAGATTCTCGTCGAAGACCGGCCCGCCCAGCGTATCCAGCACCGCCGAGACGCCCTGCCCGCCCGTCGCCTCCCGCACCGCGTCCTTGAAGGGCTGGGCGCTGTCCAGCACCAGATCGGCCCCGCGCGATTCCGGCACCTGCCGCTTGGCCGCGCCGCAGCGGGCGATGACGCGGGCGCCGAGCGCCTTGGCGATCTCCACCCCGGCCAGCCCGACGCCCGCCGCGGCGCCATGCACCAGCACCCACTGGTCCCGCTCCAGCCGCGCCCGCCACATCAGCGCCGAGCCCGCGGTGGGATAGCTGATCGGCATGGCGACGGCGGGCTCCAGCGGCAGCCCGTCCGGGATGGGCACCACATGGATCGCGTCCGCGACGGCCTCCTCCGCCATCCCGCCCCAGTCGAGCACGGCGAAGACCCGCGTGCCGGGCGGCAGCGGGTCCGGCACGTCCGGCGCGCTCTCGACCACGGTGCCCGCCACCTCCGTCCCTGGCGTGAAGGGCAGCGGCGGCTTGCGCTGGTACTTGCCGGCGACGACGAGTTGCGTCGCGAAGCTGACGCCCGCCGCCTCGACCCGGATGCGCACCCCGCCCGGCCGCAGCGGCGGGGGCGGAACCTCCTTCAGCTCCAGCGCATCGAATTCGCGCCAGCTCTCGCAGACCAGGGCACGCATCGGGGCCTCTCTCTCGGCAGGGGCCGGCGGCAAGCCGGCCGGGACTAAGCTGGGCGGCAGGCTTGAAGCTGGCCGGCCGATTCACGCCGCCGGGCTTTGCCCTCCGACGACCGGGCGGCGTGTCTCTTGCCGGCCGATTCACGGCTCCGGGCTGCGCCCTCCGGCGACCGGACGGCTCAATCCAGCGTCAGGCGCGCATCGCGCACCAGCTTCCCCCAGCGTTCGTATTCGCGGGCGCAGAACAGGGTGAAGTCCTCCGGCGAATCGGCAACCGGATCGGCGCCGAGCGTCGCCAGCCTCTCCCGCACCTCCGGCGCGGCGACGGCGGCCGTCACCGCCTGTTGCAGGCGGTGGACGATCGGCATCGGCGTCCGGGGCGGGGCCCAGATGGCGTACCAGGTGGCGATGTCGAAGCCGGGCACCCCGGCCTCCGCGATGGTGGGCAGGTCCGGATAGGCGCCGACGCGCTGCGCGGTGGTGACGGCCAGCGGCCGCAGCAGCCCGGAGCGGACGGCGGCGGCGCTGCTCGGGATACTGTCGAACATCAGCTGGACATTGCCCGCGATCAGGTCCTGCACCGCCGGGCCGGCGCCGCGATAGGGCACATGCACCATCTCCGTCCCCGTCATCAGCTTGAACATCTCGCCGGCCAAGTGCAGGGCCGAGGCATTGCCGGAGGAGGCATAGGAGACGCGGCCGGGATTCGCCTTCAGATGCGCGATCAGCTCCGGGATGCTGCGCACCGGAAGCTGCGGGTTCACCACCGCCACCAGCGGCACGCGGGCCATGTTCGTCACCGGCGTGAAATCGGCCAGCGCGTCGAAGGGCATGTTCCGGTTGAGGTGCGGGATGATGACATGGATGGAAGCGTTCATCAGGAAGCTCTGCCCATCCGGCGCCGCCCGCGCGATGACCTCGGAGCCGATGACGCCCGAGGCCCCCGGCCGGTTCTCCACCACCATGGGCTGCTTCAGATCCTCCGCCAACCGTGTCGCCACGACGCGGCCGAGGATGTCGGTCGGCCCGCCCGGCGGGTAGGGGACGACGAAGCGCACCGGGCGGTTCGGCCAGTCCGTTCCCTGGTGCGTTCCCTGGTGCGTTCCCTGGGCCCTCGCCAGGGCCGGCGCGGCCAGCAGCCCCCCGAGCGCGAGCCGCCGCGTGATCCCCATGCCGGTCATCTCTTCCCGTTTCCTCCGTTCCGGGCAGGATAGGCGCCGAACGAGGGAAGGGAAACGCCATGGCCGACCGGATGCAGCCCTACACCGGCCTCTTCGTGCTGGATGCCAGCCAGGGCATCGCCGGGCCCTATTGCGCCACCCAGCTCGCCGCCTGCGGCGCGACCGTGGTGAAGATCGAGCCGCCCGCCGGCGACTGGTCCCGCGGCCTCTCGACGCGGGAGGGCACGCAGAGCGTGATGCATGTCTCCTTCAACCGCGGCAAGCGCAGCGCGGTGCTGGACCTGCAATCCGAAGCGGGCCGCGCCGCCATGCTGAAGCTCGCCGCCCGCGCCGACGTGATGCTGGAGGCCTTCCGGCCGGGCGTGGCGAAGCGGCTCGGCCTGGTGCCGGAGGCGGGGAAGCCCGACGTGGTCTTCCTCTCCATCTCCGGCTTCGGCCAGCAGGGCCCGCAATCGGAGCGCCCCTGCACCGACAGCGTGGCGCAGGCCTATTCCGGCATGGTCTCGCTCAATGTCGGGATGGATGGCGTGCCGCACCGCACCGGCCAGATCATGATGGTGGACATGGTCACCGGCCTCTCGGCCTTCATCGCCGTCCAGGCGGCGCTGGCCGAGCAGGCGCGGGACCGCGTGCAGGGCGCGCCGCCGCGGCGGCGGGTGCTGGATGTCTCCCTCATGCAGTCGGCGGCGGCGCTGATGGCCTTCAACATCGCCGAGCAGGGGCTGCTCGGCCGCGTGCCGCCGGCGGCCAACCTGCCCTCGGGCACCTATCAGGGCAGCGACGGCCGCTGGTTCATGGTGGCGATGCTGCGGGAGCCGGAATACGCGCAGCTCTGCGGGATCATCGGCCGGCCGGAGCTGGCGACCGACCCGCGCTTCGCCAGCTTCGCCCTGCGCTCGGAACACCGCGAGGCGCTGCTGCCGGAGGTGCGCGCCGCGATCGCCGCGCGCCCGGCGGCGGAGTGGGTGGAGCGCTTCCAGGCGGCGCGGATGCTGTGCGACCTGGTGAACACGCCGCTCGACTGGCTGGCCGATCCGCATGCGAAGGCGGTGGGCGCGGCGGTGCCGCTGGAGCAGCCCGGCCTCGGCACCCTGCCCTTCCCGCGCCTGCCCGGCCTTGGCCCCTGGAGCGTGCCGGCCCCGGCCCTCGGCGAGCATACCGAGGAGGTGTTATCCGAGCTGGGCCTCTGACGGCAGGGTGAGGGGCATGACAGGGCAGTGTATCTTGGGGCCGCCTCACCCGGAGGCGTGACACCGCCCCTCGGCCAAGCAGATGCGGCGCCTTCATGCTGATGGCCAGCATCAAGATCCCCGGGACAGGCGCCGGAGCGCCCATGCCGGCGGCCTTCCGGAGGCGGTTCACGCCGGCCGCTGATCCGCCATAGCCTGGGACGCGCAGATCGCAGGAGAGCCGCCCTTGACCCTCGCCGAGGCCATTGCCGCGCAGACCCCGCTGGTGCAGCGCCTGCTGGATGGCCTCGCCGCCATCGGCGCCGACCCGCCCGGCATCACGCGGGATGCCTATGGCCGCGGCGAGAATGAGGCGCAGGCGCTGGTCGCCGCGGCGGGGGACGCGCTGGGGCTGGAACGGGCGATCGATGCCGGCGCGAACCTCTCCCTGCGCTGGGCGGGCACCGACCCGTCCGCGCCGCCGATCCTGATCGGCTCGCATCTCGACAGCGTGGTGCAGGGCGGGAATTTCGACGGCGCGGCGGGCGTCGTCGCCGGCCTGGCCGCCGTCGCCGCGCTGCAGGCGGCGGGCATCAGGCCGCGGATGGATATCGAGGTGCTGGCGCTCCGCTGCGAGGAGGCGGTGTGGTTCGGCCTTGGCCTCATCGGCTCCCGCTGCCTGCTGGCCCGCCTGCCGCCCGGCGCGCTCGACCTCCGCCATGCCCGCACCGGCCTGACGCTGGCCGAGAGCATCGCCGCCTGCGGCGGCGACCCGCAGCGCCTCCGCGCCGGCACGCCGCTGCGCGACCCCGCCCGGCTCGGCGCTTATCTCGAGGTCCATATCGAGCAGGCGCCGCAGCTGGTGGAGGCCGGGGCGCCGGCCGCCCTCTGCCTCGCCAATCCCGGCAATCTCCGCCACCCCTATATCCGCATCACCGGGGAGGACGCGCATACCGGCCTGCCGCACCGCTTCCGCCGCGATGCCGCGCTGGCCGGCGCCGACCTCGCCCTGGGCCTGGAGCGGCTGTGGCTGGAGGAGGAAGCCGCCGGCCGCCCCATGGCCGTCACCATCGGCCGCTTCCACACGCCCGTGGATCGGCACAGCCTCACCATGGTCTCCGGCCGGTTCGAGCTGAGCCTCGACCTCCGCGCCTATGCCGCGGACCATCTCGCGGCGCTGGAGGAGAGGCTGGCGCGGATCGTGGCGGAGGTCGCGGCGCGCCGGGGCGTGCGCATCGAGCTGGGCGAGCGGAGCGCCGCCGCGCCCGGCCCCATGGACCCCGGCATCACCGAGTGCTTCGCGGCCGCCGCGGCGCGCGCCGGCCTGCCGGCGCCGCGGCTCAACAGCCCGGGCAGCCATGACGCTAATAATTTCGCCGCCTCGGGCGTGCCGACGGGCATGCTGCTCGTCAGGAACCGCAACGGCAGCCACAACCCGGAGGAGGCCATGGAGACCGGGGACCTGATGGCGGCCGTCGCGATCCTCGTGCACTGGCTGGCGGAGAGGGCCGGCGCGGGCATGTGAGGATCAGGCGGCGCCGGTGCATGCGCCGCGACACGAAGCGCCGGCAAGGCGCCAGGGCAGGCGGAACCGCCGCCCTCCAGGATCGGGGAGGAAAGGCAGATGCAGCAGGACGCCCAGGGCCACGCGATCTCGACCGACAGCGCGGAGGCGGCGCGCGCCTTCGACCACACCGTCGCCGGCTATCTGCGCTATCGCCTGGACACCGCCCAGCGGCTGCAGGCGCTGCTGGCGGCGGACCCGGAATTCGGCATGGCGCAGGCGCTGAAGGCGGCCTTCCTGCTGCTGGGCTACAAGCAGGCCTTCATCCCCATGGCGAAGGAGGCGATCGCCGCGGCGGCGCGCCTGACCGCATGCGCGACGCCGCGCGAGCAGGCGCATGTCGCGGCCCTGGCCGCCTGGGCGGAGGGCGAGATGGACCGCGCCCTCTCGGCCTGGGAGGGCATCCTGGCCGCGCATCCCCGCGACATCCTGGCCTTCCGCCTGCACCATTTCTGCAGCTTCTGGCTCGGCCGGCCGGAGGCGATGCTGGCCTCGGTCGAGGGCGTGCTGCCGCGCTGGGGCCGCGACCTGCCGGGCTATGGCAGCGTGCTGGCCTGCCGCAGCTTCGCCAATGAGGAATGCGGGAACTACACGGTCGCGGAAGCCGCCGGCCGCGCCGCCATCGCGCTCGACCCCGGCGATCTCTGGGCGGCGCATGCCGTTGCGCATGTGCTGGAGATGCAGGGCCGCCGCAGCGAGGGCATCGCCTGGATCGAGGGGCTCGAGGCGCATTGGGATGGCGGCAACAACCTGATGCACCATCTCTGGTGGCACCGCGCCATGTACCACCTGGAGCACCGCGACTTCGACACGGTCCTCGGCCTCTACGACACGCGGTTCCGCAACCTCGGCAGCGCCGTCACGCAGGCGCAGCCGGACCTCTACATCGATGCGCAGAATGCGGCCTCGATGCTCTTCCGGCTCTCGCTGCACGGCGTGCCCGCCGGCGGGCGGTGGGAGGAACTGGCGGACAAGGCGGAGGCGCGGATCGGCGACACGCTCTCCGCCTTCACCCTGCCGCACTGGATGATGGCGCTCTGCGGCGCCGGGCGCTGGGCGGCGGCGGAGCGGATGCTGGCGGCGATGCGCGACGCGGCGCGGAGCAATGCAGGCACGAATGCGCCGCTCATCGCGCGCTATGCCCTGCCGGTGAGCGAGGCGGTGCTGCGGCATGCGCAGGGCGACTTCGCCGGCGCGGTCGCGGTGATGCGGCCGGCGCTCGGCGGGATGTACCGGCTCGGCGGCAGCCATGCGCAGCAGGACGTGCTGGAGCAGCTCTTCCTGCATGCCGCGATGAAGGCGGGGCTGACCGCGGATATGCGGATGCTGCTGGAGCGGGTGGCCGGGCGGCACCCGGTGCCGCCGGAGCGGCGCGTCGGCTATGCCGAGGCGGCGCGCCGCGTCGCGCATTGAAGCCGGGCGGCGCGTTGCGCCGCGCCTCCCTCCCGGCTGGCCTGCGAGGCGGCCGGCCACCTCACCCTGGCCCCCCCTCGCCGATTGCCCGGGCCATGCGCGTGCATGCCAAGCGGGTTCGCGTGCGGGCGGGCCGGCATGGCCGTGCTGTCCGGCGCGCAGCCGCCGCACTCCCGGCGCGCTGCGCCGGCCCCTGCGCAAGACCGGGCGGCAGAGCCCGGTACCGGATGCGGGCCGCGTCCTGCCTGCCCTATGGCGCATAGGGGTTGGACAGCGTCCCGATCCCCTCGATCGTCACCTCCACCGTCATCCCGGGGCGCATCGGCAGCGCGCCGACCGAGGTGCCGCAGGCGATGACATCGCCCGGCTGCAGCGTCATCTCCTGCGAGATCAGGGAGACGATGCGCGCGGGCGGGAGGATCATGTCGTTCAGCGGGTAGTCCTGCCGCACCCGGCCGTTCAGGGCCACCTTCACCCGCAGCGCGGACCAGTCGAGGCCCGTGGCGATCGCCGGCCCCACCGGCCCGAAGCTGTCGCAGCCCTTGGCGCGCGCCCATTGCGGGAAGGAGGCATCGGCGAAGAGCAGGTCGAGCGCCGTCACGTCGTTCACGCAGGTCAGGCCGAAGATCGCCGCCGCGGCCTCCGCCTCATCGGCGTTCGAGACGGTGCGGCCGATCACCAGGCCCAGCTCGCCCTCATACAGCACCTTGCCGGTGTAGCCCGCCGGCGGGCGGATCGCCTCGCCCGGGCCGATGACGCTGCGGCTGTTCTTCAGGAACCAGAGAGGCCCCTCCGGGATGGCATTGCCCTGCTTCTGCGCCGCCTCGTGGAAATTGTTCCACAGCCCGATGAAGGCGCCGGGCCGAACCGGTGCCAGCAGGCGGGCATCGGCGAGGGGCAGGCTCTCCCCGGTCGGGGCCGCGCCCTCGAACATATTGCCGGCATGGACGGCGATGCTCTCGTCCTCCAGCGTTCCGAATCCTTGCCGGTCGCCATGCGCGAACCGCACCCAAAGGGCCATGAGCCTTGCTCCCCGGCGACCTGCCCCCTTGCCTCGCGCCGGAGCAGCGAAACCGACAGGCCGCCTCCAACAGTGACGCCGCGCCGCGTCCAGAGCAGATCGCGGACGGGCATGAACGCCCGGAAGCGTGACTCTGCCCGAAAGACAAAGAGCGACAGCGGATGGGCGTTCAGACATGAACGCCCATCCGCTGTAGAGCAGATTGCGGGAGGCGTGAACGCCCCCGGGCGCTCCCACGACCGACGCCCCGGGGCGGGTTCCCCCTCACCCCGGCGGCACGGCCGGTCCGGCCACGCGCTCAGCCGAAGGGCAGTTCCAGCCCCGGCTCGTCCCATTCCATCGCCGCCAGCTTCCCGGTCAGCGACAGGGTGATGTAGGCCGTGCGCAGGCCCGGCCCGCCGAAGCAGATATTGGTCGGCATCCGCTCCGGCATCTTCACCACCCGCAGGATCTCGCCGCTGGGCGCGACGGTGGTGATCTCGCCGCTCACCAGCGTGGCGACGCAGATATTGCCCGCCGCCGTCGCCGCGATGCTGTCCAGCCGCCGGTAGCCGGGGAACTGGCAGATCACCCGCCCGCCATTGGTGGAGGGCCAGGGATCCTTCCGCAGCACCCCCGGCCCCTCGACATCCCAGGCCCAGAGCCGGCCGGTCTCGGTCTCGGCGGCGTAGAGGGTGCGGCCATCGGGCGAGAGGGCGATGCCATTGGCGCCGCCGAAGACCGGGAAGGCAGCCTCGACGATCTTCGAGCCGTCGGACGCCGCCCAGTACACCCCGCCATGGTCGCGGTCGCGCGCCCGGACCTTGCCCAGGTCGCTGAACCAGAAGCCGCCCTCGCCGGGGGAGCCCTTGGGCGCGAAGACGATGTCATTCGGCCCCTTCAGTATGTGCTCGCCGCAGCGGTCATAGAGCCGCTCGACGCTGCCGGTCGCGGGGTCGATCACCTCGATGCGGCCGCCGGCATAATCGGGCGGCACGCCGGCGGGGCGCAGGATGTCCGGCTCCTCATGCCAGAGGAAGCCGCCATTGTTGCAGCAGTAGATCTTCCCGCCCGGGCCCATGGCGATGCCGTTCGGCCCGCCGCCGGGCGTCGCGACGACCGTCTTCCTCCCGTCCGGCGCGATCTTCGTCAGCCGCCCCGCGGCGATCTCCACCAGGATGACGCTGCCATCCGGCAGGGCCACCGGCCCTTCCGGAAAGCGCAGCCCCTCCGCCAGGATGCGGAGACCGGTCGCGTCGCTCATCTCGTTTCCCCCGTTCTTCTCCGGGGATGATGCGTCAGCGGCGCGGGGATGCAAACCCGTGGCCGATGACGATCACTTCGGCCGCCAGAGCTCGACCGGCCCGCGCTCCTCCGCCACCGTCGCCTCCAGCATGTAGTCGCGCTCCAGCACCTCGGTCAGGATCGCCGCCGCGCTCGGGCGCAGGTGCCACCACCAGCCGCGATCCACCAGCACGAGGCGCGGCCTGGTCGCCAGGATGCGCCGCACCTCCGCATCCGTGTCGATATCGGCCACCTGGGTGAAGCCGCCGGTCAGATGCGCGGGGAAGACGAAGCGCGTCGGCAGCGCGGCATCCGCCATCGCATAGATCACCGGGTGGTAGTTGGCGACGAAGATGGCCTCGCCCGGCCGCAGCCGCGCCTTCACGGCCTTCGCCACCTCCTGCACCGGGTCGGGGGTCCAGATGCCGTGCCCGCGCCCGACCCGCACCGTCGCCTCCTGCCGCCAGAGTTCCACCGCCACCACCGCGACCAGCGCGGCAAAGGCGGCCATGGCCCGCCGCGGCCCGGCCAGCCGGGCCAGCCGCCAGGCCCCCAGCGCCGCCAGCACGGCGAGCGGCGGCATCCAGATCAGGAAGTAGTGCGGGTAGAAGAAGCCCGGCCCGATGATGGCCAGGCTGCCGCAGGCGAACCAGAGCAGCGCGATGCGGGCCAGCCGCCCGCCCCGCCCCCGCCGCAGCCCCCAGCGCGCCAGCGCCAGCCCGGCCAGAACCATGGGCCAGAGCAGCACCATGGCGGCGGTCTGCAGCCGCTGCGCCGCCTCCGGCAGGGTCAGCCGGGCCATGGAATAGCGCAGCGGGGCGAGGAAGGAGCCATCCAGGAATTCGGCGAAGTGCCCGCGCAGCGCATAGGCGATGCCGAACAGCGCGGTCGGCGTCAGGACCAGCGCGGCATAGGCCGCGGCCAGGGCGAGGAACCGCCCCGGGCGCAGCACCCGCCGCCAGAGCGCCGGGAAGGTCAGCAGCGCGAAAGCGAGGCACCCCTCCGGCGTCACCACCGGCTTGATGGAGAAGGCCATGCCCATCATCAGGCCCATGGGCACCAGCTCGCTCCAGCGCGGCCCCTCCCCACCCTCCAGCGCCCGCATGGCGGCCCGCAGGCCAAGGGCCATGGTGGCGACCACGGCCGGGGCGAAGAGCACCTCCGTATTGGTCGCGAGGCCGAAGAGCAGCACGCTCTGCGCCAGGTAGAGCAGCCCGGCGGCCAGCGCGACCGGCCGCGGCCCGCCGGCGACGCGCACCAGCCCGTACAGCGCCCAGCCCGCCAGCGCCGTGCAGAGGATGCCCAGCAGGCGGATGGTGGCGATGCTGTCGCCGAACAGGCCGATGGCCGCGGCATAGACCGCCGGCGCGCCGATCGGGTGCATGTCCCAGACCGCAACCAGCGGCCAGTTGCCGCGCAGCCATTCCCGGGCCTGGACGATGTAGAGCCCCTCATCCGTGTCGATGACGGCGACCGTGAAGCCGATGCCGCGGAACAGCAGTGCCGCGCCCAGCATCAACAGGGGGATGAGGGCCGCCCCGGCCAGCGCGCGTGCCGCGCCCCGCGCCGCGGGTCGCATTCCGGCGCGTGGCCGGGCCAATGGGCCGGCCTCCGGGCCGCGCAGATAGGTTGTGCTCATGCTCTCCGCGCCGGTCGGCCGGCATCCTGGGAAGGGCGCAAGGCCCGGTCCTTATCACGAAAATTGGACGGGAGCGCCGCCCGTTTCACCGGCATGGCTTGACGGCGGCCCGGCCCGCGGCCGACCGTCCCCGCATGGCCACACCCGCTGACGCGACCCCCCGCCGCCCCGCGCCGGATCCGGTCACCCTCGCCGTGCTCGACAACCGCCTCCGCGCCATCGTGGAGGAGATGGGCGAAGCGATGCTGCGAACCTCCTACAGCCAGATCCTCAACTCCTCCCGCGACTTCTCCATCGCGCTCTGTGACGCCGCCTGCCGGCTGGTGGCGCAGGCGGACCATATCCCCGTCCATGTCGGCGCCATGCCCTGGGCCGCGAAGGCAGTGGCCGAGGCCTTCGCGGGCGACATCCGGGAAGGCGACACCTTCCTGCTGAACGACCCCTACCACGGCGGCAGCCACCTGCCCGACCTCACCATCATCATTCCCGTCTTTGCGGAAGGGGCGTTGCGCTTCTGGTCCGTCGTCCGGGCGCACCAGTCCGATATCGGCGGCGCCACCCATGGCGGCTACAACCCCGGCGCGACCGAGATCTGGCAGGAAGGCCTGCGCATCCCCCCCATCCGCCTCGGCGAGGCGGGCGGGCTGCGGGAGGACCTGCTGCGGATGCTCGCCACCAATACCCGCATCCCCCGCGACTTCCGTGGCGACCTGATGGCGATGATCGGCGCCGCGCGGCTTGGTGAGCAGCGGCTGCTGCCCCTGCTGGCGAAATACGGCGCCGGGGCGATGGAGGCGGCGGTCTCGGCCATCCTCGACCTGTCGGAGGCGCATGCGCGGCGCATCCTGGCGGCCTGGCCGGACGGGTGCTGGCTGGGCGAGGCCTTCCTGGACGATGACGGCTTCGGGCGGGAGGAGGTCGCGATCCGCGCCCGCGTCACCAAGCGGGGCGACAGCCTGGTGGTGGACCTCTCGGAGAGCGACCCGCAGACCACCGGCTTCGTCAATTCCAGCTACCCCAACATGCGCAGCGCCGTCGCCATGGCCTTCGCCTTCCTGCTGGACCCGGAGGTGGCGAAGAATGACGGCGCCTTCCGCCCGCTGGAGGTGGTGGCGAAGGAGGGCACCGTGGTCTGGGCGCGGGAGGGCGCGCCGGTGACCATGTGCACCAGCCACTGCTCCAACGAGATCGTCGAGGCGATCATCCGCGCGCTCCAGCACTGCTGCCCGGACCGCGCCATGGGCGGCTGGGGGCGGCGCTTCCGGGTGGCGATCACCGGCCAGGACGCCAGGCGGCGTCTCGCGGATGCGAGCGGGCATGAGGAATCACGGCGCTTCGTCTGGCACATGTTCCATGCCCGTCCGGGCGGCGGCGGCTCCGCCCGCGGCGATGGCTGGTCCACGGCGGGCGAATGGCATTCCGCCGGCGGCCTCAAGTTCGGCAGCGTCGAGATGGCCGAGGCGCGCTTCCCCCTGCTGTTCGAGACGCATGAATTCCTCCCAGGCTCGGCCGGGGATGGCCAGCATCGCGGCGGCCTCGGCGGGCAGCTCTGCCTGAAGATCGAGAGCGACGGCCCCTGCCGGGCCAATACCGCGGGCGATGGCGTGCGGCACGGCGCCGCCGGGATGCTGGGCGGGCAGGACGGCAAGCCGCACCATTACCGCCTGCGCCATACGGATGGCACGGAGCGGGTGCTGAAGACCAAGGAGGTGGGCATTCCCGTCCAGCCCGGCGACCGGCTGCTGGTCGAGGCCGGTGGCGGCGGCGGCTGGGGCCCGCCCGGCAAGCGCTCGCCCGCAGCGCGCGCCCGCGACGCCGCGGAGGGATATGTCTGATGCCCGGCCTGCCCCCCTGCCCCGATAGGCGCCCCGCCACGACCCGGCCGGCCGCCGCGCCGCGGCCCGGCCGCCCCGGGCAAGCCTGCCTGGCCCCGTCCCGCCAGCCCGCCGGGAGCATGCGCTGATGCCCGCCTACACCATCGGCATCGATGTCGGCGGCACCTTCACCGATGTGGTCGGGATCTGCGCCGACGGCACCCAGACCCTTGCCAAGGCCGCCAGCACGCCCGCCGACCAGTCGGAGGGCGTGCTCCAGGGCCTGCGCAACCTCGCCACCGCGCTGCGGCTCACCCTGCCCGAGCTGCTGCAGCAGACCGCCCGCATCGTCCACGGCACCACGGTCGCCACCAACGCCCTGCTGGAGCGGAAGGGCGCCCGGATCGGCCTGCTGACCACCGAGGGCCACCGCGACGTCATCGAGATGCGCGAGGGGCTGAAGCCCGAGCGCTACGACCTCCGCCTGCCGGCGCCCGAGCCGCTGGTGCCGCGCCATCTCCGCCTCGGCGTGAAGGAAAGGCTGCGGCCGGACGGGCGGGTAGAGGTGCCGCTCGATGCGGCCTCGCTGGAGGCCGCCATCGCCCGGCTCAAGGCCGAGGGCGTGGAGGGCGTCGCCATCGGCTTCCTGCACGCCTGGGCGGCGCCGCGGCACGAGCATGCGGCGGCCGATGCGGTGCAGGCCGCCATGCCGGGCGCCTTCGTCACCTGCTCAGCCGATGTCCTGCCGCAGATCAAGGAGTTCGAGCGCTTCTCGACCACCGCGGTGAATGCCTATGTCGGCCCGGTGGTCTCCCGCTATCTCGGCCGCCTCGCGGGGCGGCTGGAGGAGGCGGGCTATCGCGGCCCGCTCTTCGTCATCCTCTCCCATGGCGGCGTCGCGCCGATCGGGGAGGCGGCGCGGCTCGCGGTCGGCACCGCGCTTTCCGGCCCCGCGGGCGGCGTCGCCGCGGCCGTCGCGCTGGCGGCACAGGGGCTGGGCCAGGACCTCGTCACCTTCGACATGGGCGGCACCTCGACCGACATCGCCCTGGTCACCCAGGGCGAGGCGGCGCTCGGCCGCGGCCGGGTGGTGGGGGGCGAGCGCATCGCGCTCGAGAGCCTCGATATTGTCACGCTCGGCGCGGGCGGCGGCTCCGTCGCGCATCTCGGCCCGGGCGGGACCCTGCAGGTCGGGCCGCGCTCGGCCGGCGCGGTGCCCGGGCCGGCCTGCTACGGGCTGAGCGGGACGGAGCCGACCGTCACCGACGCCAATCTGGTGCTCGGCTATCTCGATCCGGACAACTTCCTCGGCGGCGCCCGCAGGCTCGACCTGCCGGCGGCGCGGCGGGCGGTGACGGGGCTGGCGGAGCGGCTGGGCATCACGCCCGAGGCCTGCGCGAGCGGCATCCACGACCTGGTCAATGCGCGCATGGCCGATGGCGTGCGGCTGGCGACGGTCCGCCGCGGCGTCGATCCGCGCGACTTCGCCCTGCTCTCCTTCGGCGGCGCCGCCGGGCTGCATGCGACGGCGGTGGCGCGCGAGCTCGGCCTGCGCCGCGCCGCCGTGCCGCTCTTCGCCGCCGGCCTCTCGGCCTGGGGGATGCTGCACACCGACCTGCGCTACGAACTGGCCCGCAGCGCGGTGACGCCGACCGGGATGCCGGAGGATGCCGCGCTGCGCGCGCTGTTCGACGGGCTGGAGGCGGAGGGCCGCGCCCGCATGGCCGGCTGGCATGGCGGGGAGGTGGCGGCGCGCCGCAGCGCCGACATGCGCTATGGCGAACAGGTCTTCGAGATTGCGGTGCCGCTGGACGGCATCGCCTGGGACGGGCCGGATCTCGGCGGGCAGATCCGCGCCGCCTTCCATGCCCGCCACCGCGCCCTCTTCACCTACGACCTTCCGGAGGAGGAGGTGGTGCTGGTGAATGCCCGCGTCGCGGTGGTGGGCGTGTTGCCGCGCCACGCCGCGGCGCAGGGCGCGGAGGCCGGGGCGGCGCCCGCCGCCGGGGAGCGCCGCATCCTGCTGGGCGGCGCAATGGCGACGGTGCCGGTCTGGCGCTTTGAGGCGCTGGCGCCGGGCCAGGCCATCGCCGGCCCGGCGATCGTCGAGAGCGACACCACCACCGTGCTGCTGCGGCCGGGCGATGCGGCCCGGATGGAGGCGCGGGGGTGGCTGGAGATCGCGGTGCCGCCGGCCGGGTGAGGCGCCCTGCGGCGGGTTGCCTTCGGAACAAGGCCGATCCGCTGCGATTCCTTGCTTTCGCGCGGAGCCACGCTCCCGGGCGTTCACGCCCGCCCGCGATCCGCCCTACAGCGGATTGCGTTCAAAACTGAACGCCAATCCCCTGTAGACCGCTGTTTGTAGAGCAGATTCACGCTGCGGGGCGTTCACGCCCGCCCGCGATCCGCTCTACAGCGGATTGCGTTCAAGACTGAACGCCCATCCGCTGTAGACCGCTGTTTGCAGGGCAGATTCACGCTGCGGGGCGTTCACGCCCCTTCGCGATCCGCTCTAGATGCGCCCGTAGCGCAGCGTCACCGCAGCGGGTGTCACCGAGACCCGGCGCGGCGCCAGGCCCGGATCGGCGCCCGGCTGCGCGCCGAGCCAGGCGCCATACAGCCCCTCCAGCACCGCGGCGATCCAGGCCCCGCCGGACTCGGCCCCGGTCGCCACCGAGGGCGCGGCGCAATGCGTCAGGACCAGCGAGCGGTCCTGCGGGTCGAGCGAGACCTCCACCCAGCCCCAGTCGCAGCTGGCCAGCGCCTCGCTCATCCGGGCCTCCAGCTCCGCCAGGCTGGCGCAGGACGGCAGCGGCAGCAGGCCGCCGAGCCGGGCGCCCACCGCCCGCAGCAGCGCATCGCGCGAGGCGGTGTCGAGATTGGCGTCGAGCGTCTCGACCAGCGCGCGGAGGAAGCCGCGCCACTGGGCGGAGACGCCGCGGCGGGCCAGGTAGGTCAGGGCAGGCGAATCCGCGACGGCGGTCATGGGGCACCTCTGCTTGGCGCAGCGAGGGGGGCGACCCGCGCCGCGGAAATTCCGATCAGGTCGAAGGGCCGTGCCGCGGGGCGGCCAGGCCCCGCAGGCCGCCGGCGCGGGCCGGCCACAGCGGGGTCGGGCTCACCATTCTGCCCCGCCCCTCAGCGGTCGAAGCGGTAGCGCGCGAAGAGCAGGCCGCGCGCCTCGTTCCAATTGGCCGTGCGGTCATATCGCAACAGCGCGCCGATCCGGAGATTCGGCGTGAGCGTGTATTCGATATCGCCCCGCACCCCGCCGACGATGCCGGAGCTCGATTGCGACGGGCTGGTCGCGCGCAAGGTCGAATCCCCGGCCGCCGCGGCCTCGAGCTGCGCCTGCATGGCGGCATCGGTCGGGAAGTATTTCGCCGCATTCTCCCGGTATGACTGGAAGCCGATGGTGCCGCCGAGCCGGTAGGCCAGGTTGCCGCTCTGGCCGCGGTAATCCACCGGGATGGTCGCCGCGACATAGCTCTGCGGGCTGAAATAGCCGCCATTGCCGAAGGTGAAGAGCCGCTGGTTGTTGTCGTAGCCGAAATAGACCAGGTCGAGGCCGGCGATCAGCTCGTCCTCCGGCCGCCGCCAAACCGTCCAGGCGCCGCCCAGCCCGGCCTCGACGCGGCTGTTGCGCGCGACATGGTCGCCGGTGAAGGTGGAGTAGCCACCGGCGAGGTAGAAATTCACCGGCTGCGCCGAGAATTCGAGCTGCGCCCGCCCGCCGGTGCGGACAACGCCGCCCCAGCCCTGGCCGCTCGCCGGGTCGCGCAGGCCGGACCAGGACAGCAGGCTGTCGGTCACCGCCCGCTGCTCGCCGGTCAGCCGCAGCCGCAGCCGGTCCGTCAGCGCCGGCGCGAGCTCGATGCCGCCGATGACGTTCTGCGACCGGAAGCCGAGCGGCGTGGTGCCGATATCGGCGGTGAAGGCGTTGCGCGCATAGGACAGGCCGAGCCCGACGCCGGAGGCGGAATCGTCCCGCGGCACGTAGCGCGCGCGGGTCGCCGGGCCCGGCCCGGTGGCCTGGTCCGGCGGCTGGCGCAGCTCCGGCACCAGGGCATTGGTGCCCACCGTGCGCATCACCGCGAGGTTGTTGGTATCCACCGTGCCGGAGTTGATGGTCACCGGCACCACCGCCGCGGTGACGCGGCCGCCCAGCGGCCCGCCGGAGAAGGAGGCGGAGAGCGGCGCCGAATACTCATCGAGCCGGTCGAGGCCCGGGCTGCCCGAGCGGACCCGGAAGCCGCCGCCGGCCTGCAGCCGGCCCGCCGTCTCCTCCCGCACTGCGGCCAGTTCCCGGGCGATGTCCGCCGCCACCGGATCGCCGGCCGGCGCGGCGCCGGTGGCGCTGGCCACCTGGCCGGCGGGCCGGAAGGGGTTGGCGCCGGCGCCCGGCCCCACCGCCGCGACCGGCAGCACCGCTCCGCGGGCCTGCACCTGTTCCTGTGCCCGTTCCAGCGCTCGCAGGGCGCGGCCGGGATGGCCGGCGGCGCGGGCGATCCGCGCCTCGAGCAGCGGCACGCGCGGGTCGTTCGGGCTGAAGGCGCGCGCCTCGACCAGCAGCGCCTCGGCCCGGCTCCAGTCGCGCCGGGCGATCGCCGCATCTGCCGCGGCAAGCCGGGCCTCCATGCTGCGCGGATCGCCCTGCAGCACCGCCTCGGCCACCTGCGCCGCCTGCTCCGGCTGCCGGGCGCCCTGGTAGAGCCGGGCGAGGGCCAGATTGGCCGCCGCATTGGTCGGGTCCCGCGCCAGGACGGGCGCCAGCGCGTCATAGGCGCCGGCCTGGTTGCCCTGCTCGTTCAGCCGGTCGGCGGTGCGGATGGCGAAGCCCGCCTGCAGGGCGGCCGCCTGCCGCTGATCCTCGGCGGTGAGGCCGGGCAGCCCCTCGACCGAGCGTGCGATCTGCCCCGCCTCCCGCTCCGCCCCCACCCCGAGCAGCGCGCCGGCGATGGTGAGCCGGGCCGCGGGCGGGGCCCCGGGGTTCATGGCGATCGCGGCCCGGCCCGCCTCCGCCGCGCCGGCGGTGTCGCCCAGCAGCCCGAGCGCGCGCACCGCCAGCGCGGCGGCGCCGCCCGTCGGGTCCGGCCGCGCCGCGATGGCGAGGAGCGCCGCCCGCCCCTCCGCCCGCTGGCCCAGGCGCCAGAGGGTGCTGGCCCGCTCGACCTCGCCCGCCACCCGGCTGCGCGCGAGCTGACGGTTCATGTCCGCGCTGCGCAGCCGGGCGGGGATGCGGCTGAGATAGCCGGCGGCATCGCCCGGCCGGCCATCCTCCTCGGCGAAGAGGGCGGCGGCCTGCAATGCCTCGGGCGAGCTGGTGCGGCCGGCGCCTTCCATGAGCTGGCGCGCCTCCGGTGCCTGGCCCTGCCGCGCCAGGGCGCGCGCGAGATCGAGACGGATCCAGGGGCTGCCCGGCTCCAGCGTCAGCGCCTCCCGCAGGCGGAGGATCTGGTCCTCGGGGTCGTTGGCGCGCTGCGCCTCGGCCCGCAACTGCGCGGCGCGGGCGGCATTGCCGCCGCCTTCCGAGAGGGCCCGGCCGGCCTGGCGCTGCAGCGCCTCCGCCTCGGCGAAGCGGCCCTGCTGCTGCAGCACCTCATAGAGGCCGCTATTGGCCGCGCCGAGATTGGGCCGGCGCGCCAGCGCGGCGCGGTAGCGGGCCTCGGCCCCCGGCAGGTCGCCGCGCCGCAGGGCGATGTCGCCCAGCAGCGCCTCGGCATCGGCGCGGTCGGCCGCCTCGCGCGACAGGGCGCGGCGCAGGCTCTGCTCGGCGGCGTCCAGCTCGCCGGCCTGCAACTGGCCGCGCGCGGCGGCGAGGTCGGCGGCATAGGCGGCGCCATCCAGCGCCCGCTGCCACTGCGCGCGCTTTGCGGGATCGAGCCGGATCGCGCGTTCCAGCAAAGTGCGGGCCTCGCCGAAGCGGCCCTCCCGCAGCCGGACGATGCCGAGGCCGCCGATGGCCTCGGCATCCTCGGGGTTCGCGGCGATCGCCGCCTCGAAGTCGCGGCCGGCCTCGCGCGCGCGGCTGGTGTTCAGCAGCGCGAAGCCGCGCAGCCGGGCGGCCGAGGCCTCGTCCGGCGGGCCGGCTGCCTGCGGGTCGCGCGCCGCCTGCAGCTTGCGGGTGATGGCGGGGTCGTTCGGATGGCGCGCGAGAAAGGCTTCCAGCTCGGGGATCACGGCCGGACCGTCCCCTTCCCAGAGCAGGGCCTGGCGCCAGGCGGCGGTCGCCGCGCCGCCGGGATCGGGGCCGGCGGCCAGCCGCCGCAGCCGGGCGATGCCCTCGGCGCGGGTGGCGTCGCGATAGGTCAGCACCTGGGCATGGGCGAGCTGCAGGCGCGCATCGCCCGGCGCCCGCTCGGCGAGCCGGGCGAGGCCCGTCCGCGCCTCCTCGAAGCCGCCCTCGGTCCCGGCGAGGGTCGAGTAGTATTCCTGCGCGAAGGAGTCCGGCGGCGTCGGGCCGCCGAACAGCGCGCGGTAGCGGGCGATCGCCTCGGCCGGGCGGCCGGACTGGGCGAGGCGCCGCGCCTCCGCCACCGCGCCCTGGTCCACCGTCGCGGCCCGCACGGCGACATCGGTCTCCAGCAGCCGGGGATCGGCGGGCGCGATGGCGCGCAGCCGGAAGAGCAGCGCATCGGCGGCCGCCCGGTTGCCGAGTTGCGCCTGGGCCTGGGCGGCGCCGGCCAGCGCCTCGGCATTCCGGGGATCGACCGCCAGCACCCGGTCCAGGGCGCGCGCCGCCTGGTCCGGCCGGTTCTGCAGCCGCCAGAAATTCGCCTGCTCGAGCAGGGTGGCGATCGCCGCCTCGGAGGCGGCGGGACGGGCGGCGAGGGTCTGCGCGGCGGCGGGGCCGGCGGCCAGCGCCGCAACCAGGGCAGCGCCGGCCAGCGCGGAGCGCGGCAGGCCGTGCACGGTCACACGCACACCGTCGCGCGCGGGACCATGGGCTGCGGCGGCCTGGCGTTCGGCGATGAACGCCAGCCGCGGCCGGCGGGGGGCATGGCGGCTCAAATCGTCCTCTCCCGCAGGCGGCGCACGGCCCGGCGCCGCAGGACCCAGTAGACCGGGCCGGCCATCAGCAGGGGCGCCGCGACCAGCAGGACCAGCAGCCCCAGGGGATGATCCCCCAGCAGGTATTGCGGCCAGAGCCAGAAGGGCAGGCTGCCATGGGTATAGCGGTTGCCGAGCGCGAAGCCCTGCACCCGGCCGCCGCTCAGCAGCGCCAGGTCGCCCTGGATGCGCGGCAGCTGCTCGGGGTCGCGCAGCGCCTCCGCCATCGCCGCCACCGCCGCCGGCGTGCTGCCACTGAGCGCGACCACGGAGCGGCCGGCGGTGAGCGGCGATTCGAAGCCGATCAGCACGCCGAGGCCTTCCCCCGGCGAGACCAGCTGCGCCGCCGCCCGCTCCGCCGCGCCGCGGCGGCTGCCGCCGCCGAAGACATGGCGGATATTCGCCAGCGCATCGGGCAGCGCCACGCTGAGGCGGTTCCCCTCGAGCTGAACCGGGCCGTCCTGCAGCAGCTGGCCAAGCGCCGGCTGGCGGCCGAGTGCGCCGATGAGGATCAGGTCCTGCCCCGCCACCTGCGGCAGGCCCTGCGGCCGCACCACCTGCAGGCCGGTCGCCGGGTAGCCGACCGCCGCCGCGAGCCGGCCGATCAGGCCGAGGAAGGCCGAGAGCTCCTGCGGATGCGGCCGGTCGGGCAGCACCGCCGCCGTGCCGGACAGGTCGGCCAGCCGGGTGAAGGGGAAGCCGGAGCCTGCGAAGAAGCCGAGATTCGGCAGGGTGGTGAAGCGGTGGGCATCCGAGAGGTCGATGGTGCTGTCGGGATCGATCGAGGACCGCACATCGCCCGGGATGGCCGCGCAATCGCCGCGCGAGAGCGGCCGGAGGTCGAAGCGCAGTTGCAGCTCGTTCTGGCTGAACACGCTCCAGGGCGGCAGGCCGGCCTCGCCCTGGCGGCGGTCGGACTGGCGGGCGATCAGGGACCAGGGCCAGGAGGGCTCGGCCGGCAGCAGCGGCAGGCTGCGCAGGTAGAGATCGTTGATCGAGACGTCGAGCCGGGAGACCGCGAGATCGACGATCGGGCCGGGCGGGGAGCGGTAGGCGATGTTGGCCCGCACCGGCCGGCCGCGCCAAGTGTAGAGGTCGGGCGCGGTGCGGAAGGGGATGGAGATCGCCCCCGGCGCATAGCCATGGGCCTGCAACTCGGAGGGATCGACCAGGTCGCCGAGGCGGACCGGCCGGTCGCCGCGGATCCAGCGCGGCGCGTCATAGGGCTCGCGCGGCCGCAGGTCCGGCGCCTGCACCAGCGCGACCTCGCCCGAGAGTGCCTCCCGCCCCACCGCCAGCACGGTCGCCGCCGCCGCCGCCTCCGCCGCGGTGCGGCCGCCGATGACCAGCAGGACCGCATGGGGATCGCCCGGATGCGGCAGCAGCGCGAGGGTCGGTCCCTCGAAGCGCGGCAGGGCCAGGCCCGGCACGCTGTCCGGCCCGGCGGCGATCACCACGGCATGGCCGCCTGCCGGCAGGGTGGCGGAGACCGGGAATTGCGCGCCACGGTAATCCGCCTGCACCGCGAACCAGGAGGCGGCGATGGCCGCGGCGCGCAGCACCTCGTTCCCCGCGCCATCCGGCAGCACGACCGGCAGGCTCAGCGCATCGCGCGTCAGCCGCGGATCGAAGAGCGGCTCCGGCAGCCGGGCCAGGTCGCGCAGCGGCGGCAGCTTCTCGAGCCGCAGGTGCAGCGTCGAGCTGTCCGAGATGGTGGACCAGAGCAGGCCCGAGAGCGAGTCGTTGCACTCCACCGCATAGCGGCCGGCGAAGCGGAAATTCAGCCGGTTGGCATCGGCGAAGAAGACCGGGTTCACCGGGAACTCGATCGGGCCGAAGCTCGGCCGCGAGCGGTCGGGCTGGATGGCGCCGATGAACTGCTCGTTCAGCGTGACCGCGATCTGGCTCAGCTCGGGGATCAGCGCCGGGGAGGTCGCGCCCTGCAGCACCAGCCGGGCCTGGGTCACCACCTCATCGCCGCGGATGCCGAACAGCACGCCCTGCAGGTCGGTGGTGCCGCGCAACTGCATCGGCGCGCGCAGGCCGAGCTGGCGCAGGGTGTAGGCGACGCGCCGCGTGCCCTCCCCCTCCGGCGCCGCCGGCACGCCGGAGGCGAGCAGGGCCTGGGGCGGCATGGCGGTGGGGGCCAGAGGGGCGTCCGCCGGCGCGGCCGGCGCCCCCTGGGCGGGCGACTGGCCGCTCCGCGCCTGCGCCAGCGCGGCGCCGGGCAGGGCAAGGCCGAGCGCCAGCAGCACAGCGGCGGCGCGCGAGGCGCGCAGCGGCGGCACCTGCGGGGCGGCCGGCAGGGCGGGCGCGGCCGGTGCCGCCCCTGCGGCGGCCGCCGCGCCGGCGGCACCGCGCCGGTGGTGCGACAGCGAGAACTGCGAGGCGCCCCCGAACAGGCCGGTGACGCTGCGCATCACCTCGAGGAAGGAGCGCAGCGGCCGGTCGCGCCGGATGTCGTCCCAATCCACCCAGGCATCGGCGCGCCCGAACACGGCACGGACCACATTTCCCTCCTCCTGCAGCGTGCGCGGCGCGAAGCGGAGCTGCACGCGATCGTCCGTCCAGCGCAGCACCTCGGCCGGCAGGCTGACCCGGCCGGCGCCGAGATCGAGGGTGAGCGAGACCTGCCCCAGCGCCTCCATCCCCTCCGGCCGCGCGGCGAGGAGCGCGGCGCCACCGAGCGAGAGGTTGCGCGTGCTGCCAAGGATGAGCCGGCCATCCGGCAGGCGGATGGTCGCCCGCACCTCCGCCCCGACCCGCGCGCGCTCACGCACCTGCCGCCTTTCGCGCCCGACCGCGAGGCCGGTGAGCACGGTGATGAGGCAGAGCAGCCCCCAGAAGAGGTTCAGCGCAAAGGCCTGGAATTCGAGGGAGCCGGGCGGGTTGGTGAGGAGGCCGACGATGCCCCAGAGCACGCCGGCCAGCAGGAAGCCGGCCAGCACCATGTTCGGCCCGACCGCCTTCATGTCGAAATAGCCTTCCTCCAGCGTGCCGCCCTTGTCGGTGACGTTGAACTTGCCCTTCCGGGGGTCGAGCAGCGTGGCCAGCGTGACGGGCACCAGATAGACCGCCAGCACCGTCTCATAGACCTCCGACCAGAAGGAGTGCCGGACATGGCCCTGGATCCGGCTGCCGGTCGCGACCGAGTGCAGGATATGCGGCCCGGCATAGGCGAGGATGGCGAGCGGCGAGGCGGCGATGACGTTCTCCCCCAGCAGCAGCCAGGCCAGCGGCGCCGTCAGGAAGACGAAGCGCGGCAGCGGGAAGAGGAAGCTGAACATCGCCATGAAGTAACAGAGGCGCTGCGGCCAGTTCAGGCCGTGCGCCAGCAGCGGGTTCTCCGTCCGCAGGATCTGGATCATGCCGCGGCCCCAGCGCAGGCGCTGGCCGATATGCAGCATCAGCCGTTCGGTCGCGAGGCCGGCTGCCAGCGGAATGCGCAGATAGGCGGTGCGCCAGCCTGCCTTCTGCATGCGCAGGGAGGCGTGGCAGTCCTCGGTCACCGTCGAGTGCGGCACGCCGCCGATCCCCTCCAGCGCGGTGCGGCGGATCACGGCGCAGGAGCCGCAGAAGAAGGTCGCCCCCCAGAAGTCGTTGCCCGCCTGGATGAGGCCGTAGAAGAGCAGGCCTTCATTCGGCACCCGCTCGCCGCTGGCCAGGTTCCGCTCGAAGGGATCGGGCGAGTAGAAGTAGTGCGGCGTCTGCACCATGCAGAGCCCGCGGTCGCGCAGCATCCAGCCCATGGTGAGCTGCAGGAAGGCGCGCGTCGGCACATGGTCGCAGTCAAAGATCGCGACATACTCGCCATCGGTCTTCGTGAGCGCGTGGTTGATGTTGCCGGCCTTGGCGCCCTTGTTGTCCGGGCGGATGATGTAGCCGGCGCCCACGGCGGCGCAGAACTCCCGGAACTCCGCGCGGCGGCCGTCATCCAGCACATAGATGTTCAGCTTGTCCCGCGGCCAGTCGAGCGCGAGCGCGGCGTAGATGGTCGGCTTCACCACATCGAGCGACTCGTTGTAGGTCGGGATGTAGACATCCACCGTCGGCCATTCCGCGGAATCGTCGGGCAGCGGCACCGGCTTGCGCTCCAGCGGCCAGGCGGTCTGCGCATAGGCGATCAGCAGCGCGACGACCGCATAGACCTCCGCCAGCAGCAGCCCGATGCCGAGGAAGCCCTGCACCCAGGTCGTGTAGTCCAGCGTGTCGCTGATGCGCCAATGCAGGTAGCGCAGCGAGACGATGCAGGAGATGCCGGCGAGGAGGAGCGTGACGGTCCGCCCCTTGAACCGGCCGATGACCAGCGCGGCGAGGAAGCCGCAGAGCGCGAACAGCCCCTGCTCCTCCGCCTGCAGCGGCGCGGTGATGACGATCAGCGCGAGGAGCAGGCCGAAGGCCACCAGGGCCGTGCCGCCGATGCGGCTGCGCGCCAGCGGCAGCCTGGCCAGCCGCTCCTGCAGGCGGGGCGCGCTCATCGGGCCCACCAGGCGCCGATGGCGGCCGGCGCCTCGACCGGCAGCGGCAGGGCGGTGGCTACCGCCTGGCCGAGTTCCCGCAGGTCGAGCGCGGCGCGGCAGGCGGGTGCGGTCTCCAGCACCAGGCGCTGGGCGGCCAGCGCCTCGGCCACCGAATCCTCCCGCGCGATGGCGCCAAGCAGGCGGGGGCCGAGATGGCGGGCCAGCGCCTCCGCCACCGCACGGGAGAGGCGGGAGCCGTAATCCACCTGGTTCAGCACCAGCCGCAGCCGCCCGGGCTGCAGGCCATGGAGCCCGCCGAGCCCGAGGAAGCGGCCACTGTCGATCTCCGGCATCAGCGCCGCGCCATGGGCATCCGCGAGCAGCACGATCATCACCATGTCCGAAAGGGGCGCGATCAGGTCCAGCGCGCGGGACGGGCCCGGCGGCAGGTCCGCCACGACGATCAGCGAGGGGTCGGCCAGCAATTCCCGCACCGGCCCGGTCAGGCGCTCCGGCATGCGTTCCAGCGCATTGGCGAGGGTCAGGGCCTCCGCCATGTCCACCGTGCCATGCGGCAGCAGGGCGACGCCGGCGGCGGTCTGGCGGATATGGCCGCGCCAGGAGCCGCCGCGCGCCAGTTCCGGCCCGAAGCCGGCGCGGTCCGCCAGTGGCACGCCGAAATGCAGCCGCAGCGCATTCTGCGGATCGAGATCCATGGCAAGCACGCGCCGCCCCCGCCGCCGCAGGGCATCGGCGAGGTTGGCGGTGAGCGTGGTCTTGCCCACGCCCCCCTTGGGGGATGCGATGCAGAGCAGGGGCATGCCGGGCTTGCCGAGCCTAGCGGGACCCGGGCGTGCCGCCCGGCAGGCGGAGTGCGGCGAAGGGCGAGGGCGCGGCGGGCTGGCCGTGCCCGAGGGTATGGAACAGGTCGGTCAGCGGCACCGTCACCCGCCCGGCAGGGACCAGCGGCGGCGGGGCGGCGGCCGGCAGAAGCGGGGCGGGCGGGACGGGGGCCGCAGCCACGACCCCGGGCAGCCAGCCGGCCCGCGGGGGATCGGCCGGCGGCGCGGCGGTGGGCGCCGCCGCGGTGCCGAACAGCCGGACCAGGGTGCCGCCCGCCATCGCATCCACCGGCGTCCCGGCGGGCTGCCGGACGGCGTCCAGCAACGGCCAGGCCGATGGCCCCCCGGTTGCGGCGGCGCTGGCGGGCGGCGGCACCGGCGGGGCCATGCTGGACAGGGCATCCGCAATCAGGGTCATGGTCGGGCTCGCCTCCTCGGATGCGCGCGGAGCCTCCGGCACATCCATCACAGGCGTCTCTAGCGCCGGAATCGTTACCGCAGCCTTTGCTGCCGGCGGGGAGACGGGGCGCACGGGCTCATTATCGAAGCTGCGGTAGCGCAGCCCGGGCGTCTTCAGCGCCGCTGCGACCCGGGTGATATCCACATCCTGCGACATGCCGCTGGCTTACTCCTGCTTCCGGACCCAACTACAATCCTGGGTTCAAGAAATACCAATGTTTTCGCTCTTTTCGCGCGCGCCCCGTCAATTGCGGCCGGCCCATCCCTCCTCGCCCGCCCAGGCCGCCAACATGGCGAGGATGGCGGCGTAGTAGTCCGGCGCCGAAAGCACCTCGCGCGGCGAGGGATGCCCCGGGCCGCCAGTGCGCGCCACGAGCTGCGCCAGGGCGGCGATTCCGCCCGAGGCCGGGTAGGGCGCGACCGCATCGGTGACGAGATCGGCCCAGGCCGGCACCCAGCGCGGCATGGAGTTCCAGAACCGCCCGGCCTGGCGCAGCGCCGGCTCGTCCCACAACCCGGCCCAGGCCAGCCAGAGCGGCACCCGCAGGGCATCGTAGGAGAAGCGCGGCGGCCGGCCCTGTGCCGGGGCCAGGGCGCCGGCCTCGCGGCCGATCAGCAGCCAGTCGGGCGGCAGTTCCCAGCGGCCGAACCGGGCCTGGCGCAGCAGCATCAGCCCATCCGCCGCCAGCCTGGCCCAGGCAGGGTCCGGCACCGCCCGGGCCAGCACGGCGAAGGCCGGAAAGACGTAGTAGGAGAGGTTCACCACGATGCCGTCCGGCTGCTCGAACCCCTGCAGGCCGGGCAGCAGGACGCTGTAGGACCCGGCGCGGCGGATCAGCAGGCGCAGCACGTCCCGCCCGATGGCGGCGCCAAGCGCCGCATGCTCCGCCGCGCCCCAGCGCTGGCCCGCGTCCAGCAGCGCCCAGGCGATGCAGAGATCCCCGTCCGAGGCATTGTTCGGATCATCCACCGCCATGGCGGCGCCGGGTCGGAAGCGCCAGGCATGCAGCATGTCCCGCGGGCGGCCGAGGGTGCGGCGCGTCCAGTCCAGCAGGCGCTCGAAGCCGGGCCGGTCCTCGGCCCGCAGTGCCAGCAGCAGGCCCCAGCCCTGCCCTTCCGAATGGGAGATGCCGCCATTGCCGGTATCGACCACCCGCCCCTCGGGCGCCACGAAGCGCGCCTGGAAGGCCGCCCAGGCCGCCCGCGCCGTCTCCGCCCGCGCATCGGCCGGCCAGCCGCACGCCCCCGCAGCGAGCGCGCCCAGGGCACGGCGCCGGATCGGGGCAGGGGGCAGCAGGCCGTTCCGCATGGGTGGCACCATGCAAAGGCTCCCAGGCATATTTCACGCTGATGGATCGGTACGCCCATATCCACTTCCAACGGATGAATCCACCGCTGCGCTGACCTGTGGCGCCGGCTCGGCGCTGCCGGGGCTTGCCAGCGGATCGCCTGCGGGGTCCCCTGCGGCACAGCGAATCCCGAATGGGGGGAAGATCCATGACCAGGCTCGCCACCTTCACAGAGGCCCAGGGGGGGACGAAGGGGCCACGCATCGGCTGCGTGCTGGAGGATGGGCGCATGCTCGACCTCTCGGCCGTGCCGGGCGCCCCGGGTGCGGGCGACATGCTGACGCTGATCGAGGGCGGGCCGGCCGCCCTCGCCGCGGTGCGCGCGCTGGCCGCCAACCCGCCCGCCGCCGCGATCCAGCCCGCCGGGTCCTGGCGCCTGCTGGCCCCCATCCCCCGGCCGCGGCGCAATGTCTTCTGCGTCGGCCGCAACTACATGGACCATGTGGCGGAGGGCGACCGGACGCGAGGGATCACCCAATCCGAATTGCCGAAATACCCGCAATTCTTCACCAAGGCGCCCGACTGCGTCATCGCGCCAGAGGACTGGATCCCGGCGCATGCCGGGGTGACCAACTGGCTGGACTACGAGGTGGAGCTGGCCGTCATCATCGGCACCGCGGGGCGCGACATCCCGAAGGAGAAGGCGCTCGACCACGTCTTCGGCTGGACCATCGGCAACGACGTGACGGGGCGCGACCTGCAGCGCCGCTACGGCCAGTGGTTCAAGGGCAAGTCGCTGGACCGGTCCTGCCCGCTCGGCCCCTGGATCGTCCCGGTGGATGAGCTGGACGGGCTGAACACCGGCATCCGGCTGTTCGTGAACGGGGAGAAGCGGCAGGACAGCCACACCTCCAAGATGATCTTCGACGTGAAGGAGATCATCCACCAGCTCTCGATCGGCTTCACCCTGCGCCCGGGCGACGTGATCATCACCGGCACGCCGGAGGGCGTCGGCTACGCCATGCAGCCGCCGAAGACCCTGCAGCCCGGCGACGTCATCGAGTGCGAGATCGACGGCATCGGCCGCCTGCGGAACGTGGTGCAGGCGGAGTAGCGCGCGGCAGGCCTTCCTTCGCGGGACGCAAGGATGGCAGCATGGCGGGCGGAGACGTTCGGGAAGACCCGCCATGCAGAGACGCAGCCTTCTCAAGGCCGCAGCGGCGCTGCCAGCCGCGCCGCTCGCCGCCCCCGCCTACGGCCAGGACATGCGCGCCCGCACCCTGCGCATGGTACCGCAGGCCAACCTCACCTCGCTCGACCCCATCTGGACCACCGCGGGGGTCACCGAGAACCACGGCTGGACCGTCTTCGACACGCTCTACGGCACGACCGACGACCTCAAGGTTCGGCCGCAGATGGCGGAAGGCCACGAGGTCTCGGACGACCGCCGCACCTGGACCATCCGCCTGCGGGACGGGCTCCGCTTCCATGACGGCGAGCCGGTGCTGGCGCGCGACTGCGCCGCGAGCCTGGCGCGCTGGGTGCGGCGCGACACCTTCGGCCAGTCGCTCGGCGCCGTGGTGGATGCGTGGGAAGCGCCGGACGACCGGACGCTGCGCATCCGGCTGAAGTCGCCCTTCCCCCTCCTGGTGGAGGCTCTCGCAAAGCCCTTCGCCAATGCCGCCTTCATCATGCCGGAGCGGATCGCCAGGACCGATCCCTTCCAGCAGGTCACCGAGATCGTCGGCTCGGGCCCCTACCGGTTCCTCGCCAATGAATACATCTCCGGCAGCCGCGTGGTCTATGCGCGGAACGAGCGCTATGTGCCGCGGCAGGAGCCGCCGAGCCGCACCGCCGGCGGCAAGCAGGCGCATTTCGAGCGCGTGGAATGGACCATCATCCCGGACAGCGCGACCGCCGCGGCGGCCCTGCAATCCGGCGAGATCGACTGGTGGGAGCAGGTGAACGCGGACCTGATCCCGGTGCTGCGCCGCACCCGGGGCGTCACCATCGAGATCGCCAACACCCTCGGCTATATCGGCTTCTGCCGCTTCAACCACCTGCATCCGCCCTTCGACAATGCCGGCATCCGCCGCGCGCTGCTGCACGCCATCAACCAGGAGGACTATGTCCAGGCCGTCACGGGCAATGACCCGGAGGCCTGGAAGACCTGCCATTCCATGTGGCCCTGCGGCACCCCCTACGGCACCACGACGGGCGGCGAGGCGCTTGCCGGGCCGCGCGACCCCGCCCGCGTGCGCCGCATGCTGCAGGAAGCGGGATACAAGGGGGAGAAGGTCGTCGTCATCAACCCGACCGACTTCCCCACCATCGGCCCCTTCGGCCAGATCACTGCGGATGTCCTGCGCCGCTGCGGCATGAATGTCGAGTTGCAGGAGATGGACTGGGGCAGCCTGGTGCAGCGCCGCGTCAGTAAGGAACCGGTGGAGAAGGGCGGCTGGAGCATCTTCCACACCTGGTGGCCGGGCATCTCCATCATCAACCCCGCCGTCAACGCGCCGATCCGCGGCCAGGGCGAGCGCGGCTGGTTCGGCTGGTACAGCAACCCGCGCATCGAGGAGCTGACCGCCGCCTGGCTGGTGGCGGAGGGCGAGGCGGAGCAGAAGCGCATCGCCGAGCAGATCCAGCAGGAAAGCTGGCAGCAGGTGCCCTTCCTGCCGCTCGGCCAGTTCTTCATCCGCACCGCGCATCGCGGGGTGACGGGGGTGCTGAAGGGAACCTCGCCCTATCCATGGAACGTGCGGCGGGCGTGAAACCCGCGGGAGGGCCCTGCCCTCCCTCACTCACCCGCCAGGCCGGGTTGAGCCGGCGCGGGGCGGCGTGACCCGCGCCCGGATGCGGCCCGGCCGCCGTCAGACCGCGCCGGGCGCGGGAGCCTGGCCGAGCGGCCGCGCCGGCACGCCGCCCACCACCGCGCCGGGCGGCACATCCTCCGTCACTGCCGCGCCGGTGCCGACCACCGCCCCCGCCCCGATCGTCACATAGGGCCGGCAGGCGGCACCGGCGCCGACCAGCGCCCGGGCGCCCACCCGCACGCCGCCCGGCAGCACGCAGCCGGGGGCGCAATGCGCGCCCTCCTCCACCACCACGTCATGCTCGAGGATCGCGCCGGTATTCACGATGCAGAAGCGCCCGACCCGGGCGGCGGCGCCCAGAACCGCCCGCGGCAGCACCACGCTCCCCTCCCCCACGGTCGCGCTGCGGGCCCGGATGGCGGCAGGGTGCACCAGGGGCGGGAAGCCGAAGCCGAGAGCCGCCAGCCGCTCCGCCGCTGCCAGCCGCGCCGCGGCATCGCCGATCGCGATGCAGGCCAGTCCCACCCCGGCCCGCCGCAGGCCGGGCAGCACCGATTCGTCACCCAGCACCGGCAGGCCCAGCATCTCCGGCAGCGCCGGGGTGGCATCCACCAGCCCGACCGGCTCGATCCCGCCCAGCTCCCGCAGCAGTTCGATCAGCGCCCGACCGTGGCCGCCGGCACCCAGTATCACCAGTTTTTCCGCCACGGCCGTCTCCCCTTTCCATCCATCCGGCATCTCCTGCGTTGGCGAACCCGTCGGATCGGCCGATATTCACACCGAAGATCAACCCCTCGGGGGCGGAGCGGACGCATAGGCATGCCAAGCAGCGAATGGGAAATTCCGTCGGACCTCCAGCCGGACCCCTCCGAGCATGAGTTCGACCTGGACCAGGTGCTGCGCTCCGTGGTCGCGGTGAAGGCGCTGGTCCCGCCGGATGCCTTCACGGCGCAGACGCTCGGGACCGAACGCGCGGGCAGCGGAGTGGTGATCCGGCCGGACGGGCTGATCGCCACCATCGGCTATCTGGTGACGGAAGCCGAGACGATCTGGCTGACCACGCATGACGGCCGGGCGATTCCCGGCCATGCCCTGGCCTATGATTTCGAGACCGGGCTCGGGCTGATCCAGGCGCTCGGCAAGCTCAACCTGCCGGCCCTGCCGCTCGAGACCGGCGACCAGCCCCGGCCGGGCGATACCTGCATCCTCGCCTCCGCGGGCGGCCGCAAGCATGCGCTGCGCTGCACCGTGGCGGCGCGGCAGGAATTCGCGGGCTATTGGGAATACATGCTGGAGGACGCGATCTTCACCGCGCCCGCGCATCCCTCCTGGGGCGGGGCAGGGCTGATCGGCGGCGATGGCAGGCTGATGGGCATCGGCTCCCTCGTCATGCAGCAGCAGGACGGCAAGGGGCGGCGCGTCGACCTCAACATGGTGGTGCCGGCCAGCCTACTGCCGCCCATCCTCGGCGACCTGCTGGCCTTCGGCCGGCCGAACAAGCCGGCCCGCCCCTGGCTCGGCCTCTACGCGACCGAGGATGAGAGCGGCGTCGTCATCAGCTCCATGGCCCGCAAGGGGCCGGCGGAGAAGGCGGGGGTGCAGGAGGGGGACCGGATCCTGGCGGTGGGCAATACTCGCGTCTCGGACCTGTCGGGCCTCTGGCGCGCCGTTTGGGCCACCGGCACGGCCGGGGTGAAGGTGCGCCTCACCATCACCCGGGACTCCGCGCCGCAGGAGCTGGTGCTGGCCTCCATCGACCGGCGCTCCTTCCTCAAGGCGCCCCGCCTGCACTGAAGGGTTCCTTTTCCATGATGCCTGGCTCATGACGTCCCAACCTGCGGCCCGCGCAGCGGGCCGGGCGCGCGGATGCGCGCCGCGGCCAGTGCCGCGAAGCCAAGGCCCGGAGGGCCACCGGCGTCTGAGGCATGGCATGCGTCAGCATGTCATGCGCCGGACATGACCGATCTCGACCTTCTCGCCCTGCGCCGGAAGGCGCGCCGGCTGCTCGCGCCCTGGGACCGGCCGGGCAGCCCCGGCGCGACGCTGGGCCTGGTGCGGGACGGCGCCCTGGTGCTGCAGGAGAGCGCGGGCGCGGCGAGCCTCGAACTCGGCGTGCCGATCGGGCCGGAGACCTGCTTCCGCATCGCCTCGGTCAGCAAGCAGTTCACCTGCGCCGCCATCCTGCTGCTGGCGGCCGAGGGCAGGCTCTCGACCGAGGACGAGATCCATGCCTGGCTGCCGGAACTGCCCGATTTCGGCGCGGCGATTCGCATCGACCAGCTGATGCGCAACTGCTCCGGCCTCCGGGACATGCTGGAGCTGATGCGGCTCTCGGGCACCGACCTGTCGCATCCCGCAACCGCGGAGCATCTGCTGGCCGCCATCGGCCGGCAGCGCGGCCTCAATTTCCCGCCCGGCACGCGCTTCCTCTATTCCAATACCGGCTTCCTGCTGCTCGGGCGGATCGTCGAGGCGGCGGCGGGCGAGCCGCTCGGCGCCGTCCTGGAGCGGCGGATCTTCGCCCCCCTCGGCATGACGCGGACGCGCCACACGCCGAGCGTGACGGAGATCGTCCCGGGCCTCGCCACCAGCTATTTCCCGCAGGATGGCGGCTTCGTCCGCGCCCTGCACGGCTTCCCACTGGGCGGCGAGGGCGGCCTCGTCTCCTGCGTCGAGGACCTGGCGCTCTGGGACCGGAACTTCACCACCGGCCAGGTGGGCGGGGTGGCGCTGGGGCGGGCGCTGGCGGAGCGGGCGCCCTTCAGCAACGGCACGCTCAACCTCTATGCCCGCGGGCTGGAGGTGACGAGGTATCGTGGCCTGCGCACGGAGAATCACGGCGGGCTCTGGCCCGGCTTCAAGACCTGCTTCCTGCGGGCGCCGGAGGCGGGGGTCACGGTGATCGCCATCGCCAATCATGGCGGGATCGATGTGCATCACCTGGGCCACCAGATGCTCGACGCGGCGCTGGAGGGCCGGCCGGGCCTGCATCCGGTCCCTGCCCTGCCGCCCCGCCCGGCGCTGGGGGCGCTGACGGGCCGCTGGCTGGAGCCGGAGAGCGGCACGACGGTGGAGTTCGGGATCGAGGCCGATGGCACGCCGACCGCGACCCAGCACGGCCTGCCCTTCGCCCTGGCCCCGGCCGAGGATGGCCGCCTGGCCGCCCGGCGCGGCATCTATCCCTTCACCGTCACCCTGCCGGAGGGCGGGCGGCTGGCGATCGAGACCGATGCCGGCCATGTCGCGCTCTTCCGCCGCGCCGCCGAGGCCCCCGTGCTGCCGGCGGGGCTGGCCGGGACCTACCGTTGCGAGGAACTGGACACGGTCTGGACCCTGGCAGCGGAGGGGGACGGGCTGGCGGCGCGGGTGCGCGGCCCGCTGACCGCGGCCGGCCCCTGGCCCGTGCAGCCGATCGAGGGCGACTGCATCCGCCTGCTGACGCCCGCGACGCTGTTCCAAGGCTGGGTGGACGCGAAACTGGCGCGTGACGCCGCCGGGCGGATCACCGGGCTGATCGTGAGCGGGGCCCGGGCACGCGGGCTGCGCTTCGCGCGGCAGGAGCGGTGAGAAACGGGGGAACGGTATTCCCCCCCCCGCGCGCCCCATCTCTGTCTGCGAGTCCGCAGGCGGTACCCCGCGGAGGAGGGCTCATCCTCCGTCCTTGTTTTCCCGGAAACCGTCCATGGCCGATACCGCCCTCGTCGTCAGCGCCCATTCCGCCGATTTCGTCTGGCGCGCCGGCGGCGCCATCGCCCTCCATGCCGCCCACGGCTGGCAGGTGACCGTCCTCTGCCTCTCCTATGGCGAGCGGGGCGAAAGCGCGAAGCTCTGGCGCCAGCCCGGCATGACGCTGGAGCGGGTGAAGGCGGAGCGGGAGAGGGAAGCCCGCGCCGCCGCCGCCGTGCTCGGCGTGCACGACATCCAGTTCTGGGATCTCGGCGACTACCCGATCGCGCTGAGCCGGGACTCGCTCTTCCGCCTGGTGGATGTCTTCCGCGCCGTGCAGCCGCGCTTCGTGCTCACGCACAGCAAGGAGGATCCCTACAACCACGACCATCCGGCGGTGACGGACTTCACCCAGAATGCCCGCATCACCGCCCAGGCGCATGGCCACAACCCCGGGCAGACGGTCCTCGGCGCCCCGCCGGTCTACCTGTTCGAGCCGCACCAGCCGGAGCAGTGCAATTGGCGGCCCGACATGCTGCTCGACATCACCCCGGTCTGGGAGAGGAAGCGCGCCGCCATCGAATGCATGGCGGGGCAGGAGCATCTCTGGGAATACTACACCCGCGTCGCGCTGCAGCGCGGCGCCCAGGCCGCGCGGAATTCCGAGAAGCCGGTAAAGTGGGGCGAGGGCTTCCAGAGCGTCTTCCCGCATGTGGTGGAGACGCTGGGCTAGGACACATCCCGACCGGGTGGACCCACCTGAGCGAAGTGATCTGCTCGCCCGGCCGAAGATCCGGAGCGGCTGGCGTGATACCCAGCGCAGGGTTGGTGTGGCGGCTGCGCGCCAAACAAACAGGGATACCGGCCGCACGACCTCTGGTGATCGGTCAGGATTTCGTGCGGCCGGTATGAGGAGAGCTGTGCGCGGATGCGCCAGAACGGGCCCAGCGCACCAGAACGAGCAGATGGCTCGGCAATGCGGAGGTTTGGGCGATATGAGCGCCGGCAGGGGCGCCGATTTTGCCTTCGATTAGGGCGTTTCGGGCCACCCCGGACAGACTCGTCCCGCGTCAGGCTGCGGCGCCCTGCAGCATGGTGATGGTGCGCCGGAGGTTGTAGGCGATGGCGGCGAGCCTGACCTGCAGCCCGGCCTTGGCCAGGCCGAGCCAGCGCATCCGCCGCAGGCCATAGCTGCGCTTCCAGGTGCCGAACACCTGAACCGCACCGGGATGGCCGGAGGCTTTTGTGCTTGGGTCATGCCGCCAGGGCGGTTGTCTCCCGTTGGGCATAGTAGCGCGCCTCGGCCTCGGCGGGAGGGATGTTTCCGATCGGCTCGAGGAGGCGTCCTGTGTTGAACCAGGCGACCCACTCGAGGGTGGCGAACTCCACCGCTTCGAGGGAGCGCCATGGTCCGCGACGACGGATCACCTCCGTCTTGAACAGGCCGATAACGCTCTCGGCGAGCGCGTTGTCGTACGAGTCACCGACGCTGCCGACCGACGGCTCGATCCCGGCCTTGAGCAGCCGCTCCGTGTAGCGAATGCTGACGTACTGCGACCCCTTATCGCTATGACATGTCAGTCGACCCTTCGCCGGACGTCGGTCGTGCAGGGCCTGCTCCAGAGCGTCGAGGACGAAGCCTG
>NZ_JAJAQI010000003.1 GCF_020523605.1 Roseicella aerolata | reverse complement strand
TCGCGCATCACCCGAAAACCGCTTGCCTACCTGTCGCGCCGCGACAATCATCCAGCCGCCGCGACCACAGACTCTCATCCTGATTGTCGCGCTGCTCGCATCCAGATCGTCGCGCCACAGACGATAGAAGAGCCGCGCCGAATTGCGCTTCAGCACGCTTTCATCCGCCCGGTCCACGCGCTGGCCGTAGACCATGACATAGCCTTCGCGCCAGCGCTCGACGAAGGTTTCGATCATCTCCGGCGGGTGCTGGAGGTCGGCGTCCATGATGACGATCGCCCGGCCGCGCGCATGGTCCAGGCCCGCGGCGATCGCAATCTCCTTGCCGAAATTGCGGCTGAAGGAGATCGCGCCGATGCGCGGCTCCATCATGGCCTGCGCCCGGATCCAGCCGAGCGTGTCATCCGCGCTGCCGTCGTCGACGAAGACGATCTCCCAGTCCGGGGTGATCCGCTCCAGCACCGGCGTGAGCCGCGCGCAAAGGGGCGCGATGTTCGCCCCCTCATTGAAGACAGGGATGACGACCGACAATTCGGGTACCAAGACCGGTCCGCGCCCGTGCATCGTCCTGCTCCGGCTTTGAAAACTCGCCGCACTAAATTGCCTAGCGGTCCGTTCTGCTCAAAACACGAGAACCGGCGTTCAGCCCCAGTTACATGACAAGCACGTAACTAGATCACAGGCGGATGAAACCGGTGCGGCCATGGCCGGCAACGGGCCATCGGACATGAAGGATGCGGGGCGATGGATCGCCCGCGTCGCGAGGGCCCGCGCATCCGCGGCCACGGCCCCTCCGGGGGCCCCACCGGGATCGGGCGGATCGCGGCCGGGCATGGATGGCCCGGAGCGCGCAGCCGCTCCACGGGCAAGGAACCACGGGGCGGACCGCCTTTCCGGATCGGGCGCCATCCGCCATCGCCTCATGGGTCACGGGCGCAGGTGGAGGACAGGTTCCGCCAGCCCCGGACGGGCACCCTCCCGGCCGATCCCGTCAGGCCCGCCGATGCCGGGGCCGCTGCTGGTCCGTCGCGCCGGGTCACCCGCCCGGGCGAAGGGGTCCCCGCGGGCTTTGCGCCGCAACTCCGCGGGGTGCCCGGTTCACGCCCGTCCGCGATCTGCCAGGGCCGGCGGCCGTCAGCGCGCGTTCGCGCTCGCCTCGGACCGGGTCGCGCCAACGCGGGCGGCCAGCGCCGCCGCCATGAACTCATCCAGGTCGCCATCCAGCACCGCGGCCGGATTGCCCTTCTCCAGATTCGTCCGCAGGTCCTTCACCAGCTGATAGGGCTGCAGCACGTAGTTCCGGATCTGGTGGCCCCAGCCGATATCGGTCTTGCCGGCCTCGACGCCCGCCGCCACCGCCTCGCGCTTCGACAGTTCCAGCTCGTAGAGCCGCGCCTTCAGCATTTCCATGGCGATGGCGCGGTTGCGGTGCTGGCTGCGGTCCTGGGTGGAGGCCACCACGATCCCGGTCGGGATATGGGTGAAGCGCACGCCGGACTCGGTCTTGTTGACGTGCTGGCCGCCGGCGCCCGAGGCACGGAAGGTGTCTGTCTTCAGGTCGGCCGGGTTGATCTCGACCTCGATCTTGTCGTCCACCACCGGGTAGACATAGACGCTCGCAAAGCTGGTCTGGCGCTTGTCGTTGCCGCCGAAGGGGCTGATGCGCACCAGCCGGTGCACGCCCGTCTCGGTCTTCAGCCAGCCATAGGCGTTCGGGCCGCTCACCTGGATGGTGGCCGACTTGATCCCGGCCTCCTCGCCGTCGCTGCGTTCGGAGAGCGAGACCTTGTAGCCGCGCTGCTCGGCCCAGCGCTGGTACATGCGCAGCAGCATCTCGGCCCAGTCCTGGGCCTCGGTGCCGCCGGCGCCGGCATTCACCTCGAGATAGGCATCATTGGCATCGGCCTCGCCCGAGAGCAGGCTCTCGATCTCGCGCCGCTTGGCCTCGGTGGCGAGCGCGCGCAGATCGGCGACCGCGGCATCCGCCGTCGCCTCATCCCCCTCGGCCTCGGCCAGCTCGATCAGTTCCAGCGCGTCGCGCACGGCCTGCTCGAGCTTCTGCACGCCCTCGACCTGGTCGGCGATGCGGCCACGCTCGCGCATGACCTTCTGCGCGGCCCCGGCATCATTCCAGAGGGTGGGATCCTCGGCGCGGGCGTTCAGCTCGTCGAGGCGGCGAAGGGCGGCATCCCAGTCAAAGATGCCTCCTCAGCAGGGACACCGAGGCGGTGATCTGCTCGTTCAGGGATTCGGCGTCAGCACGCATGGGGGGCGGATAGTCCAGGCGGCGCGCACTGTCCAGCGCGGCGGCCGGGCCGGCCGGGATCAAGGAAGCGGCAAGCTTTCGCGGCGAGTCCGTTGGACCCGCGCCCACGCCCATTGGTAGCATGCGGGGGTGCCCGACGCGCCACCGGCGCGCAGGGGCCTGGCTTCACCCGCTGCCTGGGCCTCGGCCGCCGGGCCCGGAGCAATGCTGGAGATCGCCTTGGCTGTCCCCCCCATCGATGCCGCCGCCGCCCATCGCATCCTCGGCCGCGCCGCCTATGGCGCCCGGCCCGGCGAGGCCGAGGCGCTGGCGCGCGGGGGGCTGGCGGCCTGGCTGGACCACCAGCTCTCCCTGCCGGCGGAGGAGCCGGCGATCGAGGCCCGCCTGGCGGCGATCCGCCTGCCGATCCGCTACGGCGCCGCGGAGGGCCGCTGGCCGGCGGTGGAGGAGGCGCGGCCGCTGACCCGCCTCGCCATGAGCCAGGCGGAGAATTTCCGCTTCTCGCCGCGCCAGGACCGGCCGGTGCCGCCGCCCGAGACCGATCGCGGGCGGCTTGAGCTCTCCCTCGCCACGCTGCTGCGCAAGGTGGCGGCGGAGGCGCAGCTGCGGGAGCGGCTGGTGGAATTCTGGCACGACCATTTCTCGGTCAGCTATCCCGGCTCGAGCCAGGTGCAGGTCTCGCTCATCGAGCATGACCGGCGCATCCGCGCCCATGCCCTCGGCAGTTTCCGCGCCCTGCTGGAGGCGATGGCGACCAGCCCGGCCATGCTCTACTACCTGAACAACCAAAGTTCCCGCGCCGGCGCGCCGAACGAGAATTACGCGCGCGAGTTGCTGGAGCTGCACACACTCGGCCGGCCCGCCTATTTCGGCGCGGCCCGGACCAACCGGGAGGTGCCGCGCGACGCCGAGGGCCGGCCCGCCGGCTATGTCGATGCCGATGTCTGGGAGGCGGCGCGCGCCTTCACCGGCTGGACCGTGGCGGCCGGCCAGGCGCTCGACCCGGCGCGGCGGCTGCCCGATACGGGCGAGTTCGCCTTCGTCGAAGGCTGGCACGACCCTTACCAGAAGCAGTTCCTCGGCCAGTCGCTGGACCCCTTCGCCGGCGGCATGGCGCATGGCCGCGCCGTGCTGGACACGCTGGCCGGCCACCCCGCGACCGCCCGCTTCGTCTGCGCCAAGCTGGTCCGCTTCCTGGTGGGGGAGCCGGTGCCGGCGCCGGCGCTGGCCCGCGCGGTCGCGGCCTTCCGCCGCCATGGTGGGGAGACGGACCAGATCGCCCGGGTGGCGCGCGCCATCCTCACCGGGCCGGAGATCGCCGATCCGCGGCTCGGCCGCATGCGCCGGCCGCTGGATGCGGTGGCGGCGGCGGCGCGCGCCTATGCCCTGCCCTTCACGCCGAGCCCCGCCCTGCTGGGCCAGATGGCCGGCGCCGGCCAGGCGCTGTTCAGCTGGCCCGCGCCGGATGGCCAGCCGCTGGAGGCCAGCCAATACGATGGCGCCGGGGCGCTCCGTAGCCGTTGGGGGATGCTGCTGGCGCTGGCGCGCGGCGGGCCCGGTGCCGATCCCTCGCCGGTCCTCGAATCGCTGGCCGGACAGCCGGTGGCCGGCGTCGCGGCGCGGCTGGCGCGGCTGGCGATCGGGCCCGGCGCGGGGCCGGTGGCGGAGACCGTGGCCGGCGTCTGGGTCCGGGAAGGGCGCGGCGAGCGGCCCGGCCCGGCCGAGGTGGCGGAACTGGCCGGCTGGGTGCTGGCCGCGCCGGCCTTCCAGCGGTCGTGAGCGGCATGGCAGGCCGGGCCGGCCCCGAAGGAATTCACGGCAAGGGAGAGACCGCGCCATGACGATGCTGCTCGGCCGCCGCGGCCTGCTGCGGGCCGGCCTCGCCGCCGCCGCCCTGCCGGGGCTGCGCGGGATGGCCTTCGCCAGCCCGGCGGCGGCGCGGGAGGTGCCGCTGCTCATCCTGGTCTTCCTGCGTGGCGGGATGGATGGGCTGCACTTCCTCTCCCCGGCGGATGACCCGCATTTCGTCGATCTCCGCGTCGCCTCCCTGCGCACGGCCGCCGAGGGCGAGCGGGCCGGCGCGCGGCTGGACGCCTCCCCGGACACGGATTTCCGCCTCCACCCGGAAGCCGCGCCGCTCGCCGCCATCTGGCGGGAGGGGCGGATGGCGATCTGGCCCGCCGCCGGCGTGCCGCAGCCGACCCGCAGCCATTTCGAGGCCCAGGCCATCATGGGCTGGGGCCAGGGACGGCAGGGCGAACCGGTCCCCCGCAGCGGCTGGCTGGCGGCCTGGGCGGAGGCGGCAGGCGGCGCGGCGCCGGTGGCCACGCTCTCGGCCCAGGATGCGACCGCCGCCGCGCTGCTCGGCGGCCGGCGCAGCCTCGCCATTCCGACCCTCGCCCGCGGGCTGGAGCCGCCGGGCGGCGCCTTCGGCGCGGCGATGCTGGCGGCGCTGCATGCGGGGGCCGCCGGTCCGGTGGCCGAGGCCGGCCGGTCGGCGCTCGCCAGCCTGCGGAGCCTCGATGGCGTGCTGCCGCGCAATGCGGCCGGCCAGGTGGTGCCCTATGCCCCGGCCACCGGGGTGGAGTATGGCCCGGCGGCGGAATTCGGCCGGAGCCTCTCGACCGTCGCCCAGGTGGCGAAGCTCAATCCCGGCCTGACGGCGGCGGCCGTCGATCTCGGCGGCTGGGACACGCATGAGGGCCAGGCCGGGCGGTTCGAGGGGCGCGTGCGGGTGCTGGCCCGCGGCCTCGCCGCCCTGGATGCCGATCTGCGCGACCTGCCGCGGCGCTGGACCGTGCTGGTGACGAGCGAGTTCGGCCGCCGGCTGCGCGCCAACCGCAGCGGCGGGACGGATCACGGCCGGGCGGGGACGGTCTTCGCCTTCGGCGGCGGCGGCCAGCGGAGCTTCGGCCTGGGCCGGCATCTCGGGCCCTGGCCGGGCCTCGCGCCGGAGGCGCTGGAGGAGGGCGTGGACCTCCGGGTCGCCACCGACTACCGCGAGGCCTTCCGGCAGGTGGCGGCGGAGCTGGCGCCGGACCGGCCGGCGCCGTTCAGGGGCTGAGCCGCCGGACACCTCGCTCGGCCGGCCATTGCCGGCGGCAGCGTCCTGAAACGCGCCGGCCGCCGTGCCGCCGAGGTGAGGCGAAGCCCTCCTCGCCCCCCGGCAGGCCTGCCGGGGCGTCGCCCGCTGCCCGGCGCTCAGTACAGCCCGCCCAGCCCCTGATCGAGCCCGGCCGCCGTGCCGCGCCCACCGCCCTCCGCCGGCGCCTGGGCGCTGTTCTCGGTGCCCGGCCGGAAGGCTTCCATGATCGTCGCGCCGCCATCCTGCAGGCGCACCAGCGCGACGCCGGGCGGGGCGCGGAAGGGCACGGGCGGGCTGTCCTTCAGCGCCGCCGCCAGGACCTCCCGGAAGACGACCGTGGCGTTCTGCCCGCCCGTCTCCCCCTTGCCGAGGGAATGCGGCTCGTCGAAGCCCAGCCAGACCGCGACCACGATGTCCGGCGTGAAGCCGACGAACCAGTTGTCCACATAGTCATTGGTCGTGCCGGTCTTGCCCGCCACCGGCCGGTTCAGCCCCTGCCCCGCCCGGGTGCCAGTGCCGCGCTGCACCACGCCGGTCAGGATGTTGACCATCTGGTAGGCGGCGATCGGGTCGGTGATCTGCGGCCGGCCGTCCTGCAGTTCCGGCGGCGCCTCGGCCGGGGCCGGCGCGTCGCAGCCCTGGCAGGCGCGGGCGTCGCTGCGCCAGATCACCTTGCCGCGGCGGTCCTGTACGCTGTCGATGAAGGTGGGCGTCACCTTCTTCCCGCCGCTGACGAAGCCGGCATAGGCGGCCGCCATGCGCAGCACCGTCGTCTCGCCCGAGCCGAGCGAGTTGGCGAGGTAGCGCGGCAGGCCGTCCACCACGCCGAAGCGCGCGGCGGTCTCGGCGACCTTGGCCATCCCGACCTCCTGCGCGAGGCGGATGGTGACCAGGTTCAGCGACTTCTCCAGCGCCGTGCGGATGGAGACATAGCCGTTGAAGCTGCCCTCGGTGTAGTTGGAGGGCCGCCAGACCCCCTGCGGCGTCATGATCTCGATCGGCCCGTCGAGGAAGCGCTGGTTCGGCGGCACCCCCGCCTCCAGCGCCGGCAGGTAGACGAAGGGCTTGAAGGAGGAGCCGGGCTGGCGCAGCGCCTGGGTGGCGCGGTTGAACTGGCTCTTGTCGAAGGACCAGCCGCCGGCCATGGCCAGGACGCGGCCGGTGGCGGGGTCGAGCGCGACCACCGCCCCCTCGATCTGCGGCACCTGGCGCAGCGCCAGGCGCTCCGGCCGGGCCGGGCTGCGGCCCTGTGTGCCCCCTTGGGCCGGCGTGCCCGGCAGCACCTCCACCGCCACCACATCGCCGGGTGTCAGCACATCCTGCATCCGCCGCGGCGGCGGGCCGAGCCGGCCTTCGCCGAGCGCCTTGCGGGCCCAGGCCACATCCTCCAGCGGCAGCAGCGCGCTGCGGGGCTGGGCGGGGCTGCGCGGGTCGGGCCGCTCCACCCAGCCCAGGCGCGCCTCGCGCTCCCGCACCTCCAGCGCGACGGCGAGCCGCCATTCCGGCAGCAAGCCGCCCGGGCGCTGCACCGCCTCCAGCTGCGGCATCCAGTCCGCCGCGCCGGCCGAGATCCGCGCGACCGGCCCGCGGAAACCGCCGCGCCGCCGGTCATAGGCCGAGAGGCCGTTGCGCAGCGCCGCCTCGGTCGAGGCCTGCAGCGCCGGCTCCATGCTGGTGCGGACGACGAGGCCGCCCTGGGTGGTCTGCTCCGGCCCGAAGCGGCTGATCAGCTCGCGCCGCACCTCCTCGGTGAAGTGCTGGCCGACCGCGACGACCTCCGGCCGGCGGGTCGGGCGCGGGACGATCGGCTCGGCCTTGGCGGTGGCGGCTTCCTCTCGCGTGATGGCGCCGTCCTCCGCCATGCGGTCCAGCACCCAGTCGCGCCGGGCCCGCGCGGCCTCGGGGAAGCGGAGCGGGTTGTAGTTGTTCGGCGCCTTGGGCAGGGCGCCGAGGAAGGCCATCTCGCCGACCGTCAGCTCATCGAGGCCCTTGTTGAAATAGGCCTGCGCCGCGGCGGCCACGCCATAGGCCTGGTAGCCCAGGAAGATCTCGTTCAGGTAGAGTTCGAGGATGCGCTCCTTCGGCAGCGCCTCCTCCATCCGGAAGGCGAGGATCGCCTCCCGCGCCTTGCGCATCAGGGTGCGGTCGTTGCCGACCAGCATGTTCTTGGCGACCTGCTGGGTGATGGTGGAGGCGCCACCCATGCGCCGCCCCGTGCCGTACTGCTCGATATTGGTGATGACGGCCCGCAGGATGCCGAGCGGGTCGATGCCGTGATGCTCCCAGAAGCGCTGGTCCTCGGCGCTGACGAAGGCGGCCTGCAGGCGCGGCGGGATGGCCTCGATCGGCACGAAGACCCGCCGCTCGGCGGCGAGCTCGGCCAGCAACCGGCTGTCGGCGGCATAAATGCGCGACATCTGCGGCGGCTGGTAGTCGGCGAGCCAGCGGTAATCCGGCAGGTCTGCGGCGATGTGGCGATAGAGGCCGAAGGCCGCGACGCCGCCGGCGAGGATGCCGACCGCGGCCAGGGTGAAGAGGATGCGGAAGAAGCCGCCGAACAGGCTGCTGCGCCGGCGTGGCTTGCGCGGCCTGCGCGCCGGCGGCGCCGCCGGCCCTTCGGCATGCGGGGCGGCGTTCGGATCCAGCGGCGGATCAACACGGTTGTTGCGGGACGGCATGGCGGGCCTCATACACCGGTTCGCCTTCAGCGGCGATCACGTGCAGCATCAGCAGGCGGTCACTCCGGCCGGATGCCGGCCAGGGGCGCCGGTCCGGCCTCCTCCGGCTTGCGCCGCCAGAGTTCCGCATAGCCCGCCGGCGCGGAGCGGCTGACCGGCTCGAAGCCCGCCGCCAGATCCGCCAGGAAGGCGGCGAGCACCGGGTCGCCCTGCGCCCGCGCCGTGGCATCCACGCCCGCATGCCAGACGATCAGATAGTCAATGTCCCGCCCCACGGCAGCCCGCAGCCTGTCGCGATGGCCCGCGAGGCCGTCCGTGATCCTGCGATTGTGCATCGCCCAGTCGAGCTGCCCGAAGCCCGGCACGTCCTCCAGTTCCGGCCGCGGCCGCAGCCGGAAGAGCCGCCATCGCGGCATGAACTGGTAATTGCCGAGATCCGCGATGTCGCGCCCGGCTGTCCCGCGGCCGGGATGGATGAAGGGCGAGAAGCGCAGCCGGAAGCCGCCGAGGTAATGCGCCGGCGTGTCATGCGGCGCGACGGGATTGGACGCCAGCCAGGAGATCCGTACTACCTCCAGCACCGAGCCCGCGGGCACCTGCGCCTCGGCCGAGACCATCTCCGCCATCCGCGCCTCCAGCACCCGGTGCCCGATGCTGCGCGTGACGGCCTGGGACAGGCCGGTGGCCAGGGCGAGGGCGACCACCAGCCGGCGCCAGCCCGTGGGCAGCGCCGCGGTCATGAACCAGAGGAAGAGCAGGAAGTGCAGGAAGGGCGCGAGCCGGTTCGGGATCTGCGGCACCGCCGTGGTGGCGGTCGGCAGGACCAGGATGAGGGCGGCGATGGCGAGGCTGCCGGCCAGCGCCCAGGGCGCCGGCGAGGTGGTGGCCCGGCCGGCCTCCGCGCCGCGCCACAGCCACCACACCACGGCGCCGAACAACGCCAGGCTGAGCAGGAGGAACAGGACGAGGTCGCTGTACCAGAACCAGGTCGTGTCGGCGCGGAACAGCAGGGCGGCGAGTTGCCGGGGGTAGTGCCAATTGGCGCCTTCCGCGAGATCCCCGCCCGCCATGGTCAGTTTGTAGAGCAGGACGAGCCCGACCACCGGCAGGGCGGCCAGGAGCAGCCTGGCCTCCGGCCGGGTGAGGACCAGCCGGCCGCCCCGCAGCCGGCGCCACAGGGCGGCGCCGGCGACGCCGCCGAAGGCCGCCGCCAGCACCGGGATGGCGACCTGGATGTTGGCGGCACAGCCCAGCAGGGTGGCGAGCAGGAAGAGCAGCGCGAAGCCCGCCCCTCCCCCGGCCAGCAGGCGGGCGGCGGCGGCGAGCGCGACGAAAGCGAAGGCCGTCCCCAGCACCAGGCTGAAGGACCCCATGTAGAGCATCACCGGCGCGCAGAGCAGCGCGCCGAGCGCCGCATCCTCGGCCCGCCCGCGCAGCAGCCGCAGGGCCAGCAGCACCGCGCCCAGCAGCAGCAGGGTGAGGCCGAGCGCCATCGCCCATTCCGCCCGGGCCGGCGGCAGCACCCGCAGCAGGAGGGACAGCGCCTGCAGGGCGAGGACATTGGTCGGGCCGGGGTCGAATTCCTCGAGGAATTGCGCGGCCACCGGCGCCTCGCCGGCCCGGATCAGCTCGAGCAGGCGCGCCGTCTCGATATGGGAGGGGCCGTCTTGGCTCGGGAAGCCGGAGGCGGCGAGGAAGGGCAGCAGCGGCAGGGCGAGGCAGAGCGGCAGCAGGCCGCGCCACGCCGCCCGGCGTCGCGTGGCCGGCGCCGCGCCGGGGAGGCTGGCGTCGCTCACGCTGCGCCCGCCGCTGGCTGCCGGCCCGCCGGACCCGCCGGCAGGCAGGCCCGGCCTTTGCCCGTCCGGCCCCCGCCGCGCAGCCATGCGCAGCGCATGGGGATCGCCGCCACTCAGTACTGCAGGGGCACCATGAGCGCCTCCAGGAAGGGCAGTTCGACGAAGGTCAGCACCGCGACCACCACCGTGAGCAGCAGGCAGAAGCCGAGGAAGCGGCGTTCCCGGTGCAGCTTCTCCGGCGCCTGGGCCGCCGAGTCCGCCCGCAGCGCGATCGCCAGATACCAGGTGAAGAGGAGCGCGAAGAAGGGCAGCGCCAGGACGTATTCGATCCGGTACTTCACCAGGAAGACGCCGAGCAGGAAGCTCGCCAGCAGGGCATAGAAGAAGGAGGAGAGGAGCAGCGTCTCCTCGGTATAGGCGCGGAAGCTGCGGCGATAGGCGCCGGCGACCTTCGGATCGCCGATGCGGCGGTACTCGCTGTAGCGCTTCATGGCCATCAGGAAGGCGCCGCCCATCCAGTAGGCGAGGATGAGGGAGGAGGGCGGCAGCGCGTCCGGGATGATGGCGAACCAGCCCATCAGCAGCCGCAGCGGGTTGTTCACGCTCTCGGACAGCACGTCCAGATAGGCGCGGTCCTTGGTGCGGATCGGCGGGACATTGTAGAGGATGCCCATGCCGAGCAGCACCCAGGCGGTCAGCAGGAAGGGCTTGCCGAGGAACATGGCGATGCCGAGCCCGGCCGCCGCCAGCAGCAGGTATTGCAGCACCACCAGGCGGCCATCCAGCCGCCCCTGCGCCCCGGGCCGCGCCTGCTTCAACGGGTGGTGCCGGTCGGTCGCGGCATCCAGATACTCGTTGATGGTGTAGTTGGCGCTGGCGATCAGGCAGAGCGCGACCAGGGCGGCGACGACCGCCCCGAAGGCCGCGGGCTCCCAGACCCGGCCGAGCACGATGGCCAGCGCCGCGCCGGGCAGCATGAAGATGTTCTTGATCCAGTGGTCGGGCCGGGCGATCCGGACATAGTCGGAGGCGCGCCCGCCCGCGCGGGCGAGAATGCTTTCACTCAAAGCGCTGCAGTCCCGTCTTGTGGGGGCGTCGCCGGACCCGGCGCCGATCCCTCCGGTGTGAGGATGGGCGACAGCAGTAACGGCAGTGAGCACGAACGCGATTGCAGCAAATCGTGAGCAACAGAGGGATAGCGGGATTGTGGGAAAGATAACGGCGGCAACATCATCCGCGCGTTGAGATAGTTGCGTCTATGCTAGCGCATCCGGCGAGCACGCAGGAACCGCAGCATTAAAGTTGATCAATGATCGCCAATATTCAACTTATAGCCCTGCGCTGCGGGAGGCCTGCCCGTGGCGGCCGCGATGGTCCCGGCCTCCAGGGTCGCGCCGCCCCTGGCGCAAAGGCTGGCCGAGCTAGCCCATCCGGGCGGCGCAACCGGCGCCTTCAGGCGGAAGGCCGGATCACCCGGCGCACGGCATCGCGCGTGCGGCGGTGACCAGCGGCTGGCGTGCAGAACCGGATGCCGATCCGCCATGGATCATCAGAAGGCTGGGCAGAGGCGGGCGCCCGGCCGCTCATGCCCGCCCATGGGCGCGCGCCGCCAGGCGGCCGGCCTCAGGTCACCACCGCGCCCCGCGCGCCCAGGAAGCCGTGCACCGCCTCGGCCAGCGCCGCCGCCAGCCTGGCGCGGTGCGCCGGCCGGTTCAGCGCCGCCTCGTCCTGCGGGTGGGAGAGAAAGCCCATCTCGACCAGCGCCGAGGGCACGTCCGGCGCCTTCAGCACCACGAAGCCGGCGCGGCGATGGGTGTTCGGCAGCAGCGGCACCTCCCCGTCCAACGCCGACACGGTCAGCCGGGCGACCCGCTCGGAGCCCGTGCGCGTCTCCTGCCGCATCAGGCTGAGCAGGATGCGCTGCACCTCCGGCGAGACCGAGGGCAGGCGGAGCCCACCGGCGCGGTCGGCGGCGTTCTCCCGCCGGGCGAGCGCGGCCGCGAAGCTGTCGGTCGCGGTCTCAGAGAGGGTGTAGACACTCGCACCGCGGGCACCCGGCGCCGAATCCGCGTGCAGGGAGAGGAACAGCGCCGCCTCCCGCCGCCGCGCCAGTTCGATTCGCTGGCCGAGCGGGACGAAAACGTCGCGCGAGCGGGTCAGCAGGACGCGGCAGCGGCCGGCCGCTTCTAGTTGCCGCTTCAGTTCCAGCGCGGCGGCCAGGGTGATGCGCTTCTCCTGCGTCCCGCGCCCCCCGATGGCGCCCGGGTCCTTGCCCCCATGGCCCGGGTCCAGCACGACCAGCGGCAGCGGCCCGCGTGGGGCGGCGGCGGCCAGGGTGCGGCCATCGGCTAGGCGGGCGAAGCCGGCGGCCGGGCCGGGAGCGAGTTCGATCAGCAGCCGCCCGCCCGAGTCGCGCAGGATCGGCGGCCCGACCGGCCGGGACAGCGTTATCACGATTTGTTGAGACGAACCCGTGCCCTGGCGCTGGATCGCCCTGACGAGCCCGGTCCCGGCCTGCCGCGCCGGCCCCGGCACGGGCGGGCCCGGCAGGTCGAGCAGCAGCCGCGGCGGGTCCGCCGCGGCGGTCAGCTTCCAGGCAGTCGGCCGTCCCAGTGGCACGGTGATCCGCGTCCGGCCGCCAGAGGCCGTGATCGTCGGCCGCGCGCCCTCCGCCGGGCCGGCCACCAGCGCGGCCGCCAGCGCCAGCAGCCCGCGGCGGCCCCAGGCGGCGCCTGCCGCCGCTGCCCCGGGTCCAGCCCCCGACCCGGCCTCATCCTGTCCCATGCGCCGCATCTTCCCCCGCGATGCGGCAGATGATCTACCAAACCAGGGCGAGTCGCGGCCACGACAACCGAGGCCGGCCTTGTGAAATCCTGTGACGGTCGCCTATGGTGATTCGCCCCGGCGGCGCCCGCTGCCGGCGGAGGTTTGGGCGCAGCCGCGCCGGCAGGCCGCAACCCCATGCTGGGGGGCCGCCGATGCGGCGCGCGGCACAGGCCCGGCTTGGGGTTGGCGGTCCACTGCCGCACCCGCGTTTCGCCGGGCCGCCATGCCGGGTCCTGCCCCATTCAGGGCCGCCCGGTTCGCCCGCCTTCGTCCCCGCGGGACCTGTCGCGCCCTGACCCTTGGCAGGCCCCTGACGCTTTCGGGGCTGCCCCTGGTGCCAGCGTGACCGACGCCGCTTCGCCCGCGACCATGCGGGCGTCGCGCCTTGGCGCGTGGGCACGAACCTGGGGCGCCGCCCCGGGCGACCGCCGCATGCCGAGACTGGCGCGCCGGTTGCCCGTGGCCGCCCCGCCGAGAGAGGACGGGACGCCGCCGCATGCCTGATGCCCGCGCCGCGCAGTCGTCCTCGATCGGGCCACGCCACCCCGATCCGCCGTGCCGCACCACCGTGCCGCGCGGCGCGGAGCCACCGCTTCGATGACCAAGCGCATGCTGATCGACGCATCCCACGCGGAAGAAACCCGCGTGGTGGTGCTGGACGGCAACCGGCTCGAGGAATTCGACCTCGAGGCCGCAACCAGGCGGCCCCTCAAAGGCAATATCTACCTGGCCAAGGTGGTCCGGGTGGAGCCCAGCCTGCAGGCCGCCTTCGTGGAATACGGCGGCAACCGCCACGGCTTCCTCGCCTTCAGCGAGATCCATCCGGACTACTACCAGATCCCGGTCGCCGACCGGCAGCGCCTGCTGGAGATGCAGGCCGCCGAGGCCCGCGAGGAGGAGGACGAGGAGGAGGACGCGGCGCCGGAATCGCCGATGGACCGCGCCGCCGCCACGCCCGAGGCCGCGGTGGCCGAGGAGCCGGCCCCCGAGGCCGAGGCCGCCGCCGAGGCGGCGCCGATCGCGCTCGAGGTCGAACTCCAGGCTGCGGCCGAGACCGCGACGGCGGAGGCCCCCGCCGCCGAGGACGCGCCCGCAGCCGGGCCTGCCGCCGCCGCGGAGATCCAGGCCGGCGAGGCGGCGGTCCCGCCGGCGGAGCCGGCCGCGGCCCCGGAGGCCGCCGCGCCCTCCGAACCGGTCCAGGCCGGGCCCGTGCCCGAGATGGCGACGGCCGGGGCGGAGGCCCCCGCCGAGGCCGCCCCGCCGGTCGATGCCGAGCCCCCGCCCCTGCCGCAGATCGAGGTCGAGCGGCCTGCCCCGCGCCCGCTGGCCCGCGGCCTGGGCGAGCAGCCCGACCTCACCGCCCCGCTGCCGAACGGCCGCGCCAACGGCCACTACCACGCGGAGCCGGAGGAGGAGGCCGAGGAGCAGCCGCCGCCCGAGACCATCGGCGGCGAGGGCACCGAGGACGTGGCGCGCGAGCGCCGCATCCCGCCGCGCTTCCTCCGCCACTACAAGATCCAGGAAGTCATCCGCCGCCGCCAGATCATGCTGGTGCAGGTGGTGAAGGAGGAGCGCGGCACGAAGGGCGCGGCGCTCACCACCTACATCTCGCTGGCCGGCCGCTTTTCCGTGCTGATGCCGAACAGCCCGCGCGGCGGCGGCGTCTCCCGCAAGATCACCTCGGCCACCGACCGCAAGCGGCTGCGGGAGGTGATCGACGAGCTCGGCCTGCCGCAGGGCATGAGCCTGATCGTCCGCACCGCCGGCGCCAACCGCCCGAAGCCCGAGATCCGGCGGGACTGCGAGTACCTGCTGCGGCTGTGGGACAACATCCGCGAGCGGACGCTGCAATCCACCGCGCCGGCGCTGATCTACGAGGAAGCCGACCTCATCAAGCGCTCCATCCGCGACGTCTTCTCCCGCGACGTGGAGGAGGTGCTGGTGGATGGCGAGGACGCCTTCCGCGAGGCGCGCGAGTTCATGCGCATGCTGATGCCGCAGCAGACGCGCAAGATCCAGCTCTACCGCGACGGCGGCCTCTTCGCCCGGCACCAGGTCGAGCAGCAGCTCGATGCCATGCACTCGCCGACCGTGCAGCTCCGCTCCGGCGGCTACATCGTCATCAACCAGACCGAGGCGCTGGTCGCGATCGACGTCAACTCGGGCCGTGCGACGCGCGAGCGGCATATCGAGGACACGGCCTTCCGCACCAACATGGAGGCGGCGGACGAGATCGCCCGGCAGCTCCGCCTGCGGGACCTCGCCGGCCTCATCGTCATCGACTTCATCGACATGGAGTCGAGCAAGCATGACGGGATGGTGGAGCGCCGGCTGAAGGAGGCGCTGCGGCACGACCGCGCCCGCATCCAGGTCGGCCGGATCAGCCATTTCGGCCTGCTGGAGATGTCGCGCCAGCGGCTGCGCCCCAGCCTGACCGAGACCACCTTCGTCACCTGCCCGCATTGCCAGGGCCGCGGCCAGGTCCGCAGCATCGAGAGCAGCGCGCTGCAGGTGCTGCGGGCGATTGAGGAGGAGGGCGCCCGGCGCCGCGCCGCCGAGATCGCGGTGCACGCGCACAGCACGGTCGCGCTCTACCTGCTGAACCGCAAGCGCGACAAGCTGGCGGCGATCGAGGCGCGCTTCGGCATGGCCGTGGTCTTCGAGACCGACGACACGCTGCTGCCGCCCGCACTCAGGATCGAGCGGCTGCGCGCCGCCGACCCGGCCCGCCCGGTCGAAGCCCCGCCCGCCGCGCTGCGCATGGATTACGCGCCCGAGCCGGAGGAGGCCGAGGAGGCAGAGCCGGAGGAGGCCGAGGCCGAGGCGGCCACCGAGGTCCCGGCCCGCGCCGAGGGCGAGACCGAGGCCGAGCGCGAGAATCGCCGCCGCCGCCGCCGCCGCCGCCGCCGGACCGGCAATGGCGCCCGTCCGGACGCCGAGGCCGGGCAGGACGCCGCCGGCGAGGGCGATGGCGAGGAAGGCGAGGAGGAGGAGGCGGAAGCTCCGGCCGAGGCCGAGACGGAGGCCATGCCGGCCGAAGGCGCGGCGGAGGCCGAGGTCGAGATGTCGGCCGATGCGGTGGAAGCCGGGACCGAACCGGCCGAGGATGCCGATGGCGAGGCGGCCCGCGAGGGCCAGCGCCGCCGCCGCCGTGGCCGCCGTGGCCGTGGCGCGCCGGAGGGCCGCCCGCAGGCCGAGGCGCCGCCGCGCCCCGCCGAGCCGCCCGCGCCGCGCTATATAGGCCCGACCCCGGCCGACCCCTTCGCCGGGCATGTGGATGACATCCTGGCCGCGATGGAGGCCGCCGAGGCCGCCGCCGAGGCCGCCGCGGCGGCAAGCCGCCGGGCACATGCCGCGGCGCCGGCCGTCATGCCTGCCGAACCGGCGGAGGCGCCGGCCATGCAGGCCCCGGAGCCGCTGGCCGAGGCGGCGCCGCCCGCGGCCGAGGCGACCGCACCCGCGCCGGAAGCCGGGCTGACCGAAGGCGCGCTTGCCGCGCCGGTGCCCATGCCGGCGGCGGAGGCCGGCCCGCCGGAACCCGCGCCGGCGGCAAGCCCGGCGGAGCCCCCGCCCGCGGCCGAGGCCATGGCGGCGCCAGCCCCTGAGCCGGCACCGGAGCCGGTCTCGGAGCCCGCTGCCCCTGCGGCCGAGCCCGAACCCGAGCCCGCCACCGCCACCGCACCCACGGCCGAGCCTGCACCGGAGCCCACCGCCGCCGCCGTGACGGAGCCGGCACCTGCGCCCGCGGATGCCGTGGTGCAGGGCCCGGTGATCCAGCCGATCAGCGTGGATGCGCTGAGCGAGGATGCGCCACGCCGCCGCGGGTGGTGGAAGCGCTGAGCCAGGACCGGGAGGGCCTGCGCGCCCTCCCGCCCGGCCTTTTTCGGCCGGCGCAGGGCAGGGCCGATCGCGGACCGGCCTGACCGGCCCCGGGCCCGGCTGCCGCGGACGCAAAAAAGCCATGGCCGGGACTGGCCCGGCCATGGCGATGGTATCTCGAAATACGGCTTTCCCTGAAATCGCCGGGCATCAGGCCCCCGGTGGGCCGCAGCCGCCAGCACCAGGCGGCGCGGGCGGCATCCCGATCCGGCCTGCCCCTGCGTCCCCGGCAAGGGCAGCCGCCATCCCGGTCAGGCGGTCGCGGCCGCCACCGGCACGGTGGCCTCCAGGCGCTGCATGTCGCGCAGCGTCGAGCGCAGCAGCCCCAGCTCGCCCTCGCAGAGCGGGCCGTCGCGCTCCTCGCCCAGCCGCCGCACCAGCGCCGTCAGCTTCAGCACCACCTCCCCCGCCGTCACCGCCTGCGCCTTGGCCAGCGCGTTCAGCGCCGCCAGCTCCGCCTCCATCAGCAGGTCCAGCAGGTCCTCGTCACTGGTCTCGGCGCTCTCCACCTGGATCAGCCGCGCGGACAGGGCGGCGATGTCGGCGGGGTGGTGGGAGACGGTCTGGGCGGGACGGAAGGGAATGACCTGGGACATGGATGGGCTCCGCGAATGGGTGGCGGGGTTTGATGCCGCTAGCGCTTGGGAATTCGATCGGTTCCGTTCTGGACCATCGGGTTGCACGCGGACGGGAAGCACTGCGGATCGGGCAGACCTCACGAAAACGCGATCTGTAGATTGCATACGAAATTGTGATCCGGCCTGCAAGGGCATTTCTCGGGCCCGGGCAGGACAGCCCGCTGCCCCTACCACCCATGCACGGCCCGCGAATCCTCCGGAGCCTGCTCCCGCCGCTCCGTCATCCCGTAGTCCCGCAGCACCGCCGCGACACGCAGCCGGTAGCCGGCGAAGATCCCCTCCCGCCCCGCCGCCTGGGACCCGCGATGCGTCGGATGGCCCCGCCAGCAGGCGACGGCCGCCTCGTCCTCCCAGAAGGAGAGGCTGAGCAGCTTCTGCGGGTTGGTCAGGCTGCGGAAGCGCTCCACCGAGATGAAGCCGGGCACCTTCTCCAGCTCCGGCTTCAGCCGGGCGGCGTGGTCCAGATAGGCCTCGAACTGTCCCTCGGCCGGCTCGACCTCGAAGATCACCGCGATCATCCCGCTCCTCCCTCGCCCGCTTGCTGCCGCGCCCCGCCGCCATCCTGCCGGGCGGGCCGGGACTCCCTTAGGGCATCGGACCGCCCCTGTCCTTCGCACGGGCCCGAAGCACCGCGCCACGGGCCGCGCTAGGCTGCCGGCATGACCAGCCCCGCCGCCTTCGCCGCCACCGCCGCCCTGATGGCCGAGCCCCCGCGCGCCGCCATGCTGCAGGCCCTGCTCTCGGGCGAGGCGCTGACCGCCGGGGAGCTCGCCCGGGTCGCCGGCATCGGCGCCCCCGCCGCCAGCGCCCATCTCGCCCGGCTGGTCGAGGGCGGGCTGGTCGCCGTCCATCCCCAGGGCCGGCACCGCTACCATCGCCTGGCCTCGGAGGAGGTCGCGGCCGCGATCGAGACGCTCGGCGGCCTCGCCGCCGATGTCGCGCCGGTGGCCCGCCGCTGGCCGCATGGCGATGCCTTCCGCGCCGCCCGCCTCTGCTACGACCACCTCGCGGGCCGGCTCGGCGTCGCGCTGCATGCCGGCCTGACCGGCCGCGGCTGGATCGCCCCCGCCCCCGGCGGCTGGGCCGCCACCCCGGCGGGCGAGGCCGGCCTCGCCGCGCTCGGCGTCGATCTCCCCGCCGCCCGGCGCGCCCGGCGCTTCGCCTGCGATTGCATGGACTGGTCGGAGCGCCGGGCGCATCTGGCGGGCGGGCTGGGGCGGGAGATCGCCGCCTGCTGCCTCCGCCGCCACTGGGTCGCGCGCCTGCCCGGCCGGGAGGAGGGCGACTCGCTGGCGCGGCGCCGCCTGGCGCTGACGCCGGAAGGCGCCCGCCGGCTCGGCGAGGCGCTCGGGGTCGCCGCCTGATGCCGGGCGAGGCGACCGCCGCCCACGCCACGGCCGGCCTCTCCCCGGCCGCGAAGCTGCTGCTGGCGCTTGCGCTGATGACCAGCGCCAGCCAGTTCCACCGCGCCGCGCTCGGCGTGGTGGGGCCGGAGCTCGCGGCCTCGCTCGGCGCCGGCCCGGCGCTGCTGGGGGCGGCGAACGGCGCCTTCTTCCTGGCCCTGCTGCTGCTGCAGGTGCCGGTCGGCCTGGCGCTGGACCGGATCGGGCCGCGGCGGACCGTCACCTGGCTGACCGCGCCCGCGGCACTCGGCGCGCTCGGCCAGGCGCTGGCGCCGGATGCCGCCTGGTTCCTCGGCGCGCGCTTCCTGCTCGGCCTTGGCTCCGCCGCCTCCTTCATGGCCTCGGTCGTGCTCTGCGCCCGCTGGCATGCCGGCGCCGGCCTGACCACCGCCCTCGCCCGGGTCTTCGCCCTCAGCCAGGGCGGCATCCTGCTGGCGGGCGCGCCCTTCGCCGCGGCGGCCGGGGCCTTCGGCTGGCGCGGCGCCTATGCCCTCTCGGCCGCGGTCACCCTGGGCCTCGGCGCCCTCTGGTGGGTCTGGGTGCGGGACGACCCGCCGGACCGCCCGCCGCCGGTGCGGCCGGCCGAGACCCTGGCGGGCGCGCTGCGCGGCCAGCTCACGGTGTGGGGGACGCCTGGCCTGCTGCCGGTGCTCGCCATGCACCTGGTCGGCTATGCCGTCATGGCGACCGTGCTGGCAGTCTGGGCCGGGCCCTGGTTGGCGGAGGTCCACGGGCTGGCGCCGGGGCCGCGCGGCGCCGTGCTCTTCGCCATGGGGCTGGCGCTCGTCCTCGGCCTGCTCGGCGTGGGGCCGCTGGAGCGGCGGCTGAACACCCGCAAATGGCTGGTCGCGGGCATGGCGAGCGGGGCGGTGCTGGTGCTGCTCGCCCTCGCGCTCTGGCCGCGGCCGCCCCTGTCGGCCGCCATCTCCCTGCTGGTCGGGCTCTGCCTGCTCTCCTGCTACCCGGTCGTGGTCGTGGCGCATGGACGGTCGCTCTTCCCGGACCACCTGGTCGGGCGCGGCGCGACGACGGTAAACCTGGCGCAGACCCTGGGCAGCGCGGCCCTGCCGGCGCTGACGGGATGGGCGGTGGCCATCGCGCCGGGCGGCGCAGCCTGGCCGATCGCCTTCGGGACGCTGGCCGCGGCGCTGGCGCTGGGGCTGGCGGGGTATCTGACCGGGAAGGATGCGCCGCCGCGGCCATGAGGGAGCGGCCATCGGAGAGCGTGCGTCCGATCCCCCCGCGCCGCCATGCCAGGGTCAGGCACCCCCTGATCCGGCCTGAGCCGCAGCACTGTCCGGCTCGCCATCCAGGACACGCTCGATCCTCGGCCAGACGCGCTTGAAGACCTCGGCATAGGCGGCCTGCAGGCCGGGATCATCGACCGGGGCGGCGGAGTCCGGGTGCAGTTCCCGCACCAGCAGCCGGCGCAGCACCGCAATCCGCTCGCCCGGCGCGGCATGCGCGGCCAGCCGGGCCTCCGCCACCTCCGCCCGGTGCGCCGCCGCCGCCGCCTCCGCGCGCAGCCGCGCCAGCTCGGCCCAGGGGTCGGAGGTCACGGGCGACGGCTCGGCCGACCAGCGCCGGCGGCGCTCGCCCAGCACGGGATGCGCGCCATCCGGCCCGGCCAGCCCGATCACCCCCTCCGCCTCCATCCGCCGCAGGAAGGTGGCGGCCGTCGCCGGCGAGGCATCCAGCCCCCTGGCCAGGTCCTCCGCCGTCAGGCGGGTGCGGCCGCGGACCCAGGCAAGCGCATCCTCGTAGCGCAGGAAACGGGGCATCGGCAGGCGGGCCTCTCATTGGCGGTCTGGTCAGTCCCTTGCCCTATACCCGCGTAATGATGAGCCGAAGGGTAAGCTGGCTGTGTGCTGTCCTGCTGCTGATCGCCTCCCCGGGCGCGGCCGCCGGCGATTGGACCGCCTGCCGGACGGCGGTGGAGAGGGCGGAGCAGGACGCCGCCCTCCCCCCCGGGCTGCTGCTCGCCATCGCCCGGACCGAGAGCGGAAGGCGGGACCCGGCGACCGGTCGGATCGAGCCTTGGCCCTGGGCGCTCAACGCCGCCGGCATGGGGATGCTCGCGGCGACCCGCGCCGAGGCCGTCGCCGCCGTCACGGCGCTGCAGGCGCGCGGCCTCCGCTCCATCGATGTCGGCTGCCTGCAGGTGAACCTGCTGCACCACCCGGACGCCTTCGCCTCGCTGGAGGACGCCTTCGATCCCCTGGCGAATGCCCGCTATGCCGCCCGCTTCCTGCGGCAACTGCATCTGCGGGCGGTGCGTGGAGCCGGGCGATCGCCTGGTACCATTCCGCCACGCCGGCGCGCGGCGAGGCCTACCGGCTGCGCGTGCTGGCCGACCTCGCCGGCCAGGGCATCGCCCCGGCGGCGCAGGCGCCCGGCCCGGCCGCAGCCTTGCGCGTGGCGACCGGCATGCCGATGCGTGGGGATCCGGTCGCCCCCTTGCTGTCCACGGCCGCGCTGCGCGTGCCGGTCATCATTCCACGCGCTGTCGCCTCCGCGGGGCTGACCGCCCTGCCATCCCCCATGCCACGGTCCGGCCCACCCCTCCTGCCGCGGGTCGTCACGCCACGCGCCGCAGGGCCTACCCACAATCAGTGATTGTGGTTTTATAAACCTTTTTCGCCCTATGTTGAAAAAAGTAAATCATAGTCTCGATTGCCTTCGTCTCGTCGAAAAAAATAGGACTCCTCCACCGGCTTTTGGTTGATGCCGACCCTTGCCGGACGACCTGGCCCAGCGCCGGGCCGCCACCCACTGCCGCCTGCCGGCATGAAGGAGGTCCCATGTCCCTGACGTCGCTCTACCTTTCCGCCCGTGCCCTGGTCACCGACCGCAAGGGCGTCACAGCGCTCGAATACGGCCTGATCGCCGCGCTGATCGCGACCGTCATCATCGGCGCCGTCGCCGCGCTCGGCACCAACGCCTCCGCCATGTTCCAGAACATCGCGAACCGCATCGCCGGCACTTGAGGTCGGTCGCCGGCGGGGCCACCCGTCCCGCCGGCCACCGCCCCACCCGCCCCACCCGCCCATGACGCTCCTTGCCCTGGTCCCGGCCGGCTTGGCCCTGCTGACGGCGGCGCTGCACGACATCGTGGCGCGCACCATCCCCAACGCGCTCCCTCTCGCCATCGCCGTGGCCGGCCTGGTCCTGCGCGCCCTGGCGGGTGACCTGGCGCCCGGCCTGCTGGCCGCCGCGCTCGTCTTCCTGCTCGCCCTGCTCGCCTGGCGGGCCGGCGCCATGGGGGGCGGCGACGTGAAGCTGCTGGCGGCCTGCGCCCTGCTGCCCCCGCCCGCCGCGGTGCCCGGCCTGATCCTCGCCGTGGCGATCGCCGGCGGCCTGCTCGGCCTGCTCTATCTCGGCCTGCGCCCGCTGCTGCCCGCGCCCGGCGCGCCGCGCCCCGCCGCCCTGGGCGCCCGCGCGCTGCGGGCCGAGGCCTGGCGCATCCGCCGCGGCGGGCCGCTGCCCTACGCGGTCGCCATCGCGCTTGGGACTTTCTTCACCCTCCTCCCCTGAAGCTCGGCGCCATGCTCCTCCGCACCCTCCTCTTCGGCCTTCTCCTGCTCGGCCTGGTTGGCTTCGGCGGCGTCGCCTGGGTCAGCCTGCGCCCCGCCGAGACTCCGGTGGCCGAGGCGCCGCCGCCCCCGGCCAGGGCGATGTTCCTGGTCGCCGCGCGGCCGCTGCGCGCGGGTACCCTGATCAAGCCGGAGGATTTCGCCAGCCAGGAGATGGAGGTGGATGCCGCCCCCGCTGGCGCCCGGCGGGACAGCCGGGAGGCGCGGTCCGAGCTCTTCGGCGCCATGGTCCGCCGCAGCCTGCCGCAGGGCGACCCGATGCTGACGGAGGATGTGCTGCGCCCGGGCGATCGCGGCTTCCTCGCCGCCGTGCTGGGCCCGGACATGCGGGCGGTCTCGGTCGGCGTCGATGCCGTCTCCGGCACCGCCGGGCTGATCTGGCCGGGCGACCGGGTGGATGTGGTGCTGACCCAGCAGATCAACGACGAAGGCCTGCCGCTCCATCGTCGCGTGGCGGGGGAGACGGTGCTGCCGGATGTGCGGGTCATCGCCATCGACCAGGCGCTGGTCCAGGGCGCCATGGGCGATGGGCCGGAGGGCAACCGGCAGGTCCGCACGGTGACGCTGGAGGTGACGCAGAAGCAGGCGGAGCGCGTGGCGGTCGCCACGCGGCTCGGCCGGCTCTCGCTCATCGTCCGCTCCGCCACCGGCGGGGAAGGCACCGCCGAAGCCATGCCTGCCATCACCTGGGGCGGCGATGTCTCCCCCGCGCTGCGCGCCGGGCGCGGCGTGGCGGAGGCGCCGCCGCAGACCCTGCAGATCTTCCAGGGCGCCGCAAAACGCGAGGAGTTCCGCTTCTGATGCGCATCGCTGGCTTACTGCTTTTGCTGCCCGCCATCGCCGCGGCGCAGGAAGCGCCGCCCGCCCGCCCCGCCGCGCCGCCCATGCGGCAGGTGACGCAGGAGAACAGCGCCACGCTGCAGGCCGGCCAGCCATTGACCATCGAGGCCGGGGCCGGGCGCATCCTGCAGCTCGGCCGCGCCGCCGGTTCGGTCTTCGCCGCCGACCCGCGGGTGCTGGAGGTACGGCCGGCCAGCCCGACCAGCCTTTTCCTGTTTGGCGTCGCGCCGGGCCGCACCACCATTGCCGCCCTCGACGGCCAGGGCGCGCCGGTCGCGCAGTATGAGGTCACGGTGCGCCCCTCCGGCTTCGGCGCGGCGGAGGCGCAGGCGACGCTTTCGCGGCTGCTCCCGGGCCAGCGCGTGCGGGCCGAAGCCCGCGGCAACGGCATCGCCCTGCTGGGGGAGGTGGCGACGGCCGCCGAGGCCGAGCAGGCCGCGGCGATCGCCCGCGGCTACCTGGCGGAGGGGCAGCAGCTCGACAACCGCCTCACCGTGCTCGGCCAGGTGCAGGTCAATCTGCGCGTCCGCATCGCCGAGGTCTCGCGCGAGGTGACGCGGCAGCTCGGCGTCGATTGGCAGGCGCTCGGCCGCTCCGGCAATTTCGCCTTCGGCCTGGTGACGCGCAACGCGCTGCTGGATGTGGTGAACCCGTCCAGCCAGCTTCTCCTCCGCGCGACCGACAACCGCAGCAACGACGTGAACGCGGTGATCGATGCGCTGGCGCAGGACCGGCTGATCACCGTGCTGGCCGAGCCGAACCTGACGGCGATGAGCGGCGAGACGGCAAGCTTCCTCGCGGGCGGCGAGTTTCCCATCCCCGTCGCGCTGCGGGACAATGTCGTCACCATCCAGTTCAAGCAGTACGGCGTCAGCCTCGCCTTCGTGCCGACCGTGATGTCGCAGGGTCGCATCAGCCTGCGCGTCCGGCCGGAGGTGAGCGAGCTGACCGACCAGGGCGCGGTGCGCCTCGCCTCCGGCAATTCCTCCATCCAGATCCCGGCGCTGACCGTGCGGCGGGCGGAGACGACGGTGGAGCTGGGCAGCGGCCAGAGCTTCGCCATCGCCGGCCTGCTGCAGGACAATGCCCGGACCCTTGGCCGCGCCCTGCCCGGCATCGGGGAGATGCCGGTGCTCGGCGCGCTCTTCCGCTCCGACCGGTTCCAGCGGAACGAGACCGAGCTGGTGATCATCATCACCCCCTATGTTGTCCGCCCGAGCAGCGACGCCGCCGCGCTGCGCGCGCCGACCGACCGCTATGTCCCGCCCTATGATGCGGAACGCGTACTGCTGTTCCGCCAGATCGCCCGGCAGCGCGGCCTGCCGCCGCGCCTGCCCGGCGAGGCCGGGTTCGGCCTGAACTGAGAGGGAGGGCACCATGCGCATCCGCCTGCCCATGCTCCTGCTGCTGCCGGCCATGACCGCCGGCTGCGAGGCCTTCGATCCCTACCGGCGGGAGGGCGCATGGCGCCCGGCCGGCGTGAACGACCAGAACCTGGCCGTCATGGTCGCCCGCCCGGCCGAGCTGGTGCGCGGCACCGGCGCGGAAGGCGGCACCGGTGCCGCGGCCGCCGGCGCCATCGAGCGGCTGCGGGCGGACCGGGTGAAGCCGCTGCCGGATATCGGCGTCGCCCGCATCATCACCCTGCCCGGCGCCGGCCCGGGGGGCGGTTCCTGATGCCGGACCATGCCTTTCCCGAGGCGCCGGAGGAGGCGCAGCACCGGCCGGAGCGGCAGGCGCTGGTCTGCTTCGCAGCGGATGCCGAGACCGAGGAGGCGCTGCGCACCGGCCTGTCCGACTCCATCCGGCAGGAGGCCGAGTTCCGTCGCGCCGACATCCAGCGCGCCATCGCCGCCCTGCGGGAGATGCCCACCCCCTGGACGCTGGTGGTGGATGTCGCCGGTCACCCACAGCCGCTCGCCGCACTGGAGGACCTCTCCCAGGTGGTCGAGCCCGATGTGCGCGTCCTGGTGGTGGGGGACCGCGAGGATGTCGGCTTCTACCGCCAACTCACCCGCGGCCTCGGCGTTGCCGATTATCTCTACAAGCCGCTGACGGCGGCGATGGTGGCCGAGCATTTCGGCCCGGTCGTGGCCCGCCGGCGCTTCGCCGCGGTGCCGGCCCGGGGCGGGCGGCTGCTGACCGTGACGGGCGTGCGCGGCGGCGTCGGCGCCTCCACCATAGCGGCCAATCTCGGCTGGTATCTGGGCGCGGTCGCGCAGCGGCATACCGTGGTGCTGGATGCCGACCTGCATCGCGGCATCCAGGCGCTGCTGCTCGCCGCCCAGGCCGGGCCCGGGCTGCGCAACGCCATCGAGCATCCGGACCGCGTCGATGAGCTCTTCGTCGAGCGCGCCGCCATGCCGGCCGGCGACCGCCTGCACCTGCTGGCGGCGGAGGAGCCGCTGGCCGCCCCGCTGGCCGAAGCGCCCGGCGCGGCCGAGCGGCTCGCCGCCATGCTGCGCCGCCGCTACAATTTCATCGTCGCCGACGCGCCCTTCGCCCCGGCGGGCTTCGGCCGCGCGCTGCTCGACCTGGCGCAGCACCGGATCCTGGTGCTGGAGCCGACGCTCGCCTGCCTGCGCGACACCTTGCGGCTGCTGCAACTCGAACCCGGGCCGGGTCAGGCGCACCGGCCCTTGCTGGTGCTGAACCGTGCCGGCCGCAAGGGCGGCCTTTCCTCCAGGCAGGTGGCGGAGGCGCTGAAGCTGGAGCCCGACATCACCCTGCCCGACCTGCCGAAGCGGCTGGAGGAGGCGGCGACGCTCGGCCAGCCCGCGGCATCCTCCGGCGGGCCGGTGCGGGAGGCAATCGCGGCCCTGGCGCGCGCGGCGGGCGGCGTCGGCGCCGAGGCCATGCCCCGCCGGGGCTGGTTCCGCCGATGAGCAACGCCCTCGTCCCCGCCTTCGGCCGCCGCCGGCCGGAACCGACGCCCAGTCCGGTGGCACGCCCGACGCCGGAGGTCGCCCCAGCCGCCACGCCTGCCGCCCGCCCCCCGGCCACCGGCGCGCCGCTGGCGGAGCTGCGGGCCCTCTGCCTCGCCCGCATCGATCCCGCGACCGTCGCCAGCATGGCGCCGGACCGCCTGGCCACCGAGGTGGAGCGGCTGCTGGCGGAGGTCGCGACCGAACAGCGCCTGCAGCTCAACGCGCGGGAGCAGCGCCAGCTCGCCCTCGACCTTGTCGATGACATGCTCGGCCTCGGCCCGCTGGAGCCGCTGCTGGAGGACGAGACCATCACGGACATCATGGTCAACGGCCATGACAAGGTCTTCGTCGAGCAGCGCGGCAAGGTCGTGCTCTCCGGCATCCGCTTCCGGGACAACCAGCACCTGGCGAACATCGCCCAGCGCATCGCCGCCGCGGTGGGCCGCCGGATCGATGAGAGCAGCCCGATGGTGGATGCGCGGCTCGCGGATGGCAGCCGCGTGAATATCGTCTTCCCGCCGCTGGCGCTGGACGGGCCTGCCATGTCCATCCGGAAATTTGCCCGCCGGGTGATCGATTTCGACAAGCTGGTGGAGTTCGGCGCGCTGACCCGGCCAATGGCCAAGGCCCTGCAGGTGGCGGCGCGCTGCCGGCTGAACATCGTCATCTCGGGTGGCACCGGCTCCGGCAAGACCACCATGCTGAATGCGCTGAGCCGCATGATCGACCATGGCGAGCGCATCGTGACCGTGGAGGACGCTGCCGAGCTGCAGCTGCAGCAGCCGCATGTGGTGCGACTGGAGACGCGGCCGCCGAGCCTCGAGGGCCGGGGGGAGGTCACGCAGCGCGACCTCGTCCGCAACGCGCTGCGCATGCGCCCCGATCGCATCATCCTCGGCGAGTGCCGCGGGGCGGAGGCCTTCGACATGCTGCAGGCCATGAATACCGGCCATGACGGCAGCATGAGCACCATCCACGCGAACACCGCGCGCGATGCGCTTACCCGCATCGAGAACATGGTGATGATGGGCAGCTTCGGCCTGCCCGTGCGCGCCATCCGCACCCAGATCGCCAGCGCCGTGGACCTGATCCTGCAGGTGGAGCGGCAGCGCGACGGCGCGCGCCGCGTGGTGCAGGTGACGGAGCTGGTGGGGCTGGAAGGCGATGTCTTCACCCTGAACGACATCTTCGCGCTGGAGCATGAGGGCGAGGAGGCCGAGGGGCGGCTGCGAGTCCGCTGGCGGGTCAGCCGCGCCCGCCCGGCCTTCCTGCCGCGGCTGGCCTATTTCGGCCTGGACCGCGCCTGGGCCGCCGCACTGGAGGAGGCGGAGCGGTGAGCGGCCTGCCGCCCGGCCTGCTGGCCGCGGGGGCGGGGCTGCTCGGCCTCGGCCTCGCGGTCACGCTTGGACTCGGCGCGCTGAAGCGGCAGGACCAGCGCCGGGCGCGCCTGCTGGCCGTGGTCGGCCCGCACCGGCCGGCGGGCCTCGCCGCCACGCTGCGGCAGGACCGGCTGCGCGGGCTGGCGGAACTGCCCTGGCTGGCCCGCGCCCTGGAACTCCTCGGCCTCAGGCTGGAGCGCGCGGCGGCCTACCCCGTCCGCTGGTGGATCATCCTGCTGGTGGCCTTGCCCCTGGCGCGGGCCGCCGCGGGCCTGCTGGCGGCGCTCGGCGGCGATGCGCTGCTGCTGGCCATGCCCGCCTTCTGGTTCCTGTTCTGCCGTGCCGCCTTCGGCTGGCTGGATGCGCGGCGGCGGGAGACGCTGTTCCGGCAATTCCCCGATGCGCTCGGCATGATCACGCGCGCCGTCCGCGTCGGCATCCCGGTCAGCGAGGCGATCCGCAGCGTGGCGCAGGAGGCGCCGCCGGAGACGGCGGCCGAGTTCCAGCGCATCGCCGACCGGCTGTCCATCGGCCTGCCGCTGGAACAGGCGCTGGCCGAGACGGCGCACCGCACCGGCGTGCCGGAATACCGCTTCTTCGCCACCGCCCTCGCCCTGCAGAGCCAGACCGGCGGCGGCCTCAGCGAGACCCTGGAGAACCTGGCAGAGGTCATCCGCAAGCGCGTCGCGCTGAAGGAGCGCGGCTATGCGCTCGCCGCCGAGGCGCGGACCTCGGCCGGCATCCTCGCGGCGCTGCCCTTCTTCACCTGCGGCGTGCTGGCGGTGCTGAGCCCGGGCTACATCGCCCTGCTGTTCAGCGACCCGGGCGGGCAGCAGATCCTGGCGGCGGCCATCGGGCTGCTCGTCGCCGGCATCCTGCTGATGCGCGGCATGATCCGGCGGGCGCTGTCATGACGCCCGCGCTGGTCGCCGCCAGCGCGGGGGCGCTGCTCGGCTTCGGGCTGCTGGTGGCCTGGCTGCTGCGCGCCATCGCGCGCGACCAGCGCCTGGGGGAACGGCTGCTTGCGGTGCAGCGCAGCGCGGGCATCGACCAGGTGGCGCTGCCCTGGTCGGCGCGGCGGATGCTGCTGCGCGGCCTTGCCGCCATCGGGCGGGGGCTGACGGGCAGCGGGGTGCTCTCGGGCCGCACGGTCACGGAGCTGGAGCAGACCCTGATGGCCGCCGGCTTCCGCGGCGACCGGGCGCTGGCCATCTTCGTGGGCGGCAAGGTGCTGCTCTTCCTGGGCCTGCCGCTGGCCATGGCCGCGGCGCTGCATCTCCTCGGCGCCGGGCAGATGGCCTGGACCCTGGGGCTGCTGGCCGCCGCCATCGGCGGGCTGCTGACGCCGGACCTGGTCGCGAAGCGCCTGCGCACGCGCTATCTGCGAGAGCTGGAGCGGGGCCTGCCCGATGCGCTCGACCTCATGGTCATCTGCTCGGAAGCCGGGCTGGCGCTGGAGGGTGCGATCGAGCGGGTGGCGATCGAGATCCGCCCGGCCAACCGCGCCATCGCCACCGAATTCGCCCTCTGCGGCAGCGAGTTGCGGATCCTGGCGGACCGGCGCGCGGCGCTGCTGAACATGGCGGAGCGCACACGGCTCGACCTGCTGCGGCGCCTCGGCATGACGCTCGCGCAGACGCTGCAATACGGCACGCCGCTGACCCAGGCGCTGCGCACCCTCTCAGCCGAGATGCGGCACGAGCAGCTGGTGCGGTTCGAGGCGCGGGCGGCGCGGCTGCCGGTGCTGCTGACCGTGCCGATGATCCTCTGCATCCTGCCGACCCTGTTCCTGGTCGTCGCCGGGCCGGCGATGCTGCAGGCGTCCCGGCTGTGGTGAGCGGGCGCGTGGCTTTCGCCGGAAGGGGCGCCCGGCTCGGGCCCGACCGGCGCGGCACCACGGCGGTGGAATTCGCCCTGGTCGGCTCGGCCTTCTTCATTCTGCTGCTGCTGCTCATGGAGGTCTGCTGGCAGGTCGCGGTGGGCGCCGCGCTCGATGCCGGGGGGCGGGAGGCCTCGCGCTGGGCTGCGACCGGGCAGTCGCCGCCGCCGGGGCTGACCGCGACCGGCCATGTTACCAATGTCATCCTCACCAGCACGGGGCTGCCGCTCGATGCCGGCGCGCTCGAGGTGACGGTGGAGAGCGTTCCGGGCTTCGGCCAGCTGGCGGTGCCGGGGGCCGCGAAGCCCGGGCTCGGCGGGCCCGGCGATATCGTCCGCTACACCGTGGTCTATCGCGGGCGCGGGCTGACGCCCCTCGGCCGGGCGCTGCTGCCGCTCGGCCTGCTGCAGATCCACTTCGTGATCCTGGCGAAGAATGAGCCTTATCCGGCAGGCTGACCCGCGGCGCGGCACGGCGGCGGTGGAATTCGCCATCCTCGTCCCGCTGCTGATCATCCTCTTCACCGCGACGGCGGAGATCGTGCTGCATATCCGCACCTGGTTCCGGCTGGAACGCACGGCGGCGGAGGTCGCGAATGCGGCGAGCCAGGCGGAGGCGCTGACGACCGCCGACATCGCCGGCCTGTTCGATGCGGCGAAGGCGGTCGCGGCGCCCGTCCTCGCCTGGTCCGACGGCACGGGCACCGGCCGGGCACGCACCGTCATCAGCGTGGTCAGCGGCAGCTCGGGCGGCAACAGCGTGGCCTGGACCTGCTCGCGCGGCGATGCCGGCCTCACCGCAGAGGTCGCGGGCCGCGCCGCGCTGCCGGCCGGGTTCCTGGTGCCGCCGGGGCAGAGCGTGGTGGTGGTGGAAGTGATCAACCTGGTCACGCCCTGGTCGATCATGGCCAAGGCGCCGCCGGTCTTCTTCGGCACCATCGGCCCCGGGCCGGTGCGCAGCCATGCCATCCTCCGGCCGCGTCAGGCGCCGCTCACCTCCATCAGCGGGGCCTGCCCGTGAAACGCCTCGGCCGCCGCGGCACCATCGCCCTCATCACCGCGCTGCTCGCCGTGCCGCTGGTCGGCATGGTCGGCATCGCGACCGATGGCGCGCGGGCCTGGCTGCTGCGCTCCCGCCTGCACACCGCGCTCGATGCCGCGGCGCTGGCGGGGGCGCGCAACATCAGCCTGCCCGCGGCGCAGCGCGATGCCGAGGTCGCGGCGATGTTCTGGACCAATTTCGGCATGCGGGATGCCGGCTATACCCCGGCCCAGGCCACCGGCCGCGCCTGGCGTGGCTTCCTCGATGCATCGACCACGCTCGACCCGCCCGCGACCCTGGATGAAGGCACCTTGCGCGTCTCCGCCCGTTCCGTGCTGGAGACGACCTTCGCCCGCGTCCTCGGCTTCGCCAGCCTGACGGTCGCCGCCGAGGCCGAGGCGCGGCGCGCCGATCTCGGCATGGAGCTCGCGCTGGTGCTCGACGTCACCGGCTCCATGGACACCAACTGCTCGACCCCGAGCGACCGGACCGCCACCAATTGCGGCGTCACGCCGGTGCCGCGCAGCCCAGGCACCACCACTTCCAGCCGCAACACCAATATCGACCTGCTGCGGCTGGCGGCGGCGGACCTGGTGAACATCCTCTACGGCAACCGGGAAATGATGCCGAATCTCTGGGTCTCGGTCGTCCCCTACACCACCACGGTCAATCTCGGCCCCGGGCGGCGCGGCTGGCTGGTGCCGGAGGCGGCGGCAAGCCTCGATGCCGATTACGCGCCCACCGCCTGGCGCGGCTGCGTGGAGGCGCGGGTCGGCCATGCCGGCGCGCCGGTGGATGGCGACGGGCGCGACTATTCCCCGCAGGAGGTACCCTTCCGCCCCTTCCTCTACCGCTCCACCCTCGGCCTCTACACCCTGAACAAGCAGCGCGTGCCGGGGGACAATGACTGGGCGCGCAAGCTCTGGACCGCGACGACGACGGGCGGGGACGCCATCACGGAGGACTGGCAGAGCTTCCGCGGCAATTATCAGGTCGGCCCGAATGTCGGCTGCCCGCAGACACCGGTGCTGCCGCTGACCGCGGGCAAGACCGCGGTGCTGGATACCATCCAGTCCCTGCGCGCCACCTTCCGCGGCGGCACCATGGGCAATCTCGGCCTGCAGGCAGGCTGGTTCACCCTCAGCCCGCGCTGGCGGGCCGCCTGGGGGCTCGGCCCCGCGCCGGCGGGCCAGGCCACCGCCCTGCCGCTCGACTACAATGCGCGCTACATGCGCAAGGTCATCGTCATGATGACCGACGGCACGAACCAGTGGTTCGACTCGCCCTATGGCTTTCCCGGCGCCTGCACCGATACCAGCGCCTCGACCGCGAGCTTCCCGACCAACCCCGCCCCGGGCCCCGCGCAGGCGATCCGCCCCGTCGCCTGCCCGGCCGCGAACCAGGTGGGCAATGTGCAGGCCGCGCCGGACGCGCCGCCGATATCCGGCAATGCCGACTATACCGGCTATGGCCGGCTGCGGGATGGCAGGCTCGGCGCCGGGGTCAGCAGCAATGCCGCGGCGCAGACCGAGATCAACAGCCGCATGGCCGCGCTCTGCGGCGCCATCCGGCAGGCGGGCATCACGATCTACACCGTGGTGCTCGACACCTCGGGCTCGTCCACCAGCGCGGCGACGCGCACGCTGTACCAGGGCTGCGCCTCCTCGCCGCAGCACTACACCTTCGTCAGCCAGCCTTCCGATCTGCGCACCGCCTTCCAGCAGATCGGCACGCAGCTCGCCAATCTCCGGCTGGTGCGGTGACCGACAGCGGATGGGCGTTCATATCTGAACGCCCATCCGCTGTAGAGCTTTGTTTTTCGAGCAGATTCACGCCTTCGGTCGTTCACGGCCTTCGGCGATCCGCTCTAGCCGGGCGGCCTCTTCACCGCGCGGCAAGGCTTTCCGGCCTAAGCAGGCACCGATCAGGAGACGTGCCGAAAATGGTGCCCCACCCTCTCCCCCCATCCCGCCTCCGCCATGCCGCCTGGGCTTCCGCCCTTCTGCTGGCGCTGCTCGCCGGCTGCGGCCCGGCGACGCGGCCGGAGGCGCTTTCGCTCGACAGCCGGCTGCGCCTGGCGGAGACGCTGGATGGCCCGCAGGGCGGCGCGGCCGCGGTCGCGGTGCTGCGGGAAGCCGCGGCGCAGCGCCCGAAGGACGGCGCACTGCGCGAGCGCCTGGCCGCCGCCGCCGAACGCGCCGGGCAGGAGGCGGAGGCGGCGCAGGCCATGCGCGATGCCGTCGCGCTGCAGGGCCCGAGCCTCGCGCGGCTGCTGGCGATCGGCCGGCTGGAGCTGCGTGCCGGCAATCACGGCGCGGCTGCGGAGGCATTCCGCCAGGCCCAGGTGCTGGCGCCCGGCCATGCCGCCGCGCCGGCCGGGCTCGGCCTGGCGCGGGACCTCGCCGGCGACCCGGCCGGCGCGCAGGAGGCCTATCGCGCCGCCCTCGCCCTCACGCCCCAGGATTGGGGCGTGCGCGCCAACCTGGCGCTGTCCCTCCTGCTCTCCGGCCGGGCACCGGACGCCGTCGGCACGCTGGCGGAGGCGGAATACGCGCCCGGGGCGCCGCGGCGTGCCCGGCACAACCTGGCCCTGGCCCTGGCCGCCACCGGCCAGCCGGAGCGGGCGGTGCGGCTGCTCTGGCTGGACATGGGTCCGGCCGAGGCGGAGGCGATGACGCAGGAATTGGTCGCGATCGCCTGGCGGCTCGATCCCAGGCCGCCCGTCGCCGCGCCGCGCGTGGCGGAGGCCGCGATGCCCCGGCCGGCACGCCCGCAGACATCGGCCCCGCGGCGCGCGGCGTCGGCCCGCGCCATCCTGTCGGAGAAGGCGGGGCAGGAGCCGGCACGGCTCGTCGCCGCGCCGTAGCACGGGGCGTGGCCGGGCGGGATGCCACCGCCCAGCCCGTGCTGCAGCCGCCCGCGGGGGCGTAGGGCGCCGGCTACCGCCTCAGCCAGGCCGCCAGCCGCGCCGGCGCCTCGGCCATGTCGGCCTCAGGCCCGCAATAGCTGAAGCGGAGGAAGCGCCGCCCCCGCTCGCGGTCGAAATCCACCCCCGGCGTGGCGGCGATGCCGGCCTCGGCCAGCATGCGCCGGCAGAACTCGACCGAGTCGTTGGTCAGGTGGCCAACATCCGCCCACAGATAGAAGGCCCCATCCGCGGGCGAGAGCCGGTCGAAGCCCGCCTCCGGCAGCGCCTGCAGCAGCAGGGCGCGGGAGCGGCGGTAGCGCGCGATATTCGCCTCCAGCTCCTCGCGGCAGTCGAAGGCCGCCTCGGCCGCCACCTGCGCCACATGCGGCGCGGAGATGAACATGTTCTGCGCCAGGCACTCCACCGGCCGGACAAGGTCCTCCGGCAGCACCAGCCAGCCGATCCGCCAGCCGGTCATGGAGAAGTACTTGGAGAAGCTGTTGACCACGATGGCGCCCGGGAAGGCCGCGGCGGTGGTCTCCGGCACCTCGCCATAGGTCAGGCCGTGATAGATCTCGTCGGAGACGAGGCGGACGCCCCTTGCCTCGCACCAGGCGGCGATGGCGGCGAATTCCGCGGGCGGCAGCATGGTGCCGGCCGGGTTGCAGGGGCTGGCGACGATCAGGCCGGCGGGGATGGGATCCAGCGCCTCCAGCATCGCGACGGTCGGCTGCCAGCGCGTCTCCGGCCCGCAGGGCAGAAGCTGCGGCTTCATGCCGAGCGCGGTCAGGATATTGGCATAGGGCGGGTAGAAGGGCGCCGCCATGGCGACCGAATCGCCCGGATCGAAGGCCGCCAGGAAGGCCAGCGGGAAGGCGCCGGAGGCACCCACCGTGACCGCGACGCGCCCGGCCGGCACCGCCACGCCGTAGCGTCCGGCATAGTGGCGGGCGATCCGCTCCCGCAGGGATCGCAGCCCGAAGGCTTCCGTATAGCCCATCGGCGCCCCGGCCTGCAGCGCCCGGATCGCCGCCTCGGCGGCGCCGCGCGGGGCGCCGGTGCCGGGCTGGCCCACCTCCATGCGGATCACGCCAGGCTCGCCCGGGGCGAGGGCCGCGGCGCGGGCATTGGCGGCGCTGATCACATCCATGACCAGGAAGGGCGGCGCCTCCGCCCCCCGGCCGACCTTGAGTGCCATCGCGGCTTTCCTTGGCAAAGGCCGGAGGTCCGGACCATGCGCCCCCGGCGCCCCGGACCCGCCCCCTGGACCGGTTGTCGAGGCGGGCTGTGCTGGACCGCCGGGACAGGCGGGTCAAGCCTGCGCAGGGAAGCACGGCGCCCGCATCGCGCATCCCGCGATGCGGGCGCGGAGCCCCGGCGCCGGGTTCACCGCGGCTATTGGTCCATCGCCCCCAGCGCGACGCCGCCGCCGCGCGGATCGCTGAGCGCGAGGCAGCGGTCCGGCCGCCCCGGCAGGTAGTTCGTGCAGCTCGCAAGCTGGACCCGCGCCGCGCCGGGCGCCCCGCCCTCCAGCGCCGTCGCGGGCGGGATGGCGCGCAGCAGGTGCAGCGCCGCCGGACCCGCCACGCCGATCGGCGCCGCCTGCTGGCCGGAGGCGGCGGCCGCCAGCCGGAAGCCCCGCACATTCGCGTTGTAGGCGATGGCGGCCGAGAGCAGCGGCGGCTGCACCGCGCCGATCCCCGGCGCGGCGGCCAGCAGGAAGCCCATGCCGGGCGCGACGCGGCCGGTGCCGAACAGGTTGTTCAGCGTGAAGGCGCAGGAGACGGCGGTGCCCTGCCGGTCGAAGGCGACCAGCCCGGCCGAAGCCGGCAGCGCGCCGAAGCGGCCCGGCGGCAGGTCGCCGGCGCTGACCAGCCGCACCGGATCGCCGCCGCCGGCCCGCCAGGCCGCCGCGGCGGCAAGGCCGCGCTCCGCCGCCTGGGCAAGCTCGGCGCCGCCCCGCAGCGCCTCGAAGGACGCGGCGGCGGCCAGGCCGCCATCGGCCGGTGGCGGCAGGAAGGCGATGCGGTCGCCGCCGCGGGTCGGCAGATCGATCGGCTGGGCAAGGTTCGGCAGGCCGGTCCGCAATTCCTCCAGCGTGAGGTGGCCCCCGGCGGCGCGGGAGACCTCCTCCAGCCGCCGCGCCAGCGTTCCCTGATGCAGGTCGCCGACGCCTGCGAGGCGGAGCTGGCCGAGCGTGCCCGCCAGCTCGGGCTGGAGCAGCCTCTCACCCGCCGCCTTTGGCCCGCCGCCCGGGGCCCCGAAGAGGGCCTGCGCCCCCGGATCCGCCAGCAGCGGGCCGGAGACGGCGGCAAGATCGGCCGCCAGCCCGCGGCTCACCTCCGTGCCGAAGCGGGCGAGCTGCTCGGCCGGGGCCATCAGCTCCTCGAAGGGCCGGCCGGGCTTCCTGGTGTGCAGGGCGAAGAGTCCGCGGGCGAGGAGCGGCACCGCCGCCGGCCGGTCGGCCCCGGCAGGCACGCCCTCCCGCGCGCCGGGCAGGAAGAGCACCGCCTCGGTCGCGGCCTTGGCCGGGTCGAAGACCAGGCAGGCGCCGCCGCCGCCGATCCCGACGCGGGAGGGCAGCGTGACCGCCATGGCGAAGCCGGCGGCCACCGCCGCATCCACCGCCGTGCCGCCGGCCGAGAGGACCTGCCGGCCGATCAGCGCCGCCGCCGGGTCCTCGGTGGCGATGCCGCCCAGGAAGCCGCGGACGAAGCCGGGCTGGCCCTCGGGCGGGCCGCCCGGCCCCAGGGGGTTGAGGCCCGCGAGCGTCTCGCAGCCGGCGAGCGCGAGGGCCCCAAGGGCGAGGGTGGCGGCGCGCAGCCGCCCGACACCCCCTCCGGTCCCCCCTGGGCGCGTCCCGGCGCGGCGGGCTATGACGCCCGGCATGCGGAAGGCCTGGGCCCTGATCTCGGCGCTGGTGGTCATGCTGGCGTCCCTGGTCCCCTCTCTCGCGCCGGTCGCGGCGCGGGCCCAGGGCGTTGGTCCGGTCATCACGGTGCGCGATGCGGAGACGGAGAGCTTCCTGCGCAGCATCGCCCATCCCCTGTTCCGCGCCGCCGGTGTGGACCCCGCCCTGGTGCGGATCACGCTGGTGCAGGCGCGGCCCATAAACGCCTTCGTCACCACCGGCAACCGCATGTTCATCAACACCGGGCTGATCCAGCAGTCCGAGAGCGTGGCGGAGCTGGCCGGGGTGCTGGCGCATGAGACCGGCCACATCGCCGGCGGCCACATCGCGCGCCTGCCGGAGGAGATGCGCAACGCCTTCCTGAAATCCATCGCCGGGCTGCTGCTGGGCGGCGCCGCGGCGATCGGGGGCGGAGGGAATGTTGGCGGCAACGCGGCCGGCGCCATCATGATGGGCAGCCAGGCCATGGCCATGGGGCAGCTCTATGCCTTCACCCGCAGCCAGGAACAGGCGGCGGACCAGGCCGGGGTCGCCTATCTCGACCGGCTCGGCTGGTCCTCCCGCGGCATGGTGCGGCTGCTGACCCGGCTGCAGGAGCAGGAGCTGCTCGCGGTCGGCCGGCAGGACCCCTATTTCCGCACCCACCCGCTCTCGCGCGACCGGCTGGAATTCGTGACCGACCATGTCGCGCGCAGCCGCGCCAGCGACGCGCCCTTCCCGCCCGCGCTCGAGACCGGCTACCGCATGGTGCGGGCCAAGCTGGATGCCTTCATCGACGCGCCGATGACCACCTGGCGGCGCTACCCGGAGGGCGATGCGAGCCCGGCGGCGCGCTATGTGCGGGCGATCGCGCAGTACCGCTCCGGCCGCGCCGACCTCGCGCTCGATATCCTGGCGCCGCTGGTCCGCGACCAGCCGGGCAATCCCTGGTTGCGGGAGCTGCAGGGCCAGATCCTGTTCGAGGCCGGCCGGCCGCGGGAGGCGCTGGCGCCGCTGCGGGAGGCGGCGCGGCTCGCCCCCTCCGAGTCGCTGATCCGCACCGCGCTTGGCCGGGCGCTGATGGAATCGGGGGATCCCTCGCTGCTCCGCGCCGCGGCCGGGGAGTTCGAGGCGAGCCTCCGGCTGGACCGGGAGAATGCCTTCACCTGGCGGCAGCTCGGCATCGCCCATGGCCGGCTGGGGCAGATGCCGCAGGCCGATCTGGCGCTGGCGGAGGAGGCGATGCTGCGCGGCGATTTCCCGGCGGTCCGCCTGCTGGCGCGGCGGGCGGAGGAGGCGCTGCCACCCGGCCCCCTCAGGCTGCGCGCGCAGGATTTGCGCGAGGCGGTGAAGCGCGAGAACATGACAAGCGAGCAACGGGCGCAGGACGATGCCATGCGCAGGAGACAACCGCGATGATGCGCCCATCCCTGCTGGCCCTGCTGGCTGGCCTCGCCTTCGCCCCGGCGGCACTCGCCCAGGGGACGCCGCAAGGTTTCACGCCGGAACAGCGGCAGGAGATCATCGGCATCCTGCGCGAGGCCCTGAGGCAGGATCCGAACATCCTGCGCGAGGCGCTGATGGCGCTGGAGCAGGCCGATCTGCGCGAGCGGGAGGGCGCGCAGCGCGCCGCCATCGCGGCGCAGGCCGAGGCGCTGTTCCGCAATGCCGAGGACCCGGTGAAGGGCAACCCGCAGGGCGCCGTCACCGTGGTGGAGTTCTTCGATGCCCGCTGCGGCTACTGCAAGCAGCTCCACCCGGTGGTGGAGCAGATGCTGCGCCGGCAGCGCGACGTGCGGCTGGTGCTGAAGGACCTGCCCATCCTCGGGCCGAACAGCCTGCTGGCCAGCCGCGCCCTGCTGGCGGCGCAGCGCCAGGGAAAATATGCCGAGCTGCACGACGCGCTGCTGCGGCTCAGGGAGGAGCCGACCGAGCCGGTGCTGAAGCGGGAGGCGGAGAAGCTCGGCCTCGACTGGGCGCGGCTGCGGCGGGAGATGGAGGACCCGGCGATCGCGCGCCGGCTGGAAGCGAATACCCGCCTCGCCAGCGTGCTCCGCATCGAGGGCACGCCGGCGCTGATCATCGGGGAGACTCTGGTGCCGGGCGCGGTGGACCTCGCCACGCTGGAGCGGCTGGTGGCGGAGGCGCGCGAGAAGCGCGGGGGCTGAGCCCCCGCCGGGGAGGGACCGATGCCGCATTTTCTGTGCCAGACCTGCAGCACCCAGTTCGCCGAGGGCGAGACGCCGCCCGCGCGCTGCCCGATCTGCGAGGATGAGCGGCAATATGTCCCGGCGCGCGGCCAGCACTGGACGACGCTGGAGCAACTGCGCCGCGGGCACGGCAATACCTGGCAGGCGCTGGAGCCGGACCTGCTGGCGATCCGCAGCGTCCCCGCCATCGGCATCGACCAGCGGGCGCTGCTGGTGCGCACGCCGGCGGGCAACCTGCTCTGGGACTGCATCGCGCTGCTGGATGCGGCGACGGAGACGATCATCCGCGCCCTCGGTGGCCTCGCGGGTGTCGCGCTGAGCCATCCGCACTACTACTCCACCATGGTGGAATGGGGCCGGTGCTTCGGCGTGCCGGTCTGGGTGCATGCGGCGGACCGCGCGCATGTCATGCGCCCCGACCCCTGCCTGCGCTTCTGGGAAGGCGAGACGCAGGCCGTGCTGCCGGATGTCACGCTGCATCGCCTGGGCGGTCACTTTGCCGGGGGCGCGGTGGCGCATTGGCGGGGCGGCGCCGCCGGCCGCGGGGCGCTGCTCTCGGGCGACATCCTCCAGGTGCTGCCGGACCGGAAGCATCTGGGCTTCATGCGCAGCTATCCCTGCCTGATCCCGTTGCCGCCGGCCGAGGTCCGGCGCATGGCGGCCCATTGCGCCGCGCTGGACTGGGACGCGATCTACGGCGCCTTCCATGAGCGGGAGATCGCCGCGGGCGGCAAGTCGGCGCTGGCGAGAAGCGCCGAGCGCTACTGCGCCTGGGCAGAGCGGATGGTGGAGCCCTAGAGCGGATCGCGGAGGGGCGTGAACGCCTCGCAGTGTGAATCTGCTCTACAAACAGCGGTCTACAACGGATTGCGTTCAGAACTGAACGCCAATCCGCTGTAGCACCGGCCGCAGACGGGCGTGAATGGGGCGCCCCGCAGAGTTCGCGGAGCACAGTCAGCGGGGGCCCGTCGCCCGGGCGCGAGACGATGCCCCGCAATGAATGACCTGCAGCGGTTTGCGGATACCGCGGCCACGCGCCGGCTTCTGCCTGTTGTGGCGGGCGATGCCGCGTCCGCGCCCCGCCCCCGGCGGCACCCCGCCACCCCCGGCGCCGGCATCCGCTGCGCCAGGACCATGGCAAGCCGCCTGCTCCCTCCGGCAGCCTCTCAGGGCTGCCTCGCCTCCTCCTTCGCCAGCCAGGCCCGCGCCGCGAAGTCGGCCCCCGAGGGCAAGGGGGCCGCCGGCGCCGCCAGCCAGGCCAGGATATCGCGTGCCACCACCTCCCGCTGCAGGTCGCGCAGCAGCAGGTGCCAGCCCTGCTCGTAATAGGCGATGCGCTCCAGCTGGTCGTCCCGCATGCCGCGCACCACCCGGCGGGCCGCCCGCGGCGGGATGATCCTGTCCCTGGCGCCGAGCAGGATCAGCACCGGCGCTGCGCCTGGCCGCAGCGCGGTGCGGCAGCAGGCCGGCAGCGCCGCGATCGCCGCATCCATCAGGTCCACCAGCCCATGCGCGGCATCGACGCGGGTGATCTTCAGGGTCAGCGGGTCGCGCGACCAGCGGCGCAGCGCCTCCTCGTTGTCGGTGGCGACGATTCCGCCCGCCGTGCCGGGGAAGCCGACCAGCGGCATGGTGCGGGAGGCAAGCCAGAGCCCCCAGCGCATCACCGCCGGCATGTCCTCCCTGCCCCAGAAAGCCGGCGCCATCAGCACATAGCCCTCGGCCGGCGGGGGCGTCGGCCCGGTCGCGGCCAGCACCGCGACGGCCGCCCCCATGCTCTCCCCCAGCATGACCAGCGGCACGCCGGGGTGGCGGGCGCGGATCAGCCGGGCGGCGGCGGCGGCATCGGCCGCCAGCGTCTCCGTCCCAGCCCAGATGCCGGGATGCGGCGCCGCGCCGAAGCCGCGCTGGTCATAGGCATAGACGGCGACGCCCTCGGCGGTGAAGGCGGGCGCCGCATCCTCCATGAAGTTCCGCGCCGCGTCGTTGAAGCCATGCAGGCCGAGGATGACGGCGCGCGGCGGCCCCTCCGGCAGCCAGCGCCGCAGCGGCAGCCGGGCGCCATCCGGCATGACCAGCACATCCCCGGCGACCGCCGGCGCCGTCACCGCCGGCCCGGCGGGCATCACCACCGGCGTGCAGGCGGCAGCCAGCAGGCCGGCCAGCAGCGCCCCGGCACGGAGCGCGGTGCCAAGGCGGCGGGCGACGGGGTGGCGAGGGTTCACGCGTGGGCTATCCGGTCCTGTGGGCTGGCGCAGGGCGCCGGGGGTGCGGGCCTGCGCGCACCATACCGAATATAGGGAGCTTAACGCTTCGTGGTCAGCATGACGGGCTTCCGGCCGGGCCGGGCCGCCCGGTCTGGCCCCTGCGCGCGGCACCGATTATGGTGCGGCCGATCCCGCCCAGACCACAGAGGACCCCCGATGCGCGACGGCAACCAGACCGGCTATGCGCCCAAGCCCGTGCCGGGCGTCACCCCCGACCAGCGGATCGAGGTCGAGACCCGCAGCGTGCCCTGCGACGGCGAGGTCGGCGTGGGCGGCCTCGGCCATCCCCGCGTCTGGCTGCGCATCGCCGCCGGCTACGACCAGGTGACCTGCCCCTACTGCTCCATCACCTATGTTTTGAAGCCCGGCGCGGGGGATGACGGCCATCACTGAGGACAGCGCCGCCCCGGAGGCCGAGCGCCCGCGCGGCAATGCGCTCGCCGGCGCCGCGGCCTCGGCCGAGGCGGTGCCGGTGACGCCGCCCGGCGCCCGGCATCTCGTGCTGGTGGACGGCTCCGGCTACATCTTCCGGGCCTTCCACGCCCTGCCGCCGATGACGCGGCCGGACGGCACGCCGGTGAACGCCGTCTTCGGCTTCACCCAGATGCTGAGCCGCTTCCTGATGGACCATCGCGGCAGCCATATCGCCGTGGTGTTCGACGCCAGCCGCGTCACCTTCCGCAACGACATCTATGCCGAGTACAAGGCGCACCGGCCGGACCCGCCGCCCGAACTCGTGCCGCAATTCGCCCTGATCCGGGAGGCGACGGACGCCTTCGGCGTCGCCTGCATCGAGCAGCCGGGCTTCGAGGCGGACGACATGATCGCCGCCTATGCCCGGGCCTTCGCGGCGGATGGCGGGGAGGTGACGATCGTCTCCTCCGACAAGGACCTGATGCAGCTCGTGCGCCCCGGCGTGCAGATGCTGGACCCGATCAAGCAGAAGCCTATCCGGGAGGCCGAGGTCGCCGAGAAATTCGGGGTGCCGCCGGAGAAGGTGGCCGATGTCCAGGCCCTGGCCGGCGATCCCACGGACAATGTCCCGGGCGTGCCGGGTATCGGCATCAAGACCGCGGCGCAGCTCATCACCGAATATGGCGACCTGGAGTCGCTGCTGGCCAATGCGCCGAAGATCAAGCAGCCGAAGCGGCGCGAGGCGCTGGTCGGGAATGCCGAGCAGGCCCGCATCTCCAAGAAGCTGGTCACGCTGGACGAGAACGCGCCGCTGACCGCGCCGGTCGAGGCGCTGGCGGTGAAGCCGCCGGAGCCGGCGAAGCTGGCGAAATTCCTGCAGGAACAGGGGTTCCGCAGCGTGCTCGCCCGCATGGGCCTCGGCGAGGCCGCCGGCGATGCCGGCACGCGGGCGCGCAACGGCGCGATCGCCGCCCATGCCGCGGCCGCCGCCCTGCCATCGGCGCCCGAGCCGGGCAGCGCGCCCTATGGCCCCTACGAGACGGTCACGACCCTCGAGGCGCTGCAGGCCTGGATCGCCGAGGCGATGGCCGCCGGCGTGGTCGGGCTGGACACCGAGACGGACAGCCTCAATGCACTGCGCGCCAGGCTGGTCGGCCTCTGCCTCGCCACCGCGCCCGGCCGCGCCTGCTACATCCCGCTGCGCCATGTCGCGGCGGGCGGCGGCCAGGGCGACATGCTGGCCGCGCCGGAAGCGGCGCCGCCGCAGATCCCCTTCGATCAGGCGATCGAGGCGCTGCGGCCGCTGCTGACCGACCGCAGCGTGCTGAAGGTGCTGCAGAACGCCAAATACGACCTGGAGGTGCTCTGCCGGGCGGAGAATGGCGGCATCGCGGTCGCGCCGATCGACGACACCATGATGATCTCCTACGCCATGGAGGCGGGGCGGCACGGGCATGGGATGGACGAGCTCTCGGTGCTCCATCTCGGCCACAAGCCGATCCCCTTCGAGGAGGTCTGCGGCACCGGCCGCGCCCGCGTCACCTTCGACAAGGTGCCGCTCGACAAGGCCACCGCCTATGCGGCGGAGGATGCCGACGTCACCCTGCGGCTCTGGCACATCCTGCGGCCGCGGCTCAGAGAGGACGGCGCGCTCGCCCTCTATGAGCAGGTGGAGCGCCGCATGGTCGCGGTGCTGCGCGACATGGAACTCGCCGGCATCAAGGTGGATGGCGCCGAGCTCGCCCGCATCGGGGAGGATTTCTCGCAGCGCATGGCGGCGCTGGAGCAGGAGATCCACGAGCTCGCGGGCCGTCCCTTCAATGTGGGCTCGCCTAAGCAGCTCGGCGAAATCCTGTTCGACGAGATGAAGCTGCCGGGCGGCAAGCGCAGCAAGGCGACCGGAGCCTGGGGCACGGATGCGAGCGTGCTCGAGGAGCTGGCCGCGCAGGGCACCCCGCTGCCGCGCAAGGTGCTGGACTGGCGGCAGCTCTCGAAGCTGAAATCCACCTATGTGGACGGGCTGGCCGCGGCGATCGACCCGCGCGATGGCCGCGTCCATACCGATTTCTCCATGGCCATCACCAGCACGGGGCGGCTCTCCTCCACCGAGCCGAACCTGCAGAACATCCCGGTGCGGACCGAGGAAGGCCAGCGCATCCGCCGCGCCTTCGTCGCCGAGCCGGGGCATGTGCTGATGTCGGCCGACTACAGCCAGATCGAGCTGCGGCTGCTGGCGCATCTCGCGGACGTCCCGGCGCTGCGGGAAGCCTTCGAGAAGGGCCAGGACATCCACGCCCGGACGGCGGCGGACATCTTCGGCCTGCCGCCGGACGCGGTGGACAAGGAAGCCCGGCGGCGCGCCAAGACCATCAATTTCGGCATCATCTACGGCATGTCGGCCTTCGGCCTGGCGGGGCGCCTCGGCATCTCGCCGGCCGAGGGGCGCGGCATCATCGATGCCTATTTCGGCCAGTATCCCGGCATCCGCGACGCCATGGAGCGGCTGAAGGAGGAGGCGCGGCTGCAGGGCTATGTCTCCACCTCCTTCGGCCGGAAGCTCTGGATCCCCGATATCGGCGCCAAGGACATGGTCCGCCGCGCCGGGGCGGAGCGCGCCGCCATCAACGCCCCCTTCCAGGGCGGCGCGGCCGAGATCATCAAGCGCGCCATGGTCCGGGTGCCGGGGGCGCTGAAGGCCGCCGGCCTCTCGGCCCGGATGCTCCTGCAGGTGCATGACGAGCTGGTCTTCGAGGTGCCGGAGGCGGAGGTGGAGCAAACCGCCGCGCTGATGCGCGAGGTGATGGAGGGGGTGGTCACGCTGCGCGTGCCGCTCGCGGTCGAGGTCGGCACCGGGCGGAGCTGGGCCGAGGCGCACTGATCGAATGGCCCGGATGCTAGCACGCATCCGGGCAGGAGCGGCGCAGCTGCGGCGGGCGGCGGAAGCTGCCCCGGCACGGGCCGTCGCCCACGCTGCAGGCATGGCGCCTCGCCCTGGCGGGGGCATGGCGGATCACGTCCTGGCCGGGTGCCGGTCCAGCACGACATGGCCTGGCAGCCCAGGCCCGCCCTGGACCGGGGCATGCCGCCCGGCCGCGATCCGCGCTACCGCGGCCGGACCGCTTCCACCCCGCCCGGCGGCGCCAGGCCGTGCGCCCGCAGGCATTCGCGATAGGCGCGGTTCTGGGCTTGGCGCACCTCGCCCTCCAGGCGCGTCTGGTTGAAGGTGTTGTTGGGGTTCATCTCCCGGTTCAGCGCCCGCACCTCCGGCGCGTTGCGGGATTCGAGCCAGCAGGCGCGGTGCTCCGGCGTATCCGGCCCCGCCGGCATGGCCGGGGTGACGTCGCGGGCCAGGCTGCAGGCGCCGAGCAGCAGCGCCGCGAGCGGAAGCATGAATCTCATCCGTGCGCCAGCCAGTCCTCGATCAGCCGGCGGGCGATGGAATCCGCCCGCGGCAGGGCGAAGCCATGCGCCGCCGGGTCGCGGATCTCGGCCCGGCTGAACCAGCGGGCGTCGCGCAATTCCTCCCGGTCGATGGTGATCGCCTCGGTCAGCCCCTCGGCATGGAAGCCGAGCATGATGGAGGAGGGGAAGGGCCAGGGCTGGGAGGAGTGGTAGCGCACGAGGCCGACCGCGATGCCGGCCTCCTCCATCACCTCCCGCCGCACCGCCTCCTCCAGGCTCTCGCCCGGCTCCACGAAGCCGGCCAGGGTCGAGTACATGGTGGTGTTCGGGAAGCGCTGGGAATGGCCGAGCAGGCAGCGGTCGCCGCGCACCACCAGCATGATGACGGCCGGGTCGGTGCGCGGGAAATGCTGCGCGTTGCAGTTGGTGCAGACCATGACATGGCCGGCCGAGCGCGGCTCGCAGCCATGGCCGCAGACGCCGCAGAAGCGGTGCTTGGTCCGCCAGTGCATCAGGCCGCGGGCATGGGCGAGGACGCTGGCCTCGCCCGCCGGCAGCAGCCCGGCGACGGCGCGGAGATCGGTGAAGGCCCCCATCCCCTCCGGCAGCAGCGGCAGCGGGTCCTCGGCCTGCGAGCAATCCACGGCGAAGGCCGGCCGCCCCTCCCAGAGGCCGAGGAAGGCCCAGGGCCCGCCGGCCATGCGCACCGCCTCGGCGGCGGCGCCGGTCAGCAGCACGGCTTCCGGCGCGCCCTCCGGCACGCCCTTCATCAGGCTGCGGCTGCGCCAGACCGGGACGAAGAGGGTGTCCGGATCGGCGAGCGCGGCCGCGATCCAGTCGGCGTCCTCGCGCCGCAGCGCGGCACGGTCGAGGGGGCTGCCGGTATAGGCGTTGGGGCGGCTGGCGGGGATCGAGAGCATGGGAGGGGGACCGTGCCATGCGGTCGGTCGTCCGGCAACCGGGGCTGGCCGGGAGCGTGGAAACCGCCGCGCCGCCACCCTATTGTTCCGGACGGAGGCTGCCATGCCGGACGATCTCTACCACCGCGACATCCTGGCCTGGTCCATCGCCCAGGCGGAGCGCCTGCGCCGCGTGGCGGCGGGGGAGCGGGTGAACGACATCGACTGGGAGAATGTGATCGAGGAGATCGAGTCGGTGGGGCGGAGCGAGGCGCGGTCGGTCGATTCCCTGCTCACCCAGGCCCTGGTTCATGCCTTGAAGGTCGCCGCCTGGCCGGACCACGCGGCGTCACGCAAGTGGCGGAACGAGATCGGGCTGTTCCTCGACCAGGCACGATCCCGCTATTCGCCCGGCATGGCGCAGGTCCTCGACCTCGCCGCCATGCATCGGCGCGCCCGGCGGCTGGTTCTGGACCTCGACATGCGCCGCCCGCCGCAGCCCCTGCCGGAGGCCATCGACCTCACCCTGGCGGGCCTCCTCGACGAGTCGCTCGGCGCCGATGCCCTGATCGCCCGCCTGAAACCCCGCTGAATCCGCCGCCGTCGGCCATTCCGCCCCCACCCATTGTGCAGAAGGCCCCGGGGCATGATATGGTGCCCTCGGAAGGTCGGCGGTGGACGGGCTCCTCGCCAACCCGGTCAGGTCCGGAAGGAAGCAGCCGTAACGGGTTCTTGCCCGGGTCGCTTGTCGGCCTTCCACCCCGGCGGGGCGCCCTGCCCCGCGGATGCCCCTCGGCCCGGCGGGCCACCGCCTGACAGGATCCCGCCGCAGCGATGTCCTCCACCCTCTTCGGCACGCCGGATGCGCCCGTGGGCCAGGATCCGGAACAGGGCCTGCCCGAGCCGCCGCCGCCCGAGGGTCCCGGCCTGTTCGGCGATGCCTTCGGCCCGGCACCGGCCGCAGAGGCGGAGGCGCAGCCGGTGCTCATCCCTGCCCCGGCGCCCGCCGCGGCCGAGCCGGCCGCCACCCCCTACCGGGTGCTGGCGCGGAAGTACCGCCCGACCAATTTCACCGAACTGATCGGCCAGGACGCGCTGGTCCGCACCCTGCGGAACGCCTTCGGGCAGAACCGGGTGGCGCATGCCTTCATGCTCACGGGCGTGCGCGGCGTCGGCAAGACCACCACCGCCCGCATCATCGCCCGCGCGCTGAACTGCGTCGGGCCGGACGGCCAGGGCGGCCCGACGCCGGAGCCCTGCGGGGTCTGCCCGGAATGCAAGGCGATCCTCGCCGACCGCCATCCGGATGTGCAGGAGCTCGACGCCGCCTCCAACAACGGCATCGACGATGTGCGGGAGTTGCGGGAGCGCCTGCGCTACCGCCCGGCCCAGGGCCGCTTCAAGGTCATCATCCTGGATGAGGTCCACATGCTGTCCACGGCGGCGTTCAACGCGCTGCTGAAGACGCTGGAGGAGCCGCCGGCCCAGGTGAAGTTCATGCTGGCGACCACCGAGTTGCGGAAGGTGCCGGCCACCATCCTCTCACGCTGCCAGACCTTCCACCTGAAGCGGGTGCCGCAGGCCGAGTTGCGGGCGCATTTCGCCCGGATCGCCGGGAAGGAGCAGGTCGGCATCGAGGAGGAGGCGCTGGCCATGCTGGCCCGCGCCGCCGATGGCTCGGTCCGCGACGGGCTGTCGCTGCTCGACCAGGCGATCGCCCTCGGCGGACCGGAGGGCAGCGTGACCGCCGAGGCGGTGCGGGACATGCTCGGCCTTGCCGACCGCGCCCTGGTGCTGGACCTGATGGAGGCGGTGATGGCCGGCGACACGCCGGCGGCGCTCACCCTGATGGACCGCGCGCATGAGCGCGGTGCCGACCCGGCCGTTGTCCTGCAGGACCTGCTGGAGCTGACGCATACCCTGACCCGGCTGAAGAGCGTCCCTGGCCTGAGGAACGACCCCAGCCTGACCGAGGGCGAGCGGACCCGCGGCGCGGCGCTGGCGGAGAAGCTCTCCATCCCCGTGCTCGGCCGTGCCTGGCAGATGGTGCTCAAGGGCCTGTCCGAGGTGAACGAGGCGCCGGACCGGCGCGCGGCCTGTGAGATGGTGCTGATCCGCCTGGCGCATGTCGCGGACCTGCCGACGCCGGGTGACCTGGTGAAGCGGCTGACCGACGGCTCGGGCGCCGTCCCCGCCGGTGGCCCACGCCCCGCCCCGAACGGCAATGGCGGCGGGCTGCGCGCCATGGGCGGTGGCGGCGCGGTGCTGGCCGATGCCATAGCCGCGCCGGCCGCCGCCGCCCCGCAGAGCTGGCGGGAGGTCGTCGCCCTCGCCTCCGGCCGGAAGCCGATGCTGCACGCGCATCTCGTGCACAGCGTGCATCCCGTGCGGGTCCAGCCGGGCCGGATCGAGATCCGCCCCCTGCCCGCCGCCCCGCGCGACCTGGCGGGGCAGTTGGGCGCCCTGCTGCAGGAGGTGACCGGCGAGCGCTGGACCATCACCCTCAGCAATGCCGAGGGCGAGCCGACGCTGGCCGATCAGGGCCGCGCCGCGGAGGCGGAGCGGCTGGCGCTGGCCCGGAGCCACCCGCTGGTGCAGTCCGTCCTGGCCGCCTTCCCCGGCGCCAGCATCGAGGCGGTGCGGGACGCCAATGCCGATGCCTATGGCCTCGGCGGGGCGATGGTACTGCCGGCCCGGGCCGAGGACGAGCCCGAGGCGGAGCCGGGCGACATCCCGCCGACCGAGATGGCAGAACCCGCCGGCTATGACGATGTTCCACCCCCTGATGAAGAACGGTAGGCCGACCCCATGAAGAACCTGGGCAACATGCTGAAGCAGGCGCAGCAGATGCAGACGCGCATGCAGGAGATGCAGGCCAAGCTGGAGGCCGCCGTGGTCGAGGGCCAGGCCGGCGCCGGCATGGTGAAGGTGCAGCTCTCCGGCAAGGGCGACCTGAAGCGCGTCTCGATCGACCCGAGCCTGATGAGCGCCGACGACCGGGAGGTGCTGGAGGACCTGCTGGTGGCGGCGCATGCCGATGCCAAGCAGAAGGTGGAGGCGCAGATGGCCGAGGAGATGCAGAAGGCGACCGCCGGCCTGAACATCCCGGGCGGCCTGCCCGGCGGCCTCAAGCTGCCCTTCTGAGCCCGGGGACGGGGCGGCCGCGCCGCCCCGATGCCATACCACGCGCACGCATGGCGGCGGGCCATTCATGGCCCGCCGGCGGGGCCCGATGCCTGAGCAGAACCCCATCGAGCATCTGATCGGCTTGCTGGCCAGGCTGCCCGGCTTCGGCCGGCGCAGCGCGCGCCGCGCCGTGCTGAAGATGCTGATGCAGCCGGAACAGGCCATGCTGCCGCTGGCCGCCGCCTTGCAGGAGGCTGCGGCGGCGGTGCAGCCCTGCCGCATCTGCGGCAACCTGGATGCCGTGAACCCCTGCGGCATCTGCCGCGACCCGCAGCGCGACCACGGCCTGATCTGCGTGGTGGAGGGGGTTTCCGAACTCTGGGCGCTGGAGCGGGCGCATGCCCATCGTGGCCTCTACCACGTGCTGGGCGGCACCCTTTCGGCGCTGGGCGGCGTGGGGCCGGAGGACCTGGCGGTGCAGCCGCTGCTGGCGCGGATCGAGGGGGCGGCGGAGCCGGTGCGGGAGGTGATCCTGGCCCTGCCGGCCACCGTCGATGGCGCGACCACGGCGCATTACCTGACGGACCGGCTGCGCCCGACGGGCGTGCAGGTGACGCGGCTGGCGCAGGGCGTGCCGATCGGCGGGGCGCTGGACGTGCTGGACGAGGGGACGCTGGCGGCGGCGCTGAAGGCGAGACGGGTGGTGTAGCCCGTACGGAGCCGGCGCGGATGAACTCCTCCCAACCATCACTGATCGATGTACTCGGGCCGATGCAGACTGGTCACGGTTCGCCCTGCACATTGGCTCCATTGCTGCTAAGGCGCGATGATGAGCTAATCCTTCAGTTTTTTGCTGTATCTGCGACGGCGTCCATCCGAGCGCTCAGCCTGTTGCGCAGGCGGCAAGGTTATATTCTAAAGCAGATCGCGGACGGGCGTGAACGTCCGGAAGCGTGAATCGGCTCGTAAAACAAGGAGCTACAGCGGATGAGCGTTCAGAAATAAACGCAATCCGCTGTAGGCTCAACGGTGATATAGCGACTGGCAGGAGTCTTGACGTCTGTCAGTCGGTGTCGCGCGCAGGGTTGGAGTGACGGCTGCGCGCCAAAAAATAAGCCATATCGGCCACCATGAATGCGGGCCTATATGGCTCGCACTTACGGCAGATGGCTAAGGCGGCGAAAGCGGCCCCCTCCAAGCAGCGAGTAACCAAGCGGCCGACGGCGGCTTGTAAGGCTGCATAGATGTGTCAGCACCTACGCGGGACAGTGTTAATTTTTCTGCGTGCTCAGTGGCCGCCTGACAGAAGTTCAGTCACCTTAAGCAGCCAAGGATTTGCCTCGAAGTCAAGCAACGTGATTCCGTCCCAGCTTTGGGCCGCCTGGAAATCGGAGCAGTTCAGGATCTGTACCATCCCGAGCTTGCGGCAATCGATCCACCGCGCACCGAAGCGAGACAGTTTGCTGATTTCGTCGAGCGAGAAGAACTTTGCCCAGTCCTGGAAATGAACAACATCGGCCGCGGCGAGATCGGGTTCGTAGAGATACATGAGGTCCGATGCGGTCCTCATTGCAACCGGCTGGCAGACCCGAATACCCTCGAACCGGCGATGCTCGATTGCAACGACATTGGCTGCCTGCCTAGCAAACTCAAACTCCAGCGTTGCGCGCAACGTGCTCGTGTCGCCCGCAGTGAAACGCTTAATCCAAAATAGGTCTTTGTGCTCGCTGATGACCTTCTCGAATGTGACGTATGGAACGAATTCCTTGCCGTCAGGAGCTTCCTCTCCCAGAGCGAAAAGCCGCTTGTCCTTGGGCCAAGCACCCGGCGTCCGGCGGTAAGTCTCGACGACCTCCAGGCACATCGGGCTGTAGCTTCGCCTATAGAGCTTCCACAATACCCTGGAACCGCCCCCCTGGGTCGGATACCGCAAGAGTTTGAAACGCCATTCGGCGTCCTTGAACAAGTCGTTCCACAACTCTGCATCAGATGACCAGTGCTTGCTGAAGGCACGCCGCCAGCCCCAATCCCCCTGCTCACTGAAAGAACCCATATCGAGAATGATGAAACGATACCTGTCGAGTAGCGTAGAGATGACTTCGCGCGCCCTTTCCACAGAGCGCCCGACGATATGATGCATGATGTTGAGAAGAAGTACGCCGTCTGCCGGGGGCAACCGACTGAGATCGTCCACAGCCAAGTTCATCGGCTGAAACGCTATTTCCGGTCGCCGGTGCGTCAGAATGTCTTCCAAATCATAGCAGTAGGAGCGCACTGCATGACCGGACTCGATCAGTGCATTCGAAATCGTGCCATCGTTGCAGCCAATGTCAATGAGCGTTGAGCCCATCGGAATCGTATTCCGCAAGGCAGTTAAGCGGTCCTGCAATACTCGGGCTGCCGACGACAGGTTGTAGTAGTCGCGCTGCGCCTGAACGGTCATAATCGCCCCTTGCGGTCCGCATCAACTTTGCTCCCGCCGGTCATCCCACAACCGATCACGCAAACGCAAGGCCCTTAATGCCCTCAGAGGGCGAATTCGGCATGGATGGGGGGGGGAAATGCTTCTGTGCAACGATACAGAAGTGACTTATGCGGAAATTTTAAAACTTGAACATTCAGATCAGAAATACTAATGAATTTCACCAACGCCAGAAGGTATATGAAATAAGCTCACAATAAATCCCGGTTTTGCCAGAAAAAGATCACCCGCAAAAAATCCTTTCACGCCATACACTTGCTGAGACCGCTTGGCAAAAACGCCGGGCCATTCCGGAACCGGCGCGCAACAATCCGTTCAAGGCTGGCCCCGCCCCCGGATGGGGGCGGGTCGGCGTGGTATCGTGCCGGGCCTCAGCTCCGGTCCGGGTCCACCGCGTCCCGGGCCGCGTCCTTCGCGCCGCCGGCGGCATTCTGCACCTTGCCCTCGGCCTTGTCGGCCTTGCCTTCGGCCTGCATCTTGGTGTCGCCGGTGACCTTGCCCGCCATATCCTTCACGGCGCCCTTCGCCTGCTTGGCGGCACCCTCGATCCGGTCCTTGTCCATGGCCTGTCCTCCAAATGCCGCCGCGCTGCTGCGGCAGCCTCCTCGGTCGTAACGCCCCTGCGCCCCGGAAGGTTGCGGTGGCAGGTAACCGCCGGGGGATCACCTCCCCCGACCCGCCCCGGGGCCCGGGGGCCATGGCGATCGCGGGGCCGGCCGGCTGGCCCGGCCGCCGTGACGGGTCCGGGCGACCGGCCCCGCGGTGCCGCGGATGCCGCCGGGGCCGAACCGCCACCCCGCGCACCTGCGGGCAGGCGCGAAGGTTGCCGGCAGAACGGGGGGGGCCGCGCTTCCCGCTCAGCCGCAACTCGCCAGCGCCGCCTCCACGGCCTCGCCGAAGCGGTCGATGATGGTGTCCACCTGCGCGGCGGTGACGATATAGGGCGGCGCCAGGATCGCATGGTCGCCCTGCCGGCCGTCGATCGTCCCGCCCATGGGGTAGCAGGCCAGGCCGCGCCGATAGGCCTCCTGCTTCACCCGCTCGTTCAGCTTCAGCGCGGGATCGAAGACCTGCTTCGTCGCGCGGTCCCGGACGAACTCCACCGCCCAGAACAACCCGCGGCCGCGGATGTCGCCGATATGGCGGTGGTTGCCGAAGCGCTCGGTCAGCCGCTGCTCCAGAAGCGCGCCCATGGCCCGGACATTGTCCAGCAGCCGCTCCTCCGCGATCACCTCCTGCACCGCCAGGGCCGCGGCGCAGGCCACGGGATGCGCCTGGTAGGTATGGCCGTGCATGAAGGCGCCGCTGCCGGCGGCCAGGCCCTCGATCACCCGTCCATGCACCAGGATGCCGCCGATGGGCTGGTAGCCGCCGCCCAGGCCCTTGGCGATGATCTGGATGTCGGGGCCGATCCCCTCCTGCTCCCAGGCATGGAGCGTGCCGCAGCGGCCCATGCCGCTCATCACCTCATCGAGGATCAGCAGCGCGCCGTGCCGGTCGCAGATGGCGCGCACCCCCTCGAAATAGCCGGGCAGCGCGGTCGCGCAGCCGAGCGTGGCGCCCACCACGGTCTCGGCGACGAAGCCGATGACGGTCTCGGGGCCGAGGCGCTCGAACTCCGCCTCCAGCTCCTCGAGCAGTCGGGCGACATATTGCGCCTCGCTCTCCTCGTCGCGCCGGTCGCGATAGGGGTAGCAGGGCGAGACATGGCTGAAGGCGGGCGAGAGCAGCGGCTGGTAGGGCGCGCGGCGCATGGCATTGCCGCCGGCGGAAAGCGCGCCGAGGGTATTGCCGTGGTAGCTCTGCCGGCGCGCGATGAAGCGCGTGCGCTGTGGCTGGCCGATCTCCAGGAAATACTGCCGCGCCATCTTCAGCGCGGCCTCGTTGCCCTCGGAGCCGGAGGAGCAGAAATAGGCATGGGTCAGCCCGCCCGGCGCATGCTCCACCAGCACATCGGCCAGCCGCTCCGCGCTCTCGCAGGAGAACAGGGCGGTATGGGCATAGGCGAGCTGGTCGAGTTGCGCCTTGATGGCGGCGATCACCTTCGGATGGCCATGGCCGAGGCAGGCGACCGCCGCGCCGCCGGAGCCGTCGATGATGGCGCGGCCATCCTGGTCGTAGAGGTGGATCCCCTCCCCCCGGATGGCGAGGGGCGGGTCCTGGCGCAGGCTGCGGTGGACGAGATGGCTCATGGGGCCTCCGGCGCGTTTCGGGGCAGATTTCCCGATCCGCGGCGCCGCGTCACGCCCCTTTCCCCGGCGCGGACCCGGCGACGGCGAGTGGCATTCCAAGGAGACCGGGATCGGGAGGACTGTGATGCGCGCACCCATCGCCCTTGCCCTGCTTCTCGCCGCCCTGCCCGCCGCGGCGGAAGAACCCGGCCTCGCCCGCCCGGACCTGCTGCTGAAGGAGGTGGTGACCGGCATGCCGCGCGGGGAGCGGCAGGAGGTGACCGTGCTGACCGCCAGCTTCCGCCCGGGCGACCGCACGGTCTTCCACACCCATCGCCATCCCGTGACGGTCTATGTGCTGGAAGGCGCCTTCACGCTGGAGATGGAAGGGCGCGACCCGGTCGTGCTGCGCGCCGGGGAGGCGATGGTCGAGCCGCCGGGCGTGCGGATGACCGGCTACAACCGCGCCGAGGGCCCGCTGCGGGTGGTGATCGTCTATGTGGCGGAGCCGGGCACGCCCTTCCTCGACCGGGTCCACTGAGGCCGGGCGCTACAGCGGATTGCGTCCAGAACTGAACGCCCATCCGCTGCAGGTCATTGATTGCAGGCCAGGTTCACGCTCCCGGGTCTTCACGCCGGTCCGCGATCTGCCCTATCCCAGCAGCCAGCGGAAGGCGCGCCGCAGCCGGGTGGCGCCATCGGCCTCGAACCAGGCGCCATGGGCGAAGACGACGCGGGCCGGATCAAGGGCCAGCAGGCGCCGGACCGCCTGCCGGTTGTGGTCGCGGTGACGGCTGAGCACGAGGCGGACATGGGCGGGCGTGCCGCCTTCCGGCGCGGCGGCCCCCACCGCCCGGACCAGCAGCCCCATGCCCCAGGGCAGCCGGCCGGGCTCCATCGCCTGCACCGTGTCGCACAGCACCAGGGTGCGCGAGGCCGCGTGGAAGAAGGTGATCTCGACAAAATTCGCCCCCTGCAGCGTGTCCTGCCCGATCTGCCCGGCCCAGTCCGCCGGCGGCTCCGGCCCCAGCACGCCATGGGCGCGCAGCGGGGTGCCCTGGTCCCGCGCCCGCTCCACCACGCCATGCGGCGCCCAGAGCCGGGCCTCGGGGAAGGCCGCCTGCCAGCCCTGGAGATGCGTCCAATGCGCCGTGCCGGGGGAGACCAGATGCCGCACCGGACCCAGCGCCTGCAACGCCGCCGCCAGCCCCGGCGAGTGATGCACCGGGGAGTGCAGCCAGAGCCCGCCGTCCTCCAGCCGGATCACCGTCATCCGCACCGGGATGGGCATCCCGAGGAAGCGCTGCGCGCCGTCCACCACCCAGACGCCCTCCGCGACCGGCTTCGGCACGTCGAGCGGTGGGTACATGGCCGTTCTCTCCCGGTTCAGGGCGGGGTCAGCACCCCGACGGTGGCACCTGCCATGCAGCAGGCGATGCTGGCGGCCACTAGGCTCGGCAGGCCGAGGGCGGAGATCTCCGCCCGCCGTTCCGGGCAGAGCGCCGCCATGCCCGTCACCATGATCCCGACCGAGGCGAAATTGGTGAAGCCGCACAGCGCATAAGTCAGGATCAGGCGGGAGCGTTCCGCAAGCCCCGCGCCGCCGCCGGAGGCGAGGTCGAGGTAGCTGACGAACTCGTTCACCACCACCTTGATGCCGAGGCTGCGGGCAACCGCCGCGCAGTCCTCCACCGGTACGCCCATGGCCCAGGCGAGCGGCCAGAAGACCACGCCCGCGATCCCCTGCAGGGTGAGGCCGATCAGCGGCTCCAGCACGCCATTCGCCAGCGCGACCAGTGCGACGAAGACGATGAGGGAGGCCATGATGCCCAGCAGCAATTGCAGCCCATCCGCCGTGCCGCGCACCAGCGCATCCATGGTGCTGTCATGCAGGCGCGGCATCGGGCCCTCCACGGCCGCCGCGGCGGGTGCCCGCTCCTCCGGGATCATCAGCAGCGCCGCCAGGATGGCGGCCGGCGCGGAGACCAGGCTGGCCGTCAGCAGCTGGCCCGCGGCATCCGGCACCACCGGCGCGATCATGCTGGCATAGACCACCAGCATGTTGCCGGAGATGGTGGCGAGGCCGGCGACCATGGTGGTGAAGAGCTCGGCGCGCGACAGCCCGGCGAGCCAGGGGCGGATGAGCAGCGGCGCCTCCACCATCCCGACGAAGACATTGGCCGCGACCGAGAGGGTGCAGGCACCGGAGAGGCCGAAGAGGCGCCGGAGGCCGGCGGCCAGCCCATCCACCACCAGCGGCAGCAGGCGCCAGTGATAGAGCACGGCGGAGAGCGCACCGACCACCAGCACCAGCGGCAGGGCCTGGAAGAACAGGATGAAGCTGGCGCCGGGCGTCGTTTCGGCGAAGGGCAATGGCGCGCCGCCGAGATAGCCGAAGACCAGGGAGGTGCCGGCCCGCGTCGCGCGCGCCAGCGCCTCAACCGTATCGCCTAGCAGGGCGAAGCCGGCCCGCAGGGGCGGGATGTGCAGCAGGGCGCCGGCGAGCAGGAGCTGCCCGAGCAGCCCCGCGGCGAGGACGCGCGGCCTGACGCCACGCCGGAACCCGCCGCAGGCCCAGGCGAGCAGGCAGAGGAGCGCGAGGCCGATGGCGGCCTGGAATTGCAGGAGGCTCATGCCCGCTCGCCCACGGGATGCGGCGCGCCGGCGCAGGCCCCCGGCGTCATTCCGCCGCCCGTGCGGGCGGGGCGGGGTCCATCTCCACCGCCTCGATCCGCGCGCCGGCGGCGGTGATCTTCTGCGCGGTGATCTCGATCTGCTGCACGTCCACCTGCATGTCCGCGAAATGCCGCTTCAGGTTGGCGACGCGGCGGTCCAGCCGCTCCGTCTCCTCGGCCAGCCGCGCCACCTCCCGCCGCAGGTGCTGCGCCTCCGCCCGCAGCCGCACGTCGCGCATCAGGGCCCGCATGGCGCCGAGCACCGCCCAGAGCGTGCCGGGCGAGACCAGGTAGACGCCCCGGCGCGCGGCCTCCGCGACCAGGCTGCCGAAGAGCGCGTGGAGGTCGGCATGCAGCGCCTCGGAGGGCAAGAAGATCAGCGCGCCCTCGGCGGTCTCGCCGGGGCAGATGTATTTGCGCGCGACATCGTCCACATGGCGGCGGATATCGGCGGAAAGGCGCCGCTTGGCCGCGGCGCGGGCGGCCTCGTCCGGAGCGCGGCGGAGCGCCTGCCAGCCCTCCAGCGGGAATTTGCTGTCCACCGCGATCGGCCCCGGCGGGAAGGGCAGCCGGATCAGCGCGTCGCAGCGCGTTCCATTGGCGAGCGTCACCTGCCAGCCCCAGCCCTCGGCCGGCAGGCGGTCCGCCAGCATGTCGCGGAGTTGCACCTCGCCGAAGGCGCCGCGCGCCTGCTTGTTGCCGAGGATGCCGGCGAGGGTCGTGACCTGCCCGCCCAGCGCCTCGATATTCGCCCGCGCGGCATCGATCACCGCCAGCCGCTCATGGATCCGCCGGGCGCTCTCCTGGGTGCGGTCGGCGCTGTCGGCCAGCGCCCGGCCCAGCCTTTCGTTCTGCGCCGCGACCGCGGCATCCATCCGGGCGGCAAGCGCCTCCACCCGGTCGGCGAGCAGCGCCGCCGCCTCCCCGGCCCCGCGCGGGCGGAAGACGAGCACGAGGGCGCCGGCCAGCAGCGCGCCGGCGAGCGCGGCGGCCAGCGGCACCAGCAACGGCAGCAGCCAGTCGGGCAAGGGCCCCTCCCCTGCGACATCCCCCGAGTCGCGGCCCTGCACTCTCGCATTGCGGGAAGGCCGCCCGCCAGCCCCACGCGGCCAGCCTGCGGGCTACCCCGCCGGCGGCGCGAAGCTGCCATCCGGCTGCAACAGCACCAGCCGGCCCGTCGCCACGCCGAAATGCGCGCCGCGCAGCCTCAGGCGGCCCGCCGCCACCGCCTCCGCCACCCAGGGGAAGGTCATCAGGTTCCGGAGCGAGATGCGCACCGCCTCATGCTCCCCGGCTTCCTGCCGGGCCTCGGGCGTGTCGCAGCGCAGCGCCGCCTCCCGCGCCCGCGCCGCGATGCTGATCCAGCCCGCGACGAAATCCCCGGCTTCCGGCGGCGTGCCCTCCAGCACCGCCCGGACGCCGCCGCACAGGGCGTGGCCCATCACCACCAGGTCGCGCACGCCGAGCACCCGCACGCCGAATTCCACCGCCGCGCTGGTGCCGTGGAAGGCGGCGTCCGGCATGTAGGGCGGCACCAGATTCGCCACGTTGCGGACGATGAAGAGTTCGCCCGGCCCGGCCGAGAAGATCATCTGCGGATCGACCCGGCTGTCCGAGCAGGCGATGACCATGGTGCGCGGCCGCTGGCCCTGCGCGGCCAGTTCCTCGAAGCGCTGGCGCTCGCGCGGCCAGGTCTCGGCACGGAAGCGGCGATAGCCGTCGATCAGGCGTTCCAAGGCAATTCCTTCTCCGGGCGACAGCGGATAGCGCGCAAGACTGAAGGCCGGTCCGCTGCAGCCCCCTGATTTTCGCGTGGCGTCACCTTCCCGGGCGTGCACGCCTTCCCGCGATCTGCCCTCGCCCATCCGGCGGGCGGGGGCCGTTGCGCCCTGCACTATAGCCCTGGCCGCCGGGCGGCACGCGCCATTCCGGCATGGGCGCCCCGACAGCGGCGCGAGGCGGCCGCCCCAGGCGGGCGGGATGGACGTCCGCGCCATGGGCCGGCAGAGTGCCGCCAGCAGCCGGCGGGGCCCGCCACCGCGCCCGCCGCGCCGGAACGTCCAGGGAAGAACAGCACCGTCATGAGCACCCCATCCGGACCGGATTACGCGCGCCTTTTCCGCAAGGGCGTGCCCGATGCCGCGCCGCGCTTCACCGGCTTTCCCAAATACAACTTCATCGGCGGCCACAATGACCCGACCCGCATCCCGGTCGAGGCGCTGGCGGACTGCGCCGCGGCCGCGCTGCGGCGCGAGGGATCGCTGCTGGCCCTCTACAATCTCGGCCACGGGCCGCTCGGCCATCGCGGCCTGCGCGACCTGGTGGTGGACAAGCTGAAGCGCCACCGCGGCGTCACGGTGACACGGGAGGAGGTGCTGCTCACCTCCGGCTCGCTCCAGGGGCTCGACCTGGTGAACAGCCTGCTGCTGGAGCGCGGCGACACCGTGCTGGTGGAGGAGTTGTCCTATGGCGGCTCCATCTCCCGCCTGCGGACGCTCGGCGTCAACATCGTCCCCATGCCGCTGGATGCCGAGGGCATCCGGATCGACGCCCTCTCCGACGCGCTGGATGCGCTGAAGGCGAAGGGCGTCACGCCGAAATACCTCTACACCATCCCGACCATCCAGAACCCGACCGGCTCCATCCTGCCGCTGGAGCGGCGGGAGCAATTGCTGAAGCTGGCCCGCGCCCATGGCGTGCCGGTCTTCGAGGACGAGTGCTATGCCGACCTGGTCTGGGCCGGGATGGCGGCGCCGCCGGCGCTCTATGCCATGGCCCCGGCGCAGGTGATCCATATCGGCAGCTTCTCCAAGACGCTCGCCCCCGCCCTGCGCTCGGCCTATGCCGTCGCGCCATGGCCGGTGCTGTCGCGGCTGGTCGCGCTGAAGACCGATGCCGGCAGCGCCTCGGTCGAGCAGATGCTGGTCGCCGAGTACTTCTCGAAGAATTTCGACAGCCATGTCGAACGGCTCTCCAGCGTGCTGAAGGAGAAGCTGGACGTGATGGTGGAGGCGGTGGCGCGCGAGTTCGGCAGCGCCGCCGAATGCTTTGTGCCGAAGGGCGGCATCTTCCTCTGGGTCCGGCTACCGCCCGAGGTGGATGTGCGCAAGCTGGTCAAGCCGGCCGCCGATGCCGGCATCGCCTTCAACCCCGGGCCGGAATGGGCGGTGGAGCCGGAGACGGCGACATCGCAGCTCCGCCTCTGCTTCGCCCTGCCATCCAAGGAGGAGATCCGCGAGGGCGTCGCCGCCTTCGCCCGCGTCTGCTTCGAGCAGACCGGCATCCCGGCGCAGAGCGGCAACATCCGCCACGCCGCGGGCTGACCGCCCGGCGCGGCAGGGTCGGGCGCTGGCGTCATGCCCGGCGTATCGCGTCCCGGCCTGCGCGCCGCGGCAGATGTTGCCAAGCCAAGGCCCGGAGGACCGCCGGCGTTCGAGGCAGGACAGGCGTCAGCATGTCCTGCGCCAGCCATCAGGCCTCGATGCCGTAATCGGCGAGGTCCGGCGTCATGGCCTCGATCACGAAATCGACGAAGGCGGCGGGCAGATCGAGGTAGAACTCCCGGTCGGAATAGGCCCCGACCACCGCCTCCAGCCCGCGCGCCCGCGCCCAATCCGCCAGCGCCTCCAGCGCCGCCTGCGGCGTCTCGCTCAGGAAGGAGACCTGCGAGCGGTGCTTGTCGGCATCACGGTTGGCCGTCTCGCTCCGGCTGAACTGCAGGTCCACGTTGCTGCCGGGCTGGCGCAGCCAGATCGAGCGCTCGGTCCGGCGCAACACAACGAAACCGAGTTGGCCCTGCAGCATCTCCACCACGGTCTCGAAATGCCGCGGGTCGAGCCGGTTGGCGACATGGTTCAGGCGCATGCAACGGCGTCTCCGGATATTCGGCCACCGACCGGGGCCGGGTGCGGCAGGATCGGCATGCCCGGCCCTGCCTTGTCGAGGTCCCGCCGATGCGCCCGGCCGGTCAGTGCCGGAAATGCCGCATGCCGGTGAAGACCATGGCGAGCCCGGCCTTGTCAGCGGCAGCGATCACCTCGGCATCCCGGATCGAGCCGCCCGGCTGGATCACCGCCGTGACGCCGGCCGCCGCGGCCGTCTCCAGCCCGTCTGCGAAGGGGAAGAAGGCGTCGGAGGCGACGACCGATCCCTTGGCCAGCGGCTCCGGCAGGCCTGCGGCCTTCGCCGCGGCCTCGCTCTTCCAGGCGGCGATGCGGCTGCTCTCCACCCGGTTCATCTGCCCCGCACCGATGCCGACCGTCGCCAGCCCCTTGGCATAGACGATGGCGTTGGACTTGACGTGCTTGCAGACGCGGAAGGCGAAGAGCAGGTCCTCCAGCTCCTTCGCCGTCGGCGCGCGCTGGGTCACGACCTTCAGCCCCTCGGCCGTGACGCGGCCGGCATCGCGCGACTGCGCCAGGAAGCCGCCCGCCACGCTCTTGAAGGTCAGGCCCGGCGCGGCCGGGTCGGGCACCTTACCCGTCAGCAGCAGGCGGAGGTTCTTCTTGCGGGCGAAGACCGCCCTGGCGCCCTCGTCGGCGTCGGGGGCGACCACCACCTCGGTGAAGATGGCCGCGATCTTCTCCGCCGCCGCGGCGTCGAGGGTGCGGTTGGCGGCGACGATGCCGCCGAAGGCGGAGACCGGGTCGCAGAGCAGCGCCGCGTCCCAGGCCGCGGCCAGGTCATCGGCCACCGCCACGCCGCAGGGATTGGCGTGCTTGACGATGACGATGGCCGGGCGATCGAATTCGGCGACGCATTCGAAGGCGGCGTCGGTGTCGTTCAGGTTGTTGTAGGACAGCTCCTTGCCCTGCACCTGGGTCGCGGTGGCGATCCCCGGGCGGTCGCTGCCGTCCAGGTAGAAGCCGGCATCCTGGTGCGGGTTCTCGCCATAGCGCAGCGTCTGCTTGAGGATGCCGGCGAAGGCCAGGCGCGGCGGGAATTCCTCGCCGAGCTGCCCGGCGAACCAGCCGCTGATGGCGGCGTCATAGGCCGCGGTGCGGGCGTAGGCCGCGGCGGCGAGCTTCTTGCGGGTGGCGAGCGTCGTGCCGCCCTGCGCCGCGATCTCGGCCTGCACCTCGGCGAATTGCGCCGGCTCGGTCAGCACCACGACATGGGCGTGGTTCTTGGCCGCCGAGCGGATCATCGCCGGGCCGCCGATGTCGATGTTCTCGATGCAGTCCTCGAACTCGGCGCCCTTCGCCACCGTCGCCTCGAAGGGGTAGAGATTGACGGCGACGAGGTCGATCGGGGCGATGGCGTGCTCCTCCATCTGCGCCCGGTGCTCCTCCAGGTCGCGCCGGCCGAGCAGCCCGCCATGCACCTGCGGCACCAGGGTCTTCACCCGTCCGTCCAGGATCTCCGGGAAGCCCGTGTGCTCGGAGACGTCCTTCACCGGGATGCCGGCCTCGCGCAGCGCCTTCGCCGTGCCGCCGGTCGAGAGGATCTCCGCGCCCTGCCCCGCCAGGAAGCGCGCGAAATCGATCAGGCCGGTCTTGTCGGAAACCGAGAGCAGGGCGCGGCGGACGGGAACGGGATCGGTCATCGGGGGGCACTCCGGGAAGGGCGGCGGCATACCGCCCCCCCTGCCCCCGTGGCAACCATCGGGCCGGCCCGATCCCCGCCCTCCGCAGCATCCGGCCCCGCCGCCCCACCTCCCGGGCGAGGAAGATGCCGGTCCCGGCCGGCTTCGGGGTGCCGCGCGGGACGATGCCGGCGGTCCCCAACCCTTCCCGCGCCGCCGTCGGCCCCCCGGCACCTCCATCGCGGCGCGCAGCGTCGCCGCAATCCCCAGGTCGGGACCGGCCGGGACGGCGAGCGGGAGCCGGCTGGTCGCGACCACGGCCGGGAGGCCCTGCTCCACCGATGCCGGGCCCTGCGGCGGCGCCGTCATCCGTCGGGAAGAAGGAAAGGCCGGGGTGGCTCGCCCTGGCCTCCGGCGCATTGGCCGGGAGGCCAGACGCCATCCTCCCGGCCGGCCGCGACGGCGTGGGGGCAGGAGCGCGGGCCCCGCCGTGCCGGCTGCGCGCCCGACCCGAGATTGACTTGCCCAGGTCACGGGGGCATCGCTCCGGCTGACACATGCGGGCCGCGGCCCATCTCGAAGCGACGTCCGTGACCCCTCCCCCTGCCCCCTACCGCCTCACCGATCTCACGCCGGAAATGCCGGGCCTGCGCCGTGCCGTGCATGGCTACAGCACCGCCGGCACCTGGCGCCGGCTGGCTTGGCGCGCCGGCGAGCTCGGGCTGGAGGTCGCCGGCGCCCTGCCGCGCGACGCGCTGCGGGCGCTCTCCGGCGGCGCACCGCCGCTGCTGCGGCTGGAGCCGGGCCTCGATCCCCGCCCCGGTGCCCACGCGGTCGCGCTCTATGTGCATTACAGCCCCTCCGGCCGGATCTCGGAGATGGTCCGCCGCCAGCTCGCCCTGCTGGCCGGGGCGGGCTTCGCCATCCTCTTCATCACCATGGCCGAGGCGGTGCCGGAGCCGGACTGGCAGGCCGCCCGCCGGCATTGCGCCCTGGTCACGCAGCGCCGCAACTTCGCCCGCGACTTCGGCGCCTGGCAGGACTTGGCCGCCGAAGCGCGCCGGCGCTGGCCGGGGGCGGAGGAGCTGCTGCTGGCCAATGACAGCGTGCTCGGCCCCGTCCTGCCCTTCCCGCCGCTGCTGGCCGCGCTGCGCGGCGGCGGCGAGGGGCTGTTCGGCCTGACTGAGAGCCTGCAGGGCGGGCCGCATCTGCAGAGCTACTTCCTGCTGGCGCGCGGCCGCGCCGCGGTGGACGACCTGCACCGCTTCCTCGCCGCCATGCGCCTGAGCCATTCCAAATGGCTGGTGGTGCAGCGCGGGGAGCTGCGCCTGGCCCGCTGGATGCGCGGGCGCGGCCACCGGGTCGCGGCGCTGTTCGGCTATCGCCGCCTGGTCGCGGCGACGCTGGCCGATCCGGCGGAGCGCGCGCAACTCGCCCGCTCCCACCCCGCGCTGGCCGGGCTGGAGGCGCTGGCCCCCGCGGCGCGGGAGGCGCTGCTGCTGTCCCAGCCGCTGAACCCGACGCATCATTTCTGGCGCGCGCAGCTCCGCTGCCTGGCTTTTCCCTTCTTCAAGACGGAGCTTCTCCGCCGCAACCCCGGCCGGCTGCCCGGAACGGAGGCGTGGCGCGCCCTTGTCCCCGCCAACGCCCCCTGCCCGGTGCCGGTCATCGAGGAGCATCTCGGCATCATGGACGCGCGGGCCGAACCGCTGAGAGCCGAGATGGGCGGCTGAACCCGGTTCGCCCGGCAGAACCGCCTTGGCCGCACCGGGTCCTTCGAGGCCAGCGGCTGGACCTGCCTCGCGCCGAACCGGGGATGCATGCCGGCCGTCGGAGACGGCACCGGCATGACCCCGAGGCAGGGCACCGGCCAGCCGCACCGATGATCAGGCTTCGGACCAGGCTTGCGATGGGGGAGTGCGCCGGCGGGCGGTGCGTCCGTCCGCACCGGCATGCCGGGCCTGTTCGACGCGGAGAAGGCCATGCCCTATGCCGGCCGCGTCAAGGAGATCATGGCGTGATGCTGGGACAGAAGGCATCGGGATGAAGGTCGCCCAGGTCATCAATGTCGATTTCGCGCTGCGGCATTTCCTGTTGCCGCTGATGCGCGGGGCCCGCGCGCGTGGGCATGAGGTGGTCGGCCTCTGCGCCGAGGGGCCCTTGCTCGACCTGCCGCGGGCCGAGGGCTTCCGCATCATCCCGGTGCCGATGGCGCGCTCGCTCAATCCCGCCGCGCAGCTCCGCGCCTTCCGCGCCCTGCTGGAGATCATCCGGGCCGAGCGCTTCGACCTGGTGCATGGCCATATGCCGATCAGCGGCCTGCTGGCCCGCGCCGCGGCGCGGGTGGCGCGCGGGGGCGGCACGGCGCCGCGCATCGCCTATACCTGCCATGGCTTCCTGTTCAACCAGCCCGGCCCCTTCTGGCGGCGGGGCCTGTCCCTCGGGCTGGAATTCGCCGCCGGCCGGATCACCGACACCTACCTGACCGTCAGCGCGGAGGAGGCGGCGGATGCCAGGCGCCTTCATATCCACCCGGACCCGGTCGCCATCGGGAATGGCCGCGACCCCGCGCTGTTCCACCCCGACCCGGCGGCGCGCGCCGCGGTGCGGGCGGAGTTGGATGCCCGGCCGGGCGATTGCGTGGTGATCGCGGTCTCCCGGCTGGTGCGGCACAAGGGCTATCCGGAACTGCTCGCCGCCATGCGCGACACGCCGGAGAACTGCGTGCTCTGGGTGGTGGGGGAGCGGCTGCCGAGCGACCATGGCGAGGAGATGGAGCCGCTGCTCGCCCGCGCCGCGGCGGAGCTCGGCCCGCGCTTCCGCCGCCTCGGCTACCGCAGCGACGTGCCGCGGTTGCTGGCGGCGGCGGATGTCTTCGCCCTGCCCTCGCATTTCGAGGGGCTGCCGATGTCGGTGATCGAGGCGATGCTCTGCGGCCTGCCGGTCATCGCCACCGATATCCGCGGCCCGCGCGAGATGGTGCTCGCGGGCGAGACCGGCCTGCTGGTGCCGCCCGCGGCCATCGGGCCGCTGGCGGCCGCCCTGCGGGCGCTGGCGCAGGACCCGGCCGGCCGGGCGCGCATGGGGGCGGCCGGGCGGATGCGGGCGCTGGAGCGCTACGACGAGGCCAGGGTGGTGGGGCGGACGCTGGACCTGCTGGGCCTTTGAGCGGACCGCGGATGGCGGCGAACGCCCGCGAGCGAGACCCTGCCCGACACCCAATCACCTGGGGTGGCGCGGTGCGCGGTTCTGAACGCCATCCGCCGTAGCCCGGCAGGCGGACCGGTCAGTGCCGCCGGCAGCCGCCGCCCTCAAACCGCCGGCGGCTCGCCCCCGGCCGCCGGCACGCGGCCGATCGCCCACTGGATGGTGCTGGTCTCCGGCTCCGCCGTCAGGACGATCTGGCTGGTCCGGCGCGGCTCGCTGCCGCCGAGATAGACGCTCTCCTCCACCGCGACCCTGGCGAATTTGCTGCGCAGCCGCCAGACCTGGTTGGAGGGCAGGCGCAGCAGCACGGCCTGCTCCTCGGTCTGCGGCGTGGCGGTCACGGCCGGATGCAGGTGGAAGCGCACCACGAAGCCGGGCACCGGCGCGCCGGACTCGGCCATCTCGATCATGTCCTCGCCCCGCAGGTCCTCGCCATTCTGGTCGAGGTAGAGGCGGCGGCGATGCGTCGCGCCGAAGGACTTGCGCCAGCCGTCATGGGTGGCGTCCAGCCATTGCGCGCCATCGGCCTCCTGCCGGTCGGCCTCCACCCGCTCCGGCCGGCGGCCGAGGCCTTCCTCGCGCAGCTCGCTGCTGTTGGTATCGGCCAGCACCAGGGTGGAATGCGCCGCCGTCGCCCGCAGGGCGTCGCGCCAATCCGCCTCGGCGGCCGGGGCGGCGCCGCAGTTGATGATCAGCCGGTCGCGGCCGACCGACATCTCGAAGGAGAGCGTCCCGGCATGGGCGAAGCGGTCGGCGCCGCGCGGCAGGCCGGTGGCGGCTTCCCTGGCGCGCTGCGGTGGCGGCGCGCCGGCATCGGCGATGACGAGGGTGCGGCCGGCCTGCAGGCGGTGGAAGCCGCTCTCCTCCAGCAGCAGCGGCGCGCGGCCGCGCGCCTGGCCCTGGGTGAGGACGAGGTCCACAAGGCCCGCCCCGTCCTCCCGCGTGCCGTTGAACTGGGCGAGGCCGCCATCGCCGTGGCGGAAGAGCCGCAGCGCCTGGCCGGCCCGCTCCAGCACCGTCGCCAGGATGGGCGGCGGGTTGATGCCGGCGCCGTGCAGCAGGTTGCGGATCTCGATCAGGTCCTGCAGGGCGAGCAGGAGCTGCGCCGGGGATCGCTCGACATGCCCGCCATCGGGGTGGAATTGCCGCTCCAGCTCGCCGGGCAGGAAGCGGAGGGCCCGGGTCATCCAGGCCTCCTCCTCCAGCGCCACGGCCGCGGCGATGGCGCCCTTCAGCGTGACGAGCGCGCCGCGATGCATGGCCTCGGCCGGCAGGCTGCCGACCACGCCGCGGGAATCCTGCGCCAGGCGGACCAGCAGCTTCCTGCGGAAATTGTCCTCCGCCGTCGCGGCCAGGAAGTCCCAGTGGCCGAGCCAGGCGGAGACGCGCGCGGCCGCGATTTCCGGCGCCTGCGCCAGGTCCTCCGCCGCGCCGCGGACCAGCCAGTCCTCTGTCAGGTCGCGGGCGCGCAGCCGCGCGGTGTCGGTGCCGAGGGCGCGGAGGTCCCGGAGCCAGGCAAAGCCATGTGCGGCGGCGCGCCAGGTGACGGGGCCGGCGCCTTCCTCCCAGCCATCGCCGGTCGGCTCCAGCGGGCGGGTCGTGCCCTGCACCTCGAACTCGCCGCGCAGCAGGCGGGCGCCGCGACCGGCATCGCCGGGCCAGAGGTCCCGGAAGGAACGGGCCGGCGCATCCGGCACCTTCACCGGCTTGAGGCCGGCGATGAAGCGGCGGGTGCCGCGGATCAGGTGCCGCATCGACCCGCCCCCGCCGGCCGCATCAGGACTTGCCCTTGATGGTCGCGATCGCCCGCGCATAGTCCGGCGCGCCGAAGACGGCGGTGCCGGCCACCAGCACATCCGCCCCTGCCTCGATGCAGCGCGGCGCGGTCTGCGCGGTCACGCCGCCATCCACTTGCAGGTCGATCTCCTGGCCGCCCTGGGCCACATGGCTGTCGATCATCTGGCGCAGGATGGCGATCTTGCCGAGCTGGCCCTCCAGGAAGGACTGGCCGCCGAAGCCGGGATTGACCGACATCACCAGGATCAGGTCGCAGAGCTCGAGGACATTTTCCACCGCGGAGACCGGCGTCGCCGGGTTCAGCACCACGCCGGCCTTCCTGCCGAGGCCCCGGATGGTCTGCAGCGTGCGGTGCAGATGCGGCCCGGCTTCCGGATGGACGCTGATGAGGTCGGCGCCGGCGGCGGCGAAGGCCTCCAGATACGGATCGGCCGGCGCGATCATCAGATGGACGTCGAAGGGGATGTCGGTGTGCTTCCGCAGCGCCTTCACCACCACCGGGCCGTAGCTGATGTTCGGGACGAAATGCCCGTCCATGATGTCGAGATGCAGCCAGTCGGCGCCGGCCGCGGTGACGGCGCGCACCTCCTCGCCAAGGCGCGCGAAATCGGCGGCGAGGAGCGAGGGGGCGACTCGGATCGGGCGGAGAGACATCACGAAGGCTTCTAGCGGCGTGGCCGGAGGGGCGGCAAGGCGCCGCGACCGGGCGCTGGGCGCAGCAGCGATGCCGAAGCCGTGAGCAACGGATGTGTCCCGCAATCCCACGGGCCTCTACCCTCAATTGGTGAGCCTCGGCGGCATCTTAACTCTTCAATAGATGAAGCGTCCGCCCTCCCGCCCCGTCCCGCACGCGGCCTTCTGGCCCGGGATGGGCCGGGCTCCGTCAGAAATAGCCGGGCGACTCCGTCCGGATGCGGTCGATCTGGGCGAAGGTGTCGGAGAGGTGGTGGCGCAGGTGGCGCTCCGCCTCTTCCGGTGCGCGGGCGATGATCGCCTCGGCCACCGCCGCATGGTCGGCGATGATCTGCTCGGCCTTGCCGGGGCTTGGCAGGTGCAGGCGGCGCAGCCGGTCCAGATGGCCGCTGCGGCTGCGGATCAGCTCGCGCAGCCCGGGCACGCCGGCGGCGGCATAGAGCAGGCCGTGGAAGGCCTCGTCCGCCGCGGCGAAACCTTCCTGGTCGCCCTGCGCATGCAGTTCCCGCAGCCGGGCGATCTCCGCGCGCAGCGTTGCCGCCAGCGCCGGGGCGGGCGCCGCCGCCAGGCGGCGGACAATCTCCACCTCGATGGAGAGGCGCAGGAAATTCGCTTCCCGCGCGCTGTCGAGGTCGATCTTCGCCACGCGTGTCGCGGAATGCGGCACGACCTCGATCAGCCCTTCCTCCTGCAGGCGGATCAGCGCCTCCCGCACCGGGGTCTGGCTGACGCCGAGGCGGGCGGCGAGCGCAGCGCGGGAGAGAACGGTGCCAGGCGGCAGGGCGAGGGTAATCACCGCCTGCCGAAGCTGGTCATAGGCGATCTCGGCGGCGGAGCGGCGCGGCCCGAGCGGCGTCAGGCCGGTCAGGCCCGCTTCGGCATCCAGATCGAGGTCGGTCAGGCGAGCGGTCATGGAACGAGGAGGAATAGCAGAGCCAGATGCCCGAACCAATATCTTGGCTGGCGTCCCAGATCTGATATATGGGATTCCAGACAGCCCCAGGAGGAACCAAGGAAATGCCCCGCCTGACGCGCCGCCTCGCCGCCGCGGCCCTCTTCTCGCTCGCCGCCGCCCCGGCCCTCGCCCAGACCGCCTGGCCGACCCAGCCGATCCGGCTGATCGTCCCCTTCGCCGCCGGGACCTCCGACACCATCGCGCGGCTCGTCGGTGCGGAGATGAGCAAGGCGCTCGGCCAGCCGATCGTCGTTGAGAACCGCGCCGGTGCCGGCGGCAATATCGGCTCCGAGGCCTGCGCCCGGGCCACGCCGGACGGCTATACCTTCTGCCTCGGCACCATCAGCAGCCATGCCATCAACCCGGCGATCACCCCGAAGCTGCCCTATGACGTGCAGCGCGACTTCGCGCCGATCACCCAGCTCGCCGCCCAGCCGAACGCGCTGGCGGTGCGCAATGACTTCCCGGCGCAGAATGTCGCGGCGCTGATCGCGGAGCTGAAGCGCAAGCCGGGGCAGACGCCCTTCGGCACCTCGGGCGTCGGCACCTCGGTGCATCTGGCCGGCGCGCTCTTCATGCAGATGACGGGCACCGAGATCGAGCACGTGCCCTATCGCGGCAGCGGCCAGGTCACGACCGCCCTGCTGACCGGCGAGCTGCCGATGGCCTTCGACAACCTCTCCTCCGTCCTGCCCTTCGCGCGCGACGGCAAGCTGCGCATCCTGGCCGTCACCTCCGCCGGGCGCAGCCAGGCGGCGCCGGAGATCCCGACCGTGGCCGAGACGGTGCCGGGCTTCGAGAGCCTGTCCTGGCACGGCTTCTTCGCGCCCGCGAAGGTGCCGCCCGCGATCATCGCCCGGCTGCATGCGGAAGCCACGGCGGCCCTGGCCAGCCCGATGGTGGCGCAGCGTTTCCAGGAGCTGGGCATCACCCCCGTCGGCAACACGCCGGAGCAGTTCCGCACCTTCGTCGCCAGCGAGGGGGAGCGCTGGGGCGAGGTCGCCCGCCGCGCCAATATCAGGCTGGACTGAGCGGGTGACGACCAGGCCGAAGCTGCTGGTGGCCCGCCGCGTGCCCGCGGCGGTGGCCGCCCGCGCCGCCCGCGAATTCGACGCGGTGCTGGCGGAGCACGACATGGACGCCGCCGAGACGGTGCGGGCGGCGCGGCAGCACGCCGTCCAGGGCATCCTGAGCGGGCCGAAGGTGAGGCTGAGCGCGGCCCACCTGCCCGACCTGCCGGCGAGCCTGCGGATCATCGCCAATCCGAGCGCCGGCACGGACCACATGGATGTACGCGCCGCGGTGGCGCATGGGCTGGTGGTCACCAACGCCCCCGACGTGCTGACCGACTGCACGGCGGACCTCGCCTTCCTGCTGATCCTCGCCGCCTGCCGCCGGGCCGCGGAATACGAGCGGATCATGCGGGAGGGCTGGCGCAAGCCCTATGGCATGCCGGACCTGCTGGGGCTGCGCCCGAGCGGCCGCGTGCTCGGGATCGTCGGCATGGGCCGGATCGGCCGGGCCGTGGCGAAGCGGGCGCAGGGCTTTGACATGCGCGTGCTCTACCACAACCGGAACCGGCTGCCGCCAGCGCTGGAAGCGGGGGCGGAGCATGTCGGGAGCCTGGAGGCGCTGCTGCCGCGCTGCGACATCCTCTCCCTGCATCTCCCGGGCGGCGCCGGCGCCGACGGCATGATGGACCGCGCCGCCTTCGCCCGGATGAAGCCCGGCGCGGTCTTCGTGAACACCGCCCGCGGCAGCCTGGTGGATGAGGAAGCGCTGATCGAGGCGCTGCAATCCGGCCACCTCTTCGCCGCCGGCCTCGATGTCTACCGGAAGGAGCCGGAATTCGACCTGCGCCTGGCCGCGCTGCCGAACGTCTTCCTGACCCCGCATGTCGCCAGCGCCACCGTCGAGACCCGCGACGCCATGGGCATGCTCGCGCTAGACAACATCGCCGCGGTGCTGGCCGGAAGGCCAGCGCTGACCCCCGTGACCGCATAACAGGGACCGTCCATGACCCAGATGCCCCCACGCAAGCAGGCTTCCGACCTGCGCTCCGCCCGCTGGTTCGGCCCCGCCGATCTGCGCAGCTTCGGCCATCGCAGCCGCGCCATGCAGATGGGCTACGCGCCGGAGGAATGGACCGGCAAGCCCGTCATCGCCATCGTCAACACCTGGTCCGACATCAACCCCTGCCACACCCATCTGCGCCAGCGCGCCGAGGACGTGAAGCGCGGCATCCTGATGGCGGGCGGCTTCCCGGTGGAACTGCCGGCGATCTCGGTCTCCGAGAGCTATGTCAAGCCGACCACGATGATGTACCGAAACATGCTGGCGATGGAGACGGAGGAGCTGCTGCGCTCCCACCCCATCGACGGCGCGGTGCTGATGGGCGGCTGCGACAAGACCACGCCGGGCCTGCTGCTGGGTGCCACCAGCATGAACATCCCGGCGATCTTCGTCCCCGCCGGCCCCATGCTGCGCGGCAACTGGCAGGGCAAGGTGCTGGGGTCCGGGTCTGACTCCTGGAAATACTGGGACGAGCTGCGCGCCGGGAAGATCACCGAGCAGGACTGGCTCGGCGTCGAGGCCGGCATCGCCCGCAGCCACGGCACCTGCATGACCATGGGTACGGCGAGCACCATGACGGCCATCGCGGAAGCCGTGGGCATGGTGCTGCCCGGCGGCTCCTCGGTCCCCGCCGCCGATGCCGGCCATATCCGGCTGTGTTCCGAGAGCGGCAGGCGGATCGTCGAGATGGTCTGGGAGGACCTGACGCCGCAGCGCATCCAGACGCGCGAGGCCTTCGAGAACGCCATCGCCGTCGCCATGGCCATGGGCTGCTCCACCAACGCCATCATCCACCTGATCGCCATGGCGCGCCGCGCCGGCCAGGATATCGGCCTCGATGACTTCGAGCGCTACAGCCGCAAGGTCCCGGTCATCGGCAATGTCCGCCCGAGCGGCGACAAATATCTGATGGAGGACTTCTTCTATGCCGGCGGCATCCGGGCGCTGATGGGGCGGATCGAGCCCTTCCTGCACCTGGATTGCGTCACCTGCACCGGGAAGACCCTGCGCGAGAACATCGCCGGCGCCCGCGTCTACAACAACGACGTCATCCGCACCGTGGACAACCCGATCTATGGAGAGGGGTCGCTGGCGGTGCTGAAGGGCAACCTGGCGCCGGATGGCTGCGTCATCAAGCCGGCGGCGATGGACCAGAAATTCCTCAAGCATTCCGGCCCGGCCTTCGTCTTCGACGACTATCCCAGCATGAAGAAGGCGGTGGAGGACGAGAGCTTCCCCTTCACCCCGGACAGCGTGCTGGTGCTGCGCAATGCGGGTCCCCAGGGCGGCCCGGGCATGCCGGAATGGGGCATGCTGCCGATGCCGAAGAAGCTGCTGAAGATGGGCCTGCGCGACATGCTGCGCCTGTCGGATGCCCGCATGTCCGGCACCTCCTACGGCGCCTGCGTGCTGCATGTCGCGCCCGAGAGCTATATCGGCGGCCCGCTGGCGCTGCTGCGGACCGGCGACATCGTCAGCATCGATGTCGATGCCCGGACCATCAACATGGAGGTCCCCGAGGAGGAGCTGGCACGCCGCCGGGCCGAATGGACCCCGCCGCCGGTGCGCTACGAGCGCGGCTATGGCTGGATGTTCACCAAGCACATCCAGCAGGCGAATGAGGGCTGCGACTTCGACTTCCTGCGCACCGATTTCGGCGCGCCCGTCTCCGAACCCGCAATCTACTGAGGAGGCCAGGCAGATGGCCCTGAGCAACGAGACCCGAGACAGGCTGAGGCGGGTCAGCACCGCGACGCTGGCCACCGCGCTCTACAAGCGCGGCCTGCGCAACCAGATGGTCCAGGGCGTGCTGCCACTGCACACGCCGAAGGAGAGCATGGTGGGCGAGGCCTTCACCGTCCGCTACATCCCGGCGCGGGAGGACCTGAACGGCCTCGAGGTCTTCCGCAACCCGGAGCACCCGCAGCGCAAGGCGATCGAGGAGTGCCCGGCAGGCGCCGTGCTGGTCTTCGACAGCCGCAAGGATGCCCGTGCCGCCTCGGCCGGCGCCATCCTGGTCGGGCGCCTCAAGGCCCGCGGCGTTGCGGGCGTGGTGACGGATGGCGGCTTCCGGGATTCGGCGGAGATCGCCGCGCTCGGCATCCCCGCCTTCCACCAGCGTCCCTCCGCGCCCACCAACCTGACGCTGAACCAGGCGATCGGCATCAACGAGCCGATCGCCTGCGGCGACGCGCCGGTCTTCCCGGGCGATGTGCTGGTCGGCGATTGCGACGGCGTCATCGTCATCCCCGCGCATCTGGCCGAGGAGATCGCGGCCGAGGCGACGGAGATGACCGCCTATGAGGATTTCGTGGCGGAGAAGGTGGCGGAGGGCCGCAGCATCCGTGGCCTCTATCCCGCGACCGATCCGAAGAGCCTCGACGAGTTCGCGGCGTGGCGGAAGGCCAAGGGCCGCTGAGCCTGCTACCCGGCGCGAATGACGCGCCGGGCCCCTTGAGGAGACAGACAAGAATGCATCGCCGCGCCCTGCTCGGGGCCTCGACCCTGCTCGCCCTGCCGGCCTCCCTCGCCCGGGCGCAGGAGGAGTGGCCAAGCCGCCCCGTCACCATCCTCGTGCCCTTCGCCTCCGGCAGTTCCTCCGACATCATCGCGCGTGCCATCGCGCAGACGCTGCAGCAGAAGACCGGCAAGCCCTTCGTCGTCGAGAACCGCCCGGGCGCCACCGGCGAGGTCGGGGCGCGGCAGGTCATCCGCTCCCCGGCCGATGGCACCATGCTGATGCATGCGCCGATCAGCACCTGGGCCATCAATGTCGCGCTGCGGCCGACTCTCGGCTACGATCCGGTGACGCAGCTTGCCCGCATCACCCAGACCGTGCGCACGCCGAACGTCCTCGTCGTGCATCCGCAGCAGGTGCCGGCGACCGACCTGAACGGCCTGATCGCCTGGTTGAAGCAGCAGGGCGGCAAGGCGGCCTACTCCACCAGCGGCGTCGGCTCCTCCGACCACCTGACCGCCGAGATGTTCAAGCTGGCGACGGGGACGGACATCACCCACATCCCCTACCAGGGCGGCGCGCCGGCGACGACCAGCCTGATCGCCGGCAATACCCAGATGTCCTTCCAGAATCTGGGCTCCATCATCGCGCACATCCAGGAAGGGCGGGTGCGGCCGATCCTCATCACCTCGGAGGCCCGGCATCCGCTGCTGCCGAACCTGCCGACGGCGGCCGAAGCGGGGCTGCGCGACTTCGTGGTCTATTCCTGGCAGGGCTTCGGCGGCCCGGCCGGCCTGCCGGAGCCGCTGCTGCGCCGCATCCACGCCGCCGTCTCCGGCGCGCTGCGGGACCCGCAGGTCAGCACCCGGCTCGCGGAGATCGGCTTCGAGGTGGTGGCGAACAGCCCCGAGGAATTCGCCGCCTTCCAGCAGCGGGAGATCGCGCGCTGGTCGCGGGTGGTGAAGGACGGCAACATCACCCCGGACTGAGCCGGCCATCCTGTCCCGGGCGATGCCGCCCGGGGCATCCGCGCCTCAGCGGGACATCACCGTCTCCGCGCCGTTCAGGACCGGCAGCGGCCCGGCGCGAAGGGTCGCCGCAGCCGCCCGCTCCCGCTCCTGGGCGGAGACGATGCGAGAGTAGAAGGGGCGGCGGCGACGATCCCCGGCCGGCTCGGGCCAGACAGGGCCGGGACCTGCTGTGCCAGGATTGGCCGTGCGCTCCCGCTCAGGCCGCGGGCGGCGCGGCGTCGCGGAAATAGGGCTCGACCGTCCCCTGCAGCTTCATGGTCATCGGCTTGCCGCGGCGGTCCAGCGTCTTGCCGACCGAGACGCGCACCCAGCCCTCGCTGACGCAGTACTCCTCGACATTGGTCTTCTCGACCCCCTTGAAGCGGATGCCGACGCCGCGTTGCAGCAGCTCCTCATTGAAATAGGGGCTGGCCGGATCGGTGGAGAGGCGGTCGGGCGGGGTGTCGCTCATCGTCTGTGCTCGCAGTTCGGGGGCGGGCCAGGGGATCGCCCCTGGCCGCGGAATGCAGCGTGGTAGCCAGACCGGCGAGGGCTGCCAATCCATAAGCGGCCCGGGCCAGCCCGGCATCGGCGAAAGCGCTTGGACCAGGGGGCTGGCAAGCTGGCCGGCCAGCGCCGCCCCGGCGGGAGGACGGATTCTGGCGCCATCCGGTTCCGCGGGGCCGCCACCCGTTCCCGGCAAGGGCTTCGGCCGGAAAGGCCGGAGCAGCCTTGCAGGAGAGCGGGGAGTCCCCCTCCTCCGCAACCGGGGCATCGGATGCCGCGGCGGCAGCTTTTGGTCGATATTCGACCCAGGCGCCCACATCCGTTGCGGCGGGCAGGGCATGCCAGCATAATGCTGTGGGAGCCAAACCGGAAAAGACAACCGGCAGGGAAACGGCTTTGCGCAGATTTCGCCCGGATGCCCGGTCCAAGGCCAGGATGCACGCTTCCGGCGTGTTGAGCGCCTGGAGTTCGGCCGGATCGGCCCGGGCAGCGGTGGCGGATCTTGTCACCCATATCGACCCCGCCCTCTATTCCCAGCTGCTGGTCTTCTTCGCCCCCTCGATCGATGCGGAGGAACTGGCGCGGGAACTCGGCCTCGCCTTTCCGGGCCTGGCGGTCGCCGGTTGCAGCACGGCCGGCGAGATCACGCCGGACGGCATCGCCACCGACACCGTCGTCGCCATGGCCATGCCGCGCGGCAGCTTCCGCGTGGTGACCGACATCATCCCCGACATCCGCGCCATGACGGTCGAGAGCGGCGCCTCGGCCGCGCGGCGGCTGCGCGCGGCGCTGGAACGGATCTGCGGGAACCGGGCGGAGGGAAGCGGCCACCGCTTCGGCCTCATCCTCATCGACGGCATGTCCTACCGGGAGGAAATGTGCGTCTCCGCCGTCGCCATGGCGCTGGACGGCATCCCGATCGTCGGCGGCTCGGCCGGGGACGGGCTCCGCTTCGGCGCGACCACGCAATTGCATGACGGGCACGCCTACAGCAACGCCGCCATCCTGGTGCTGGTCGAGACCAACCACCCGGTCGAGGTGTTCCGCACCGACAATTTCTCGCCCACCGACCACAAGCTGGTCGTGACGCGCTGCGATCCGGAACGGCGGATCGTGCATGAGCTGAATGCGGAGCCGGCGGCGCAGGCCTATGCCGCCGCGGTCGGCGTCGGGCCGCGCGAGCTGACGCCGATGCGCTTCGCCGCGCATCCCGTCGTGGTCCGCATCGGCGGCAACTATTATTGCCGTTCCATCCAGCGCGTGAATCCGGACGGCTCGCTCTCCTTCTTCTGCGCCATCGATGATGGCGTGGTGCTGACCGTGGCGCGGCCGCGCGACCTGGTCCGCTCGGCGGAGGCGGAGCTGGCGCGGCTCGACCAGGCGCTGGGCGGGCTCGATCTCGTCATCGGCTTCGACTGCGTGCTGCGCCGGCTGGACGCCACGAGGCGCCGCATCCGCCCGCGGGTCGAGGAGCTCTACCGCCGCCACAACGTGGTTGGCTTCTTCACCTATGGCGAGCAGTTCGGCGGGATGCACCTGAACCAGACCTTCTCCGGCGTCGCCATTGGCCGTCCCAGGACCACCTGATGGACGGCAGCGGCAGGCCGCGGGAAAGCCGGCGGGCGCTGGAGCAGCGCATCGAGAAGCTCGAGCGCATCAACGCCGTGCTGATCGAGCGGGTGGAGCGCTCGATCGACCGCCAGGGCAGTGCCTTCTCCCTGTTCCAGACCGCCATCGGCCTGGAGACCCAGGTCCGCACCCGCACGCAGGAGCTGACCGAGGCGCTGCGCAGCCTGGAGCGCACCAATGCCGCGCTGGCGGCCGCGAAGGAGGAGGCGGAGCGCGCCAATCTCAGCAAGACGCGCTTCCTCGCCGCCGCCAGCCATGACCTGCTGCAGCCGCTGAACGCGGCACGACTGTTCATGTCGACCCTGGTCGAGCTGCAGGCGGAGGCGGAGGCGCGGCGGGTCGCGATACGCGTCGAGCGCTCCCTGCAGACCATCGAGGACCTGATCCGTGCCCTGCTCGACATCTCCAAGCTGGATGCCGGGCTGGTGCGGCCGAGCCTGCAGGACTGCCCGCTGGATGGCTGCTTCAGCGCCCTCGATTCCACCTTCCGCCCGCTGGCCGAGCGGAAGGGGCTGCGGCTGAAGGTGCGCGCCACGGCCGCGACGGTGCGCAGCGACCCGGTGATGCTGCAACGCATCCTGCAGAACCTGCTGTCCAACGCCGTGCGCTACACGCGGCGCGGCGGCATCCTGCTGGGTGCCCGCCGACACGGCCAGGACTGCGTCATCCAGGTCGCCGATACCGGGATCGGCATCCCGGAGCGGGAACACGAGCTGATCTTCGAGGAGTTCCACCGGGGCGCGCTGACCGAGGAAGAGGATGTCGCGCTCGGCCTCGGCCTCGCCATCGTCCGGCGCCAGCTCCGCGCGCTGGACCACCGGCTGGAATTCCGCTCGCGGGTCGGCGTCGGCTCGGTCTTCCGCCTGCGCCTGCCGCTCGCCGCCGGCCTGCCCGGGGCGCCGGAGGCCGGCCCGGGCGCGCAGGGCGGCGGCACGCTCAGCGGCATCGCCGGCACGCTGGTCATCCTGATCGAGAATGACGAGGCGACGCTCACCGCCATGACGCAACTGCTCGACCGCTGGCACTGCCATGTGCTGCCGGTGCGTAACCAGGCGGAGCTGCAGCGCCTCGCCCCGCAATTGGAGCGGCGGCCGGACCTGGTCATCACCGACTACCATCTGGATGACGGCATGGATGGGCTGTCGCTGATCGCCGGGCTGCGCCGGAGTTTCGGCGCCGCGCTGCCCGCCGTGGTCGTCAGCGCCGACCATTCGGAGGATGTGGCGACCGCGGTGCGCGCGGCCGGCTGCGAGATGCTGCGCAAGCCGGTGCGCCCGGCGGCGCTGCGCGCGCTGATGGTGCACCTGCTGGCCGCTTCGGCCATGAACGGGACCCTCGCCTGGAGCAGATCGCGGACGGGCGTGAACGTCGGGCTGCGGGACTCCGCTGGACAAGCAATGGCCTGCAACGGGCTGGCATTCAGGTCTGGACGCGATCCGCTGTAGAGCCGCCCCCACCTGTTACCGAGGGTCCGGATGCGGTCACGCATCCGGACCCTCGGGCGCGCATCACGGCGCGCGCCGGGCGATCCTGGTCCGCCCCCGGACCGGCGGCCTACCCGCCCTCCGCCTTCGGTCCGCGCGCCATCAGCGCCGGGAGGTCCAGCTTCGCCGTCTCGATCACCGCCTGGGTGCGGCTGACAACCTTCAGCTTGCGCAGCACCTCGGAGACATGCGCCTTCACCGTGGTCTCGCCGATCTTCAGCTCATGCGCGATCTGCTTGTTCAGCAGGCCCTGGCGGATCATCTGCAGGACGCGCAGCTGCTGCGGCGTCAGCTCGGCCAGCCGGGCCGCAAGGCCGTCCTCCCTCGCGGTGCCGGCGCGCGGGCCGGCCGCGGGCAGGTAGACCTCGCCATGCAGCACCGTCTGCAGCGCCTGGGCCAGCAGCGGCCGGTCGATGGTCTTCGGCACGAAGCCGGCCGCGCCGAGCCGGATCGCCTCCTCCATGACCCGCGGGTCGTCGAGGGCGGAGACGATCACCACCGGCACCCGTGGGAAGCGGTTGCGCAGCGCGACCAGCCCCTCGAAGCCCGAGACGCCTGGCATGCCCAGATCAAGCAGCGCGAGATCCAGGTTGCGCTGCCGCTCCAGCACGCGGCAGGCGGCCTCGATGCCATCCGCCTCCTCCACCTCGGCGCCGTCCAGGACGGCGGAGACGGCGCCGCGCAGCGCCTCCCGGAACAGGGGATGGTCATCGACGATCAGGATCTGAACCACGGCGGCGGAACCCGTCTCCGGCAGGGCGGATGCGATGCCGGGGCCTGGCGGAACGGACCCCGTGGCCTGTGACCACCCCGCCTCCTCCAGGCGGGATGGAAGGACGGCGCGGGATCCTGTGGGGCGATGTAGGGTCTGGCTCACCATGGTGCCACCCGAAGGGTGCTTCGAATCGCCATCCCCCCTCCCGCAGGCTGCGTCGCGCGACGACCCTGGTCACCACGCCGCGCAGCCCGGATGGACCGTTCCGGTCGCTCCGGCATTCCCTGCGCAGGTCCTGGCATCCGGAGGACCCTACCGAAGGCGGCCGGGGTCGAGCATAGCCAAATAGTAGGGCATCCGCCCTACCCTCCGCGCCGGCCGGTGGCGCCAAGCCGTGCCTCGCCACGGTGTGCCGGCGGCCGAGGCTCGATCCCGGCCCCTCCGGAAGCGGGCAAGCGCGTCCGGCGGTGCGCTGCCACCCAAGCGCGGCACGAGCCGCGCCGGAAGGTGGCCGACCGCGTCGGCGGGCGAAGATGGCGCGGATGGTGGTCCGGACGGGGGAGCGGCTGCATGCCGCATCTGGCGCCGGGGGTGCCGAGACCAGCCAGGCCGGCGAGCCCGCCCGACAGCGCCGGCGGCGCGCCGCTCCCCCCCCCCTACCCGGCGCGCTCCCCTCAGATGCTGAGGTCGAGCAGGTTGTAGTCCTTCATGCCGGCCTTCGCCGCGGCATCCCAGCGCCAGGACTCGCCGCTCTCGGCATGCGGCCGGTAGAGGAAGGGCGTCTCCGCCGGGAAGCGCTGGCGGCGGGCATCGATCGCATAGCCGATGACCCGGGCGCGCTCGCGGATGCGCGTCTCGTCATAGACCGCGCGGGCATTGTGCACCCCGCCGGCCTCGACACCGAGGACGGAGCGGCGCCGGTGGAAGCCGAAATTCAGCGTCACGCGCCAGTCCGGGCTGGTATTGGCGAAGGAGCCATGCACGGTCTGTCGGTTGGTGATGGCGACATCGCCCGGCTTGCAGACAATCGGCACGGCATCCGGCAGCCGCTCCGTCCCGGCCGCGGCGACCCGCGCCTTGATGTCCACCTTGCCGAGCTTGTGCGAGCCCGGCACCACCCAGACGCCATTGGCCGGCGTGCAGCCATAGAGCTGCGCCATGAAGTTGAAGCCATGCGTGCCCTGGTCCCAGTCCGGGCTGTTCCAGTGGGTCACGCCATCCTGGTGCCAGGCGACGGAGGCGCCGCGGCCCGGCTCCTTGATGAACAGCGCCTCGTTGAAGGGCACGAAGTCATCGCCGTTCACCGCGGCGGCCATGGCAAGCAGGCCGGGATGGCCATAGACGCGGAGATGCGCCTCGGAGAATTGCAGCGAGCCGAGGATGAGATAGACGATCTCCTTCGGCGCGTCGGTCGAGGCCTTCGGCTCGAACATCTTGACGGGATGGCGGCCATTGGCGGCGCTGGTGCCGCCCATCGGGTCGCCGAGCGGCCTGGACCAGAAGAGCGTCGGCGCCTTGCAATCGGCGGCCAGCGCCGGCCGGCCCTTGGCATCCACCGGCGAGCCGCGCTCGCTCGGCAGTCGGTCGAGGATGTCGTGGATGTCGGCCTCGATATCGGCGAGTTCCTCGGGCGGCAGCACGCCCTCGAAGACATAGAAGCCGCAGCGCCAATAGGCTTCCAGGATCTCGGGATGGATCCTGCCATCGGCGTCGAAGCGGATCGGGCCGCGATTGCCGAGTGCATGGGCCCGTGCCTCGCCCTCGTGCAGATAGGCCTGCATGGCGGCCTCTTCCGGACCGTAATCGACGCCGAGCGTCGTGATGGGCTTGTTCATGGCGCACCCTCCCCTGCCTCGTGCGGCGCACGCATGGGACGATAGGCCCGGCCGCCACCGAATGACAATCGACCGACCAAGGCCACGGCGCCTCACCGCCGCGCGAGGCGCTGCCGCGCCTTGTGACTCGGGAGATCACGGGGCGGCGACTAGGATGCACTGCACCATTTCAGCACGGCGTTACAGTGTCCGCTCCCCATCCCGGCATACAGGCCCGACAGTCCGGGCAGGCGATCGGGGCCATCCCGGCCTGGCTCGTCGTCGCGCTTGCCGCGGCGCTGGGGCCCTTGCTCGTGGCCGGGCTGCCGGGCAGTTTCGCCAGCAGCGGGCAGGATGTCGGCGCGGCGATGCTCTGGCTGCACGGCATGGCGGAGAGCCTCGGCCGCGGGGAGGTCTGGCCGCATTGGCTGGCCGATGGAAACCGCGGCTTTGGCAGCCCAGCCTTCTTCTTCTACCCGCCGGGCGCCTACTGGATCGGCAGCGCGGTGCAGGCGACGCTCGGCCTCGACACGGGGCAGGCGCTGGTCGCGACGGCGCTGCTCTGGCGGCTGGCCGCCTGCGCCCTGGCCTATGCCTGGCTGCGGCAGCAGGCGACGCACGGCGCGGCCCTGGCCGGCGCCGCGCTTTTCGCGCTGCAGACCTACAACATGCTGGTCAACCCGCTGGTGCGCTTCGCCTTTTCGGAAATGGCCGGCACCTGCGCGCTGCTGCTGGCGCTGATCGCCACGGGCACGCGGCGGCCGCTGCTCTGGGTGCCGCCGGCCTTCGCCGCCCTGGTGCTGACCCACCTGCCCATGGCGGAACTCGCCGGGGGCGTGCTGCCGGCCTGGGCCTTCGTGGCCGCCGGGGCGGGGCGCGCGGCGCTGCGCCGGGCCGCGATCACCCTTGCGGGCTGCCTGCTCGGCGCCGGGATCGCCGGGGCCTATCTGCTGCCGGCGCTGCTGCTGCTGCCGGAGATCAACCAGGCCGGCTGGGACACGGGCGGGCTGACCACCTGGTCCGGCCATTTCCTGCTGGAGCCGGTCCAGCCCCCCAAGGCGCCGGTGCAGTTCTGGCTGATGAATGCCGGCCTGCTGATCATGATCGGCTCGGCCCTGGCACTGGCGCGGGGCATGGCCCGGCGTGACCGGCGCTTCGCCGCCGGTGCTGTCCTCTTCGGCCTGCTCTGCCTGTTGATGACGCGGCTGTCCTCGCCCGTCTGGGCACTGGTGCCGCTATTGCAAAGGGTGCAGTTTCCCTGGCGGTTGATGCCCTTCGCCGTCGCGGTCTGGACGGCCCTGGTTGCGCGGCGGCTCGACCAGCCCGCCGTGCCCGATCGTTGGAGCGGCGCCCGTATCGCCGCGCTCGCCGCCCTGCTGCTTGCCGGGCTGGCGCTGTGGATTCCCTACAGCGCAGTGACGGCCAGACTGCCCGCCTTCGCACGCCATGATTGGACCCGGCTGCAGATCCCGCCGCCCGGGCCGCGGCCGCGGCCCCTGGTGAACCCGCCGGAATACGCGCCGCGTGCGGCCGCCCTGGCAGGCTGGCGGGCGGAGGTCCCGACGACCGACGCCATCCTGCAGGACCGCCTGGCCCGCTCGCGGGCGACGGCGCCGGATCTGCGCATCAGCACCCAACCCGGCGGCAGGCTGCGCGTCACCGGCAGGCTTGCCGCCCCCTCCGGCGTCCTGCTGCCGCAATTCGCCTTTCCCGGCTGGTCCCTGGCGGGTGCCCCGCCCGGGACCGCGCTGGCGACGGATCCCGGCAGCGGCCTCCTGCGCCTCGACCTGCCCGCCGGGGCCGTCGATCTGGCCGTGTTCCGCACCACCACGGAGGCCGAGAGGATCGGCTGGGCCGTGAGCGCAACCATCCTCCTGTTCTGGCTGTTGCTCCTGCTGCTGGCGCGGCGGCCCCGCGATCCTGCCTCCCCTTCTCCGCAGCAGCCGTGAGTCCGCATGCCCCTGCAGAAGCACCATCAGGTCATTGCCATCATCCTCGGCGGCGGATTGCTGCTGCAACTCGGCCTCCACCTCCTCGGCTTCCACCGGACAGAGGCGGATGAGAGCGCGCGGGCGCTGATGGCCTGGGAACTCTCCTGGGCGAATGCGCTGGAGCCCTGGATCTGGCCGCCCTTCTACAAGATCGTGGTCGGGCTGTTCCTCCGGCTCTATGACGACGTCTTCCTGGGGCCGCGCATCCTGGCCGTGCTGGCCGGCACCGGCCTAGTGGTGGTGCTGGTCGCGCTCTCCGAGGCGCTGTTCCGCAGCCGTGGCGACGGCGGCGCTGGCGGTGCTGCTGCCGGACCGGCTGATCTTCGGCACCGTCCCGCTCTCGGATATCTACTACTTCCTGGCCATGGCCGGGGCGGCGCTCTGCCTGCTGCGCTGGGTCCGGACCGAAGGGCGTGCGCCGCTGCTGCTCGGCTGCCTGCTGATCCTCGTCGCCCAGACGGTGCGGTACGAGGCGGTGTTCTTCGGCCTCGTCATCGGCGGGGTCCTCACCTGGATGCTGCTGGTGGAGCGCCGCCTCACCCTCGGCACCTATCTGGCGGCCGGCGCGATCCTGGGCGCCTTCCCGGTCCTGTGGGTGATCAATTCCTGGCTCTGGTACGGCTCACTGGAGAATCTCGGCATCACCGGTCAGCAATATGTCGCGGTCTACGGCCATGATTACGCGCGCGCCTTCCGCGACCTGCCGCTGGTGCAGTTCCTCCGCAGCCTCGCCTTCAATCCGCTGCTGCTGCTCGGGCTCGGGCTCATGCTCCGGCTCGCCATCGCCGATGCGCCGCTGCGGCGCTGGGCCTGGATGCTCTGGCTGCCGCTGCCGCTGATCAGCGCCGTCACCTTCGCCACCCTGAGCATCACCCAGGCGGCGAGCTGGCGGCAGGCCAGCCTCTGGGTCCTGCTGCTGCTCCCCTTCCAGGCGCAGGCGCTGGTCTCCATCGCCGCCTGGCTGCGGCGCTTCCGCTGGCGGCGCTGGGCCGTGCCGGCGCTGGTGGTCCTGGCCCTGGGGCCATCCCTGGCGCGCGACGCGCGGATCATCCGGGGTGGCATGATCAACTGGCAGACCGGCGAGCCGCGGGTGGAGCGGGAGATCGGCCTCCATCTCCGCGCGGAGTTGCAGCGCCTCGGCGAAGGGCATGTGCTGGTGGACAGCCAGGCGAGCCTCGATTTCCTCGACGTGCTGACGGGGACCTCCGTGCCGGAGCGCGTGGTGCTGAGCGCCGATGCCCCGCCGCTGGAGGTCGCGCTCTATCTGCCGATGGCAGGTCTGTACCGGGAGCGGCAGGACGAGCAGATGATCGCCCGCTACCTGACCGATCAGTTCTCGCTGGCGGCGGGCGGGGACGCGCAGGCCTTCCGGCAGCGGGACATCCGTTTCGTCCTGGTCCGCGCGCCGGAATTCGTCGCCGGCCTGGATGCCTCGCCGCTGGTGGCCCGCGAGCGGCAGTTCCCGGGCTGGACGCTGTACCGGGTGCGGCCGGAAGCGTTGCAGGTGGCCGCCGGGGCGGAACGCTGAGGCCGAACGGCCCCCACGAAACGCACCGGTCGGACGCGCCACGCCCGACCGCCACGCCGCGGCGGCCTCGTTCAGAGAGTCAGCAGTTCCGGCGCCAGCCCGCGGGCGCGCAGGTCGGCCGCCACCTCCTCCCGGTAGACGGGGTTCATCAGAATGACCGTCGCCGGGCGGATCTCGGTGAGGGCGGCCGGACCGATGATCGGGTGGCCGGTGCCCACCATGAAATGCCCCTGGCGGTGCGGGTTGATGTCCACCACATGCGAGATCCCCTCGCCGCCACCGATCGCGCCGAGGAAGGCGACGCCCTTGGAGCCGGAGCCCCAGACCACCACCGGCTTCCCCTCCGCTTGCCGCTTGGCGACCAGCGCCCGCCAGTCCGCGATGCTCCTGGCGCAGGTCTCCCGGAAATGGATCAGCATGTCCCGCAGCCGCGCCCTTTCCTCCGGCCCCGGCCCGGCGCCGGGACTGCCGGTGTAGCGCGCCCGGATCGCCAGGTACTGGTCGGCATATTCCCGGCTGACACCCTCGATGGCGAAGCCATGCCGGGCGAAGAGGCCGGTCAGCGAGGCTTCGGTGAAGTAGTTGCAGTGCTCGTAGTAGACATCCTCGAAGGCGCCATGCGCGAAGATGCGCTCGCATTCCGGCACCTGTATGAAGAGCTGCATGCCCGGCGCGGATTGGCGCGCGACCTGGGCGGCCAGCGCGGCGAAGCGGCCGGCGGCCGGGATGTGTTCCAGCGTCATCTTGCAGACGAGCAGCTCGGCCTGCAGCCCCTCGGCCGAGGCGTCCGAGAAGAACTCGCCGCGCAGCGTGACATCCGCGGCGCGGTCCTGCACCACATCGGCGCGGGCGGCGCTCAGGCAGGGATCGAAGCCGATGCCGCGCGCGCCGGCGAGCCGGCAGAGCAGGTGCAGGAACTCGCCCTGGCCGCAGCCGACCTCGACCACCGTGCCGCCCTTGAGGCCGGTCTCGGCCACCAGCCGCTCCGCCAGCGCCTGGTGGAAGCGGCGGAAGGTGCCGCTATAGGCCTGGGTCGGCTCATAGCGCTCGGAATATTCGGTCAGCTTCGGGTCGAGGGCGCGGTTGAAGACGAAGCAGCAGTCCTCGCAGAAGACCAGGTCGATCTCGCCGCGCGGGAAGGCGCGTGCCTCCTCCGGCGTGTCGAGCATCAGGCAACTGTTGGTCGGCACCGCGGCCAACCGCAGCACGGGCTGCAGGGCCCGGCCGCCGCAGGCCGGGCAATGCCCCCTCTCCCCGGGCCGCAGGACCAGGGGGTTGGCGGGATGCGCGGCCTGCATGTCCATGATGTCGGGCAAAAGCTCAGCCCCCTTGCAGATGCGGATGTGGGATCGGGATGATGAAGCGGCCGCCGCGGCGGGCGAATTCCGCCTGCTGCCGCATGATTTCCTCCCGGTGGTTCCAGGGCAGGATCAGCAGGCAGTCCGGCCTGTCCTGCTCGATCCGCGCCGTATCGACGATCGGCAGCTTGCTGCCCGGCATGTAGAGGCCGTGCTTATGCGGGTTCTTGTCCGCCACCCAGATCAGCGTCTCCGGCCCGATGCGGAAGTGGTTGAGCAGGATCGTGCCCTTGGCGGCGGCGCCATAGGCGGCGATCCTCTTGCCCTCCCGCTTCAGCCCGTCCAGCATGTCCCGCAGCGCCTGGCCGACGCCATCCACCCGCGCGGCGAAGGCGCGGAAGGTCTCGGGCCGGTCGAGGCCCTGCTCCTTCTCCTCCTCCAGCAGCGCCTTCAGCCGGTCCGAGGGCGCCGCCTTGTGCTGGACGAAGAGGCGGAGCGAGCCGCCATGGATCGGGATGCGCTGCAGGTCGTTCAGGTGCAGGCCCTGCCGCCGGAACAGTTCGGACAAGGCGGAGACCGAGAAGTAGCAGAGATGCTCGTGATAGATCGTGTCGAATTCGACGTGGTCGATCAGGTCACGCAGATAGGGCACCTCGATGCTCGCCGTCCCGTCGGGGTGCAGGATCTCCCGGATGCCGCGCACGAAGCCGGCGGTGTCGGCGACATGCGCCAGCACGTTGTTGCCGAAGACCAGCATGGCCTGGCGGCCCTCGGCCTTCAGCGTCGCAGCCAGCTCCTCCGAGAAGAAGGCCTGGATGGTCTCGATGCCTGCCTCCCGCGCCGCGGCCACCGGCGCCGGCGCCGGATCTATGCCGAGGACGCTGAGGCCCGCCGCCTTGGCGTGCTTCAGCAGGTAGCCGTCATTGCTGGCGAGTTCGACGACCAGCGCGCCGGGCGCCGGCTGCACGCGCGCGATCGCCGTCGCCACGGCATCCCTGGCGTTGTCCACCACGGTCTGGGTGTAGGAGGAGAAATACTTGTAGGCGCTGGAGAAGAGAACTTCCGGCGCCACCGTGTGCCGCAACTGCGCGAGCCCGCAGCTGCGGCACATGATGACTTCCAGCGGATAGGCCGGATCCGGCTCGGTCGCGGAGGGCGAGAGCGCATCCGAGGGCGGCATCTGGCCCATATCGAAGACGCTGACCAGGTCTCCGCCGCCGCAGCAGCGGCAGGTGCGGATCGGCGTGCAGGCTTCCGCCTTCATGCGACCTTGGCCTCCTGCTGCGGCGCCCAGCGGAGTTCGGAGGTCAGGGTGCCGGAGGCGATGTTGCCCAGCACATGCGCCTTGCGCTGGAAGCGCGGCCCCTCGAACTCCTCCTTGCTCACACCATGGTTGCGGAAGGCCTCGTAGAGCTGTTCGACGCCCATCCGCGCCGTCCAGCGCGGCTTCGCATGCGGGAAGGTACGGGCCAGCTTGTCGCAATTGACGCGATAGCAGCGCAGGTCCGGCCCGGCGCCCTCGGCGAAGCGCACCTTGGTCCCGGGCACCACCTCCTCGACCATCCGGGCGAGTTCGAGGATCTGGTAGTTCTCGCTGGTCGCGCCGACATTGAAGGCCTGCAGGTGCACCAAGTCCCGCGGTGCCTCCGCCACGGCGCGGAAGGCGCGCGCGATGTCCTCGATATGCACCACGGCGCGCCAGGGCGTCCCGTCGCTCTTCAGCAGGATGTCGCCGGTGGCGACTGCCCAGGCCGTGAGGTTGTTGATGACGAGGTCGAAGCGCAACCGCGGGGAGACGCCGAAGGCCGTCGCGCTGCGCATGAAGACCGGCGAGAAGCGCGCATCCGCCAGCGGCGCCAGCCCCTGCTCCGCCGCCACCTTGGAGCGGCCATAGGCCGTCACCGGGTTGAAGGCGCCGTCCTCGTCCAGGAAGGTGTCGCCCGCCGCGCCGTAGTTGCTGCAGGAGGAGGAGAAGATGAAGCGCGGCACCCCGGCCTGCTTCGCCGCCTTCGCCAGGCTGACGGTTGCTTCCGTGTTGATCTGCATCGTGACCTCGGGATCAAGGTCGCCGAGCGGATCGTTCGGGATGCCGCCGTAATGCACCACCACGTCGAAGCCGCTGAGATGGTCAGGCGTCAGGTCGCGGATGTCGAGGCCGAGATTGCGGATCCGCCCCGCCGCCCCGACATCCGGCCCGAAGGTGCAGGCGCGGTAGAGATCGGTGTCGCAGCCGACCACCTCATGCCCGCCTTCCTGGAAGAAGGGGACGGCGACGGTGCCGATATAGCCAAGATGGCCAGTCATCAGGACGCGCATGCGGCACTCCCGGCATCATTGGCGGCGCGGGGCCGCCGGTCATCCCAGATCCGCCAGGGCGCCTCGCCACTGGCCCAGAGGTTCTCGAGCAGGACCTTGTCCCGGATCGTGTCCATGCATTGCCAGAAGCCGTAATGCTTGAAGGCCATCAGCTGGCCATCCCGCGCCAGGGCCTGTAGCGGCTGCTTCTCGAACTGCGTGGCGTCGCCCTCGATATAGTCGAAGACGCCGGGCTCGCAGACAAAGAAGGCGCCGTTGATCCAGCCCTCGCCGGTCTGCGGCTTCTCGTTGAACTCGGTGATCTGGTCGCCATCGATCTCCAGATGACCGAAGCGTGCCGGCGGCCGTACCGCGGTCAGGGTGCAGAGCTTGCCGTGCGAACGATGGAAGGCGAGCAGCGCATCCAGATCGACGGTCGAGACGCCGTCACCCCAGGTGAGGAAGAAGCGCTCATTGCCGATCACCTGCTTGAGGCGCTTGATGCGGCCGCCGGTGTTCGTTTCCAGGCCGGTATCGACCAGTTCCAGCTTCCAGCCATCCATCGACCACTCGCCACTCTCGTTGCCGAGCTGGGTGTCGTAGTCGACCTGGCGGCGGGAATAGTCGATGCGCAGATTGCCCGGTGAGAGAGCCGCGAAATCCGTCGCATAGCGACGAATATAGTTCCCCTTGTAGCCAAGGGCGACGACAAAGTCCCGGTGGCCAAAGCCGGCATAATAGCGCATGATATGCCAGAGGATCGGGATACCCCCGATTTCAACCATTGGTTTAGGTCGCGCTTCTGTCTCCTCCGCCAGACGTGAGCCTAGCCCCCCTGCCAATATTGCAACTTTCATGGCCCCAATCTCCTGTATCTATCCGAACATGCGCGGCTTTCGCTGCTTCCGCACTTCACGCGTAACGTTGGCACGCCATCGTGAAGTAGAGACTTTCCCAAAACGAGTGACGTTACCACGCGGGAGCGACATAGTTTCCGTGTACACCGCTATTCAGCGGCGGGAGAGGTATGCGTGATCAATTGCGTTGGAAATGACGGCACTGCCAATTCTTCACCGCTCGTAAGTATTGGCCTGCCCGTCTTCAATGGCGAAGCCTATGTGGGACAGGCGATCGAGTCCGTCCTGCAACAGACCTATCCCTGCCTTGAGTTGATCATTCACGACAACGCATCGACCGACGGGACCGAGCAGATCTGCCGCAGCTTCGCCGCGCAGGACGCACGAGTCCGGTATTTCCGCAACCCGCGCAATCTCGGCGCCGCCGCCAATTACAATCTTTGCTTCGAACAGGCGCGGGGTACTTACTTCAAATGGACGGCACATGACGATCGCATGGCGCCGGAGTACCTCGCCAAGGCCGTGGCCGCACTGGAGGCGGCGCCGGATGCGGTGCTCTGCACGGTCGGGATCACCGAGATCGACGGCGTCGACCGGCCGCTGCGCACCTACGCCAATCATTTTCCCGGCATAGATTCCGCCAGCCCGACCCGCCGCTTCGCTGCCGCCATCCACACCCGCCACCAGTGCGAGGATTTCTTCGGCCTGTTCCGCCGCGCCGCGCTGGTGGGCTCCGAACTGCACGGCGCCTATAGCGGATCCGACCGCGTCCTGCTGGCGGAGATGGCGCTGCGCGGCCCCTGGGTCAGCGTGGCCGACCCGCTCTTCATCCACCGCGAGCATGAGAACCGCTACACCCGCGCCATCCTGCTGAAGGACGACCGCGCCGCCGCGCTCTGGCAGGATCCGAGCCAGCCGGTGCAGCGGACCAGCCCGCTTTTCTACTCCATGGTCTATCGCGAATATCTCCGCCTGGTGCCGAAGAATGTGCGCGATACGATGACGCGCCTCGGCTGCTATGGCGAACTGCTCCGCTGGTGGTTCACCGACGAGCATGCGATCGACCTGCTGCGCGACGCCCTGAAACGCTACCCGGCGCTCGAGGCGCGGGTCCGCGCGCTCAAGCTCCGCCTCGTCGGCGCATCCGGAACGCGGCCAGGCAGCCTGCCCGAGCTCAAATAGCAACGCGCCCCATCGCCCTTCGGGCCAGCAGCACGCCAAGGGCGGCAGCGCCCCTGCCCGGGAAGCGGCTTTGCGTGTGCGGGAGTACCTCCGACCGGCAGCCTGGCCACGTATTGCCGCGATGGATTGCGCGGCCAGGCATTCCAGACGTTTCTGCGCCGATACCGGCGGCGCTCAGCCTGCCTGCGCCACGCACGTCCTGCTGTTGACCTGGACAGGCCACAGCCTTGGGGCCCCGCCACGGTCCTGCGCCCCGGGCGATCGGGAACCGTCGGACTGCGCCGGGCTCAGGCCCACACCGCGCCGCGGCGTCTCGGCGCCGCCCGGTGCGATCAGTCCGTCATGCGGTCCAGCACGGGAACGCGTCGGAATACCAGCACCTTCAGCAGGATCGGGACCAGTACGCCGGTGGCCATCGCCGCCGCCAGATGCAGCGGGAAATTCTCCGCCGTGTAGGCCACGCCGAACAGGATCAGCAGTGCCTTGGTCGCACCAATGGCGAGCGTGTTGAACAAATAGATCACCATGGCATAGCGGCCGAGCGTGATCGGCCATTGCAGCCGCGCAATCGGCGGCCGCCGGATCAGCCCGTGCAGGGCGGGGATGCAGAGCAGGCCGCAGACCACCAGGGACCACCAGTCGTCAAGAATGACGACACCGACCCAGACCGTCATCGCGACCGCAAGCGAGAGGAGGAAAAGCGCCCACCAGAGCGGCTGCCAGCGCTCCATCAAGGGCAGCAGCCGGTCCTGCCGCTCCGCAACCCAGACTCCGGCGGCGAAGAACAGGAAGAAATGCGCGAAACGGTCGAGATAGGCGATCTCGGGAATTGCCGGCAGTTGCAGGACAAGGCCGACCAGAACGAGACCGGTGCTGCCGATCCGGCGAATCAGCAGCATGGCGAAAACGGTGCAGAGGAAGAGAACCAGCAGGTACCAGACCGAGGTGGCCGGGCTGCGCTCGGTTTCCCAGAACAGGTTCTGCAGGCCAGTCAGCAGCCCGGCCGGCGCGTTGTCGACCACCACGAACCGCATCGCGACCAGCTTGGCGGCGAGAATGAACAGGCCGATGGCGAAGAAGGGCGGCAGCAGCCGTGCGGCCCGCCGCCGGATCTGCCGCGGCCAGTCCGGCGGCGCCGTCGTCAGCACGCCGCTCAGCACCGCCACGGTCCCGCTCAGATAGAGGAAGAAGGGCATGTGGAAGCGGTAGAGCACGTAGCGCATCGGCTCATACCACTCGCCGCCCGGCGGGGTTGTGTTCGCCACCAGGTGGCCGGCCACGACCAGCAGGATGGCGAGACCCTTCGCCCGGTCGATATCGTACCGGCGTTCCCGGCCCGGCCGGGCGGGGCCCTGTACCCGGCGTTCCTCCCGGGCGGCGGTTCCGTCCGGCATGGTCAGCCCCGGCGACGCGCCGCGGCGCGGCATAGGAGGCAGGACAGAACCGGACGTCCGAGCGTCCGCAACCGGGAAGTGTTCATGCCATCGGGTCGTCCCACACGACGCGCGGGCGAGACAAATCAGAGATGTGTCACCAGAAGGCGCGATGGTTCGAGCGGGATGCCCGGCAGCCCCGAAGGGCCGGCGCAGCCAGTTGCCTGGCGGAGAGGGAGCCTCCCTGGCATCGCCCCGGGCGGCATCCTGTCGCATCCGACTTCATGCGCAACCGATCCCGTTCGCGGAACGGCGTTCATCGTCTGGCCCCCGACGCGACTGGCTGCGTCCCTGGAGGCCCAGCTACCGGGCTGAGGCTTCCCCGCCCTGGCGCCGGCAGCCGGCCTCGTTCCCTCCTGCGCGGGACAGTGCCGCTCCTCTCCCTGGGCACAGAAGGCTGTGCCATGCCCACGGGCCGCGGATCATCAAGGGCCATGGCGACGTATCAGGCGGGGCGGAGGAAGGGGCCGCGGCGCCCCTGGGCTGACGGCAAGGCGTCATCGAATGGTCACGTGCCGCCGCCTCATCCTTCGATTATTGTGGAAGCATGGAAACCGACGATGCAGCCTTCGCCTTCGCGGCGCTGGGGCAGCCCACCCGGCTCGACCTGTTGCGCATCCTGCTCGGGGCAGGGCCGAGCGGGCTGGCGGCCGGCGAGGCCGCGGCGCGTCTCGGCGTCCCGCCCTCCACCCTGTCCTTTCATCTCCGCGCCCTGGACCAGGCGGGTCTGATCGCCGCCACGCGCCAGGGCCGCAGCCTGATCTACGCGGCTCAGGTCGCCCGTCTGCGCGGCCTGCTCGCCTTCCTGGCCGAGGCCTGTTGCGGCGACGAGCCCGGCCGCTGTGGCGATCTCGGCCGCCTGATGGATGCCGCCTCCTGGGAGAGAGACGCCATGCAACCCCCGGCCTTCCACGTGCTGTTCCTCTGCACCCGCAATTCGGCCCGCTCGATCATGGCCGAGGCCATCCTGGCCAAGGCCGCGCCCGGGCGTTTCGCCGCCTACTCCGCGGGATCCGAGCCCTCACGCGAGGGCCCGCTGCCGGAAGTACTGGCGCAACTCAAGGCGCTGGGCCACGACGTCTCCCGCCTGCGCTCCAAGTCCTGGGCCGAGTTCTGCGGGCCGGGCGCGCCGCGCATGGATTTCGTGATCACCCTCTGCGACAGCATCGCCGGGCAGGTCTGCCCGGATTTCGGCGACACCACCATCACCGCCGCCTGGCCGCTGCCGGACCCGGCCAAGTTCACCGGCAGCACGGCGGAGCGGGCGACGCTGCTGAACGAGTTGCATGCCGGATTGCGGCGGCGGATCGAGATCTTCACCAGCCTGCCCTTTGCCTCGCTGGACCGCTTGGCGCTGAAGGCGCGGTTGGACGAGCTGGCCGACCCGCACGCGATGATGGCGCGCTGAGATGCGGGTCGGGATCAGCGGCATGGGCCGCATCGGCCGCCTGGCGCTGCGGGCGGCCCTGGGCGCGGCGGAGCGACCGGAGGAGGACCCGCGTCGCGGCAACCGTCTGGAGGTGGCGCATCTCAATGAAATCAAGGGTGGGGCGACTGCGACCGCGCATCTGCTCGAGTTCGACAGCGTCCAGGGCCGCTGGCGCGGGCCGCGCTTCGCGGTGGAGGGCGAAGAGGCCATCCGTATCGGTGAGCGGCGACTGACCTTCTCCGCCCATACCCATCCGGCCGAGATCCCCTGGGGCGAGCTGGGCGTGGATCTGGTGCTGGAATGCACCGGCAAATTCCTCTCACCCGAGATGCTGGAGGGGCACCTGCGGCGCGGGGCGAAGCGCGTGATCGTCGCGGCGCCCGTCAGGTCCGACAGCGTGCTGAATGTCGTGGTCGGGGTGAACCACCAGCTCTATGACCCGGCGCGGCACAGCATCGTCACCGCCGCCTCCTGCACCACCAACTGCCTCGCGCCGCTGGTGAAGGTGGTGCAGGAGGCGATCGGCATCCGCCACGGCCAGATCACCACCATCCACGACCCGACCAACACGAACCTGGTGCAGGACGCGCCGCACAGGGACCTGCGGCGGGCCCGCAGCGCCATGCTCAGCCTGCAGCCGACGACCACGGGCAGCGCCACGGCCATCGGCCTGATCTATCCGGAGCTGAAGGGCAGGCTGAACGGCCATGCGGTGCGCGCGCCGGTGCTCAATGCCAGCCTGACGGACTGCGTCTTCGAGTTGCGGCGGGAGACGACGCCGGAGGAGGTCAACGCCCTGTTCCGCGCTGCGGCGGAGGGGCCGCTGGCCGGCATCCTGGGCTACGAGGAGCGGCCTCTGGTCTCGGCCGATTATGCCCGCGACACCCGCAGCAGCATCCTGGACGCACCCAGCACCATGGTCACCGACGGCACGCTGCTGAAGCTCTATGCCTGGTATGACAACGAGATGGGCTATGCCTGCCGCATGGTGGACCTGGCCTGCCACATGGCCGAGGCCGGGATCTGAGCCGATGAGCACCGCCGCCGCCGCGCCCGCGCCTGGCATCGCCGCGGCGCGCAACTATGCCATCGTCACCGCGGCCTATTGGGGCTTCACCCTGACCGATGGCGCGCTGCGGATGCTGGTGCTGCTGCACTTCTTCCGGCTGGGCTATTCGCCCTTCACCCTCGCCTTTCTCTTCCTGCTCTATGAGGCCGCGGGGATCGGGGCGAACCTGATCGGCGGCTGGCTGGCGACACGCTTCGGCATCACCCGCATGCTGGCGGCGGGCCTGGCGACGCAGATCGGCGGCTTCCTCATGCTCTCGGCGGTGTCGCCGGGCTGGGCGCCGGCGCTCTCGGTCGCCTGGGTGGTGGCCGCCCAGGGCGTCTGCGGCATGGCCAAGGACCTCACCAAGACGGCGAGCAAATCGGCCATCAAGCTGACGGCCGGGGAGGCGAGCGGCCGGCTGTTCCGCTGGGTGGCGTTCTTCACCGGCAGCAAGAACGCGATGAAGGGCGCCGGTTTCTTCCTGGGCGGCCTGCTGCTGGAGGTGCTCGGCTTCCGCGGGGCGCTCTGGGCCATGGCGACGGCCCTGGCGCTGGTGCTGGCGGGTGTCATGCTCTCCCTGCCACCTCTGATGGGAAAGGCCAAGGCCTCGACCTCGGCCAGGGAGTTCTTCGCGAGGAGCCGGGGCGTGAACCTGCTGGCCGCGGCGCGGGTCTTTCTCTTCGGCGCGCGCGACATCTGGTTCGTGGTCGGGCTGCCGGTCTTCCTCTACGCCTCTGGCTGGACCTTCACCATGGTGGGCGGATTCCTGGCCGCCTGGACCATCGGCTACGGCTTCGTCCAGGCGGCGGCGCCGGCGCTGGTGCGGCGGAGCGAGGATGGGCTGCGCACCGAGGTTCCGGCCGTCCGGCTCTGGTCCCTGGCGCTGGTCGCCATTACGGCAGCCCTGACACTGGCGCTGGTGGCCGGCCTCATGCAGCCGGACCTCCTTGTGGCAGTTGGTCTCACCGTCTTCGGATTCGTCTTCGCGGTGAACTCCTCGGTCCATTCCTACCTGGTCCTCGCCTATGCAGGGACGGAAAAGGCGGCCGAGGATGTCGGCTTCTACTACGCCGCAAATGCCGTGGGACGCTTCACGGGCATTCTCCTGTCCGGTCTGCTCTATGGGTCGGGTGGCCTTCCCGCCTGCCTCGCGGGCGCCACGGTCATGCTCGCCTGCTGTTGGGCGGTAACCCTGCTTCTGCCGTCTCGCCAGTGATGGCCATCGGGTGGCCGGCCGCCACCTGTGGAATCCGATGCTGTTGGCCTGCGCGCTCGACGGCGTGCCGGCCAACCCAATTCGGCCGGCCTGGATGAAGAAAGCGGGTCGCAGGCTGGACGCAGTGCGTCCGGAGGATGGGCCATCTGACGACCGCTTCCCGGGACGGCTGCGCCGCCCGGCCGGGGGGGGTCTCTGGCAAGCGGCCAAAGGCGGACTGGCGGAGAGGGTGTCCTTAGTACCCCCACATCACGCTGTCTCAGCCCATCGCAATATTCTCTGAATCTCAATAGCTTAGCGGACAATCTGTCTCATTCCGTATCTAGACGGTTCAGGTTTGCCCATGCCAAGAATGGGGTAGCCAATGGGGTAGGCGGTAGCCCTGCCCTTCGGCCGAGGCGGGCAAGGCGGGACCATGGGCAAGCTCACGGCGCGGGAAGTTGCGGCAGCGAAGCATCCGGGAGCTAGGCCCGGCACCAAGCCCCGGCCCGTCACGTTCCCGGACGGCGATGGCCTGTTCCTCCAGATCACGCCCGGCGGCAGCAAGTCATGGCTGTTGCGCTACACGCTGGCCGGGCGCACCCGTGAGGCCGGCCTTGGCTCCTATGGCGATCCGCCCGAGGGGGTGACGCTGGCAGCGGCGCGCGAGAAGGCGGCCGAGCTGCGGGCGCTGGCGCGGACCGGCGCCGATCCCGTTGACGCCCGCCGGGAAGCGCAGCGCCAGGCCGCCGCAGCGGCCCGCAAGGCTCTCGCCCATACCTTCCGGTCCTTGGCTGAAGCCTGCATCGCGGCCCGTGAGGCGGAGTGGAAGAACCCGATCCACCGGGCGCAATGGCGCAGCACCCTGGAAACCTACGCCTACCCAAGCCTTGGCGAGACGCCGATTGCCGAGATCGGCACGGATGACGTGCTGGCCGTGCTGCGCCCCATCTGGGCGAGCAAGCCCGAGACGGCGAGCCGCCTGCGCGGCCGGATGGAGGCGGTGTTCGACTATGCCGCCGCGCTGGGCTTCCGGCCGCGGGGGTTCAATCCTGCTGCCTGGCGCGGGAACCTGAAACCCCTGCTGGGCAGCCCGAACAAACTGAAGGCCCGGCTGCGCGAGACGACGGGAGAGGACGGGCACCATCCGGCGCTGCCGTACAAGCGGATCGGCGCCTTCATGGCGGCGCTGGCGGAGCGGCCGGCGACAACCGCCCTGGCGCTGCGCTTCGCTATTCTGACCGCGGCCAGGACTGGCGAGGTATTGGGCGCGCGTTGGCGGGAAATCGACATGGACGAAGCCATGTGGATCGTCCCGGCGGCACGCATGAAGGCCGGGCGGGAGCACCGCATTCCGCTCTCGCCTGCCGCCATGGCGATCCTGCAAGGGCTGCTGCCCGAGAATGGCGAGGCCGATCCCGAGGACTGGATCTTCAAGAGCGGGGCCGGCGGCGCGCTCTCGCAAATGTCCATGCTCATGCTGCTGCGCCGGATGAATGAGGGCGAGAGCGGTCCGCAATGGGTGGATGCCGCCGGCCGCCCTATCACGGCGCACGGCTTCCGCAGCACCTGCCGGGATTGGGTGGGGGAGGAAGCATCCTTTCCCCTTGAGATCGCAGAGGCGGCGCTGGCGCACACGATCCGCGACAAGGCACAGGCGGCCTATGAACGCGGCGACAAGCTGGCGAAGCGGCGGAAGATGATGGAGGCATGGGCGGCCTACTGCGCCCGCCCTGCTGCGGCCGGTGCCGGCAAGGTGGTGAGGCTGCGGAAGCGCGAGGCGAGCGCGTGATGCGCTTCGCGCTTTCCGTCCTCTCCCCAAAATCCCCACAAAGCCCAAAACCCCTGCGCCGGGACAGTTTGTGTGGCTCTGGGGTGGCTCCCCGAAATCCCCCGAATCCCCAAAACCCGCCGAGCGGCGCCACGATGTGCCGCCCGGCGCTGGCCGGGACGCACACACATCTCAGCGGAGGCGCCCGTGGGCCTCGCGCGTGGCCGGCCTGGTCCCGCCTGTTCGCAGGGATATCGCCACCCCAATGGCCCTTTTCTGAGGGCGGCCTTTCCGGCGCTCTCATGTCCTCACACCCGCGCGTACTGCGCCTGAAGCCTGGCCGGGCAGTGTCGCCGCGCTAGTGACGTGATCCGCGCCGAGGCGGTTCCCCGGCATCAAAGGCGGCGCGCGCCGGGATGGAGCCCCAGCGCACGCCTGACCCGCAGAACGGGACGGAGCCCCAATGCCACAGGCTGACCATACCCCTACCACGCCAGCACTTCTTGACGAGTTGACGACCCCGCGCCCGGGCGGCGCTTTGCTGGCGCGGGCGTAGAGGGAGGCTGCGGCATGAGCGACATTCAGGCTGCGCCACAAGGCGCGAAATATGTGCCGAGTGGGTGGGAGACAGTCGGCACGGCCCTCGCCTGGATCACATTCAAGCACGCCGTGCCGCCCGACTGGTGGAACGAGGTTTTTTACTTCGGCGCCGAGCGTTGGTTCGAGGCCGCGCCCGAGGCAGTGGCTGATATGCTGGATTGGGCGGCGGCAAATCCGAATGCAATCGAGAGCGAAAGCCCTTGGCTGGCGGCGGCCTTGCGCACCTCCATCATGCTCAAGTCCGAGACTGGCGCCATGCGGCTCCGAGACTGGCGCCATGCGGCGGCGCCAGATGGAATTGCAGCGCGGCGCCATGGCGATGATGGATGAGATTGAGGCGCAGGCGATCGAGGCGGACCGGGACGCGGCTCGCCGTATGTTAGATGAGGTTGATGGCCTGTTGAATGAGGCGGCGATAGCGGCGGAAACAGTCCGATGCCTGAGCCATCCGACGCCCGAGCTGCTTGCAGAGACAGCCCGCGAGATCGCAGCCGACATGCGCCCTCGCCTGTCCCAATGGGGGGCGTGGCATGAGGAAATCTGGGCGGCATCCGAGGCGCTGCGCCGCGCCCTGGCCGCGGGAGAACTCGCCGCATACGGATGGCGAGGCGAGCGCGAGCCGAAGTGGGACAACGAGCCGTGGCCGATATGCAGGGAGCGAGTGCCGCCCGAGCTACTGCGCGCACCCGTTACTCTCACCCAGACAGGCGTCGTGCCTTTCCCCCGGCATCACGATTACCCGGTCCAATACCGGCTGTTGTTCTGCGGCATCCTGATCGACGCTGGCGAGTTGCTACGGATCTGGCCTGCCCCTCATAGCCTGGCCGACGCCCCCAGGATCCCCGCCAAGGATCGGAAGCCTGGCCGCGCCAACTTCACTGGACGACCTCCCCACAAGGGCCGAGACACGTTCATCCGCGAGCTTGTCCGGTTGGCACTAGACCCGGATGGACTTCCCCCACGGCCGGAGTTGTTCCGACGCATGATCGCTTGGTGCGACGCCGAGTTGGGCGATGACGCGCCCGGAGAGACGACGATCCGCGATTGGCTGGCAGCCTGGTGCCCGGAATAGGACGAGGGCGCGGAAACGAGTTTCCGCGGCTTTCCGCTCTCAGGCGCGGGAAATGCTGATTATTAAGTGTGTCGCCCTGACGCAATACGCGCCATGGTTGATGAGGCGACACCATGCACCTTGCCGAGACGACCGCCGGCCGCCCCTCCGCCCCCCAGCGCAGCACGGCGCCCGCGCCGCTGTCCTACACCCTCAACGACGCCTGCCGCGTCTCGGGCCTGTCCCGCGCGACGCTCTACCGGCATGGCGCGGCCGGGAAGCTGCGGCTGCTGAAGGTGGGCGGTCGCACGCTGGTATGCGCCGCCAGCCTGCGCGCGCTGCTGGGGGTGGCGGAGTGATCCGCGCCGACCTGCCTGCGCTCGCCGTGCTGGCCGAACCGCTCGCCGTCCTCGCCCTCGCTGCGCTGCTGCGCTGGGCGCGGTGCTGAAACGCAGACCGCCGGGGCCTGTCGGCGCCCGGCGGGGATGCGTGACTGCGGTGATCGGCGGACTACTTCGCGCCCGCCCGATACCAAAGCCCGGCATCTCGCGCCAGCGCCCTCGCCCCGGTCCAGCGAAGGACCGAAGGCACATGGACCATTGCCCGACCTGCGGCCGGCGGCATCGCCCGCGCCGCCCGAAGATGCTCGCGCCGACACCCTTGCTCGATTGGGTGCCGCCGCCGAAGCCCATCCTCCGCACGGGACCGCTGCCGCGTCTCGTGCTGCTGCCCGACTGCTGCGATGCGAATGGCGAGCCGCGCGCCGGCCTGATGATCCCGGGCCATCGCCTGCCCATCGCCTTCCCCAGCATGGCGGCGGCGGTGGCGGAGCTGCGCCGCATGGAGGCCGGAGCCCATGGCTGACATGCCCGACCTGGCCATGCTGCGCCTCTGGCGCGGTGCCGAGCATGTTCATCGGCTGGGGCCGCGCGCCCTGGCCGAGTTGCTGGCCGAGATTGGCGCCGCACATGGTTGCAGCGCCGCCATCCTCGAAAGGCTCGCCGCCTATCGGCGCCTGTCGCCTGGCATGATCCGGGTGGCCGGGGCCGATGCCTTCCCGCCCGTGCTGCGGGAGGTGCCGCGATGATCGCCGCCTCTGACATTGCCGCCCGTCTCGGGCTGCGCGCCATCCCGATGCGGCGCGAGTGGCGCGGCGACTGCCCGAGCTGCGGCTATGCCAGCGGCTTGGTGGTCGGGGAGAAGGAGGGCCGCGCCGTCTGGTGGTGCGCCTCCTGCCAGGACCGCGAGGGCATCACGGCTGCGGTCCGGCACGCGCTGGGGCGGGGCGGGATTCCGCCCCAGCGTGTGGACCGCCCCATGGGGCCGGCGCCCTCCACGGCCCGGAAATCAGCCTTCGCGCGGGCGCTGTGGGATGAAGCCCTGCCGCTGCCCGGCACCATCGCGGCGCGCTACCTCGCTGTCCGCGGCCTGCCGGGTATCGAGTCCGCAGCGCTGCGCTACCTGCCCGCCACGCCACACCCGGCCGGCGGCAAGCGGCTGCCGGCGATGCTCGCCGCGATCCGCGACACCCGCACGGGCGAACTGCGGGCGGTGCACCGGACCTTCCTGCGCCCGGATGGCACCGGCAAGGCCGCGGTAGAGCCGGCAAAGGCGAGTCTCGGGCCGGTGGCAGGCTGCGCTGTCATGCTGGATCCGCCGCGCGACGGCGCCCCGCTGGTAATCGGGGAGGGCATAGAGTCCGCCCTCTCCGCCGCGGCGATGATCGGCGGCGCGGCATGGTCCGCAGTCTCCGCCGGCAACCTGGCCGTGCTCCCCCTGCCGCCGTTGCCGGCCTGCCCGGTGGTGGTGATCGCCGCCGATCCCGATGCACCCGGCCAGCGCGCCGCCCATGCCGCCGCGCATCGCTGGCGGGCCGAGGGGCGCGCGGTCCGCATCGCCACCCCTGACAGCCCGGATACCGACTTCAACGACCTGCTGCGCGCCCGCCTTGAGGCGCGGGAGACGCGCCATGGCTGACGGCTTCACCATTCAGGAAATCGAGTTGCCGGAACCTTCGCTCGCGCTGCTGCGCGACCGGCAGCCGGCGCCGCTGCTGCCTCTCGACGTGTTCGGCCCATGGTGGTCCGCCCGCATTGAAGAAGCGGCCGAGGGCGCTGCGGCGCCGCCGGACTACATCGCTGCCGGCCTGATGGGCGCCGCATCGGCCTTGATCGGCAACAGCCGGTGGGCCTCGCCCTGGCATGGCTGGCGCGAGCCGCCGTTCCTCTGGCTTGGTGCCATCGGCAACCCCAGCGCCGGCAAGTCGCCCGGCATCAATGCCACGCTGCGCGACGTGCTGCCCGATATCGAGCGCGAGATGGGCAGCGGGCACGCGGCGGCCCTTCGCGCCTGGGAGACAGCGGCGGCCGAGGCGAAGGAGCGCCGCGCCATCTGGGAACGCGAAGTGAAGGCCGCGGCCAAGGACAACACCCCGCCCCCGCTGATGCCGGAAGCGGCGCAGGAACCGGAGAAGCCGAGCCGGCCGCGCATCGTCACCAACGATCCGACGCTTGAGGCGGTGGCAACCCTGCTGCGCGATCTCCCGCGCGGCCTGCTGCTGCACCGTGACGAGCTGGCCGCCTGGATCGCGGGGTTCGAGAAGTACAACAGCGGCGGCATGGGCGGGGACCGCGCGGCCTGGCTCGAAAGCTACAACGCGCCGCCCAAGACCGTGGACCGGGTGAAGCACCCCGAGCCGATCCACGTCCCGCGCTTCGGCCTCTCCCTCCTGGGGACCATCCAGCCGGAGCGGCTGCGCGAGGTGATGAAGGGGGCGGATGACGGCTTCGCGGTCCGGTTCCTGTGGCTCTGGCCGGAACCGCGCCCCTTTCGGCGCCCCCAGCGTGCCGCCGCGCCGGATGCGATGCGCGACGCGCTGCGCCGCCTCGCCGCCCTCCCCATGGTGGCCGAGGATGACGGCCCGCCACGCCCCTTCTACCTCTCCTTCGACGACGACGCGGCGGCGGTGATCGAGCAAGCCGGCGGGGAATGGGCGGCGCGGGAGGAAGAAAGCGCCGGCCTCATGCTGGGGGCGCTGGGCAAGGCGCGGGGCCAGGCGGTGCGTCTCGCGCTGCTGCTTGAGCATCTGTGGTGGTGTGCCGGCCCGGCCGAGACGCCCCCGCCCTGCCGCATCTCCGCCCGTGCGGCGGAAGCGGCCTGCGGCCTGATGGACGGCTACTTCCTGCCCATGGCGGCGCGGGCCTTCGGGGACGGCGCCTTGGGCCAGGACGAACGGCACGCCCGGACGCTGCTGCGCTGGATCGTGGCGAAGCGGCCGGCAGTGGTGAATGAGCGGGCGATCCGCGACACCCCTGGCCTGCCGGGCCTTACGAAAGCCGATACGGTGAAGGCCGCGGTGGCGGTGCTGGCAGCCGAGGATGTGCTCTTGCCGGCGCTGCCGAGCGGCGGACCCGGCCGCCCGCGGCAGGACCACCGGGTGAACCCCCGACTGTGGCAGGTGGTCCGGTGAGCCGATGGCTCGCCGCCTTTCGCGCCCGTGCGGAGCCTCCCACCCCCGCACTCGCGGCCTGCCTGCCTGCCGGTTCCGGGGATATTGCGGATTCTGGGGAGGCGGCGCCTCAGGGGGGAGAGGACGAGGCGCGCGCCCATTCTGGTGATTGTGGGGATATTGGGGAGCGCCCTACGGCGCCCCCTTCAAAGGCTGCCTCCCCGGACATGCACATTCGCCCCCAGCGCCCGCCAGCATGGGCCGGCGCGGAGGCGATGCCGCCGCCGGGCGCCTGGTGTTCATGCTGCGGCCGGTTCGACCGATCCGGCGGGCGATGGTGGCGGGAGGCAAAGGCCCCCACCGGCTGGGCCTGTTGGACCTGCCACCCGCCCGCGCATCTGCCAGCGGGTGAGGTGGTGGAAGTCAGGACGTGATGGAGGACGACATGCCGAAAGGCGGATACCGGCCTGGCGCTGGGCGGCCGAAGGGCAGCACGACGATGCGGCTTCCGCAGATGGTGGCGGCCGGCGATGCGGATCCGCTGGCCTACCTGCTGTCCATTATGCGCGACCCTAATGCCGATCCGGCGCGGCGGGACCGGGCGGCAATCGCGGCGCTGCCCTACCTCCATGCGAAGATGGAGGCACCTGGCAAGAAGGCTGCGGCCGAGGCCGCGGCGGCGGAGGCCGAGCGCGGGACGGTTTGGGAGCGGCTGCTGTCCTGAGCGGCGAGGCGCCGGGAGGGGGGCGGTCAAATCTCTGGCGGGCGGAGGGGCTGGAACCGCATCAACCCCCACGCACAGATTTTCGAGCCCCTTTGATTATTCCCGGGGCCCATTTCAAAGGCGCCTGCGCCGTCCAAGCCCCTAGGCCACGGCTTGGTGGATACGCCACCGGGGGGCTCGAATCCCTAACGGTACCCCGGGTGCGGACCGAACCGGGGCTGCATTCGCGCGGGGACCAAAAACCGGGAGGGGGGTTTCCGGTCCGGGCATCGTCTCCGGAACCCCGATGGGACGACACGCCGCGGCGCCAATATCCCATGCCGTCGCACGTTATCGCAGCCTAGCGCGAGCGGCGGATGGGGTAAGGAATGGGGTAAGCCGCCCCAAATCGGGCTGAAAGCCGCAGAAAACCTAGGGTTGATGGCGGAGAGGGTGGGATTCGAACCCACGGTACGGTTGCCCGTACTTCGGTTTTCGAGACCGACGCGATCGACCACTCTGCCACCTCTCCGCGGGGCAGGCGCCGCCCTATAAGGGCAGCGGCGGCCGGGTGCAACGCCCTTCCGGCGCCGCCCCAGATTCCCCGCGCCGGCGCAACACGGCGTTGACGCCCGGTGCCCCCCGCCGCTATAAGCCGCGCCTCCCGGCGGCGCCCTCGTGCCGCCGGCGGCCGCTTACGGCCGAGTGTTTCACAGAGTCTTCCGGGGCGGTGCCGCCTCGGCACGGAATCCTGGCGCGACCAGGTGGGGCCGCACGATGACCTTCGCAGTGATCCGCACCGGCGGAAAGCAGTACCGGGTGACGCCGAACGCCGTCCTGACGGTGGAGAAGCTGGAGGCCGAGCCCGGCGCCACCATCACCTTCCACGACGTGCTGGCCGTCGGCGGTGAGGCCGGCCTGACCCTCGGCGCCCCCACCGTTCCGGGCGCCACCGTCACCGCCACGGTGGTCGAGCAGACCCGCGGCGACAAGGTGATCATCTTCAAGAAGAAGCGCCGCCAGAACTACCGGCGCAAGCGCGGCCATCGCCAGGACCTGACCGTGGTCCGCATCGCCGATATCGCGGCCGCCTGAAGGAGATAGGACGATGGCACACAAGAAGGCCGGCGGTTCCTCCCGCAACGGGCGCGACAGCGCCGGCAAGCGCCTCGGCGTGAAGCTGTTCGGCGGCCAGGCCGTCAGCGCGGGCAACATCATCGTGACCCAGCGCGGCACCAAGATGCTGCCGGGCCGCCATGTCTATGTCGGCCGCACGCACTCCCTGCACGCCGCGATCGACGGCCGGGTGAAATTCGAGCGCAAGGCCGAGGGCCGGGTCGCCGTCTCGGTCGAGCCGCTGCCGCAGGCGGCCGAATAGGCTCCGGCGGGTAACACACCGCCACATGGCGCGTTCGGACGGGGGCCTCAGGGCCCCCGTTTTCGTTTGCCGGGGGCCCTGAGGCCCCCATTTGCTTGCCTTCGGCCCCTCGCGGCCCGCATTCGCGCATCCAGGGTCCCACACCCATGAAGTTCCTCGACGAAGCCAAGGTCTGGGTGAAGGCCGGCGATGGCGGCGACGGCGTCGTCGCCTTCCGGCGCGAGAAGTACCTCGAATTCGGCGGCCCGGACGGCGGCAATGGCGGCAAGGGCGGCGATGTGCTGGTCGAGGCGGTGGAGGGGCTGAATACCCTCATCGATTACCGCTATGCCCAGCACTTCAAGGCACGGAAGGGCGGCAACGGCGCGGGATCGGACCGCACCGGGGCGGGGTCGGAGGATGTCGTCCTCAAGGTGCCGGTCGGCACCCAGATCCTGGCCGATGACAAGGAGACGCTGCTCGCCGACCTGGATGCGCCGGGCAAGCGGGTGGTGATCGCCCGCGGCGGCGATGGCGGCCATGGCAACGCCCATTTCAAGACCAGCACCAACCGCGCCCCGCGCCGCGCCGACAAGGGCTGGCCGGGCGAGGAGCGCTGGATCTGGCTCCGCCTCAAGCTCATCGCCGATGCCGGGCTGGTCGGGCTGCCCAATGCCGGCAAGTCCACCTTCCTCGCCGCCGTTTCCGCCGCCCGGCCGAAGATCGCCGATTATCCCTTCACCACCCTGCATCCGCAGCTTGGCGTGGTGCGGCTCAATGCGTCGGAGGAATTCGTCCTCGCCGACATCCCCGGCCTGATCGAGGGCGCGCATGAGGGGGTGGGGCTCGGCGACCGCTTTCTCGGCCATGTCGAGCGTTGCGCGGTGCTGCTGCATCTGGTGGATGGCAGCCAGCCCGACCCCGCCGGCGCCTGGCGCACGGTGCGGGAGGAGCTGGAGCAGTACGGCCATGGCCTCGCGGAGAAGCCGGAAGTGCTGGCCCTCAACAAGCTGGATGCGATGACGCCGCAGGCGCGGGCGAGCCGGCTGAAGGCGCTGGAGCGCGCGGCGGGGCAACCGGTGCTGCTGGTCTCGGGTGCCACCGGCGAGGGCGTGCCGGAAGTGCTGCGCGCGCTGGCCGAAGTGGTTGCCCGCGTCCGCGCCGAGCGGGCAGCACAGCCCCCTGCCCCCACCGAGCCGGCGCCGCATCCCCTGGTGCGGCCCATCGCCCGGCTCGATCCAGAGGGCTAGAGCAGATCGCGGACGGGCGTGAACACCCGGGAGCGTGAATCTGCTCTGCAAACAACGGTCTACAGCGGATTGGCGTTCAGTTCCGAACGCAATCCGCTGTAGTACCGGACCTGATCATGGCGGGTCCGTCTGCGCCAGGCCGACCAGTGCAGCACGATCTCTGCCCTGGCGGCTGATCCCAGAGGAGGTGCCAGAGCAGGCGGCGGACCTCCGGGACGGTGACGGGCAGCAGGTCGGCGCTGTCCTCTCCGTCCGATGGCGCCCTTGCGCAGGACAGCGGGACAGGCATGCGCGAGCATGGCCAGGGTGAGGTGGCGGTGCCAGCCGGTCCAGGAGCGCACCTCGCCACGCAGGCCCGCTACCGCCGCCAGTGTTGGATGCGGCGGCAGTAGCGGGCCGGACTGGCCTTACCTGATCCTCAGCCCGGGGCTGGGCTGGCGCCACACCTTGAGCTCCGCCCGCAGCATGCATCCGGCCACGTCGCTGGACCTCGCGGCCGATCAGTAGAATGACGCTTTCGTGAGCAATGGAGCCCTCCGAACATGATCCGGCCGCTGCCACTGCTCGGTCCTGCGCAGGAGCGCGAAGTACGGCAAGGCGGGCCGCCTGTGGGAGCCCCCGGCGGTAGAGGAGCGCCGCGGCCGCGGCGCCTGTATGGAACGCCCGCAGAGGGTCAAGACAGCCGCGAGGAACAGATCAACCCGGAAGCCCTTGGCACCCAGCGGCAAAGGGCAGCGCGCCCGAGAGGATTTGAACCCCTAACCCCCAGATCCGAAGTCTGGTGCTCTATCCGGTTGAGCTACGGGCGCCCCGGAGAGGAATATAGGGAGGAAACTGGCGCGCCCGAAAGGATTCGAACCTCTGACCCCCAGATTCGTAGTCTGGTGCTCTATCCAGCTGAGCTACGGGCGCCTGAACCAGAATGAAACGCAGCAAGGGAAAATGGCGCGCCCGAAGAGATTCGAACTCCTGACCCCCAGATTCGTAGTCTGGTGCTCTATCCAGCTGAGCTACGGGCGCGCATTCCGCCTTGCGGCGAGGCGGGCGAAATAGCGGAGGCGGCGATGCCGCGCAACCCCCTTCTCTCGCCCGCAGGCGTATCGCCCGGCCGCGGTGTCGCGGCCGGGCGGTGGACTCAGGCGGAAAGCTTCTCCAGCTCGCGCACCACGGCCTCGCCCATCACGGAGGTGCCGACGCGGGCCATGCCGGGCTGCATGATGTCAGCGGTGCGGAGGCCGCCGGCGAGGACCTTTTCGATCGCCGCCTCCAGCAGCTTCGCATCCTCCTCCAGGCCGAAGGACCAGCGCAGCAGCATGGCGAAGGAAAGCATCTGGGCACAGGGATTGGCCACGCCCTTGCCGGCGATGTCCGGGGCCGAGCCATGGATCGGCTCATAGAGCGCGTGGCGCTTGCCCGTGGTGGGGTCCACCGCGCCGAGCGTCGCCGAGGGCAGCATGCCGAGCGAGCCGGTCAGCGCCGCCGCCAGATCGGACAGCACGTCGCCGAACAGGTTGTTGCCGAGGATGACGTCGAACTGCTTGGGACGGCTGCAGAGCTGCATGGCGCAGTTGTCGGCATACATGTTCTCGAGCTGCACGTCCGGATACTCGGCCTTGTGCACCTCGCCGACCACGGCGCGCCAGAGGCGGCCGGACTGCATGACATTGGCCTTCTCGACGCTGGTCACCTTGTTGCGGCGCTTGCGCGCCAGGTCGAAGGCGACGCGGGCGACGCGGGCGATCTCGTCCTCATGATAGACATCGGTGTCGAAGCCGCGGCGCTTGCCGTCGGGCAGGGTCTCGACGCCGCGCGGCTCGCCGAAATAGACGCCGCCCACCGTCTCCCGCACCACCATGATATCGACGCCACGGACGATGTCGGGCTTCAGCGAGGAGGCCTCGACCAGCGGATCGAGCACCACGGCCGGGCGGAGATTGGCGAACAGGCCGAGATCCTTGCGCAGCCGCAGGATGCCGAGTTCCGGCCGCTGCTCGAAGGGCAGGCTGTCCCATTTCGGGCCGCCGACGCTGCCGAAGAGCACGGCATCGGCCGCCCTGGCCTTCGCCACGGTCTCGTCCGGGCAGGGCGAGCCGACGGCATCAATGGCGCCGCCGCCGACCAGGCCTTCCTCGATCTCGAAGGAGAGGCTGCGGCGCCGGTCCATCCAGTCGATGATCCGGCGCACTTCACCCATGACCTCCGGCCCGATGCCGTCGCCCGGCAGGACCAGAAGCTTCTTGTTGGCAGGCATTGGTCGTCTCCGTCCTCGCCGCCCCGCGGACGGCGTCAGCAGGGGGTGCGAAAGACGGCGGCGATCAGCCGCCGGCGAGCCAGGGCTGGGACGCCTTCCGCTTCGCCTCATAGGCATCGATGGCGGAGGCGTGCTGCAGGGTCTGGCCGATATCGTCGAGCCCGTTCAGCAGCAGGTGCCGGCGCAGCGGGTCGATCTTGAAGGGAATCTCCTCCCCGTTCGGCCGCACCACCACCTCGCGCTCCAGATCCACGGTGAGGCGCGCATTGCCGCCCATCCGCGCATCCTCCATGAGCTGCTCGCAGACCTCCCGCGGCAGCCGCACCGGCAGGACGCCGTTCTTGAAGCTGTTGTTGTGGAAGATGTCGGCGAAGTCCGGCGCGATGACGCAGCGGATGCCGAAATCCAGCAGCGCCCAGGGCGCGTGCTCACGGCTCGAACCACAGCCGAAATTCTCGAAGGCGATGAGGATCTCGGCCTTTCGATAGGGCTCCTGGTTCAGGACGAAGTCGGGGTTCTCCGACCCGTCCTCCCGGTACCGGAAATTGGCGAAGAGGTTCTTGCCAAAGCCGGTGCGGCTGATGGACTTGAGGAAGCGGGCCGGGATGATCTGGTCCGTGTCCACATTCGCCTTGGGCAGCGGCGCGGCGATGCCGGTGAGCTTGGTGAAGGCCTGCATCACACGGTCCCCCCTTACTGGGCTTGCTGGGGCTGGAAGTCGCGGACATCGGCCAGGTGGCCGGCGATCGCCGCCGCCGCCGCCATGGCGGGCGAGAGCAGATGCGTGCGGCCGCCGGGGCCCTGACGCCCCTCGAAATTCCGGTTGCTGGTGCTGGCGCAGCGCTGGCCGGGCGTCAGCTTGTCCGGGTTCATGCCGAGGCACATGGAGCAGCCGGCCTCGCGCCACTCGAAGCCCGCCTCCTGCAGGATGCGGTCCAGCCCCTCCTCCTCGGCCTGCGCCTTCACGAGGCCGGAGCCGGGGACCACCATGGCGCGCACGCCCTCCGCCACCTTGCGGCCGCGGGCGACGGCGGCGGCGGCGCGGATGTCCTCGATGCGGCTGTTGGTGCACGAGCCGACGAAGACCACGTCCACCTTCAAGTCCTGCAGGCGCTGGCCGGGCTGGAGGCCCATATACTGCATCTTGCGGCGCATCTGCTCGCGCCGCGCCTCGTCCGCCGCCTCCTCCGGGTTCGGGACGATGCCGGTGATCGGCAGCACGTCTTCCGGGCTGGTGCCCCAGGTGACCTGCGGCGCGATCTCATGCGCCGCCAGCTTCACCACCTTGTCGAAATGCGCGCCCGCATCGGTCGGCAGCGTCTTCCAGTACTCGATCGCGCGCTCCAGCGCCTCGCCCTTCGGGGCCATCGGGCGGGTGCGGACATAATCGTAGGTGGTCTGGTCCGGCGCGACCATGCCGGCCCGGGCGCCGCCCTCGATCGACATGTTGCAGACCGTCATGCGGCCGGCCATGTCGAGCGCGCGGATCGCGTCGCCGGCGAATTCGATGACATGGCCGGTGCCGCCCGCCGTGCCGATCTTCCCGATGATCGCCAGCACGATGTCCTTGGCGGTGCAGCCGAGGGCGAGGTTGCCCTCCACCAGCACCTGCATGTTCCTGGCCGGCTTCTGCAGCAGCGTCTGGGTGGCGAGCACATGCTCGACCTCCGAGGTGCCGATGCCGAAGGCCAGCGCGCCCATGGCACCATGCGTGGAGGTGTGGCTGTCGCCGCAGACGATCGTCATGCCGGGGAGCGAACGGCCCAGCTCCGGCCCGATGACATGGACGATGCCCTGGCGCTGGTCGAGCAGCGGGATGAAGGGCACGCCGAATTCCTGGACGTTCCGCTCCAGCGTCTCGACCTGCACCCGGCTCTCGGGGTCCTCGATACCGGTGTAGCGGGAGGCATCGGTGGCGATGTTGTGGTCGATGACGGCGAGCGTCGCCTCCGGCCGCCGGACCTTGCGGCCGGCCTGGCGCAGGCCGTCGAAGGCCTGCGGCGTCGTCACCTCATGGGTCAGGTGGAGGTCGATGTAGAGCAGCGCCGTGCCGTCCGGGAGCGTCTCCACCACATGGGCGTCCCAGATCTTGTCGAAGAGAGTGCGCGGCTTCTGCCCTGACATGCGTTGTCCCTACCCGTTCTTGCTTGCGCCCCGCGCCGAGCCGCGCGGGGCGACGTTACATCAGGCCTGTGCGGCTGCCGCGGCCGGCTTCGCGGCCTCGGGCGCCTCGCGGTTCACCGCCCGCTCCTGGATGCGGGCGGACTTGCCGGTGCGGCCACGCAGGTAATACAGCTTCGCGCGGCGCACCTTGCCGCGGCGGACCACCGCGATCTCGGCGATGGAGGGGCTGTAGAGCGGGAAGACGCGCTCCACGCCCTCGCCATAGGAGAGCTTGCGGACCGTGAAGTTGCTGTTCACGCCGCGGTTGCTGCGCGCGATCACCACGCCCTCATAGGCCTGGGTGCGGGTGCGCTCGCCTTCCACCACCTTCACCATTACGCGGACGGTGTCGCCCGGGCCGAATTCCGGCACCGCGCGGGCGGAGACGAGGCGGGCCATCTGCTCCGCCTCGAACTGCTGCAGCAGGTTCATGGTCTGGTCCTTTCCTTGATCTTTAGGCGGCGGCGGGGCGGCCGTCCATGGCCCCCGCCCCCGCAGCGTTTTCGGTCGTCGCGGCAGGGGGCGCCGCAGGCGCCCGGTCCCGGCCGGCAGTCTCGATGTGGCGCGCCCAGAGATCCGGGCGCCTTTCGCAGGTGATGCGTTCCGCCTCGGCCTGGCGCCAGCGTGCCACCTCCGCATGGTGGCCGCTGAGCAGCACCGGCGGGACGGCGCGGCCCTGCCATTCGGCGGGCCGGGTGTAGTGCGGGTATTCCAGCAGGCATTCACGCCCCTTGGGGGAGAAGCTCTCCTCCTCCCCGCTCGCGGCCGCGCCCATGACGCCCGGCAGCAGCCGGACGCAGGCATCGAGCAGGACCATCGCCGCCGGCTCCCCGCCCGAGAGGACGTAGTCGCCGATGGAGACCTCCCGCAGGCCGCGGGCTTCGATGACCCGCTGGTCCACCCCTTCATACCGGCCGCAGAGCAGGATCAGGCCCGGCCCGGCCACGAAATCCCGCACCATGGCCTGGTCCAGCGGCCGCCCGCGCGGCGTGAGATAGACCGCCGGGCGGTCGGGCCCGGCCGCCAGCGCCGCCGCGATCGCCGCATCCACCACATCCGGGCGCATCACCATGCCGGCGCCGCCGCCGAAGGGCGTGTCGTCCACGGTGCGGTGCCGGTCGGTGGCGAAGCTGCGGATATCGAAGCTGTCGATCGCCCAGCGCCCGTCCCGCAGCGCCTTCCCGGCCAGGGACTGGCCGAGCGGGCCCGGGAACATCTCGGGGAAGAGGGTGAGGACGGAGGCGTGCCACGTCATGCCGCATGCTCCTCCCCGGGCTGGGGCGGGACGACGACCTCCTCGGGCGGCACGACGACCACGCGGCCGCCGGCGATGTCCACCACCGGCACGGCGGCCCGGGTGAAGGGGATCAGCCGCTCGGGCGGCCCGTCCAGCACCAGGAAGGCGCCGGCGCCATGCTCCTCCACGTCCCGGACCAGGCCGAGGCCCTGCCCCGCCTCCGTCTCGGCGCGGAGGCCGATCAGGTCGGCGAGGTAGTATTCCTCCTCCTCCGGCGGCGGCAGCCGGTCCCGCTCGACATAGAGCTTCGTGCCGGTCAGGCGCGCGGCGGCGTCGCGATCGGCGATGCCCTCGATCCGCGCCAGCCCTTCGGCCAGCAGCGTGAGCGGGAAGCGGCGCGCGCCGGATTCGTCGGTCAGCGGGCCATAGCTGGCGATGGCGGCGGGATCGGCGGTGAAGCTGCGCAGCTTCACCAGGCCGCGCACACCATGCGGCCTGCCGATCTCTCCCACCAGGATGCGCTTGCCCGCCATGACCTATGGCCTACCGGAACGCCTTGTCAGCCGGCCGCGGCAGCCGCGGCAGCGCGCTCCTGAGCCTTCTTCTTCGGCGCGGACTTCTTCGGCTGCTCCGGGAAGACCGGCATCGGCGCTAGGCCCTTATGGCCGAGGAACTTCGCCACGCGATCGGTGGCGACCGCGCCCTGGCTGATCCAGTGCGTCACGCGCTCATCCTGCAGGCGCACGCGCTCGGCATGGTCGGAGGGCAGCATCGGGTTGTAGCTGCCGATCTTCTCGATGAAGCGGCCGTCGCGCGGGCTGCGGCTGTCGGCCACCACGATGTGGTAGTAGGGGCGCTTCTTGGCGCCGGCGCGCGCGAGGCGGATCTTCAGGCCCATGGTCTCAGGTCACTCCTGGGTAAAGGTCTAGAAAGGCTTCCGGCCACCGGGGAGGTTCATCCCCTTGGGCAGCAGGGCGCCGAGGCCACCCCGCATCAGCCCCTTCTGGCCGAGCTTGTTCATCCGCTTCATCATCGCGGACATGTCGTCGAAATTCTTCAGCAGCTTGTTGACCTCCTGCACGGTGGTCCCGCTGCCGGCGGCGATACGCTTCTTGCGGCTCGCCTTGATGATGTCGGGCGCGCGGCGCTCCTTCGGCGTCATCGAGCCGATGATGGCCGCCTGCCGCTTCAGCATGGCGTTGTCGAGATTCGCGCCCTCGATCTGCTGCTTCATCTTGCCGATGCCGGGCAGCATGCCGAGGATGCCCGACAGCGAGCCCATCTTGCCGATCTGCTTCAGCTGGTTGGCGTAGTCCTCCAGGCTGAACTGGCCCTTCTGCATCCGGGCGGCCATCTTCTCGGCCTCGTCCCGGTCGATGGTCTCGGCCGCGCGCTCCACCAGGCTGACGATGTCGCCCATGCCGAGGATGCGGCCGGCGATGCGGTCGGGGTGGAAATCCTCGAGCGCATCCAGCTTCTCGCCGGCGCCGAGCAGCTTGATCGGGGCGCCGGTGACAGCCCGCATGGACAGCGCCGCGCCGCCGCGGGCATCGCCGTCGATCCGGGTCATGACGATGCCGCTGACCCCGACCTTCTCCTGGAAGGCGCGGGCGGTGTTCACCGCGTCCTGGCCGGTCATGGCATCCACGACCAGCAGTGTCTCATGCGGCCGGGTCGCGGCCTTGACCTCGGCGACCTCGGCCATCAGCGCCTCGTCGATCGCGAGGCGGCCGGCGGTGTCGAGGATGACGACATCGAACAGCTCGCGCCGGCCGAGATCCATGGCGCGTTCGGCGATCTGCAGCGGGGTCTGGCCGGGGACGATCGGCAGGCTGGTGACACCCACCTGCTTCGCCAGCGTCTCGAGCTGCAGCTGAGCCGCCGGGCGGTGCACGTCGAGGCTGGCCAGCAGCACCTTCTTCTTGTCGCGGTTCTTCAGGCGAAGCGCGATCTTGCCCGAGGTGGTGGTCTTGCCCGAGCCCTGCAGGCCGACCATCAGCACCGGCACCGGCGAGGGCGCGTTCAGGTCGATGCCGCGCGCACCGGTATCCGCCTCGCCGCCGCCCAGCGCCTCGACCAGCGCGTCGTTGACGATCTTGATGACCTGCTGGGCGGGCGAGACGCTCTTCAGCACCTCGGCGCCCACGGCGCGCTCGCGCACCCTGGCGGTCAGGTCCTTGACCACCGGCAGGGCGACATCGGCCTCCAGCAGCGCGACGCGGACCTCGCGCAGCGCTTCCTGCACATCGGCTTCCGAGAGCGCGCCACGGCGGCGCAGCCGGTCGAAGACGCCGTTCAGCTTGCTGGACAGGGCCTCGAACATGCGGCCTGCCTGACCCCCACTCGTTGCGGGGGCTGGCATGCCCCCAAAAGGAAACGCGCCGCTGCGCGAGCCTTCGCGGAGCGGCGGAGCCCCCTGCCCGGCAGGGGACCTCGGTCGGGAAGATCCCGGGTGGGTGCTGCTACGCCCGGGCGGGCCCGGCGTCAAGGGAAAGCGGGGCCCGGGCCGCCGGCACCGGGCCAGCGGCAATTCCCACCGGCAAAAGAAATGCCCGGAACGGGTCCGGGCATGGCGGGTCTGGTCCGGGGATCGGGAAGCCCGGGCGGCAACCCGCCCGCCACCCCTATTTCGGCGCCAGCACCATGATCATCTGGCGGTTCTCCAGCCGCGGCATCTGCTCGACCTTGATGGTTTCGCCGAGATCCACCCGGATCCGCTCCAGCACCTTGATGCCCAGGTCCTGGTGCGCCATCTCGCGGCCGCGGAAGCGCAGGGTCACCTTCACCTTGTCGCCCTCGCCGATGAAGCCCTTCATCTGGCGCATCTTCACGTCGTAGTCGTGGTCGTCGATGTTCGGGCGGACCTTGACTTCCTTGATCTCGACGACCTTCTGCTTCTTGCGGGCCTCGTTGGCCTTCTTCTGCTGCTCGTACTTGTACTTGCCGTAGTCGGTGATCTTGCAGACCGGCGGGACGGCGTTCGGGCTGATCTCGAGCAGGTCCAGACCGACCTCATAGGCGCGCAGCAGCGCATCCCGGGCGGACATCACGCCGATCATCTCGCCGTTCTGGTCGATCAGCCGCACCTGCGGAACGCGGATATCCTCGTTGACCCGGGGGCCATCGCGCGTCGGCGGCTGATTCGAAATGGGTCCTCTTGCTATGGTCGGCTCCTGTCGCTGTGGAAACGGCTTAGGTCGTCTCTTATGGGGCTTGACTTATCCGGCTGCAACCACCCGGTCAGGGGGTGTCGCCTCCGCGGCCAGCAATTCCGCCGCCTGCGCGAGAGGCAGCGTGGCCTGTTCGCGTCCGGGCAGGCGGCGCAGCACCAGGGCACGCTCCTCTGCCTCCCGCCGGCCGACCACGGCCAGCACCGGCACACGCTGGTCGATATGGTCCACCACCTTGCGGTTGATCTTCTCGTTCCGCAGGTCGAGTTCCACCCGCAGCCCGGCGGCCTGCAGCGCCGCCGCGGCCTCCCGCGCGAAGGGCGCGGCCTCGTCCACGATGGTCGCCACCACCACCTGGACCGGGGCGAGCCAGAGCGGGAAGCGGCCGGCATGCTGCTCGATCAGGATGCCGATGAAGCGCTCGAAGCTGCCGAGGATGGCGCGGTGCAGCATGACCGGCCGCTTCCGTGATCCGTCTTCGGCCACGTATTCCGCATCCAGCCGCTCCGGCAGCACGAAATCCACCTGCAGCGTCCCACATTGCCAGTCCCGGCCGATGGCGTCGCGCAGCACGAATTCCAGCTTCGGGCCGTAGAAGGCGCCCTCCCCCGGGTTCAGCGTGTAGTCCACGCCGGCGATCCGGCAGGCTTCCTTGAGCGCGCCCTCGGCCTGGTCCCAGACCGCGTCCGTCCCGGCGCGCTTGGCCGGCCGGTCGCTGAACTTCACCCGGAATTCGGCGAAGCCCAGGTCGCGGTAGATGGAGGAGAGCAGCTCGACGAAGGCCACCGTCTCGGCGGCGATCTGCTCCTCCGTGCAGAAGATATGCGCATCGTCCTGGGTGAAGGCCCGCACCCGCATGATGCCGTGCAGAGCGCCCGAGGGCTCGTAGCGGTGGCAGGAGCCGAACTCGGCCATGCGCAGCGGCAGTTCCCGGTAGGACCGGAGGCCCTGGTTGAAGATCTGCACATGGCAGGGGCAGTTCATCGGCTTCAGGGCGAGGACGCGGTCCTTCTCGTCCTCGTCCTCGACCCGCGCGATGAACATGGCCTCGCGGAACTTCTCCCAGTGGCCGGAGGCCTCCCAGAGCTTGCGGTCCAGCAGTTGCGGCGTCCGCACCTCCTGATAGGCGGTCGCGTCCAGCCGCCGGCGCATGTAGTCCTCCAGCACCCGGTAGAGCTTCCAGCCCTTCGGATGCCAGAAGATGCTGCCCGTCGCCTCCTCCTGGAGGTGGAACAGCCCCATCTCCTTGCCAATCTTACGGTGGTCGCGCTTCTCCGCCTCCTCCAACTGGTGGAGATAGGCGTCCAGCTCCTTCTGGTCGCGCCAGGCCGTGCCGTAGATGCGCGACAGCATGGCGTTGCGGTGGTCGCCGCGCCAATAGGCGCCGGCCACCTTCATCAGCTTGAAGGCGGAGCCGACATCGCCGGTGCCACGCATGTGCGGGCCGCGGCAGAGGTCGATCCAGTCGCCCTGGGAGTAGAGGCTGATCTCCTCCGTCGCCGGCAGGTCGCGGATGAGCTCGGCCTTGTAGCTCTCGCCCCGGGCCTCGAAGAAGGCGATCGCCTCGTCGCGGGGCATCACCGAGCGGACGAAGCGGCTGTTGCGGGCCACGATCTCCCGCATCTTCGCCTCGATCGCGGCGAAATCCTCGGGCGTGAAGGGCTCGTTGCGGGCGAAGTCGTAGTAGAAGCCGTTCTCGATGGCCGGGCCGATCGTCACCTGGGTGCCCGGAAACAGCGCCTGAACCGCCTCGGCCAGCACATGGGCGGCATCGTGCCGGATCAGCTCCAGCGCCTCCGGGTCCTTGCGCGTGATGAAGCGCACCGCGGCATCGGCCGCGATGGGTGTCGCCAGGTCCTTCGTCGCGCCGTCCACCTGCATCGCGAGGGCGGCCTTCGCCAGGCCCGGGCCGATCGCCGCCGCGATCTCGGTGCCCGTCACCGGCGCATCGAACTGGCGCACGGATCCGTCGGGCAGGGTGATCGCAGGCATGGGCTGGCTCGCTCCTCTCGGGGGCTGAAGGGCGCGGACCATGGGCAGGCCGCCCCGCCCGCGTCAAGCTTCGCTGGACATGCGCCACCGGCGGCATAGAAGGCCCTGGTCCAAGGGGGACCCGACATGCCCACCGCCGGGCCGCCGCTGCGCGCCGCCCTCTATATCGATTTCGACAATGTCTTCTCCAGCCTCGCCGCCATCGACGAATGGGCGGCCTGGAGCTTCGCGACCGAACCCGGGCGCTGGCTGGCCTGGCTGGAATCGGGCGCGGATAGCGGCCCGCGGCGGCTGCTGGTCCGCCGCTGCTACCTGAACCCGGCTGGCTGGCATGAGCCGGAGCCGGGCGGCCGCTTCGCCGCCTGGATCCAGCAGCCGCGGGTCTATTACAGCCGCTTCCGCGCGGATTTCGTCCGCGCCGGCCTGCAGGTGGTGGATTGCCCCCGCCTCGCCCGCCTGAAGAACGGCGCGGACATGGTGATGGCGCTCGACATCCTGGACGCCCTCGCCCACCCGACCCATTTCCAGGAATTCCTGATCCTCTCGGGCGACAGCGACTTCACCCCGCTGCTGCACCGGCTGCGCGCGCATGACCGGCGGAGTCTCGTCGTCACCCACCCGCTCTCCGCCCAGGCCTTCCGTGCCGCGGCCGATGCGGTCATCGGCTTCGAGACCTTCGCGGAGGCGACGCTGACAGAGGACGCGCCGACCAACGCCTCGGCGCCGCGCCAGGCCGCCGCGGCGCCGGCCCAGGCGGACCCGCCCGCCGATGCCGTGCCCGACCCGGGGGAGCCGGTGGCGCAGCGCGCCGCCATCCTCGCCCTGCTGCGCGAGCAGGTCGCGGCGGCGGAGGAGCCGCTGCATCTGCCGGCCCTCGGCAAGCGCATCCACCAGCTCGGCGGCGCCTGGATCCGGCAGTCGCGCTTCGGCGGCGCCGGGACGCTCGCCAAGCTGATCGAGGGCGCCGAGGGGCTGGCGCTGGAGGCGGGGCCGGGCGGCGGCTGGCTCTACGACCCGGCGCGGCATGCCCGCCCCTCGCTCCGGCAGCCCGGGCTGGCGGACGACCCGCTCTCGCGTCTGATGGCGGATCTGCGCGCGGCCCTTGGCCCGGCGCTGGAGGTGCCGCAGATCGGGCCGGTGGAGCTGGATTTCGCCCTGCGCCGCCTGGCCGGCATGCTGCCGCAGGCGGGCCCGCCGGGTGCCGAGGCGCGGGCCGCGCTGGCCGCCGAGGCGATGGGCGCCGGGCTCGACCTGCCGGCCCGAGCGATCGAGGCGCTGGCGCTCTGGCTGAACCGCGCCCGGGTGGACTGGCGCAGCCCGGCGGATGAGGAGACGCCGGCCCGCTTCGGCCGCGCCCTTTTCGCCGAGATCACGCGCCAGGCGGCCGCGGCCGGGGCACGCCTGCCGCCCGATACGCTGGCGGCCCTCCGGGAGTGGATCGGCCTCGGCCCTCGCCCGGGCCCGGAGCCGGCGCCCGAGGAGGCGTCCCCCGCTCCACCGGGCTGACCGGCTGAACCCGGGCCGCATGGCCCGTGGCGGGGCGCCGGTGATCCGCCGAAATGACAACCGCACGCGCCCTGTATGCCGGTGCCGCGGACGGGTATGCTTCACATCGTGGAAAAACCAGTTACGTCTGCCTTGCAGATTCAGAATACGCCGATCGCCGGACGGCCGCCCCATGCACCTCGCCGCGCCGGCCATCCGGCAGCGGCCTGCCACTGCCGGCTGCCATGATCGAAGGGCCGGGCCGGCCGGATTCGGGCGAAGAGGGCGGGCGGATCGCCCGGGACCTTGCCGAGCGGACGGCGGATCTGCAGGCGGTGGAGGCCGCGAATGCGGCCCTGCGCCGCGCCAATGCGGAGTTGTGGGCCAGCCGCGCCGCGCTCGCGGCCAGCGAGGCCCGGCTGCGCCTCGCCCTCGCCGCCGCGCGCATGGCGCATTGGGAATGGGATGTGCCGGGCGACCGCGTGACAGGCTCGGCCGGGCGGGAGGCGCTCTATGGCCGCCCGGCCGGGACCCTGGACACCACGATGGCGGTGCTGGACGCCGTGCATCCGGAGGATCGGGAGCGCTGCGCCGCCACCATCCGACGCGCTCTGTCCCGCCCGCCCGGCGAGGACGCGTTCGATGCGGCCGAGTTCCGCGTCACTCATCCGGACGGCACGGTCCGGTGGCTGCGCTCCCAAGGACGGGTGACGGAGCGCGACCCGGTGAGCGGCCAGGCGCTGCGGGCGGCCGGCGTCACCTTCGACATCACCCAGCGGCGGGAGGCCGAGACGCGCTACCGGGTGTTGTTCGATGCGGCCCCCTTCGCCGTCATCGTCATCGACCCGGCCAGCCACCGCATCCTCGACGTCAACGCCCAGGCCTGCGCCGATTACGGCTATCCGCGGGAGGAGTTCCTCCGCCTCTCGATCGGCGATATCGACGTGCTCGGCGACCAGGAGGCAATCCGCCAGCGCGGCCGCGCCCACCGCCTCGCCACGGGCGCGCAGGAATTCGAGGCGCAGCACCGGACCCGCAACGGGGTGCTGCGGGACGTGCTGGTGCGGGTCCAGGGGGTCGATCTTGGCAGTGGCCGGGTCGCCTACGGCGCACATGTCGACATCACCGCCCGCAAGGCGGCCGAGGCCGCATTGCGGCGGAGCGAGGAGCGGCTGCGGGTCGCGATGGAGGCGGGCGGCCTCGGCGCCTGGGAGGCCGACATCGCCACCGGCCGCATGCGCTGGGATGCGCGGCTGGCGGCGATCCTCGGCCGCGAACCGGCGGAGACGGAGCTGGACCGGGCCGCGATCGCCGCGCAGATCCACCCCGGGGATCGCCCCGCCGTCGCGGCCGCCTTCCGCCGGGCGATCGAGACCGGCGGCGACTATGCTGCGGAGTTCCGCATCCGCCGCTCCGATGGCGAGGAGCGCTGGCTGCGGAGCTGGGGCCGCGCGCTGCCGGAGGACCGGCCGGCCGGGCGCCGCATGGCCGGCGTGGTCGCCGATGTCACCGACCGCAAGCGCGTGGAAGAGCGCCAGGCGCTGCTGATGCGGGAGATGGATCACCGCGGCAAGAACGTGCTGGCGGTGGTGCAGGCCGCGCTGCGCCTGACGCCGCGGGACGATCCGCACAGCTATGCGCGGATGGTGGAGGGGCGGGTCTCGGCGCTGGCCCGGGCGCATACCCTGCTCGCCGAGAATGGCTGGACCGGCGCCGACCTCGCCACGCTGCTCCGGGCCGAGCTGCAGCCCTTCCTCTCGGGCGAGGGGCCGGCTCCGGGGGCGCCGCGCATCCTGGTCGAGGGCCCGGCGCTGACCGTCGTGCCGGAGGCGGCGCAGGCCATCGGCATGGCGATGCACGAGCTGGCAACCAACGCCTCGAAATACGGCGCGCTCTCCGTCGCCGGCGGCCAGGTGGCGCTGGACTGGCAGGTGGCGGAGAGCGAAGGCCGGCTTCGGCTCCGCTGGCAGGAACGGGGCGGCCCGACGCTGGCGGGCCCGCCACCGGTCGCAGGCTTCGGCACGCGCGTCCTGCAGGCGACGCTGGAGCGGCAGTTGGGCGGCGCGCTCCGGCGCGCCTGGCGGGCCGAGGGGCTGGTGGTGGAGGCCGAGCTGCCGCTGGCGAGCCTGCGGCCGCGCTGAAGGACGGGCCACCGGCCATCGCGGCCTAGAGAAGATCGCGGAGGGGCGTGAACGCCCCGCAGCGTGAATCTGCTCTACGGACAATGGCCTGCAGCGGATTGGCGTTCAGTTTTGAACGCAATCCGCTGTAGAGAAGATCGCGGGAGAGCGTGCACGCCCCGGAGCGAGACCCTGCTCCGCGACCAATGGCCTTTGGCGGATGGGCGTTCAGTTCCGAACGCAACCCGCTGCAGCCGGCAGGGCGGCCCGGGTGGAACGGATCGCGGCGGGGCGTGCATGCCCCGGAGCGAGACCCTGCTCCGCGATGCACGGCCTGCCGGCGGAGGAGCTTCGGCCATGGGCGCGCCATCCGAGGGTGGCGGCTTCGCGTCGGTGCTTTCCGGACCCGGGCTGGGCGGTGTGCCTGCCGCGCCAGGCGGCCACCGCAGATCGGCACCACATGCATGACGCGAAACACGGTCCGGCACCGCTCGGGGGCTGGGTCGAATGCTTCTTGAGGCATCCGCCTGCATGGCTGTGAAACCGCCGATTTTCACAACTTATAGGATCATTCCTGACGCCAGCTCGCCGCACCGGCGGCGCCCGGCTTCGGTGCGACCCGCGGAAGGACACCTTAGACTCTCAAAAATTACACTCGTGGCGTTTTTCTATTTTTTGGAACTTGACCGCAATAGGTAATCAACCACAGTTTCATTGCGCACAGAACGTTAACAAAAAAGAGATCCCCGATGTCTGGCATCCTGAGCGGCACGAACAACGCCGACTACATCGACACCGCCACCCGGCTGGGCCTCGGGATCGCCGCCTATGTGGCGGCGGGAGGCGGCGCCGATCGCGTCCTGGGCAGCAGCGGGAACGACACCCTGCTCGGCGAGGACGGCAACGACCAGCTCGTCGGGGGTGCCGGCCATGACAGCCTGGATGGCGGCATCGGCAATGACAGCCTGAACGGCGGCGACGGCAATGACACCCTCATCGGCGGCGACGGCAGCGACCAGCTGATGGGCTACGCCGACAATGACAGCCTGATCGGTGGCGCCGGCATGGATACCCTGCAGGGCGGGGACGGGGACGACACCCTGGATGGCGGCGACGACCTCGACTCGCTCTCGGGCAACAACGGCAACGACCTGCTCTATGGCCGTGGCGGCGATGACCGCATGAATGGCGGCGACGGCAGCGATACACTTTATGGCGGCGACGGCAGGGACAGCCTGGACGGCAGCAGCGGCCACGACCTGCTGTATGGCGAGGCCGGCAATGACACCATCCTGGGCGGCGACGGCAACGACACCATCGATGGCGGCGCCGAGGCGGATATCCTGATGGGCGGCGCCGGCGACGACCAGGTTGCGGGTGGCGCGGGCCATGACACGCTGGAAGGCAATGCGGGGGCGGATACCGTCGCCGGCGGCGAGGGCGACGATCTCGTCAAGCAGAGCCCGGCCGCCGCCCCGGCCAGCGGCCTCGATCTCCTCGATGGTGGCGAGGGCTTCGACACCCTGCTGGTGAACCTGACCGGCACGCAATGGCTCGATGCCGGCATCCAGGCCGACCTCTCCGGTCTGTCCGGGCATTTCGCCGGCCCGACCTCGGACAGCGAGAGCTACATCGCCACGGCGCTGAGGCTGTCCGCCATCCGCTTCGAGGCGCTGACGGTGCTGGTGGATGGCGTGAGCGCGCCGACCGGGATCACCCTTGCGGGCAACAGCGTCGCCGAGAATGCGGATGGCGCCGTGATCGGCGTCCTGACGACGGTCGGCCCGGCGCCCGCTACCGGCATCACCTACGCGGTCGACGATGCCCGCTTCGAGGTGGCCGAAGGCGTGCTGAAGCTCAAGGAAGGCCGGGCGCTCGACCACGAGGCGGCGTCCAGCATCAACCTCAACCTCACTGCCACCACCGATGCCGGCCTGAGCCTCGGCAGGACCTTCACCATCAGCGTCACCAATGTGAACGAGGCACCGGTCATCACTTCAGGCGCCGCGGCCAGCCTGGCCGAGAACATCGGCACCCAGGTCGCGGTCTACACCGCCACCGCCACCGACCCGGAGGGCGATGCGATCGCCTGGTCGATCGCCGGTGGCGCCGATGCCAGCCTGTTCGCCATCAATGCCTCGACCGGCGCGGTCACCTTCAGGGCCTCGCCCAACTTCGAGGCCCCGACCGACCACGGCGCCAACAATGTCTACGACATCATCCTCCGCGCCACGGCCGCCGGCCAGACCACCGACAAGGCGGTCGCCATCAGCGTGACCAATGTGAACGAGGCGCCCGTCGTCTCGACGCTCATCCCGGATCTGGTCGTCACCCTGAACCAGGCGATGGCCTCGTTCAGCGTGTCCGGCAACTTCGCGGACCCGGACGGCACCCCGCTGACCTACTCGCTCGTCAGCGGCGCGGCGGCGGGTGTCAGCTTCAACGCCGCCACCGGCACCTTCAGCGGCACGCCCACGGCGCTCGGCAGCTACACCTTCACCGTGCGGGCCTCGGACGGCACCTTCTCGGCCAGCGACACCTTCCGCCTCAGCGTTGTGACCAGCACCACCGCCTCCCCCACCCCGCAGGCCGACCGGTTCGACTTCCGCGGCACCACCACGCCGCTGAGCCTCAACCTCCTCAGCGGCGACGACACCGTCTTCGGCGGAAGCGGGGCCAATACCTTCGATGGCGGCTCCGGCATCGACTACATCTTCGGCGGCGACGGCAACGACTCGCTGGCGGGTGGCGGCAACAACGATATCCTCATCGGCGGCGCCGGTAATGACACGATGCATGACGGCAATGGCAACGCCGATATCTTCGCCTTCATCGCCGGCGACAACGGCATCGACCGGATCACCGGCCTGTCCGACAAGAACTTCATTGTCTTCGGCACCGGCACCGGGGTGACGAGCACCGCCCACTTCAGTGTCACACCGGACGGCGGCAATACCGTGATCTCCTGGTCCAATGCCCAGTCGAACGGCCATGTCACGCTGGTCGGCTACACCGGCGTGGTGAACTACCAGTACAATTACGATGTGAGCTGGATCGCCTGATATCCTGCCCCCGCGCCGCGCGACAGGCGGCGCGGGAGGTCCTGAAGGGGTGGGGATGGCCGGGCCGCCGGCGACCCGGCCATTCCCGGCACGGCGCCATCCGGCCCGGGCCGCGGCCCCCGAACCGGCCGGAACCCATGGTGCCGCGAGCCCCCGGGGGCTCGCGGCGTGCTTCGCCGGGGCAGCGCCGGTCAGGCCGCCACCAGCCCCGCCAGCGCCGTCCTTGCCTCCGCCACCTCGAGCCTTGCCAGGCTGTCCCGCCGTAGCACCGCCACCGCCCGTCCGCGCGGGGCGCAGAGCGCCGGGTCGCTCTCCGGCCCGAACAGCGCGAGCGTCGGGCAGCCGGCCGCGGCCACCAGATGCGTCGGGCCGGTATCGTTGCCGATGGCGAATTCCGCCCGCCGCGCCACCGCGCCGAGCGCGGCGTAGCTGGTGCGGCCCGTCAGGTCGATGCCACCCGGCGCGCGCGCCAGGATCTCGGCCGCCAGCGGCCGCTCCGCCGGCCCGCCCACCACCGCGACCGGCAGGCCCAGCCCGGCCGCCAGCGCCGCGAAATGCGCCGCCGGCCAGCGCTTGCCCGGCCGCCCGGGGGAGGCACCAGGGATCAGCAGGGCGAAGCGTGGCGGCAGGGCATAGTCCGCGATATCGGCATCCAGCCAGGACAGGTCGGGTTGCGGGAATTCCGTGATGCCGGCCATCGCCAGTTGCTCGCGCTGGCGCTCCACCGTGTGCATCAGGTCGCGCAGCGGATTGTCGTGCGGGTGGCTGGCGCCGCGGGCGATGCCGGACCACTCCACCCCAGGCCCGACCAGCCAGCGGTAGCGGGAGGACCGGGCGGAGGTCTGCAGGTCATAGACGCGCCGGAAGCCGCCGCCGCGCAGCCGCCGGGCCAGCCGCCAGATGGCGGGCAGGTCGGTCCAGGAAGGCCGGCCATCCGCCCAGACCGCATCGAACCACGGGCTGCGCGCGGCCAGTTCCGCATAGGGCGGCGTCGTCAGCAGGGTGATCCGCGCCTTCGGGTGATGCGCCCGGATGGCCGCGAAGGGGCCAAAGGCCTGCACGAAATCGCCGAGCGCGGCGAGCTTGATGACGAGGATCGCCTCGCTCATGCCAGTTCCCGGTAGACGTCGAGCGTGGCGTCCTGCATGGCGCGCGTCGTGTAGCGTGTCATGACATGCGCCCGCGCCCGCGCGCCGATCGCGGCCCGCGCCTCGGCCGGCATCTCCAGCGCGGCCCGCAGCGCCGCGGCGAGCGCGGCCGGGTCGCCCGGCGTCACCCGCCAGCCGGTGACGCCCTGCTGCACCGTCTCGCGCGGCGCGCCGAGATCGGCGGCAATCACCGGCCGTGCCATGGCCTGCGCCTCGATCACCGTGCGGCCGAAGGCTTCCGGATCGGTCGAGGCATGCACCACGATATCGGCCAGCAGCAGCGCGGCCGGCATGTCCTCGGCATGGCCGACCAGATGCACCCGGTCCGTGAGGCCGAGCGTGGCGATCCGCGCCCGCAGCGCGGCCCGGAAGGCCTCGTTGCCGCCGCCGACCAGCAGCGCCACCGCCTCCGGCACCTGTGTCATGGCCTCGACCAGCACGCCCTGGCCCTTCCAGCGGGTCAGCCGCGCCGGCAGCAGGATGACGGGCCGGCCGGGGAGCACTTGCCAAGCGGCGCGCAGCGCCTCCAGCCGTGCGGGCGCCACCGCGGCGGGGTCGAACAGCGCCGGGTCGACGCCGCGCGGAATGACGCGGATGCGTTCGGGGCCGGTCCCGTGCCGTTCCCGGATATGGCCGGCGATGAAGCTGCTGATGGCGATCACCCGCTCGCCCCGCGCCATGACCGAGTTGTAGAGCCGCTTGCCCGGGAAATTCTCGTTGTAGGTGCCGTGATAGGTGGTGACGAAATGCGCGCCCGTGCGCCCCGCCGCCAGCAGCGCCGACCAGGCCGGGGCGCGGGAGCGGGCATGGAGGATGCGGACGCCCTCCGCCCGTACCAGCCCGGCGAGGGCGCCGGCATTGCGCAGGATGCCGAGGGGAGACTTGCTCCGCAGCGGCAGGGTGATGTGGCGGGCGCCGAGCGCCTCCAGCGGCGCGACCAGCGGCCCGCCGGCCGAAGCGACCAGGGCGCGGCCGCCGGCCCGGATGATGGCCTCGGCGATCTCCAGCGTGCCCCGCTCCACCCCGCCCGAGACGAGGGCGGGCAGCACCTGCAGGACGGTGAGGTCGGAAGGCGAGGAGGGCATCAGCAGGTGGTAGCGGCGCCGCCGCGGCGCGTCATCCCCGGTCGCGCCCGCGCCGCCGATGCGCAGGATCGCCGCGGGCCGCGCGCATCGGCGGGCCAGGCCGGTCAGGCGATCGGGGCCGGCGCGGCGATGCCGGCCGCCGCGGCCCGGGCCGCCAGCACCGGCGGGATAGTGGGATGCAGCGCCACGCCTTCCGCCATTGCCTGCGCGCGGCGCTGCCAGGCGCGCTCGCCCGGCAGGCGCGGCGCCGGGCCGCCCGGCACGGGCGGGTTGGCGTGCACGGCGTCCGCCATCCAGCCGGTCTCGCGCAGGAAGGCCTCGGTGCCGCCGAAGCGGGCCGGGTCGATGACCATGACGAGGACGGAAGCCCCCCAGCCGGCCGGCGGGTCGGCCCGCCCATAGCCGCCGAGGGCCGAGGTCAGCGCCTCCACCATCAGGCCGAGGCCGAAGCCCTTGTGCCCGGCCGCCATGCCGCCGAGCGGCAGCAGCGTGCCCGCCGGTTCGGTGAAGAAGGCCTCTGGGTCGTTGGTCGGCCTGCCCTCCGCATCCAGCAGCGCGGGATAGGGGAAGCGCGTGCCCTCGGCGCGGCGGCGGCCGGTCATGCCATTGGTGGTGATGGACATGGAGACATCGATCATGACGGGGCCCGTCGGGCTGGGCCAGCCGGCGGCGATCGGGTTCGGGGTGATGACGCGCCGCGTGCCGCCCCAGGGCGCGACCGAGGCGGTGCCGGGATCGGAGGAGAGGACCAGCAGCACCTGCCCGCGCTCCACCACCCGCGGGAGATAGGCGGCCAGGCAGGCGATGTGGTGGGCGCGGCGGATGGAGACGGCGGCGAGGCCGAAGGTCATCGCGCGCTCGGAGGCGAGGTCGGCGGCGCGGCGCACTAGCCAGGGCCCCGGCAGCTTGCCGCCTTCCCAGGTCTCGGCGACCGGCGTCGCGGTGAGGACCGTCGGCCGCCCCTCCCCCTGCATGTCGCCGCTGGCGAGGCCATCGAGATAGGGGGCGAGCAGGGCGAGGCCATGGGTATCGTGGCCCATCAGGTCGCCCTCGACCAGCACATCGGCGACGACCGTGGCCTTCTCCTCCTCCATCCCGCCGCGCTCGAACAGGGTGGCGGCAAAGGCGCGCAGCGCGCCGGCATCCCAGCGGGTGGTCATGGGCAGGACTGCGGGGGAAGGCGAGGGATGCGGCGCAAGGCGGACTCTCCGGCGCGGGTGACGCCGCGTTCCTCGGCGCAAGCGAGGCGTTCGTCAACCATGCGTCATGGCGGCCGGCCTGCGTCCTGACCTGCGGCCGCCATCGGCGGCTGAGGCGGCACCGGCGCCGAAGGCCGCATCCATGCCTCCGCATTGATGCGGAACAACATCAGAGGCGGGTGAGGCAAAGCCCGGGGATGGGAGGCACGGGCACCGGTGCGGCGCCGAGGGCGTAGGCCGCCCGGCGCAGCCGCGCCGTGTCGGTGGCGGCGAGTATGACGATGCCGTCGCCGAGTCCCGCCAGCGGCGCATCGGCCAGCACGGCGAGCAGCGGCGCCTGCCCGGCCGGCAGGGTGAAGGCGACCAGGGCCGGGCCGCGCGCCGGCAGCGCCGCGCCGGCGGCGCCGAGCAGCAGCAGGACGGTCGCCACGCCGCGCGGCAGGGCCGGCGCGCGCCGGCGCCAAGCCCAGCCGAGAGCGATGGCGGCGATGCCGAGGCCGAAGAAGACGAGGTCCCAGAGCAGCGGCTGCGGGCTGTCCTGCCGGATGCGGTGCAGGCCGAGCACCCAATGGACCACCACGGCGTCCACCACGTGCCAGAGGCCGAAGCCGATGGCGAGCCAGCCGGCCGGCACCCGCCCCGGCCTGCCCCAGAGCAGGGCGAGGCCGAGCGCCAGGAGGATGTAGTGCGCGGTGTGGAACAGCCCGTCCCAGCTGACATGCATCCGGTCCAGCTCGACCGTGCCGCCGGGGATCCAGCCGCTCAGCAGATGGTGCCATTGCAGGATCTGGTGCAGCAGGATGCCGTCGAAAAAGCCGCCCAGGGCGAAGCCCAGCAGCCCCGCCGCCCAGGCTCCGCGCGCCCGCTCTTCCGCCATGCTCCTGCCCTCCGTCACCGTCGGGCCAACGATTATGGCGCGCGGGGGTTCAGGCGCCCTTCACGCCCCCCGCCGTCAGCCCCGCCACGATCTGCTTCTGCGCCACCAGCGTCAGCAGCAGCACCGGCAGCGTCACCAGCAGCGCCGCGGCCGAGAGCGGGCCCCAGCTGATCTGCTCGAAGGTCAGCATGTTGTTGACTGCGACCGGCAGCGTCCGGGTCTCCCGTCCCGCCAGCACCATGGCGAAGACGAAGTTGTTCCAGGAAAAGATGAAGGCGAGGATGGTCGCCACCGTGATCCCCGGCCTCGCCAGCGGCAGCGCCACATGGCGGAAGGCCTGCCAGATGGTCGCGCCATCCACCAGCGCCGCCTCCTCCAGCTCCCCCGGCAGCCCCTCGAAGAAGGAGATCATCACCCAGACCACGATGGGAACGGTGATGACGAGGTGGCTGATGACGATCGGCAGCAGCGTCCCGGTCAGCTCCAGCCACTGGAACAGGAGGAAGAGCGGGATGAGGTAGGACAGGCCCGGCGTGATGCGGGCGATCAGGATCAGCGCCGCCGCCCGGATGGCGCGCATCTTGGCGATGCCGTAGCCCGCGGGCACGCCGACCAGCAGGGCGAGGCCGGTGGCCGAGAAGGACACCACCACGCTGTTCCAGGCAAAGAGGAGGAAGTCGTTCCGCGCGAAGACCTCCCGGTAATTGTCCAGGGTCGGCGGGTCCGGGAGGAAGACCGGCGGCCAGGCGGTGTTGTCCAGCTCGTTCTTCAGCGACAGCGAGAGCATCCAGAGGAAGACCAGCACCGCCGGCGAGACCAGGGCGAGGACGGCGAGGCCGAAGCCGGCATCGGCGGCGAGGCGGCGCAGGCGCCTGATCGCCGGGGAGCGTGGCCCGGGCGCGTGGCCCGGCTGCCCGACCATGCCGCGCCTCATGTCACCTTCACCCGCTGGCGGGTCCAGAGCAGCAGCGCCGCGAGGACCATGATGATGGCGAAGAAGACGACCACCACCGCCGAGGCGTAGCCGACATTGTAAAAGGCGAAGGCCTGCAGGTAGAGGAAGATGTTGATCGTCTCGCTGGCCTGGCCCGGCCCGCCCTGGGTGATGACATAGATGGTGTCGAAGGCCTTCAGCGCGTCGATGGTGCGGATGATCAGCGCCACCACGATGAAGGGCGCGAGCAGCGGCAGGGTGATGTGGCGGAAGGCCTGCCAGGGCGAGGCGCCGTCGATCTTCGCCGCCTCATAGGGGTCGGTCGGCAGGGAGGCGAGGCCGCCCAGGATCAGCAGCATGACCAGCGGGGTCCAGTGCCAGACCTCGACCATCACCAGGGTCGGGATCACCGTCTCCGCGGAATAGACCCACATGGAGGGCGGAAGCCCGACCTGGGTCAGCAGCCAGTTCAGCACGCCGAGCTGCGGGTGGAACATCATAGTCCAGACCAGCGCCACCGCCACGGGCGTCGCCATCATCGGCAGGATGAAGACGGTGCGCGCCAGGCCGCGCAGCGGGAAGCGGCGGTGGAAGCACAGCGCGGCGGCGAGACCCAGAACCATGGGCGCCACCACCGCCAGCACGGTGTAGAGCAGGGTCCGCAGCACCGCCCAGCCGAAGCGGGCATCGGTGAAGAGACGGACGTAATTCTCCAGCCCCACCCAGCGCCGCTCGCTGCCCAGATGCCAGTCGAAGGCGGAGACATAGAGGGTGAAGAGCCAGGGGAAGAGGATGACGGCGACGACCACCACCGCCGCCGGCACCACGAACCAGGCATAGCGCCTGGCGTAGTTGCGGCGGCCGCGCGGCAGCGCCGCCTCGGCCGGGCCATCCAGGATGGCGATGTCGCGCGGCATCAGGCGGGGTCCCCTCGCCTCACGTCTCCCGCTCGCTCTGCTCCAGGATCGGGCGGAATTCCGCCGTGGCGCGCTTCAGCTCCGCCGCCACATCGGCCCCGCTGATGGTATTGGTCAGCGCCGTGCCGATCACGTCGCGGAACTGGGTGACGGGCACGATCTCCGGCAGGCCGGCGCGGGCGATCCGCGCGCTCGCCTCCAGCGTCTGGAAGAAGTCGCGGGGGAAGTGGGACTGGCCGATCGCTTCCTCATTGCGGAAGGGGCTGCTGCGCGCCGGCACGCCGGCGCCGGAGGTGAGCCATTTCAGCTGGTTCGCCTTGCCCAGCGCCCATTGGATGTAGAACCAGGCCGGGCCCTTCCTGCGCGAGGCCTCCGGGATCGCATAGCCCGCGCCGAACAGCGCGCAATGGTGGCTTCCCGGCCCCCGCGGCACCACGGCATAACCCACCTTGCCCGCGACGCGCGACCGCCGCGCATCCTCGAGCGGCGCGGCGAAGCCGATGCCGTCCACCCACATGGCGGCGCGGCCCTGCATGAAGGTCGTCTGGCACTCGTTCCAATTGAAGCCGATGGAGCCGGGCGGCGAGACGTCCCGCAGGAACTTCTTGTAGGTCTCGCCCGCCCAGACCGCATCCGGCGTGTCGGTGATGAGCTGGCGGTTGGCATCGATCATGTCGCGCTGCGAGGTGCCGAGCAGGTAACTCGACCACAGCACCACATTGGCGTTCTTGAGACCGCGCCCGACATGGCCATAGACCTGCTTCGACGGGTCGGCGAGGCGCTTCGCCGCCTCGTACATCTCGTCCCAGGTCTTCGGGACCTCCACGTTCTTCGCCGCGAAGAGCTCCTTGTTGTAGTAGAGGATGAAGTAGTCCGCGCCGGCCGGGCAGCTGTCCAGCCTCCCATCCGCCTGGGTCGCGTAGGTGACCATGCCCTCGCCGTAATCGGCGAAGTCGAAATCCGGCGCGGTCAGCGCCGGGTCGTCCAGCAGCGCCTTGATGTCGGTGTTCCAGCGCGCCTTGCCGACCTGCCGCTTGTTCACATGCAGGCTGATCTCGGTGACGTCGAAGCTGGGCCGGCCGGAGGCATATTCGACGATGATCTTCTGCCGGTGCTGCTGTTCCGGCACCACCTCCAGCCCCACCCGGATGCCGGTGAGGTCCTCGAATTCCTTGTTGTTCTGCTGCAGGAACTGGCCGCGCGGCGAGAGCTGCACCGTCACCTCGATCCGCTCGCCGCGGAAGCGGCGCCAGTCGAAGGCGCTCTGCGCATTGGCCCGCTCCACCAGGGCGGGGGCGGCCAATGCCGCCGCGCCGGCCCGCAGCGCCTCGCGGCGCGTGATGCCGTTCATGGATCTCTCCCCGAAACCGGGGCGGATACGTGCCCGCCCCTGTAGAGGGGGATGGTCGGCCGAAAGCCGGGCCGGCGGCAAGCCCGTTCCGACATCCGCGGGGGGCTTCCCGGCCGCGCCCGCTCCGCTAGGCTGCGGCCACGAAAACCGGGGAGGATGGGACGCATGGCGCGGCTCGAGGGACAGGCATTGCCGGAGGACTGGCGGGAGGGCTGCTTCGCCGCGCGGGTGATGACGCCGGAAGGACCTGCGGCCGTCGCGGTGCTGCGCGGCGCCGCCTTCGACATGACACCCGCCTATGGCACGGTCAGCGCCTGGTTGAACGAGGCCGATCCGGTCCTTGCCATCCGCAACCGCGGCGTGCCCATGCCGCTCGACCTGCCGGCCGCCCTGGCCAACAGCGTGCATGACCGGCGCAACCCGGGAAAGCCCTGGCTGCTGGCGCCCGTGGACCTGCAGGCGGTGAAGGCCTGCGGCGTGACCTATGTGCGCTCGATGCTGGAGCGGGTAATCGAGGAGCGCTGCCGCGGCGACGCTTCCCAGGCGGAGGCCGTGCGGGCCGAGGTGCGCGGCATCATCGGCGACGACCTCTCGGCCGTGAGGCCGGGCAGCCCGGAGGCCATGCGGCTGAAGGCGGCCCTCGTCCAGAAGGGCTGGTGGAGCCAGTACCTGGAGGTCGGCATCGGCCCGGATGCCGAGATCTTCACCAAATGCCCGCCCATGGCAGCGGTGGGCACAGGCTCCCTGATCGGCGTGCATCCGGTCAGCCAATGGAGCAACCCGGAGCCGGAGGCGGTGCTGGCGGTGAATGCCCGCGGCGCCATCCTTGGCGCCATGCTGGGCAACGACGTGAACCTGCGCGACGTCGAGGGGCGCTCCGCCCTGCTGCTCGGCCGCGCCAAGGACAACAACGCCTCCTGCGCGCTCGGCCCGCTGCTGCGGCTGTTCGATGCGGGCTTCACGCTGGAGGATGTGCGCGCCGCCGAGATCAGCCTGGCCATCGAGGGCGCGGATGGCTTCCGGCTGGAGGAGACCGGCGCGGTCGGCGCCATCAGCCGCGACCCGCGCGACATCGTCGGGCAGTTGATCGGGCCGCACCACCAGTATCCGGACGGCGCCGTGCTCTTCCTCGGCACGCCCTTCTCGCCCAGCAAGGACCGCGGCGCGCCCGGCCAGGGCTTCACGCACCGGCCGGGCGATGTGGTGCGGATCGCGACCCCCCGACTGGGCGCGCTGGTGAACGAGGTGGCGCGCACCGATGCCTGCCCGCCCTGGACCTTCGGCACCGGCGCGCTCTTCGCCAACCTAGCGCAGCGCGGTCTGCCACGGCGATGAGTGCCGCCGTGGAGGAAGCCGGCCGGCTGGATCGCGGCGACGGCGTCGAGCTCGCCTGGCGCCGGCGCGCCGGGCGGGGTCCGGGCGTGGTGTTCCTCGGCGGCTTCAACAGCGACATGACGGGCACGAAGGCCGAGGATCTCTCGGCCTTCTGCGCCGCGCGCGGCCAGGCCTTCCTGCGCTTCGACTACAGCGGCCACGGCGCCAGCGGCGGGCGGTTCGTGGAGGGGACGATTGGCCGCTGGGCGGCCGATGCCGCGGCGGTGCTGGACGCGCTGACGGAGGGGCCGCAGATCCTCATCGGCTCCTCCATGGGTGGCTGGATTGCCCTGCTGCTGGCGATGCGGCAGCCGGAGCGGCTGGCCGGGCTGATCGGCATCGCCGCCGCACCCGACTTCACCGCGCGGATCGAGGAGTCGCTGTCGCCGGCGGCGCGCGAGGCCATGGCGCGCGACGGCGTCTGGCAGCGGCCGAGCGCCTATGGCGACCCCTACCCCATCGCCCGCGCCCTGCTGGAGGACGGCCGCAGCCACCTGCTGCTGCACGCGCCCATTGCCATCACCGCGCCGGTGCGGCTGCTGCACGGCCAGCAGGACCCCGACGTGCCCTGGGAGCTCTCGCTCCGCACCGCCGCCGCCATCTCCGGGCCGGACGTACAGGTCACGCTGGTGAAGGACGGGGACCACCGGCTGTCCCGGCCGCAGGACCTGCTGCTGCTGCGCCGGACCCTCGCCGCGCTGCTCGATCCCGCGGGCTGAGCGTGCGGACCGGCATTCCTGTCCGGATGCCGGTCCGCTGGTGGCGTGCGTCGGGGAGCAGCCTCCCCCCCGGCGATCGGCCCTACGCCGCCCCGCCCCCCTCCTCGGCCAGGATGGCGCGCAGCCCCTCGCGGTAGCTCGGGTAGCGCCAGGCAATGCCGAGCGCCGCCTTGGTCGCCTTGTTGGTGACCACGCGGCGTTCCGCCCAGAAGCTGCGCGCCATGGGGGACATGGCGGGCCAGGCCTGCTCGAAGGGAATCGCCGGCGGCGGCGCCAGGCCGAGCAGCCGCGCCGCTTCCTCGACCACCGCCGCGCTCTCGGCCGGCTCGTCATCCACCAGGTGCAGCACCCTGAGGCCGGGTGGCGGCGCCTGGCGCAGGGCGGCCAGCACGGCGAGGGCGATGTCGTCGCGATGGATGCGGCCGAAGAGGTGGCCGGGCCTGATCGTGCGGCGCGCCGTGCCCGCCCGCAGGTCGTCGAAGCTGCTGCGGCCGGGGCCGTAGATCCCGCCGACGCGGAAGAGATCGACCGCGCGCCCGCCGGCCAGCGCGGCCCAGGCCTGCTCCGCCGCCAGCCGGCGCCGGCTGCGCGCCTGCCCCGGCGCGGGCGGCGTTGTCTCATCCACTGCCGCGCCGCCACGATCGCCATAGACCCCCGTGGTGGAGAGATAGCCGATCCAGCGCAGGCCGGGCGCGGCGCGGATCGCCCCGGCATGGGCGGCGAGGACAGGGTCGCCCGCCTCCCCCGGCGGCGTGGTGACCAGCAGATGGGTAGCAGCGGCGATCGCCTCCCCCGCCGCTTCGAAGGCCACGACCGCAACGCCCTCCGGCGGCACGACGCGCCCCGGGTCGCGCGCCGTCCCGCTGACCTGCCAGCCCGCCGCCGCGGCCGCCCGCGCCACCGCGATGCCGCTGTAGCCCAGCCCGGCCACGACCAGCCGGTCCGGGCTGCCTCTCTCTTGATCCGCCATGCCGCCGATCTGGCGTCGATTCGCGCACTCCGCTAGGGTCGTGCGGTGAACCGCATCCGCTCCGTCCTGCTCGGCACCTTGGCTGCCGTGCTGCTGGCCGCCCTGGCCGGGACCGCCCTGGTTCTGGTGCAGGGGCCGGAGGCGGAGGCCGCCGGCGACTCCCTGCCGCTGCCGCCCGACATGCCGCGCCTGGCGATCGGGCCGCAATATGAGGAATGCCTGGGCCGCCTGCGCCGCGACCCCGAGGGCGCGCTCGCCTTCGCCGAGGCCTGGGACGGCGCGGGCGGCGGCGAGGGTGCGAAGCATTGCGGCGCCCTCGCGCTGCTGGCGACCGGCGAGACGGAGAAGGCGGCGGAGCGGCTGGAGCAACTGGCGCGGACCAGCGCCGGCAGCACGCCGGCGCGCGCCGCGGTCTATGCCCAGGCGGTGCAGGCCTGGATGCTGGCCAACCAGTCCGGTCGGGCCTTTGCGGCCGCGACCATGGGGCTGACCATCGCGCCGGGCGATCTGGATTTGATGATGGACCGGGCGGTCGCGCTCGGCACGCTCGGCCGCTACGCGGATGCGCTGGGTGACCTGGACCGGGTGGTCGCCGCCGATCCCGAGCGGGCGGAGGCCTGGGTGTTCCGCGCCGCCGCGCTGCGGCGGCTGGAGCGGGTGGAGCAGGCCATGGCCGCGGTGGACCGGGCGCTGCGCCTGGCGCCGGAGAATGCCGAGGCGCTGCTGGAGCGCGGCATCATCCGGCAATTGCGCGGCGACACGGCGGGCGCGCGTGCGGATTGGCAGCGGACGATCGCGCTGGCGCCGGACAGCGCCGCGGCCGATCTGGCGCAGCAGAACCTGGCCCTGAACGAGGCAGGGCCGCAGCGTCGGTAGCCGGCGCGGCCGGTCTCAGAAATCCAGATCGGCGTAATGCGTCGGCGGGGTGATGCCGCCGACCCGCTCGGCCAGAAGGGAGCGGAAGCAGGGGCGCGACTTGCAGCGCGCATACCAGTCCTTCGCCGCCTCGTTCAGGCTCCACTCCACATCCCCGGTATAGTCGAGCGCGGAGAGATGCGCCGCGGCGGCGAAATCCGCCAGGCTCACCTGCGGCCCCGCCAGCCAGGCCCGGTTCTCCGCCAGCCAGCCGATATATTCCAGGTGCGGGCGCAGGTTCTGGTAACCGGCACGGATCGCCGAGGCATCCGGGTTGCCGCGGCCGAGCAGGCGCTTCATCTGCTTCTCGAACAGCAGGTTGCGCGTGACCTCGGCGTTGAACTTGCCGTCGAACCAGGCGACCAGCCGCCGCACCTCGGCCCGCTCCGCCAGCGTCCGGCCGAACAGGCCGGTATCCGGATAGGCCTCGTCCAGGTATTCGCAGATGGCGTAGCTGTCCGCGATGGCGAGGCCGTTCGGCTCCTGCAGCACCGGCACGGTTCCGGCCGGGTTCAGCTCCAGGAATTCGGGCCGCCGCTCCCAGACACGCTCCACGCGGAGCTCGAAGGGGATGCGCTTTTCCGCCATGGCAAGGCGGACCTTGCGGGCGAAGGGCGAGAGCGGCAGGTGATACAGGATTCGCACGGCATGTCTTATGCCATCCGTGCCGCAGCGGGGAAAGCGCCGGCGGCGCCTTCCCCCCTGGTTGAGTCTACTCGGCGGCGACCGCCGCCGCCTCCGTCATCGGGACGGGCAGGTACTTCGCATACTCCTTGGGCACCACCTGCCAGAACCGGTCGCGCTCCTGCGCCCAGTTGTGCAGCAGACGGGCGGCCAGGCGCGAGCCGGTCTCCCGCACATGCCGCTCCACCAGGGCTTTCAGCACGCCTTCCCAATGCGCGGAGGCGAGGCGGGACCAGAGCAGCGTGTCCGGGTTGACCCGCTTTTCGAAGGTCTCCTCCGCATCATAGAGGAAGGCCATGCCGCCGGTGAAGCCGGCGCCGAAATTGTCGCCGACCGGCCCGAGGATGACGACCGTGCCGCCCGTCATGTACTCGCAGCCATTCGCCCCGCAGCCCTCGACCACCGCCGTCGCGCCGGAGTTGCGGACCGCGAAGCGCTCGCCGGCCTGGCCGCCGGCGAAGAGCTCGCCCGCCGTCGCGCCATAGAGGCAGGTATTGCCGATGATGGCGTTCTCGTTCCAGACCAGCGTCGAGGAGGGCGCCGGGCGAACCACGATGGTGGCACCCGAAAGGCCCTTGCCGACATAGTCGTTGGCGTCGCCGAAGACCTCCAGCTTCAGGCCCTGGACGGCGAAGGCGCCGAGCGACTGGCCGGCGGTGCCGCGCAGCCGGACTGCCAGGTGCCCCGGCTGCAGCCCGGTCATCCCGAATTTCCGGGTGATTTTGCTGCTGATCTTGGTGCCGATCGCCCGGTGGGTGTTCCGGATGTTGTACTGGAGCTGCATCTTCTCGCCGCGCTCGAACAGCGCCGCGGCGTCCCGGATCATGTCGGCGTCCAGCGTCTCCGGCACCTCGTTCCGGCCTTCCAGCGTGCAGTAGCTGGCATGGCCGCCGGCATCGGCCTGGACCAGCAGCGGGTTCAGGTCGAGGTCGTCCAGGTCCTCCGAGCCGCGGCTGACCTGCTTCAGCAGGTCGGTCCGGCCGATCACGTCGGTCAGTTTGCGGAAGCCGAGGGAGGCCAGGATCTCCCGCACCTCCTCCGCCACGAAGCTGAAGAGGTTGATCACCTTCTCCGGGCTGCCCGCGAATTTCTGCCGCAGCGCCTCATCCTGGGTGCAGACACCCACGGGGCAGGTGTTGCTGTGGCACTGCCGGACCATGATGCAGCCCATGGCGACGAGGCTGGCCGTGCCGATGCCGAATTCCTCGGCGCCGAGCATGGCGGCGATCACCACGTCGCGGCCGGTCTTGATGCCGCCATCCGTCCGCAGCTTCACCCGGTGCCGCAGCCGGTTGAGCTGCAGCACCTGATGCGTCTCGGACAGGCCCATCTCCCAGGGCAGGCCGGCATATTTGATGGAGGAGACCGGCGAGGCGCCGGTGCCGCCGGAATGGCCGGAGACCAGGATGGCGTCGGCCTTGGCCTTCGCCACGCCGGCCGCGATGGTGCCGATGCCGCTGCGCGAGACCAGCTTCACGCAGACCGTGGCCTCCGGGTTGATCTGCTTCAGGTCGTAGATGAGCTGCGCCAGATCCTCGATCGAGTAGATGTCGTGGTGCGGCGGCGGCGAGATCAGGGTCACGCCTGGCGTCGAATGCCGGAGCCTGGCGATCAGCCCCGTCACCTTGAAGCCCGGAAGCTGCCCGCCCTCGCCGGGCTTGGCGCCCTGCGCGACCTTGATCTCGATCTCCTTGCAGGCGTTCAGGTACTCGGCGGTGACGCCGAAGCGGCCCGAGGCGATCTGCTTGATGGCGCTGTTGGCGTTGTCGCCGTTCGGGCGCGGCTTCGCCCGCGCCGGGTCCTCGCCGCCCTCGCCGCTGTCGGACCGCGCGCCGATGCGGTTCATGGCGATGGACAGCGTCTCATGCGCCTCGGGGCTCAGGGCGCCGAGCGAGATGCCGGGCGCGACCAGGCGCTTGCGGATCTCGGTGATGCTCTCCACCTCCTCCAGCGGCACGGCCGTGCGGGCTTCCGTGCGGAAGTCCAGCAGATCCCGCAGCGCGACGGGCGGAAGCTTGCGCACCGCGTCCGAATAGCGCTTGAAGGTGGAGTAGCTGTCCGTCTCCACCGCCTTTTGCAGGGTGTGGATCAGGCCGCCATCGAAGGCGTGGCTCTCGCCACGCTTGCGCAGCTTGTAGAGGCCGCCGACCGGCAGCGTCACCGCATCCGCGTCCCAGGCGGTGCGGTGCAGCGCCAGCACGCGCCGCGCGATGCCCTGCAGGCCGATGCCCGAGATGCGGGAGGGGATGCCCGGGAAGAATTCGGCGACCAGGGCGCGGGAGAGGCCGATGGCCTCGAAATTCATGCCGCCGCGATAGCTGCTGATGACGGAGATGCCCATCTTGGACATCACCTTCAGCAGGCCCTTGTCCACCGCCTTCTTGTAGCGGGCGACGCAATCCTTCAGCGACAGGTCGCCGAACAGCCCGCGCCGGTGGCGATCCGCGATGCTCTCCTGCGCCAGATAGGCATTCACCGTGGTGGCGCCGGCGCCGATCAGCACCGCGAAATAGTGCACGTCCACGCATTCGGCGGTGCGAACGTTCAGGCTGGTGAAGGTGCGGAGCGAGGTCTTCACCAGATGCGAATGCACGGCGCTGACCGCGAGGATCATCGGGATCGGCGCGCGCTCCGGCCCCTGCGCCTCGTCGGTCAGGATGATATGGGCGCAGCCGCTGCGCACGCCCTCCTCCGCCTCGTGCCGGATGCGCTCCAGCGCGCGGCGCAGGCCGGGCCCGCCCTCGGCCACCGCGAAGGTGCAGTCCACCTCACAGGCGGTCGCGCCCATATACTGGCGCATGGCGGCGAATTCGGCGTTGGACAGCACCGGGCTGTCCAGCATCAGCATGTCGCACTGGGTCGGGTCCTCATCGAGGATGTTCCCGAGATTCCCGAGGCGCGTCTTCAGAGTCATCACCCGCGTCTCGCGCAGGCTGTCGATCGGCGGGTTGGTGACCTGGCTGAAGGTCTGGCGGAAATAGTGGTGCAGGCCGCGATACTGGCTGGAAAGCACCGCGATCGGCGTGTCGTCGCCCATGGAGCCGACCGCCTCGGCCGCCTCCTCCACCATCGGGTGCAGGATGGTCTCCAGCTCCTCCAGCGTGTAGCCGACCGCGAGCTGCCGGCGGCGCAGCTCCTCGCCCTGGAACTGCACCGGCTCGCCCTGCTCGGCGCGGACGATGCCGTCGATGCGGATGGTGCGCTCGGTCCACTGGCCGAAGGGCCGGCGCGCCGCCAGCATGTCCTTCAGCTCGGCATCGCCGTAGAAGCGGCCTTCCTCCAGGTCCACGCCGATGCACTGGCCGGGGCCGACACGGCCCTTGGCGACGATCTGCTCCTCGGCGATCTTCACCATGCCGGTCTCGGAGCCGATGATCAGCAGCCCGTCCGCGGTCTGGGTGTAGCGCAACGGCCGCAGCCCGTTGCGGTCGAGGCCGGCGACCACCCAGCGGCCATCCGTGCCGCAGACGGCGGCCGGGCCGTCCCAGGGCTCCATCACCGCGTTGCAGTAGAGGAAGAAGTCGCGATGCGCCGCCGGCATCGTGGCGTTGTTGCCGATGCTCTCCGGGATCAGCATCGCCTTGGCCATCGGCGCGTCGCGGCCGCCGCGCACCAGCAGCTCGAAGACGTTGTCGAGCGTCGCCGTGTCGGAGCCGCCGGCCTGGATCACCGGCTTGATGTCGTCCAGATAGGGGTCGAGCAACGGGTGGGAGAGCCGCGTCTCATGGCTCTTCATCCAGTTGATGTTGCCGTTGACCGTGTTGATCTCGCCGTTATGCGCGATCATCCGGAAGGGCTGCGCCAGGCGCCAGGTCGGGAAGGTATTGGTGCTGTAGCGCTGGTGGTAGATCGCGAAGCGGGAGACGAAGCGCTCGTCCAGCAGGTCCGGGTAGAACTCCGTCAGGTGCTCCGCCAGGAACATGCCCTTGTAGATGATCGAGCGGCTGGAGAGCGAGCAGAGGTAGAGTTCCGGGATCTGCGAGGCGATGGCCTGCTTCTCGATCCGCCGGCGGATGACATAGAGGTCGCGCTCATAGGTCGCCTCGTCGCGCTGCTCCGGGTCGTAGACCAGGATCTGCTCGATCTCGGGGCGCGTCGCATTCGCCTTCTCGCCGATGCAGCCGACATGGATCGGCACCTGGCGCCAGGAATAGATGCCGTAGCCGGCGGCCAGGATCTCGGCCTCGACGATCTGCCGGCAGCGCTCCTGCGCGCCGAAATCGGTCTTCGGCAGGAAGACCATGCCGACCGCGATGCGGCCCGGGCGCAGGCGGTCGCCGCCACGCTGCACATGCTCGGCGAAGAAATCCTGCGGGATCTCGATATGGATGCCGGCGCCGTCCCCGGTCTTGCCGTCGGCATCCACCGCGCCGCGGTGCCAGACCGCCTTCAGCGCATCGATGCCGGCCTTCACCACGCCGCGGCGCGGCTTGCCGTCAAGCGAGGCGACCAGGCCGACACCGCAGGCATCGTGCTCGGTCGTGTCGATCTGCGCGGCCTCGAGACGGGCCTTGTTGGCGGCGAAGTTTCCGACGAAGGCCGCGCCGTTCTCGATGATGCCGTCCATGGTCCTCACTCCGCCGCCGCGGCCAGCTTCTGGCCGGCCTTCGCCTTCACATACGCATCGATCTGATCGGCCGCGTCGCGGCCGTCGCGGATCGCCCAGACCACCAGGGAGGCGCCGCGGACGATGTCGCCGCCGGCGAAGACGCCGGGGAGTTCCGTCATCATGGTGCGGTGGTTCACCTTCAGCGTGCCCCAGCGGGTCACCGGCAGGGCCGGCTCGTCGAAGGCCTTCGGCAGGTCCTCGGGGTCGAAGCCCAGCGCCTTGATGGCGAGGTCGCAGGGGATGGTGAAGGCGCTGCCCGGGACCGGCGCCACCTGCTGGCGGCCGGTCGCGTCCGGCAGGCCGAGATGCATGCGCACGGCGCGCACGCCGGTCACCTGCGTGTCGCCCAGGAAGGCTTCGGGCGCCGCCAGCCAGGTGAACTCCACGCCCTCCTCCTCGGCGTTCTTCACCTCCCGCATGGAGCCCGGCATGTTCGCTTTGTCCCGCCGGTAGAGGCAGGTGACGGAGACGGCGCCCTGCCGCACCGCGGTGCGGACGCAGTCCATGGCGGTGTCGCCGCCGCCCACGACGACCACGCGCTTGCCCTTGGCATCCAGCGCACCGGATTCGAAGGCCGGGACCGGATCGCCCAGGTTGTTGCGGTTGGAGGCCGTCAGGTATTCGAGCGCGGGGACGATCCCGCCGAGGCCGCTGCCGACGCAATCGATGTCGCGCGCCTTGTAGACGCCGGTCGCGATGAAGACGGCGTCGTGCCGCTCGCGCAGTTCGGCCAGCGTCACGTCGCGGCCGATGGCGCAGTTCAGGTGGAAATGGATCCCACCTTCCTCGTACTGCTTCCAGCGGCGGAGGACGACCTCCTTCTCCAGCTTGAAGCCAGGGATGCCGTAGATCATCAGGCCGCCGACGCGGTCGTAGCGGTCGTAGACATGCACCTGGTAGCCGCGCAGGCGCAGCTTCTCGGCGGCCGCCAGGCCGGCCGGGCCGGCGCCGATGATGCCGACGCTCCAGGGCAGCTCCTGCCGGGGCTTCGGCGGCTTGACCCAGCCCTTCTCCCAGGCGGTGTCGGTGATGTAGCGCTCGACCGCGCCGATGGTGACGCTCTCGAAGCCCTTCTCGATGACGCAATTGCCTTCGCAGAGGCGGTCCTGCGGGCAGATGCGGCCGCAGATCTCGGGGAAGGTGTTGGTCGCCGAGGAGACCTCGTACGCCTCCTCCAGCCGCCCCTCGGCGGTCAGCTTCAGCCAGTCCGGGATGTTGTTGTTCAGCGGGCAGTGGACCGAGCAGAAGGGCACGCCGCACTGGCTGCAGCGGCTGGCCTGCTGGGAGGCCGCGCCGGTGTCGAACTCCTGGTACTGGTAGATCTCGCCGAAATCCGCCCGGCGGGCCGCGACGTCGCGTTTCTCCGGCTGGGCCTGGGAGAGACGCACGAATTGCAGCATCCGTTCGGCCATTGGCGCGGTCCTTGCATTCACAGAACAGGCGAAAGGTCGCGGGCCAGCCAGGGCCTGCACGTCGCCGCCATCCCGGGCACGCGCATCCGGCCGCCCGCGAGGGCGTTGTGCGCAGCAATACGGGTGCGTGCCGCTGATGGCGAGTCTTTTTTCGGCGTCAGGTCAGCATAGCTGACCTTTAATTCGGCATCGGGACCGCGCTCGCAATCAGCTGGCAACGCTCGGCGGGCAGTTTGGTCCGGATCGGACCAAACTGCCGCAGGCTAGCCGCGCTGCCCGCCGCCCGGCCGGAACCGCTTCAGGTAGCCCGGCACCACCGCCTCCACGGATTTCGGTGCGATGCCGAGTTCGGCCAAGCCGGGCGCGCCGGGCGCGACCACATTGTCCCGCTGCAGCATCAGCAGCTGATCCCGGGTCAGCGGCGGGTTGGGCAGGAATTCGGACAGCCTCGCCTGCAGCCGCACCAGCCCGCCCGGCATGTCCAGCATCGGCCGGCGGTGGCCGGTGGTGTCCAGGATGAAGCGCAGCAGCTCGCGGAAGCTCATCGCCCGCGGCCCGCCCAGTTCATAGGTCTTGCCGGCCGCGTCGTCGCGCGCTGCGGCGGCCATCACCGCATCGGCCACGTCGCCGACATAGACCGGCTGGAACCGGGCATTGCCGGCCACCACCGGCATGAAGGGCAGCATCCGCGCCATGCCGGCGAAGCGGTTGAAGAACTGGTCCTCCGGCCCGAAGACGATGGAGGGGCGCAGGATCACCGCCGCCGGGAAGGCCGCCCGCACCGCCGCCTCGCCCTCGCCCTTGGTCCTGCCGTAGCGGCTCGGGCTGTCCGGGTCGGCGCCGATCGCCGAGACATGCACCAACCGCTCCACCCCCGCCTCGGCCGCGAGGCGGGCGACGGTCGCGGCGCCCTCGCGGTGGATGCGCTGGAAGTCGCCCGGCTTCCGCTCATGCAGGATGCCGACCAGGTTCACCACCAGATCGGCGCCCGCAACGGCGCGGGCCACGGCGCCGGGATCGTCGACGCCAGCCGCGAGCGGGACGATCTGCCCGACACGTCCCTGGGTCTGCAGGAAGCGCGCCTTGTCCGGATGGGTGGTGGCGACCCGCACCACATAGTCGAGATGGGCCAGCCGCTGGACCACGTAGCGGCCAATGAAGCCGGAGCCCCCGAAGACCGTGGCAACCTTGCGTACCGTGCTTCCGCGCATGCTCTTGGGGCTCCAGCCATGTTGGGGGGCGGCGGACCATATGGTGGGTGCCTCGCAGCGCCAAGCCAGGCCGGCCTCTTCCCGGCCGCGGCGGACCGCCCCCCCCCCGCGCGGCGGGTCCGCCGGGCCGCCCCAGCGCCGGTCTCCGCCGGCATGAATCCCGGCCCGCAGCCGCCATCGGCGGCTGACCGCCCGAAGGGGTGCGGCCACGACGCGGCGCAGCCAGGCCGCCGGCGACCGAGGCCGCAGACATGCGCCGGCCTGTCTGCGAGACAGAATGAGAGGCCGGTCGTAAGCGCCCACCCTGGCTCAGGAAAAATGCTGCGCGGGGGCGCTTGACGCTCCCTCTCCGGCGCCTTATTCCCCCCTCCACCGGCGGACAACGCCCCGTCGGCTCCGCACCCTGTGCCCAGGTGGTGGAATTGGTAGACGCGCTGGCTTCAGGTGCCAGTGACCGCAAGGTCGTGAAGGTTCGAGTCCTTTCCTGGGCACCATTTCCCGCAGCGGGGTCAGACCCCCAACCGGGACGCACCGGACGGAACCGGCTCCGCTGAACCAGATTTCGGGCCTCGTGCGAGCCACCCTCTTTTCGCGCGGCGCCTCTCCAGGGAGCCCCGCCGTGATCCACCTGCACCGGCACGACCTGCCCGATGGCCTCGATCTCGGTCCGATGGTGGCGATCGACACCGAAACCATGGGCCTCAACCCGCACCGGGACCGGCTCTGCCTCGTGCAGCTCTCCTCCGGCGACGGCGATGCGCATCTCGTGCAGATCATCCCGCCGGGCATGGGCGGCCGCGGCGCCGACTGTCCGAACCTGAAGCGCCTGCTGGCCGATCCGGCCACCACCAAGCTCTTCCATTTCGCCCGCTTCGACTGCGCCGCGCTGCGGCTGCATCTCGGCGTCCCCGTCGCGCCGGTGGTCTGCACCAAGGTGGCGTCCAAGCTGGTCCGCACCTTCACCGACCGGCATGGCCTGAAGGACCTCTGCAAGGAATTGCTGGGCGTCGAGATCTCGAAGCAGCAGCAGAGCTCCGACTGGGGCGCGGCCGAGCTGACTGCCGAGCAGATGGCCTATGCCGCCTCGGACGTCCTCCATCTGCACGCCCTCTGGGCCAGGCTGGAGGGGCTGCTGCGGCGTGAGGGAAGGCTGGCCCTGGCGCAGGAATGCTTCCGCTTCCTGCCGGTCCGGGGCGAGCTGGACCTGCTGGGCTACGCCGACCCGGACATCCTGGCGCACTGACCGCCGCCACCCCTGCCGCCCGGCCACACTGCCGTGCGGCCACACCCTGGCACGATTCTTGTCCGCTACGGAGACGGCTCATTGACCCCCGTCCCCGCACCCCTCATACATCGGCCCGTGGACCTGACCCTTCCCGCCCCCGCACCGTGCCGGCACCACCGCCCCGGGCCCGCCGCCCAGTGCCGCCGGGACGTCGCCGGAGACCGACCGTGAAGCAGGACCGGTCCCCCCCCATGCCGTCGGTCGCGGCCCGGACGGCCGCAGCCCCGCGGCATATGCTGCCGCCCTCCCGCGCCCGCCGCGCACCAAAGCCGGGGCAGCTCGCCCGCCGTCGCTTCCTGGTGGCCTGGACCAAGCGCCTGCTGCCGGTCCTCGCCCTCGGCCTGCTGGCCGCGGTGGTGTTCTGGCCGGAGATCGAAGGCAATGAGGACCGCTCGCGCGTCAGCTTCCGCCGTACCGTGGAGCCGCGCGCCGAGGCGCTGCGGGTGGTGAATCCGCGCTACCAGGGCGTGGACGAGCTGAACCGTCCCTTCACCGTCACCGCCCGCGCCGGGCAACAGGAAGGCAGCGAGGAGATCCTCAACCTGGAGGAACCGCGCGGCGACATCGTCCTGGGCGACGGCGCCTGGATCTATGTGCAGTCGGAGGCCGGTCGCTACGACAAGCCGGCGGGCCGGCTCGACCTGACGGGCGATGTCACGATCTACCATGACAACGGCACCATGCTGCGCACCAACGAGGCCTCCGTGCAGGTGGAGGCCGGCACGGCCAGCGGCGATGCGCCGGTGGCGGCGCAGGGCGGCTTCGGCACCCTGACCGCCGAGGGCTTCCGCCTGCGCGAGCGCGGCGCCGTGGTGATCTTCACCGGCCGGTCGCATGCGGTGCTGGAGGGCGGCCGGTGAGGCGCCGCTGGATGCTCCTCGCCGCCGGGCTGCTGGCACTGCCCCGGCTGGCCGCGGCCCAGGGCATCGACCTGTCCCAGGGCGGGCCGGTGGACCTGACCGCGAATGACGGCATCGAATGGCGCCAGGCCGAGCAGGTGGTGATCGCCCGCGGCAATGCGCGCGCCATCCGTGGCGGGGTGACGGTGGAGGCGGAGCGGCTGCTGGCGCGCTACCGCCCCGCCGGCCAGCGCGATCCTGCCGCCCCCCAGCCAGCGGAGCCCTCGGCGGACCCCGCGCGCGGCGGCAACAACGAGATCTGGCGGCTGGAGGCGGAGGGGCGCGTCACCATCCGCACCGCGACCGACACCGCCCGCGGCGACCGCGCGGTCTATGACGTGGACCAGGCGGTGCTGGTGCTGACCGGCCGCGACCTTTCGCTGGCCACCCAGAGCCAGGTGATCACCGCCAGGGAAAGCCTGGAATACTGGTCCCAGCGCCGGATGGCGGTGGCGCGCGGCAATGCGGTGGTCACGGAGCCGGCGGAGAACCGCCGCATCGCCGCCGACACGCTGGTCGCCTATTTCCTGGAAGGCGCCGGCACGCCCGGCGCCGCGCCGGCGCCCCGCCCGGTGGCGGCGCCCGGGGAGCGCGAGCCTCCCGGCGCCGGCCGCATGGACCGGGTCGAGGCCTATGGCAATGTCGAGATCCGCACTGCGACCGAGGTGGTGCGCGGCGATCGCGGCGTCTACAGCGCCCAGACCGGCATGGCCCGGCTGCTGGGCGAGGTACGCATCACCCGCGGCGACAACCAGATCAACGGCCGGGAGGCCATCGTGAACATGCGCACCGGCGTCGCCCGGCTGGTCTCCGCCCCAGGCGCGCGGGTGCAGGGGCTGATCGTCCCGCAGCAGGACGGCGCCGGGCAGCAGCAGCCGGCTCAGCAGCAGCAGCCCGGCTCGGCGAGGATCGGCCGATGAACGAGGCCTCCCCCGCCCCCGTGCTGAAGGCCATGCCCGGCGAGGGCGGCCTCGCCGCCTATGGCCTCGGCAAGCGCTACCGCAAGCGGCCGGTGGTGCGGAACGTTTCGATCAACCTGAAGCGCGGCGAGGCGGTGGGGCTGCTCGGCCCGAACGGCGCCGGCAAGACCACGACCTTCTACATGATCACCGGCCTGGTGCAGCCCGATGAGGGCCAGGTGGTCATGGACGGCCATGACGTGACCCACCTGCCTATGTACCGCCGCGCCCGGCTCGGCCTGGGCTACCTGCCGCAGGAGGCCTCGATCTTCCGTGGCCTCAGCGTCGAGGACAACATCCGCGCGGCGCTCGAGGTCGTGGAGCCGGTGCGCGACCGGCGGGAGCAGATGCTGGACGCGCTGCTGGCCGAGTTCGGCATCGCGCATCTGCGCCGCGCCCCGGCGCTCGCCCTTTCGGGCGGCGAGCGGCGGCGCTGCGAGATCGCCCGCGCGCTCGCCACTCACCCTTCCTACATCCTTCTCGACGAACCTCTGGCCGGCATCGACCCGATCGCGGTCGGGGAGATCCGGGACCTGGTGAAGCATCTGAAGGACCGCGGGCTCGGCGTGCTGATCACCGACCACAATGTGCGGGAGACGCTGGAGATCATTGATCGCGCCTATATCCTGCATGATGGCCAGGTGCTGATGGAAGGCGCGCCGCGCGACATCGTGGCGCATGAGGGCGTGCGGCGGGTCTATCTCGGTGAGCGCTTCAGCCTGTGAGCGCGCCATGCGGGTAGCCGGGCTGCCGCGCCCGCCCGCCCGCCGCGGGGCCGGCGCATGAGCCTCGCGCCCCGCCTCGACCTGCGGCAGTCGCAGTCCCTGGTCATGACGCCGCAATTGCGGCAGGCCATCAAGCTGCTGCAGTCGAGCAACCTGGAAGTCGCCGCCTTCGTCGAGGAGGAGCTGGAGCGCAACCCGCTGCTGGAGCGCGACGAGCGCCCGCAGCCCGGGCCGGATGATGGCCATCGCGTCGATCCCCTGCCCGCCGCGCCGGAGGCGCCGGACGCCCATGCCGCCGCCGTCTCCGACGCGCTGCCGCAGGAGCAGGCCGGGCCGCTCGATGCCGAGTGGGACAATGTCTATGACAGCGGCGGCTATGAATCCCCCTATGGCCGCGGCGGCCGGGCCGATTTCGCCGACGATCTCTCGGGCATCGAGGATCTGGCCAGCGGCGGCCGCTCCTTGCGCGAGCACCTCGGCGAGCAGGTGCGCCTCACCTTCGAGGATGCGCGGGACCGGCTGATCGCCGCGCAGATGATCGCGCTGCTGGACCCGGCCGGGCGGCTGGCGGTGGAGGACGCGGCGATCGCCCGGGCGATGGGCTGCGAGCTGGCGAAGGTCGCCGCCGTGCGCGCGCGCATGCAGCGCTTCGAGCCGGTCGGCATGTTCTGCCGCAGCCTGGCGGAATGCCTCGCCGTCCAGCTCGCCGAGCAGAACCGGCTGGACCCGGCCATGCAGGCGCTGCTCGACAATCTGGAGATGCTGGCGCGGCGCGACCGCGCCGGGCTGATGGCGGTCTGCGGCGTGGATGCCGAGGACCTCTCGGACATGATCGCCGAGTTGAAGCGGCTCGACCCCAAGCCGGGCGCGAGCTTCGACGCGCCGCCGGCGCCGGCGGTGGTGCCGGACGTGCTGATGCGCCGCGGCGAGGATGGCGGCTGGATCCTGGAGCTGAACCCGGAGACGCTGCCGCGCGTGCTGGTCAGGCGCGGCTTCTATGCCCGCTGCCAGGTCGGGGCCCGCAGCAAGGACGACCGGGTCTTCCTGGCGGAGAAGCTGCAGAGCGCGAACTGGCTGCTGAAGAGCCTGGAGCAGCGCGCCAGCACCATCATCAAGGTGGCGCAGGAGATCGTCCGCCGGCAGGACGCCTTCTTCCGCCACGGCGTCGAGCATCTCCGCCCGCTGATCCTGCGCGACATCGCGGAGGAGGTGCAGATGCACGAGAGCACGGTCAGCCGCGTGACCGCGAACAAATACATTGCAACCCCCCGCGGCACCTTCGAGCTCAAATATTTCTTCACCACCGCCATCGCCGGCACCCAGGGCGGCGAGCAGCACAGCGCCGAGGCGGTGCGCTGGCGGATCCGCGCCATGGTCGCGGCGGAGGACCCGGACGCAGTACTTTCGGATGATGCGATCGTGGAGAAATTGCGCCAGGAAGGCGTGGACATCGCCCGCCGAACCGTGGCCAAATACCGCGAGGCGCTGCGCATCCCATCTTCGGTGCAGCGCAAACGGGAGAAGGCCGTCCCGGCCTGATCCTGCCGTCCCGGCCCCTTCGGAATCGCCGGACGGCACGCACTCGGGGCACGGCGCGCCTTCCGCGCCGCGCCGCCGCGGGCCCCGCCGGGCGGCCCCTCCCCCAGTCAAGGAGGGCATGCCTTCATGCACATCACCGTAGCCGGAAAGCAGGTCGAGACCGGGGAAGCGTTGCAGACGCATGTCCGGGAGGGCCTGGCCTCCATCGCGCGCAAGTACTTCGACCATGCGCTGGAGGCGAACGTGACCTTCCGGCGCGATGCAAAGGTGAAGGGCGCCTTCGCCTGCGACATCAACCTCAAGGCCGGGCGCAACCTGTTCATGCGGGGCGAGGGCGAGGGGCCGGACGCCCACCGCGCCTTCGAGGTGGCGGCCGAGCATGTCGCGAAGCGCCTGCGCCGCTACCGCCGCCGCGTGAACGATCACGCCCGCAGCCTCGCTGAGGCGCGCGACATCGCGGCCGAGACCGCGACGCAATACGTGCTGCAGCCGGAGGAGGAGGCGGAGGAGCAGGATGCCGCCCCGATCGACGGCGCGAAGGTGGACCACAGCGTGGTCGTCGCCGAACAGCCGACCGAGATCGCCCGGCTGACAGTGGGCGAGGCGGTGATGCGCCTCGACCTCACGCACCAGGCGGTGCTGATGTTCCGCAACAGCGGTTCCGGCGCGCTGAATGTGGTCTATCGTCGGCCGGATGGCTGCATCGGCTGGATCGACGCGCCCGCGGCCTGAACGCCGCGCGGCCCCGGGGGCGGGAGATCTTCCCACCCCCGGATGGGGACCTCAATGCACCAGCGCGGGCGCCATCTCATGCTGCAGGATGGCGGCGATCGCCAGCTCGGCATTCGGCGCGGCGCCGATCGGGGTGCCGTCCGCGGCGTGGATCGCCATGGCATGCACGCCATTCACGACCACCGGCCGGATATAGGCGATCTCCTGCGCGCCGAAGCGCTGCCAGTCGGCCACGGAAAGCTCGCGCAGCGACAGCGCCACCTGCGACGCATCCGCCGGGCCGTTGGTAGGGTTGCTGCTCTTCATCTCACATTCTCCTTCCGGCATGGCCGAAGCCCATGCGGCCTGGAGCATCGGTGTTACCCAAGCGCCGCGTGGCACGCTTGGTTCGCCCCTCCGCTCCGGCTCTTGATGGCGTCCCGCGGGATCAGCCCCGCGTGGCACGCCCTTCGACAACGGGCCGTCCGGCCCCGTTGACCTTGGCAGCCGCCGGCCCGTTCGCGGTGGTGCCGCCGGCGATCGGGATGGTCTTCACCCGCACCTCCGGCTGGGGCCGGCGCAGCTCCACATGCAGCAGACCGTTGTCGAGCCAAGCCCCTTCCACCTCGATCCCCTCGGCCAGCACGAAGGCGCGCTGGAACTGCCGCGCGGCGATGCCGCGGTGGAGGAAGATCCGGCCTTCCGAGTCATCCTTCTGCCGGCCGCGGATCACGAGCTGGTTGTCCTCCTGCGTGATCTGCAGGTCCTCCATCGCGAAGCCGGCGACGGCGAGGGTGATGCGCAGCCGGTTATCGCCGGTCTGCTCGATATTGTAGGGTGGATAGCCATCGGCATTCTTGGCGACCCGGTCGAGCATCTGCTCGAGATGGTCGAAGCCGAGAAAGAGCGGCGAACCGAAGACCGATGGACGCGACACGGTAGCCTCCTCATGCGGAGCGAAGCGGGCGGCCGGGCCCGAAGCACCCTGCCACGGCTGGGAATGTTGTCAGGCGCCGCCGCCGTTGCAAGGGGGGCAGGCGGGGGCTACTTCCGGGGCGCCCAGAGTGATCCCGTGATGTCCGAAGCCGATACCCTGCCCATCCTCCTGGTCCCCGATACGCGGCTGCGCACCAAGGCCCGCCCGGTCGGGCCGGCCGATGCCGATGCCGTGCGCGAACTCGCGCCCAGGATGCTGGACGCCATGTACAAGGCGCCGGGGATCGGGCTGGCGGCGCCGCAGGTCGGCAGCCTGCTGCGGATGTTCGTGGTGGACCTCCAGAAGGAGGAGAAGCCGGACCCGATGGTGCTGGTGAACCCGGAGATCCTGGCGCTCAGCGAGGAACTGGCGGTGCGGGAGGAAGGCTGCCTCTCCCTCCCCGGCCAGTATGCCGATGTGACGCGCCCGGCCCGGGTGAAGATGCGCTACCTGGACCTGACCGGCGCGAAGCGGGAGATCGAGGCGGACGGGCTGCTGGCGACCTGCCTGCAGCATGAATACGACCATCTCGACGGCGTGCTGTTCGTGGACCACCTCAGCACGCTGAAGCGCAACATGATTCTTAGGAAGCTTGCCAAGGATCTGAAGGCGAAGGCGCGGGCGTGAGCGCCGTGGCGGCCCTCCCTCCCCCGCGCGACCGGGGTGGAAAGGGGCCGATGCGGGCCCCGCTCCGCCTCGCGCCGGGAGCGAGGCGGGCCGCGCATGCCATTACGGCCCGCCACGGCCGGGCAGCGATAACGCCGGATACCGGCCCATGAGACTGGCCTTCATGGGCAGCCCGGACTTCGCCGTCCCCGCCCTGCATGCCCTGCACGGCGCCGGGCACGAGATCGCGGCGGTCTATTGCCAGCCGCCCCGTCCGGCCGGCCGCGGCCAGAAGGAGACCCCCTGCCCCGTCCACCGCGCCGCACTCGCGCTCGGCCTGCCCGTGCGCAGCCCGGCCCGGGTGCGGAAGGATGTCGCCGAACATGCTGCCTTCGCCGCGCTCGACCTGGATGCGGCGGTGGTCGCCGCCTATGGACTGATCCTGCCGAAACCCATGCTGGAGGCGCCGCGCCGCGGCTGCCTCAACATCCACGCCTCCCTGCTGCCGCGCTGGCGCGGCGCGGCGCCGATCCACGCCGCCATCCTGGCCGGCGATGCCGAGAGCGGCGTGACGATCATGCAGATGGAGGAAGGGCTCGACACCGGCCCGATGCTGCTGAAGGGCGCCGTGCCGATCGGGCCGCGCACCACCACGCCGGAACTGCACGACGCCCTGGCGGACCTCGGCGCCAGGCTCATCCTGCGCGCCCTGGCCGAGGCGCCGCCGCCCATGCCGCAGCCCGAGGCGGGCGTGACCTATGCGGCGAAGCTGACCAAGGAGGATGGCCGGCTGGACTGGGTGCAGGAGGCCGCGGCGCTGGACCGCCGGGTGCGGGCGCTGAACCCCTGGCCCGGCACCTTCTTCCGACATGGCGGGGAGGCGATCCGCGTGCTGGCGGCCGAACCCGCCGCCGGCGGCGGTGCGCCCGGCACGGTGCTGGACGAGGCCGCCACCATCGCCTGCGGCAGCGGCGCGCTCCGCCTGCTCCGTCTCCAGCGCCCCGGACGCGGCCCGCTGCCGGCGGCGGATTTCCTGCGCGGCTTCCCGCTGCCGCCGGGCACCCTGCTCGGCTGATGCAAGCCGGCCGATTCACTCGCACGCGCCTCGCGTTCCGGCAATCGGGCGGTTTGCCGGCCGGCCGATTCACGCCTCCGCGCCTTGCGCTCCGGCGATCGGGCGGTTTGCCGGCCGGCCGATTCACGCCTCCGCGCCTTGCGCTCCGGCGATCGGGCGGTTTGCCGGCCGGCCGATTCACGCCTCCGCGCCTTGCGCTCCGGCGATCGGGCGGCTGATGCCGCTCTATGCCCTCACGCTGGAATACCATGGCGGCCCCTTCGTCGGCTGGCAGCGGCAGGCGAATGGCCTCTCGGTTCAGCAGGTGCTGGAGGAGGCGGCGGCGAAGCTGAACGGCGGCGTGCCGCCCGCCGCCATCGCCGCCGGCCGCACCGATGCCGGGGTGCATGCCGAGGGGCAGGTGGCGCAGATCGAGCTCGCGCGCGAGATCGAACCCCAGAGGCTGCGGGAGGCACTGGACTTCCACACCCGGCCCCACCCCGTCGCCGTGCTGCGCGCCGGCCTGGCCCCGCCCGGCTGGAATGCCCGCTTCTCCGCCATCCATCGCGGCTACCGCTACCGCATCCTCAACCGCCGCGCCCGGCCGGCGCTGGAGGATGGCCGGGTCTGGCATGTGAAGGCGCCGCTGGATGCCGCGGCGATGCATGCGGCGGCGCAGCGTCTGCTCGGGAAGCACGATTTCTCCGCCTTCCGGGCCGCCGCCTGCCAGGCGAAATCCGCCCTGCGGACGCTCGACCGGCTGGATGTGGCGCGCATCGGCGAGGAGGTGGTGGTGACGGTGGAGGCACGCAGCTTCCTGCACCACCAGGTGCGCAACCTGGTCGGCACCCTGCTGGAGGTCGGCCAGGGCAGGCGCGGGGTGGCCTGGCCAAGGCAGGTGCTGGACAGCCGCGACCGGACCCGGGCGGGGATGACCGCGCCGGCGGAGGGGCTGTGCTTCACCTTCGTACGCTATGCGGAGGAGCCGGACTGGGCGTGATACGAGCGAGCGGGCCCTGCCCCATCCATGGGCGCCCGTTCTCCCCCACCGCGCCGGTCTCTGGCCTGGACCGGTCCGGGTTCAGCCCCCGCCCAGCCGGGCGACGAAGCCGCCGACGAAGACGCCGAGCAGCAGGTCGAGCACGACGAACATCGCCGCCGGCCCGCCGGCGATCCGCAGCGCGGTCTTCGTCACGAACCACTCCAGCCAGAGCGCGTAGCCGATGGCGGCCAGCCCCAGCCCATGCGCCAGCAGCCCGGGCAGGCCGAGCAGCGTCGGCACCGTCAGCGCCAGCAGCACCAAGTACTGGACCACATTCGCCCAGTTCCAGGCGGCGATGAAGCGCGGCCAGTCCGCCTTGCGCCCCTGCGCCTCCGCCAGCGGCAAAGTAGCCAGCGCAAAGCCAGCCCAGGCGACGATGAAGCCGATCAGCTCCGCCAGCACCCCGCGCCCGAGCCCGCCGGCCGGCCCATCGCCATCCGCCCAACCGAACAGCTTGAGCGCGAGGAACCCGGGCAGGCAGATCGCCGCCGCCCAGAAGCTGCGCAGGATGCCCTCCGGCGTCAGGTCGATCAGCGCCAGCCCATCCGGCTTGCCCTGGGCCAGGCGGAAGGCGCCGCGCAGCCCGGCCGAGATCACCTCCCGCGTCGGCGGCGGCGCGGGGGCTCCGGCAGGGGCGCCGCTCAGGCGAAGGCCTCCTCGAGCACCATGCGGTAGAGCCCGGCGAGCTCCCGCAATTCCGCGACCGGCACGCACTCATTCACCTTGTGCATGGTGGACCCGACCGCACCCAGCTCCGCCACCGGGCAGTAGCGGGCGATGAAGCGGGCATCGGAGGTGCCGCCGCCGGTATCCAGCGCCGGCTCCGCGCCCGTGGCCCGGACCACGGCCCGCCGCAGCGCATCCACGAAGGGGCCGGGCTGGGTCAGGAAGCTCTCGCCCGAGCAGTCGATGCGCATCTCGTAGCGCGCCTCCTCCGCCTGCAGCGCCGCATGCAGCATCTCGGTCAGGGAGGCGCTGGTGTGCAGGTCGTTGAAGCGGATGTTGAGCATCGCCCGCGCCTCGCCGGGGATGACGTTGTTCGCCGTGTTGCCGACATCGAAGCCGGTCACCTGCAGGGTCGTCGCCTCGAAGAACTCGCTCCCCTGGTCGATCGGCTGCGCGATCAGCCGGTGCAGCACCCGCACCAGCCGGTGGATCGGGTTGTCGGCGCGCTGCGGATAGGCGCTGTGCCCCTGGGTGCCCAGCAGCGTGATATAGGCCGTCATGCTGCCGCGGCGGCCGACCTTGACGATATCGCCCAGGCGCGCGCGGGAGGTCGGCTCCCCGACCAGCGCCATGTCCGGGATCTCGCCGCGCCCGGCCATCCATTCCAGCACCTTCACCGTGCCGTCCCTGGCCGGGCCTTCCTCATCCCCCGTGATCAGCAGGCTGATGCTGCCGGGATGGCCGGGATTGGCGGCGAGGTAGTCGGTCAGCCCGGCGAGGAAGGCGGCGATGCCGCCCTTCATGTCGCAGGCGCCACGGCCATGAAGCGTGCCGTCCTTCACCAGGCCGGAGAAAGGGTCGTCCGCCCAGCCCTCGGCCGGGCCGGGCGGCACCACATCGGTGTGGCCGGCATAGCAGAAATGCGGCCCGCCGGTGCCGCGCCGGGCATAGAGGTTCTCAATCTCGCCGAAGCGCAGCCGGTGGCAGGTGAAGCCGAGCGGCGCGAGCGCCGCCTCCAGCACGCCGAGCGCGCCGGCATCGGCCGGGGTCACGCTCGGGCAGCGGATCAGCGCCTGTGCCAGCGGCAGCGGATCGGTCGGGGTGTTGCGCATGCCTTGCTCGGTCCGGGTCACGCCGGGCTCCTACAGCGGATTGCGTCCGGAATCGAACGGCAATCGGCTGGGGCCTCTTGTTCCTCGAGCAGATTCGCGCGTCCGGTCGTGCACGGCGTCCCGCGATCTGCCCCGGTGTCTCGGCCGCGCGGCAGGCGCCGCGCGGCCATGGCGCGCGTCAGTCGCGCAGCAGCTCGTTGATGCTGGTCTTGGCGCGGGTCTGCTCATCCACCCGCTTCACGATGACGGCGCAGTAGAGCGAGGGCCCAGGCGTGCCGTCCGGCAGCGGCCTGCCGGGCAGGCTGCCCGGCACCACCACGGAATAGGAGGGGACGCGGCCCACATGAACCTGGCCCGTGGCGCGATCGATGATCTTGGTGCTGGCGCCGATGAAGACGCCCATGGAGAGCACCGCGCCGCGCTCGACGATCACGCCCTCCGCGACCTCGGAGCGAGCGCCGACGAAGCAGTCATCCTCGATGATCACTGGATTGGCCTGCAGCGGCTCCAGCACGCCGCCGATGCCGACGCCGCCCGAGAGATGCACGTTCTTGCCGATCTGGGCGCAGGAACCGACGGTCGCCCAGGTATCGACCATGGTGTTGCGGTCGACATAGGCACCGAGATTGACGAAGGAGGGCATCAGGACCACGCCGGGCGCGATATGGGCGGAACGCCGCACCACGGCGCCCGGCACGGCGCGGAAGCCGGCTTCCTTGAAGCGGTTCGGGCCCCAGCCCTGGAATTTCAGCGGCACCTTGTCATAGGCGCCGGCGGCCGTGTCCATCGGCGCCGAATCGGTCAGGCGGAAGGAGAGCAGCACCGCCTGCTTCAGCCACTGGTTCACCCGCCACTCGCCCGCGGCGCCGGCCGGCTCGGCCACCCGGGCCTTGCCGGAATCGAGCAGTTCCAGCGCCGCCTCGATGGTGGCGCGGTCATCCCCGCCGGTGGCGGGGGAGAGCGTGTCGCGGCGCTCCCACAGGGCTTCGATGCGCGACTGCAGCGTGCTGGCGTCCATGATCCGTGTCCCGAGGCGAATTCCGGCCCGCGCCGGCCAGGGTCTCTCCGCAATGAGGGCAGTGGCGGGCTGGTGCGGGGGATTCCTCCTGCCGGCAGGCCGGCGGAGGCGGCCGATGCGGGATGCATCGGCAGGCCCGCCGACGGCATGTGCAGAACATGCCGCCGCCTGATGCCAGGGCGGAAAACACCCGCCGGAGGCCCCCCTGGTGCTTGCGGACGCAAATCCCAGGCGATGGCCCTCAACCAACCCGATGCCCTTGGGAGATACACCCCAACCCGGCTCGGAAGCGGCGGACCATGCCGATGCCGACACGCGCCTGTCAACGCGCCCTGCCGACGGCCGATAACGCGTCCTTCATCCCATCCGGCGAGATTCCGCCGCATGCGCCCCCTGGACGACACGGTAGATCAGGCCCGCGATCCGCCCCCGCCACGCCCTGCGCGGGCCAGGCGCCTGGCGGCACCGCCCCACGCTTCCCCGCCGCCCGCCACAGGCCATGCCGGGCCGGGAACGGATCCCGGCCTGCGCGGGGCGTTGCTGGAATCGCGCCAGCGCTGGCGGGACTTCGCGGTCCTGGCCGCCGACCTCGCCTTCGAGACGGATGCGGAAGGCCGCCTCACCTTCCTCGCCCCGGATGCCCCGCTCGGCTGGGCGGCGGAGACGCTGCTCGGCCGCCCGGGGCGGGAGCTGCTGGCCGTGCCGGAGCCCGACCCCTTCGCGCTGCGCGCCCCCACCCGCGGCCTGCGCGCCTGGCTTCGGCGTTCCGGGGGCGGCAGCGCCTGCTTCAGCCTGGCCGTCGCGCCGCTGACCGATGCGGCGGGGCGCTTCGCCGGGCTGCGCGGCTGCGGCCATGACATCACCGAGGAGATGCTGGCGGCGGAGGCGCAGGCTGTCGCCCTCCGCCGGGCCGAGGCCCTGCAGATGCTGGTCCGGCGCGTGCGGCGGGCGGTGCTGGCGCCGCAGATGCTGGCGGCGACGCTGGAGGCGCTGCAGACCGCCCTCGGCTGCGCCGGCGCCGCGGTGCTGGAATGGCGGACCGATGCCGGCCCCACGGTCACCCACCGGCGGGGTGCCGACCCGGCGCCGCTGCTGCCCGGGATCGCGCCTTACGCCAGCCATCCCGGCCCCGGCTTCCCGGACGGGCCCTCCGGCGAGAGCCTCGCCCTGCTGCCGCACGCGCCGGCAGATGACCGGCCACAGATGCTTCTCGCCTGGCGCGCCGCCGGGCAGCGCCCCTTCGATGCGGATGACCGGCACCTGCTGGTCGCCCTCGCCGACCTGCTCTTCGTCGTGCTCGGCAACCAGGCGCTGCAGCAGCGGCTGGAGCGCCTGGCGCGCACCGATGCGCTGACCGGCCTCCTGAACCGCCGCGCCTTCCTCGAGGATCTCGGCCGCCGGCTGCGCCGCCAGGCGCTGGATGCGGAGCGGGCGGGCCGGGCGGAGGGCGCGCTGCTCTTTCTCGACCTCGACAATTTCAAGCCGATCAACGACCAGCTGGGGCATGAGGCCGGGGATGCCGCCCTGGTCGCGGTGGCGGGGCTGCTGCGGGAGATGACGCGGCCCACCGACCTCGTGGCGCGGTTCGGCGGTGACGAGTTCGCCCTCTGGCTGGAAGGCGCCGATGCCGGGGGCGCCGCCGAGCGCGCCGCCGCGCTCTGCGCCGCCGCCGCCACGCTCGACCACCATTTGCGGGAGGGCACCCCGCCGCTCAGCTTCAGCCTCGGCTGCGCCATCCGCCGCCCGGGCCATGCGGACACGCCGGAGACGCTGCTGGCGCGCGCCGATGCGGCCATGTACGCCGCCAAGCGCGCCGGGCGGAATCGCTGCGTGCTGGACGGGCCTGCCGCGACGCCGGAGCGGGGCGCCCCATGAAGCCGCCGCCATCCTACGAGGCCGCCAAGCGCATCGTCGCGGAGGGGACGGAGGCGGAGCGGATCGCCCTCGCCTCCCACCCCGAGGCGGCACCGGAGATCCTCTATTTCCTCGCCGGCGACGGGCAGCTCCGGGTGCGTGCGGCCGTGGCGGCCAATGCCGCGACCCCGGCGCAGGCCGATAGCCTGCTGGCCGGGGATGGCGATCCGCGGGTGCGGGCCGTGATCGGCCGCAAGCTCGCGCCGCGCGCCCCGGCCCTGGCCGAGGCGACGGACCGGCTGCATGGGCTTGCCTGGCGGACCCTCTGCGCGCTCGCGGCCGACACCGCGGTGATGGTGCGGGCGGTGATCGCCGAGGAATTGCAGGCGATGCCGGACGCGCCGCGCGACCTGATCCTGCGCCTGGCGCAGGACGCGGCCATGGAGGTCGCGGCGCCGGTCATCCGCTTTTCCCCCCTGCTGACCGAGGCCGACCTGCTGGCGCTGATCGAGGCGCCACCGGTGCCGGAGACGGTAACGGCGGTTGCCCGTCGCCCGCGGCTGAGCGAGAGCCTGTCGGATGCCGTCGCCGCCCGGGCCGGGACCGAGGCGATCACGGCCCTGCTGGAAAACGACTCCGCCGCCATCCGGGAGAAGACGCTCGACACGCTGATCGCCCAGGCGGCGACCCATCAGGAATGGCAACAACGCCTGGTCCGTCGCGCCGGCCTGCCCCCGCGCGCGACCCTGGCGCTGGCCGCGGTGGTGGCCGACCATCTGCTGGAGCCGCTGGCCGCACGCACCGATCTCGACCCCACCCTCGCGCGGGTGCTGCGGGCCCGCGTCGATCTGCGGCTGGAGCGGCAAGGGTCCGGCCACCTGCCGCCCGAACTGGCCTTCGAGGAAGCGGGACTGCACGGCGACCAGGGCACCATGCTGCGGCTGCTGGCGGAGCAGGCCGGCGTGCCGATGCGGGCGGTCGAGCACGCGGCGCGGCTGCGCAGCGGCAAGGCGCTGATCAGCCTGTGCTGGAAGGCCGGCTTCCCCCCGCGCTGCGCCCTGCCGGCGCAGACGGTGCTCGGCCACATCGCCCCGTCGGCCACCATCCCCCTCTCGCCGGAGGGTGGCTGGCCGCTGACCGAGGCCGAAATGCGCTGGCAGATCGAACTGCTGTCCGAGCCGGTGGAGGCGCGATAGGGCGGATCGCGGAGGGGCGGGAAGCCGCCGGCCAGGATGACGGCGCGCCGGCGCGCCATCTCCTCCTCGCCAGGCGGCTCCAGCTTGAGGCTGGCGAGCCCGTGCAGGACCCAACGCCGGTGGATCCGGGCGATGGCCGGGATATCCGCCGCGTCGCTGTCGCGCAGCGCAAGCATCGCGGAGACGGACAGGACGCTTCCCGCCCTACGGCGGATTGCGTTCAAGACTGAACGCCCATCCGCTGGTGCTCATTGTTTTTCGAGCAGAGTCACGCTCCCGGGCGTTCACGCCCCTCCGCGATCTGCTCTAGGGCTTGATCAGCGTGCCGGCCCCGCCATCGGTGAAGAGTTCGTGCAGCACCGCGTGCGGCACGCGGCCATCCAGGATGACGGCGCCCTTCACGCCCTTCTCGATGGCGTAGATGCAGGTCTCGACCTTCGGGATCATGCCGCCCGAGATCCAGCCGGCCTCGATGCCGGCCCGCACCTCGGCCACCGTCATCTCGGGGATCAGCCGGCCGTCGGGGCCGAGCACGCCGCGCACATCGGTCAGCATCAGCAGCCGCTCGGCGCCGAGCGCGCCGGCGATCGCGCCCGCCACGGTATCGGCATTGATGTTGTAGGTCTGGCCATTGGCGCCGATGCCGACCGGGGCCACCACCGGCACGATATCGGCGCCGATCAGCAGCTTCAGCACCTTGGTGTCGACCGACTCCGGCTCCCCGACATAGCCGAGGTCGAGCACCTGCTCGAGGTTGGATCCGGGGTCGCGGACCTTGCGGGTCAGCTTCCGCGCCCGCACCAGCCCGCCATCCTTGCCGGAGATGCCGACGGCCAGCGCGCCCGCCCGGGTGATGGCCTCGGCCACCTGCTTGTTGACCGGGCCGGCGAGCACCATCTCGACCACGTCCAGCATCGCCTCGTCGGTCACCCGCAGGCCCTGGACGAAGGTGGACTGCACGTTCAGCCGCTTCAGCATGGCATTGATCTGCGGCCCGCCGCCATGCACCACCACGGGGTTCACGCCCACCTGCTCCAGCAGCGCGATGTCGCGGCCGAAGCGCAGCGCCGTCTCCTCCTCGCCCATGGCATGGCCGCCGTATTTCACCACGACGATCTGGTCGTCGTAGCGCTTCAGGAAGGGCAGCGCCCCGGCAAGGATCTTCATCGGATCGGGCGTGTCGTCGGTCATCGGCCGGTATTCCCGCGGTCTGGCGTCGCGCGCTCCTGCAGCGGATGCCGTTCGGAACGGAACGCCATCCGCCGTAGGTCATTGTTTATCGAGCAGATTCAGGCTCACGGGCGTTCATGCCCGTCCGCGATCTGCTCTAGAGCAGATCGCCACGGGGCGGAAGCGGCCGGCACCGGATCGAGCGGGAACGCCCTGCGGTCCCGGCCTTTATGCGAGCGCCGGCGCGGTCGGGCCGCACCGGCCTCCAACAGGAAAGGCAGGCGGATGTCGGGAACGAAGGAGGCGCAGGAGCAGGGGCTGCAGCGCCGCTACAATGTGCGGCAGGTGACGAACATCCAGGCCTCCTGGGTCGAGCAGGAGCGGGGCCGGCCGGGCAAATTCACCCTGCAGCTCATCCTCGACAGCGGCGTGGAGGAGTACATCCTCGATCTGGCCGCCGAGGACATGGACGTCATCCTGAAGACCTTCGGCCGGAGCGGGCACACCACCTTCGACCTCGACCGCAAGGTGCTGATGTTCAGCAACCTGAAAGCGGCCTGACCTCCGGGGGCCCGCCCGGCGGGCGGGCCGCTCAGCCCGGCGCGGCCAGCGCCGCGATCTCCGCCCGAAGCTCGGGGATGCCGAGCCCGGTCTCGCTGCTGGTCACCATCACCAGCGGATGGGCGGCGGTGTGGCCACGGGCCAGCCTCTCCGCCTCCTGCCGGCGCTGCTCCAGCCACCAGGGCTTGGCATCATCCGCCTTGGTCAGCACGATCTGGAAGGCGACCGCGGCCTCGTTCAGCAGCGTCATCGCCGCCCGGTCCGCCGGCTTGGTCTCGATCCGCGCATCCAGCAGCAGGAAGACGCGCCGGAGCGTGGGGCGGCCGCGCAGGAAGTCGAACATCAGCCCCTGCCAGTCCGCCTTCACGCTCTTCGAGGCCTGGGCGTAGCCGTAGCCCGGCATGTCCACCAGCGTCAGCCGGTCGCCGAGGTTGAAGAAATTGAGCTGCTTGGTCCGGCCCGGCGTGTTGGAGACACGGGCCAGCGCCTTCTGCCCGGTCAGCGCATTGACCAGCGAGGACTTGCCGACGTTGGAGCGGCCGCAGAAGGCGATCTCCGGCCCCGCCACGGGCGGCAGCTGGTCGATCCGCTGCGCCGCGAAGAAGAAGGTGCAGGGCCGGGCGAAGAGCAGCCGCCCGGCCTCGAACAGCGCCGCCCGCTCCTCCGGCGTCCGGGCCTCGGAGAGGCCCCCGGCCGGCAGCGGCACGGCTCCGCCCTCGCCCATGGGGCCGCTCACCCCTTCTTCGGCTTCGCCGCGGCGGGCACCGCCGCCGGGATCGCCACCGCGCCGCCACCCTTGGCGTTCCGCTGCTTCTCCAGCCGCATGATGTACCACTGCTGCGCGATGGAGAGCAGGTTGTTCCAGGTCCAGTAGATCACCAGGCCGGCCGGGAAGCTGGCCAGCATGAAGGTGAAGATGATCGGCATCCACTGGAAGATCTTGGCCTGGATCGGGTCCGGCGGCTGCGGGTTCAGCTTCTGCTGCGCCCACATGGTCGCGCCCATGAGCAGCGCCCAGACCGGCATGTGCAGGAAGCTGGAGAGCTGCGTCGGGTCGAAGGGCAGCAGGCCGAACAGGTTGAACAGGTTCGTCGGGTCGGGCGCCGAGAGGTCCTGGATCCAGCCGAAGAAGGGCGCGTGCCGCATCTCGATGGTGACGAACAGCACCTTGTAGAGGGCGAAGAAGACCGGGATCTGGATCAGGATCGGCAGGCAGCCGCTGGCCGGGTTGATCTTCTCCGTCCGGTACAGCGCCATCATCTCGGTCTGCGCCTTGGCCGGGTCGTCCTTGTAGCGCTCCCGAATCTCCTGCATCTTCGGGCCGAGAACCTTCATCCGGCCCATCGACTTGTAGGCCTTGTTGGCCAGCGGGAAGAAGGCGGCCTTCAGGAACACGGTGAAGACCAGGATGGCCACGCCGAAGTTGCCGAACAGCTTGAACAGGAAATCGAGCGCGTAGAAGAACGGCTTGGTCAGGAAGTAGAACCAGCCGAAATCGATCGCCTTGTCGAAGTCCGGGATGTTCAGCCGGTCGGCATAGGCATCCAGCAGGTGCACCTCCTTGGCGCCGGCGAACAGCCGGGTGGCGAGGGAGGCGGCGGCGCCGGACGCCACGGATTGCGCGGCGGTCGGCGCGAAATCCACCTGCCAACGATCCTGCCCGCCTTCCGGCACGTGCCGGAAGCTGGCACGGGTGCGGATGGCCGGGTCGGTGGCGGTGATGGCCGTCAGCCAGTACTTGTCGGTGAAGCCGGCCCAGCCGGCGCCGGTCTCCTGCTCCAGCGCCACGCCGCTGCGCTTCTGGCCCTCGCTCTTGGCGTCGGAATAGGTGACCTCCCGCAGCCGGCCGTCGAGCACGCCGACAAAGCCTTCATGCAGGATGAAGAAACCCTGGGTCGGCGGCGTGTTCTCGCGCCGGACGCGCGACCAGGGCAGCACCTGCACCGGCTCGGCGGCGGCGTTGCGGACGCGCTGCTCGGCCGTGAGCATGTAGTTCTCGTCGAGCGCGAGGGCGATCTCGAAGACCTGGCCCTGGCCGTTGTCCCAGCGCAGCGTGACCGGCTGGCCGGGGGCCAGCGCATTGCCCTCCGCCGCCCAGTCCGTGTCATTGCCCGGGACGCGGGTGCGGCCATCCACCGCCGTCCAGCCCCATTGCGCGTAATAGGGGGCGGAGCCCTCGCGCGGCGCCAGCAGGCGCACCAGCGCCGAGTTGCGGTCCACCGTCTCGCGGTAGTCCTTCAGCACCAGGTCATCCAGCCGGGCGCCGCGCAGGTTGAGCGTGCCCTTCACGCGCGGCCCCTCGATGGGGAGCCGGGCGGCCGGGGTGGCCGGCGTGCCGGCAGCGGGCGCGGCATCGGTCGGGGCGCGCAGGGGGCCGACCGGGCCGGGCGTCGGCGCCGGCTGCTGCACCTCTGCCGCCTGCCGCTGCTGCGCCAGTTGCGCCTCGCGCGCCGGGCGGTTCCACAGGTCGAAGATCAGCAGGATGCCAATGGAAAGGGCGATCGCCGCGAGCAGGCGCTTCTGGTCCATGGGACGGGGTCAGCCTTTCGGAACGGGCTGGAAAGATTGGGCATCCGCCGACGGCGCGGCGGTCCGACCCGGCTCATCGGAGGCGGGCGGGACGGGGTCGTAGCCGCCGGGATGCCAGGGGTTGCAGCGCAGGATGCGGCGCCCGGACAGCCAGGCGCCGCGCAGCGCACCATGCGTGCCGAGGGCCTCCAGCGCGTAATGGCTGCAGGAGGGATGGAACCGGCAATGCGCCCCGATGAAGGGGCGGAGCGTCCATTGGTAGGCGATGACGGCGCCGCGCAGGGCCTGGGCGCCGGGGCCGATGCGCTGCGCGCTCATGGCGCCGGCTCCGCCGGCGGCTCGATGGGCACGCCGGCCTGGCGCAGAGCGCCGCGCAGGTCCCCCAGCAGCTTGGGCCATTCCCGCGTGCCGGTCGCATCGCGCGCGATCAGCACTAGGTCCCAGCCGGCGGGCGGCGCCTCGCCCAATGTCAGTCGCGCCGCCTCCCGCAGCCGGCGCTTGGCGCGGTTGCGGGCGACGGCGTTGCCGATCTTCTTGGTCGCGGTGAAGCCGAGGCGCAGCCCTCCCTCCGGCTGCGGCAGTGCCTGCAGCACGAGAGCGGGGCGTGCAGCCTTGCGGCCTCGGCTGGCGACCTTCAGGAACTCGCCGCGCCGGGTCAGCCGAGGCAGGCGGCCCGGCATGGCAGGGTCCCCTTCACCTGGCTCAGGCGCTGAGCTTGGCCCGGCCCTTGGCGCGGCGGTTGGCGAGGACCTTGCGGCCGCCCACCGTCGCCATGCGGGACCGGAACCCATGCCGGCGCTTCCGGACGAGCTTCGAGGGCTGGTAGGTACGCTTCACGGGTCGATCTCCGTCAGGAAAGGCGTCGGCGCGCCCCCCCCGGGAGAGGGCTCCCCGAAGGCGCGCTGCAGCGACGGCCGGCGACCCTTCCGTGCGGGCCCCGGCGAAGGGGGTCCCTATAGGGAGGCAGGGGGGCTTCCGTCAATCGCGGCGGCGCGGTAGCGCGCATGGCGCCGCTGGCGTAACGCCATGCCAGACGGAGACGACGCCGGCATGCCCGATGATCCTTCGCCCACCGCATCCGATCGCCGCCGGCCCTGGCTGCGCCTCTGGCCGCTCGCCCTCCTCCTGGCGGCGATCGGCCTCGCCTATGCGCTCGGCCTGCACCGGGTCCTCTCCTTCGAGGCGCTGGCCGAGCACCGCGCCACCCTCGCGGGCTTCGTCGCGGCGCGGCCGGTGCCGGCGCTGCTGCTCTATGTCCTCACCTATGTAGTGGTGGTCGGCTTCTCCCTGCCCGGGGCGACCGTGATGACGCTCGCGGGCGGCTTCCTCTTCGGCCCCTGGCTCGGCGCCGCCGCGGCGGTGGCCGGCGCGACGATCGGTGCCTGCCTGCTCTTCCTGGCGGCGCGGCATGCGCTGGCGGACAGCCTGGCGCGGCGGGCCGGGCCGCGGCTCGGCAAGCTGCGGGAGGCGCTGGCGCGGGACGGGTTCTGGTACCTGCTCTCGCTGCGCCTGCTGCCGGTGCTGCCCTTCTGGTTCGTCAACCTGGCCCCGGCGCTGGCCGGCATGCCGCTTGCGCCCTATGCCGCGGCGACCTTCCTCGGGATCATTCCGGCGAGCCTGGTCTTCGCCGGGATCGGCGCCGGGCTGGGCCAGGTCTTCGAGAGCGGGGGGCGGCCGGACCTCACGGTGATCTTCTCCCCCGGCATCCTGCTGCCGCTGCTCGGCCTCGCCGCGCTGTCGCTGCTCGGCGCCTGGTGGCGCCGGCGCCAGCGCGCGGCATGATGGCCGCCCCCCGCAACGGTCCGGCCGCGGCCCGGGCAGGCCAGGAACCCGCGCCCGGCGGCCGTGCCGGAGCGCCCGAAGTGAACAGACAAGGGAAGACGCATGCCTGACTTCGACGTGGCGGTGATCGGCGCCGGGGCCGCGGGCCTTTCGGTCGCGGCCATTTGCAGCGGCCTCGGCCTGAGGACGGCGCTGATCGAGCGCGGGCGGATGGGCGGCGACTGCCTGAATTACGGCTGCGTCCCCTCCAAGGCCCTGCTCGCCGCCGCGCATGCCGCGGCGGAGGCGCGCCGGGCCGGGCGCCTCGGCATCCGCCTGCCGGAGCCCGAGATCGACTGGGCGGGCGTGCGCGCCCATGTCCAGGGCGCCATCACCCGCATCGCGCCAAATGACAGCGCAGCGCGCTACCGCGGCATGGGTGTCGAGGTGATCGAGGCGGCGGGGCATTTCACCGCGCCGGACGAGCTGGAGGCGGGCGGGCGGCGCCTCACCTTCCGCCGCTGCGTCATCGCCGCCGGCAGCAGCCCGGTGGTGCCGGACATCCCCGGCCTGGATGGTGTGCCCTGGCTGACCAATGAGACGATCTTCGGCCTGGAGGAACCGCCGGGCCACCTGATCATCCTGGGCGGCGGGCCGATCGGGCTCGAGATGGCGCAGGCCCATGCCCGGCTTGGCTGCCTGGTGACGGTGATCGAGGCCGCGCCACGCATCGCCGCGCGGGAGGATGAGGAGCTGGCGGAGGGGCTGCGCGCCGCCCTGCTGCAGGACGGCGTCACGCTGCGGGAGGGGGTGAAGCTCGCCCGCCTGGAGCAGCTGGAGCCCGATTCGCACGCCGCCGAGGCCGGCGTGGTCGCGGTGCTGGAGGACGGGACGCGGATCGCCGGCACGCATCTGCTGCTGGCGGTTGGCCGGGCGCCGCGCCTCGCCAGCCTCGACCTGGTCGCGGGGAATGTCGAGGCGAGCGCGCGCGGCATCCGCACCCGGGCGGATCTCCGCTCCGTCTCCAACCCCCGGGTCTGGGCGGTGGGCGACATCGCCGACCCGGAGGGGATCGGGCCGCGCGCCTTCACCCATGTCGCCGGCCAGCATGCCGGGGTGCTGGTGCGCTCCATGCTGTTCCGCCTGCCGGGCACGAAGGTGGACTACGCCGCCCTGCCGCGCGTGACCTACACCGACCCGGAGCTGGCGCAGATCGGCCTGACCGAGGCGGAGGCGCGCGAGCAGGGGCACGAGGACCTGCGGATCCATCGCTGGCCGCTGGCGGAGAACGACCGCGCCATCGCCGAGGGCCGGCCGGAAGGCCTGGTGAAGCTGGTCGTCTCGGCCCGGGGCAGGCTGCTCGGCGCCGGCATCCTGGCACCCAGGGCGGGCGAGATGGCGGGCGCCTACGGGCTGATGATCGGGCGGAAGCTGCCGCTCTCGGCCCTCGCCTCCCTGGTCCTGCCCTATCCCACCCTCGCCGAGGCGGGGAAGCGGGCGGCCGGGGACTTCTACGCACCGAAACTGTTATCGCCCGGGGTGAAGCGGCTTATCGGCTTGCTCAAACGCCTGCCCTGAGCATGATGCCGCACCCGCGAAGGATCGGATTGGCCATGGAACAGACTCTCGCAGGGCGCAGCGCCCTCGTCACCGGCAGCACCAGCGGCATCGGCCTCGGCATCGCGCTGCTCTATGCGCAGGCCGGGGCGAAGGTGATGCTGAACGGCTTCGGCAGGCCGGAGGAGATCGCCCGCGCCCGCGCCGAGGTCGGCGCCGCCATGGGCGTGGCGGAGGCCCCCTATTCCGCCGCCGACCTCTCGAAGCCCGAGGCGGTGCGGCAGATGGTGGCGGAGGCGAAGGATGCGCTCGGTGCCGTCGACATCCTCGTGAACAACGCCGGCATCCAGTTCGTCTCGCCGGTCGATGAATTCCCGGAGGAGAAGTTCGACGCGATCATCGCGATCAACTTCACCTCGAATTTCCACGCCATCAAGGCGGCGCTGCCGGGCATGAAGGCGCGCGGCTGGGGCCGCATCATCAATGTCGCCTCGGCGCATGGCCTGGTCGCCTCGCCCAACAAATCCGCCTATGTCGCGGCCAAGCATGCGGTGGTCGGGCTGACCAAGACCGTGGCGCTGGAGATCGCGCGCACGCCGATCACCTGCAACGCCATCTGCCCGGGCTTCGTCCGCACCCCGCTGGCCGAGGCGCAGGTCGCCCCGCTGGCGAAGAAGCACGGCGTCTCCGAAGAGACCGCGCTGACCGACCACCTGCTGGAGAAGCAGCCCTCCAAGCGCTGGATCGAGGTGGAGGAGGTGGCACAGATGGCGCTTTATCTCTGCGGCCCGGGCAGCGGCGGGGTGAACGGCTCCGCCCTGTCGATCGATGGCGGCTGGACCGCGAGCTGATGGCAACCGAGCGGGGTGGCCCGGGAAAGCCCGCCGGCACCCGGCCGAACGGCGCGGGCCACGCCGCGCCGACCGGCGATCTCCGCGGCGAGGGCCCGCTGCCCGAGGCGCTGACGCCCCGCCCGACCGCGCCGGACTCGCAGCCGCAGCCGCTCGGCCAGCCGGCGGTGGCGAAGCCGGTCCAGACCAAGCGCATCAACCTGGCCCTGCAGGGCGGCGGCACGCATGGCGCCTTCACCTGGGGCGTGCTGGACCGGTTGCTGGAGGATGAGCGGCTGGCCTTCGACGGCGTCTCCGGCACCTCCGCCGGCGCCATCAATGCCGTGATCTTCGTCCAGGGCCTGGCCGAGGGCGGGCGGGAGGGAGCGCGCCGCGCGCTCGACAAGATGTGGCGGGACGTGGCCGCGCGGCTGGCCGTCAGCCCGCTGCGCAACACGCCGATCGAGAAGGCGCTCTGGGGCTACGACCTGACCTATTCGGTCGCCTACCAGACCTTCGACACGCTGAGCCGCGTCTTCTCCCCCTACCAGCTCAACCCCTTCCTGGCGGAGTTCAACCCGCTGCGCCAGGTGATCACCGACAACCTCGACGAGGCCCGGCTGAAGCGCGACCCGAAGGCCATCCGGCTGTTCATCAGCGCGACCAATGTCCGGACGGGCAAGCCGCGCGTCTTCACCCGCACGGAGGTCAACACGGATGTCGTGCTCGCCTCCGCCTGCCTGCCGAACATCTTCCGCGCGGTCGAGATCGACGGCGAGGCCTATTGGGACGGTGGCTACCTGGGCAACCCGGCGATCTGGCCGCTCTATTACGAGCGCGGGGCGCCGGACATCCTGCTCGTGCAGATCAACGCCATCATGCGGCAGGAGCTGCCGACCACGCCGTCCGACATCATGAACCGGCTGAACGAGATCAGCTTCAACGCCTCCCTCATGGCGGAGATGCGGGCGATCGATTTCGTGCAGCGGCTGCTGGATTCCGGGCGGCTGGAGCAGCCGCGCTACCGGCGCATCTTCCTCCACTGCGTGGACGACGAGGATCGCATGCGGCAGTTCAAGCTCTCCACCAAGCTGAACGGCGACTGGGAATTCCTGCTGACGCTGCGGCGCTATGGCTGGGAGGCGGCGGACAGGTTCCTCTCCGAGCATTTCGACACCATCGGGCGGGAGAGCACGCTGGACATCCAGCGCTACCTCTAGGGCGGGGCGCGGACGGCCGTGAACGCCCGGGAGCGTGAATCTGCCGGGAAACAGGGAGCTGCAGGGAGGGGCGCGGCGCGGAGGTCGGACCGGGACGGCGGCGCCGGCACGCCCTCCTCCACCGAACGTCACGGTCACCCCGGACCGGCCCGCCGGGAGCAGCGCGCACCGCGTCACGCGGCCCGGCGGGCGGCACCGGGCCCCGCATCCCGCTCCCCTTCGCCGCGTTGCCGCTTCGCGGAAGCGAGGGCGGCAATGCTGGTCTATGGCGACAGGGTGCAGGTGCAGGAGACGCAGGCGGTGGTCGGGTGCCTCGGCGCGCTGCTCGCCCGGGCCGCCGCCCTGCCCCCCGGAATCGCCCGCCACGGCACGCTGGCCGGTGCCTTCATCGCGGTGGGCGAGCTGACCCAGGGCATCGCCGATGCCGGCTTCGCCGCCCGCGGCGCCGATGCCTCCTGCCCCGCGACGGAAGCCGCCATGGCGCTGCTGCTCCGCTGCGCTGGGGCGCTGCGGCATTCCTGGGAGAGCGGCTTCGCGGCCGGGCCGCTGCCCGCCATCCCCGAGCTTCCTGAACTCCCCGGGCGCATCGAGATCCGCCAGCCCGAAGGCTTCGCCTTCTACGCCCTCTACCCGGAAGCCTATGCGATGGCCGCTGCCGCGGCCGGCCTGCCGCCCGCGACCCGCGTCATCGGCCTCCGCAGCATCGGCGTTCCGCTCGGCGCCATGGTGGCATCGGCGCTCGGCGCCGCGGCGCCCGTCACGCTGCGCCCGGCCGGCCATCCCTTCCGGCGGGAGCTTGCGGTGGCGCCGGCCCTCGCCGCGCGGCTGCTGCCCGCCCCGGACCTGCCGGTTGCGGTGGTGGATGAGGGGCCGGGCCTCTCCGGCAGTTCCTTCGGCGCGGTCGCCGACTGGCTGGAGGACCGCGGCGTGCCGCCCGGGCGCATCGCCTTCTTCCCGAGCCATGGCGGCGCGCCCGGCCCCATGGCCAGCCCGCGCCACCGCGCCCGCTGGGATCGCGCCGCGCGGCACTGGCAGGGCTTCGAGACGGTGGTGCAGCCCCGCCTCGCCGCCTGGGCCGGGACGCTGACCGGCCCGGCGGAGGGGCCGCTGACGGATATCTCCGGCGGTGCCTGGCGCGCCGGCCGCTACCCCGGGGCGGCCTGGCCGCCCGTCCATGCCCAGCAGGAGCGGCGGAAATTCCTCCTGCCCGCCGGCGGCGCGACCTGGCTGCTGAAATTCGTGGGGCTCGGCGCGGATGGCGAGCGCAAGGCCGGGCGTGGCCGGGCGCTGGCCGAGGCCGGCTTCACCCCGCCCGTCGCCGGCTGGTGCCACGGCTTCCTCGTCGAGCGCTGGCTGGAGGCGGCCCGCCCGCTCGACCCGGCGCGGATGGACCAGGACCGGCTGGCGGAGCAGGTCGGCCGCTATCTCGGATTCCGCGCCCGCGCCTTCCCGGCCGCGCCCGAGCAGGGCGCCTCGCCGGCCAGCCTGCTGGAGATGGCGCGGCACAATGCCGGCCTGGCGCTGGGCGAGGCGGCGGCGCGCCGGTTCGATCGCTGGACGGCGGCGGAGCTCGCCGCGCTCGGCGTCCGCGCCCGGCCGGTCGAGACCGACAACCGGCTGCATGCCTGGGAATGGCTGGCCCTGCCGGACGGGCGGCTGCTGAAGGCCGATGCGCTGGACCACCACGCCGCGCATGACCTGATCGGCTGCCAGGACATCGCCTGGGACGTGGCGGGGGCCATGGTGGAGCTGGGGCTCGATGCGCGCCTGATCCCCATCCTGGAGGCCGCGTCCGGCCGCCCTGTCGACCCCGGCCTGCTGGCGCTGCTGCTGCCCTGCTACTGCGCCTTCCAGCTCGGCCACTGGACCATGGCGGCGGAGGCCGCGCCGGATGCCGAGGAAGCCGCCCGGCTGCGGGCGGCGGTCGCCCGCTATGCCGCGCGGCTGCAGGGGGCGCTTGCGGCATGATCCTGCTCCGCCACGGCCAGAGCGAGTTCAACCTCCACCTCTCCGCGACCGGCCGCGACCCCGGCATTCCGGATGCGCCGCTGACCCCGCTCGGCCACGCCCAGGCCGCGGCGGCGGCGGAGGCACTGGCGGGCGAGGATATCCGCCGCATCCTCTGCTCCCCCTATACCCGCGCGCTGCAGACCGCGACGCCCATCGCGCGGCGGCTCGGCCTGCCCATCACCGTCACGCCGACGGTGCGGGAACGCTATTCGGCAAGCTGCGACATCGGCACGGCGCGGACGGAGCTGGCGCTGGCCTGGCCGGCGCTCGACTTCACCGCGGTGGAGGAGGTGTGGTGGCCCGCGATCGAGGAGCCGCACGACCAGTTCGCGGCCCGCGCCGCCCTGTTCCGCGCCGAGATGGCGGCGCTGCCGGACCGCGCGCATACCCTCGTCGTCTGCCACTGGGGGTTCATCCACGCGCTCACCGGCCGCAGCCTCGACAATGGCGCGTGGCTGCGGCTGTCCTGATCATGCCTGCGCGCGGACAGGCTGGCGCCTGTCTGCGGCCTCATGCCAAGCCGCATGATGGCTGGCCTGCAGCCGCCCCGGACGGCTGAGCGCCCGGATGGGCGCCGCGCCCTATGGCGCGTAGCCAGCATCCGCGGTTCGCCATCAGTCCCGCGCCGGGCCGAATTCCGCGTCACGGTGGACATGGACGGACATCAGCAGCCCGAAGCCCAGCATGGTGGTCAGCATGGCCGACCCGCCATGCGAGATCAGCGGCAGCGGCACCCCGCCGACCGGGATGGATCCCGTCACCATGGCGATGTTGACGAAGATGTAGAGGAACATGTTGGTGCCGAGGCCGACGGCCAGCAGCCGGCCGAACTGGTGCCGGCAGCGGAAGGCGACGAGGTAGCAGAACAGCACCACCAGGGCGAGCAGCCCGAGCACCGACAGCGCGCCCACCAGCCCGAATTCCTCGGCGATCATGGTGAAGATGAAGTCGGTCTGCTTCTCCGGCAGGAAGTTCAGGTGCCCCTGCGTCCCCTGCAGGAATCCCTTGCCCCAGATCCCGCCCGAGCCGAGCGCGATCTTCGACTGGATGATGTTGTAGCCCGCGCCGAGCGGATCGCTCTCCGGATCGAGGAAGGTGGTGATCCGGGCCTTCTGGTAGTCGTGCAGGTGGGTGTAGGCGATCGGCGCCGCCGTGCCGACCGCGGCCAGGAGAAGGGCGAATTTCCACAGCCGCATGCCGGCGGCGAAGAAGACCGCGCCGCCGATCATGGCGGTGATCAGCGCCGTGCCGAGATTGGGCTGCTTCAGGATCAGCCCGACGGGCAGCAGCACCATGATCGCGGGCGGGAGGAGGAAGAGCAGGTTGCCGACGCGCTCCCAGCTCGCCCGCTGGAACCAGGCGGCGAGGCCGAGCGCCAGCATGATCTTCATCAGCTCGGAAGGCTGGAGCTGCAGCGGCCCGATATCGATCCAGCGCTGCGCCCCCTTGCCGATATTGCCGTGCAGCAGCACCAGCACCAGCAGCCCGACGCCGATCGCATAGCCCAGCCAGGCCAGCTTCGCGATCACCCGGATGTCGATGACGGCGATGGAGAGCATCAGCACCAGGCCGAAGCCGAAGCGCAGCGCATGCTTGGCCGCATAGGCCTCCGGCCCGCCGCCGGCCGAGTAGAGCGCGACATAGCCGACCGCGGCGACCGCGCTCAGCAGCAGCACGAAGAGCCAGGGGATGCGCCAGAATTTCTGCAGCAGGCCGTGGCCGCGGTCGCGCGTCAGCAGCCGCCGCTCGAAGGTCGCGCTCATGGCCGCGGTCCCTCGGCGACCCGCTGGCCGGGGGCGGCCGGCGGCGTGCGGAAGCGGTTGAACACCTCGACCAGCGTGTCCCGTGCCAGCGGCGCCGCGGCACCGGAGCCGCTCATGCCGTGCTCCACCACCACGCTCACGGCATAGACCGGGTTGTCATAGGGCGCGAAGGCCACGAACAGGGCATGCGGCCGCCATTCCCGCGGCAGGCTCTCGGTCTTGAAGCCGCGCTCGCGCTGTTCCCGGCTGATGCGGCGGACCTGCACCGAGCCGGTCTTCCCCGCCATGACGCCGAGGCTGCCCGGCAGGCGGCTGGCCAGCGCGGTGCCGCCCGGCTCGTTCACCACCGCCCACATGCCCTCCCGCATCAGCCGCAGGTCGCGCTCGGGGATGCCGAGGCTCGGCCAGTCCTCCGGCTTCGTGCCGCGCACCGGCCGGCCGCCGATGCTGCGCGTCAGGTGCGGCTGCACCGCCCGCCCGGTCGCCAGCCGCGCCGCCATGGTGGCAAGCTGCAGGGGGGTGACCTGGTAGAAGCCCTGGCCGATGCCGTGGACGATGGTGTCGCCGAGGTTCCAGGGCTTGCCCTGGGCCTGCCGCCAGCCCCGCGTCGGCACCAGCCCCTTCTTCGTCCCCGGCAGCTCGATATCCAGCTCGACGCCGAGGCCGAAGCGGCTGGCCATGGCGGCGATGCGGTCGATGCCGACGCGCTTGGCGACCTCGTAGAAATAGACGTCGCAGGAGACCTTGATGCCGGCCCGCATGTCCACGCTGCCATGGCCGTGCTTCTGCCAGCAATGGAAGCGGGTATCGCCGAGATCCAGGTAGCCCGGGCAGTAGACTCGGTCGGCCGGCGTCACCGCCTTCGCCTCCAGCCCGGCCAGCGCCACGATCATCTTGAAGGTGGAGCCCGGGGCGTAGAGCCCGTTGGTCGCCTTGTTGATCAGCGGCGTCGCGCGGTTGCGCGTCCACTCCCGCCATTGCTGGGCGGAGACGCCGGCATTGAAGATGTTCGGGTCGAAGGAGGGCTGGGAGGCCATGGCCAGCACCTCCCCGTTCCGGGCGTCCAGCACGACGATGCTGGTGCCCTCCTCGATCCTGCCGCGCAGCGCCTTCTGCAGCTCGGCATCGACCGAGAGCTGGACATCCTGGCCCGGAATGCCCTCCCGCCGGTCCAGCTCCCGGATCACTCGGCCGACCGCATTCACCTCCAGCTGCACCGCCCCGGCCCGGCCGCGCAGCGCCAGGTCGTGATGCTTCTCGATCCCCGCACGGCCGACGCGGATGCCGGGCAGTTCGAGCAGCGGGTCGCCATCCATGTCGCGCTCCGCCGGCGGGGCGACATAGCCGACCATATGGGCGAGGTGCTCGTTCTCGGGGTAGAGCCGCGTCTGGCCGACATCGATGATGATGCCGGGCAGGTCGGGGGCATTCACCTCGATCCGGGCCATTTCCTCCCAGGCCAGGAATTCCCGCACCGTGACCGGCACGAAGCGGCGGCGGCGGCGCACGTCCCGTTCGATCCGCGCCCGTTCATGGTCCTGCAGCGGCACGATGCGGGAGAAGGTCTCCAGCGTCGCGCCCACATCCTGGGTCTGCTCGGCCACCAGCAGGGCGCGCCAGTTCAGCCTGTTGCCCGCGATGACCCGGCCGTTGCGGTCCAGCACCTGGCCGCGCGGCGGCGGGATCAGCCGGGCGGAGACGCGGTTCTCCTCGGCCAGCGTGCGGTAGCGATCCCCCTCCTCCGACTGCAGCCGCCAGAGCCGCGTGCCGAGGAAGCCAAAGAGCGCGAGCTGCCCCATGCCGAGGGCGAGGGCCCGCCGCGTGAAGACGCTGCGGCGCTGCTCTTCCTCCCTGCGGACGCCCCTGCCCAGACTCATGGCGCGCTCTCCGCGCGACGGCTCATGGCGCGCCCTCCGCGCGACGGCTCATGGCGCCGCCTCCGCCCGCAGCATCGCCTCATGCACCCGGGTGAGCATCCAGGCGAGCCCGGGATAGAGGCCGGCGGTCAGCAGTGCCTGCCAGAAGCCGGGCGGCACCGGCAGGAAGCGCCAGAGAAGCAGCGCCTGCAGCGCCCCGCCGAGCAGCGCGGCCCCGGCGGTGAAGCCGCAGAAGACCAGCCAGACCACCAGGAAGGACTGCTTCACCAGGAAGCGGCGCCAGCGCGCCGCCAGCCCGTGCGTGACCAGAAGCACCAGCACGCCGGCGCCGGGCGGCGCCGCGGTCAGCAGGTCCTGCAGCAGGCCGAGTCCGAAGACCGCCGGCGGCGGCAGCGCGGCCGGGCGGAAGACCGACCAGAAGAAGACGCAGGGCAGCGCGACCGCCGGCACCAGCCCGAACAGCCCGACCGGCACGGCGGCGAGCACGAGCAGGATCGCGGTCAGCCCGGTCGGCAGGGCGGCGCGCGCCAGCGCGTCGGCCTGCCGCAGCAGGCCGGAAGCGGGTGCCGGCCTTCCCTTCATGCGGGCTCCCTGGTTCCGGTCACGGCGTCCATGGCGAAGCATGGGACACCTCGTCTGCAGGCGTTCAACGCCTGGATCGCGGCTCCGGCCGCGCCACCGCTTCCGGCGGCAGGATGCCGGAGAGGCCGTAATCGAACAGGCGCAGCACATCCAGCCGGTCGAGCCGGGCAAAGAGCTCCACCTCGGCGGCGCCGGACTCGCTCCAGCGCACCACCCCGACCGGCAGGCCCGCCGGGAAGGCATTCGCCTCCGCGCTGGTGACGACGCGGTCGCCCTCCTGCGGCTGGGTGCCGGCCGGCCAGTATTGCAGCCGCGGCCGGGCGCCGTTGGTGCCGGCCATCACGGCCCGCGCCCGGCTGCCCTCCAGCACCACCGGGATGCGGCTGTTCATGTCGGTCGCCAGCATGACGCGGGCGGAGCGGGCGCCGACCTCCGTCACCCGGCCCGCCAGGCCGCGGTCATCCAGTGCGACCTGGCCCTTGCGGACGGGGTGGTGCGGGCCGGCGGCCAGCAGCACGGCGCGGGCATAGGTGCCGCCGCCATCGGCGACGACCCGGGCGGTGGTGAAGGCGGGCGCCGCTTCCGGCACGAAGGCGAGCTGGCGGCGCAGCATGGCGTTCTCCGCCTCCAGCGCCAGCGCCGCCGCCTGCCAGCGGTGCAGCCGCTCGTTCTCCGCGCGCAGCCGGGCATTCTCGCTGCGCATGTTCAACAGCATGCCGGCTTCCCGGAAACTGTCCCGCGTCGCCGCCACAGGCTGCTGCAGCACGCCCCAGATCGGGGTCAGGGCATCGGCCAGCGCCATCCGCGCCCGCTCCGCCAGCAGGGCATCCGCCTTGCCGAGCAGCATGGTGCCGAAGGCCGCGGCGATCAGCACGGGAAGCGACAGCCGCGAAAGAGCCTGCCGGAGCGGAACGCTGAGACGGATCACGGCTCCTCCGTGGGCGCCAGCTCAGTTGCCCATCAATACATGGAACTCAGCACCTGGCGAAGCCGCTTCATCTCCTCCAGCGCGCGGCCGGTGCCGAGCGCCACACAGGACAGCGCCTCCTCCGCCACCACCACCGGCAGGCCGGTGGCGTCGCGCAGCACCTCGTCCAGCCGGTGCAGCAGGGCGCCGCCGCCGGTCAGCACGATGCCCTTGTCCACGATGTCGGCGGCGAGCTCGGGCGGGGTGTTCTCCAGCGCCACCTTCACCGCCTCGACGATCTGCCCGACCGGCTCGGCCAGGCTTTCCGAGACCTGGCGCTGGCTGACCACCACCTCGCGCGGGACGCCGTTCATCAGGTCCCGGCCCTTCACCTCGGTCAGCGGGCCTTCCTCGCCGTCATCGGGAATGGTGGCGGCGCCGATCTCCATCTTGATCCGCTCGGCGCTGCTCTCGCCGATCAGCAGGTTGAAGTGGCGGCGGATGTAGCTGATGATCGCCTCATCCATCTTGTCGCCGCCGACCCGGACGCTGCGGGCATAGACGATGCCGCCCAGCGAGATGACGGCGACCTCGGTGGTGCCGCCGCCGATATCGACCACCATGGACCCGCTGGGTTCCGTCACCGGCAGGCCGGCGCCGATGGCCGCGGCCATCGGCTCCTCGATCAGCAGCACGCGCCGTGCGCCCGCGCTCTCGGCGCTCTCCTGGATCGCCCGGCGCTCCACCGCCGTGGAGCCCGAGGGGACGCAGACGATGATCATGGGCGAGGCGAAGCTGCGCCGGTTGTGCACCTTGCGGATGAAATGCTTGATCATCTCCTCCGCCACCTCGAAATCGGCGATGACGCCGTCGCGCAGCGGGCGGATGGCGGCGATGTTCCCGGGCGTGCGGCCGAGCATCATCTTCGCCTCCTCGCCCACCGCCAGCACCTGCTTGCGGCCGCGATGGTCGGCGATGGCGACCACGCTCGGCTCGTTCAGCACGATGCCCCGACCCTTCACATAGACCAGCGTGTTCGCGGTCCCGAGGTCGATGGCCATGTCGGCCGAGAGAAAGCCGAACAGGCGAGAGAACATGCGAAGGAAACCTTCCACTCAGATGTCATGGCCCGCGGCGCCGGCGCGGCCCTCCGGACGGGGCGGGGCCCCCGATCACGATTGCGGGGGGTCGGGCTGCGGCGTTGGCTTACCCCCCCGCCGGCCCGGGCTCAAGCCTTCTGTCCACGGACCGACCGAAACCCCGCCGGGGCCTCTGCCACTCCCGTGCGCAACCGGACCGTAACGCTCCGCGTTGATCGGGTCCCCTCTCGAGAGGAGACGACAGATGCGGAAATTAGGCCTCGGCCTGTTGACCCTCGCCGCCCTCGGCCTCGGCGCCTGCGGCTACTCCACCGGCGACCGGGCGGTCTCGGGCGGCCTGCTGGGCGCGGGCGCCGGCGCGGGCATCGGCGCGCTGACCGGCGGCAGCGTCGGCACCGGCGCGCTGCTCGGTGGCGCGGCAGGTGCCGCGGGCGGCGCGCTGACCAGCGGGCGGGACGTCAATCTCGGCCGGCCGGCCTGGCGGTAGCCTGCCCCGGACAGGGCCGGCGACGTCCGGAGCGAAAGGCCATCAGGGCCTGACGCCCTTCGCCCGCGCCCTGCCTGACGCAAACGCCGCCCGGGTGAACCCACCCGGGCGGCGCGATCGCTCGTTCGAACCATGGGGCTGACCGCCCTGCGCATCAGTATGCGCGCAGGACGGCCCGGTCAGGCGCGGGGCCGGCGGCGCTTTGCCTCCTCCCCGCCCTTTGCCGCCTGCAGCGGCAGGATGCGGATATGTGCGTCCTCCTCCTCGGCCGGCCGCTGCGCCGCGGCGGCGAAGCGGTTGGCGGCCCAGGGCGCGACCTCGAACTGCGTCTCCCGGTCCATGACCCGGATGCGGCCGATCTCCTGCCGGGTGACATGCCCGCGGCGGCAGAGGAAGGGCAGGACCCAGCGCGGATCGGCATTGCCGTTGCTGCGGCCGAGATTCATCCGGAACCAGACTCCGTCCTGGCCCGCCGCCCCGCGCGGCTGGCGCGGCGCGGCGGGCGCGCGCTCCGCCGGCGCAGCGAGTTCCTCGGGTGCCGGCAGCGGCGCGCGCAGCGCCTGGATCAGCGCGGCGGCGACGGCCTCCGGCGCGCGGTCCTCCAGCAGCTTGCGGGCCAGCGCCAGGTCGCCATCCGAAGCCTCCTCCCCCGTGGTCTCCATGGCCTGGGCCAGGATGCGGGTATCGTCCTGGGCGCGGATCGCCTCGGCCGAAGGCGCCGGGGCCCAGGTCGCGCGGACCCGCGCCTCGGTCAGCAGGCGCTCCGCCGCGCGGCGGCGGTTGTGCGGCACCAGCAGCACACTGGTGCCCTTGCGGCCGGCGCGGCCGGTGCGGCCGGAGCGGTGCAGCAGCGTCTCCGGGTCGTTCGGCAGTTCGGCATGGATGACCAGGCCGAGATCCGGCAGGTCGATGCCGCGCGCCGCGACATCGGTCGCGACGCAGACCCGGGCGCGGCCGTCCCGCAGGCCCTGGAGCGCACGGTTGCGCTCGGCCTGGGACAGTTCGCCGGAGAGCGCCACGGCGGCGAAGCCGCGCTCCGCCAGGTTGCCGTGCAGCCGGGCGACCGTCGCGCGGGTGCGGCAGAAGACCATGGCCGCGCGCGCCTCGAAGAAGCGCAGCGCATTGACCACCGCGCGCTCGGTCTCATGCGGGGCGATCAGCAGGGCCTGGTAGTCGATGTCGCCATGCTGGGACCCCTCGTCGCCGGCGGAGATGCGCAGCGCGTCGCGCTGGTACTGCTTCGCCAGTTGCGCGATGCCCTTGGGCACCGTCGCGGAGAACAGCAGCGTCCGGCGCTCCGCCGGCGTCGTCTCCAGGATCGCTTCCAGTTCCTCGCGGAAGCCCATGTCGAGCATCTCATCCGCCTCATCCAGCACCACGGCGCGAATGGCGGAGGGGTCGAGATTGCCGCGTTCCAGATGGTCGCGCAGGCGGCCGGGCGTGCCGGCGACGATATGGGCGCCACGGGCGAGCGCCCGGCGCTCCGCCACCGGGTCGGTGCCGCCGACGCCGGAGACGACGCGGCCGCCGGCCGGGGCGTAGAGCCAGGCGAGTTCCGACTGCACCTGCAGGGCCAGTTCACGCGTCGGGGCTACCACCAGCGCCAGCGGCGCGCCGGGCGGCGGCAGGCGCTCGGCCTCGCCCAGCAGCTCGGCCGCCATGGCGAGGCCGAAGGCGACGGTCTTGCCGGAGCCGGTCTGGGCGGAGACGAGCAGGTCGCGGCCCACGGCATCCGGCTGCAGGACGGCCGCCTGCACGGGGGTAGGCTCGGCATAGCCGCGCTCGGTCAGCGCGGCGAGGAGCGGGGCAGGAAGGGAGGGGAAAGGCATTGATGCGATACTCGGGTCGGGGCGACTCCGCGCCCCGCCGAGCGGCGGGTGGAGGCGCACAGGGGGTGGCCGGCTCGGGACCGGCCTGCAGGGGGTCGGTGGTCCGCCCGTGCCCCGGGGCGGGCAGGGCGGGCCGTGCCGGAGCGTCCCGACGCCGCCCATGGCGGCGTCGGGACGCTCCGGCCTTCGTTCATGGAGCAGAGTGACACCGCCGGGCGCTTCCGCCCCGCGGCGATCTGCTCCTGTCTCATGGAGCAGCGTCTCGCCTCCGGGCGGGTCGGCCCTGCGGCGATCTGCTCTCAGGCCACCAGCTTCGCGCGGCGCTGCTGGCGCAGGACATCCTCGATCCAGCGGTCCAGCCGCTCGGTCTCGGCCACCGCCTCCTCCCGCGCGACATAGGCCTGCGGGAAGCGCAGCGAGAGCCAGCGCCAAGCGACCAGGCGCTTGTGGGTCTTCTCGGCCCGCTCCAGCTCATCCCGGCTGGCGCGCTCCGGCGCCGGCAGGCGGCCGGCATTGGGCGGCGGGACCGGGCGGCCGGCGCCATGCTCGATGGCCCAGCGGGCCAGGCGGGCGACGCCATTGTCGCGCTCATCCACCGGGCAGAGCGCATAGGTCCAGCGCTGCAGCAGGTCCAGCCCGCCGACGCCGTCGATGGCGCCCGCCACGGCCATGGCCTGGGTCAGGTCGGCCAGGCGGTAGTTCGGATCATCCGGCCGCAGCACCGCGCGCTTGATGCGCGCCAGCACGCCGAACAGGCTGTCCGAGCCGATCTCCTGGGCGACATTGGCGATGATGTCGGCATCCGGCTGCACCAGCGGGCGCGGGTCCTCCGGCGGCACCGGCGGCGCCTCCAGCATCATGCGCACGAATTCCGGGCTGCCGGCGCCGGCCAGCACCGCCACCACGCCCTCCTCGAAGCGGCCGAAGCGGCCGGCGCGGCCGCCGATCTGCTTCACCTCCTGCGCATGCAGCTCGCGGCGCTCCTCGCCGTCGAATTTGCGCAGCGTCGAGAAGATGACGCGGCGGATCGGCAGGTTGAGCCCCATGCCGATGGCATCCGTCGCCACCAGGATGTCCGCATCGCCCTCCCGGAAGCGGGCCGCCTCGGCACGCCGCACCTCGGGGCTGAGGGCGCCATAGACCACCGCCACGCGCTTGCCACGGCGGACCAGCTCGGCCCGCAGGTCCAGCACCTCCCGGCGGGAGAAGGCGACCAGCGCATCGCCCGGCCGCAGGTCGCCGAGGCCGACCGCGGCCTTCGCCGCGATCAGCGGGCTCTTGCGCTGCAGGCTGACCTCCTCGAGCGGGTCGCCGCAGAGCTCGGCGATGCGCCGCACCTGGGTCGCGCCCTCCGGCGCGCCGAGGACGAAGACATGCCGGGCCGGGGCGCCCATGATGGCGGCGGTCCAGGCGGCGCCGCGGTCGCGGTCGGCCAGCATCTGGATCTCATCGACCACCGCCACATCCACCGGCAGGTGGAAGGGGCACATCTCGACGGTGGCGGCCAGGTGCCGGGCACCGGGAACCGGGATCCGCTCCTCCCCGGTGGAGAGGGAGGCCGGGACGCCACGGCTGCCGAGCGCATCGCGGAACTCATGCGCCAGCAGCCGCAGCGGGGCCAGCGCCATGCCGTTATCGGCCTTGGCCAGGGCATCCAGCGCGGTATGGCTCTTGCCCGAATTGGTCGGGCCTGTGACCAGCGTGATCCGCCGGTTCAGCGCGCGGGCGGTGGCGAAATGGCCGGCATAGCGGTCGAGCGCCGCGACCCGGGCGATGGCGGCGACCGCCCCCTTGCCCAGCTTCAGCGCCGGCGCGGCCGGGCCGCCCCGCTTCTTCGCCTCGACCGCCGCCTTGTCGGCCTCCCGCCATTGCGGGACCACGGTGCGCAACGGCGCCAGCTCGGCCGGGTCGAATTCCCACTTCTCCCGCCCACCCCGTTGCGGGATGCGGCGGGCGACCGGGATGAGGCCGGCGGCGATCCAGCGCAGCGCCTCCCGCTCGCCGCAGGCGAGCAGGTCGGGCACCTCGCGGAACTCGACCAGGCTCTTCTCCCAGGCGCGCAGCCGCGCGACCTCCTCCCGGCGCTTGGCCCGGGCGGCGGTCTCGGCCTCCCGTACCTCGCGGCGCCGGCGGGCCTCGCGGGCGCCGACCTCATCGAGGAAGGGCAGGGAGTCGTCGCCGGTCAGGCCGAAGGCGGCCGCGACCTCCCGCGCCAGGGTCGCATGGCGGTCGGCCGAAAGGCCGGCATTGCCGGACTCGGTCAGCTCCGCCACCACCGCCTCCAGCGCCGCCTCGGGCGTCGGGCCGAGTGCACGGAAGCGGTTGGCGAGCGCCTGGTCCAGCGCGGCCAGCAGGGTCTCATCGGCCGGGACCAGCTCGGTCACGGTGCCGACGGCGGTCTCGTTATCCGCCCGGCGGACCCAGACGCGGCCGGCGCGGTTGGCGAGGTCGTTGAGCCGGGCGATCCAGCCGCGGCGGCGCACCTCGCAGAGCGCGGTCCGGACGGCGTCGGCATCGGCCGGCATCCGCCGCTCCACGCGGCGGATCAGCGCGGGCATCTCCCGCGCCTCGACCTCCAGGCCGGCGGCCAGGATCGCCGCCTCGGCCGGCGAGACGCCGCGCCGCAGATCGGCCTCCGGCAGGTCGACCGGGTCGAAGGGGACATCATAGGGTGTGGTCAAAGCAGTACTCTCCGCGACCCTCGCGGGGGTCGCGCCATGGAACAGGCCAGATGGGCTGCCGGATGCAAGCCGTGGGCCGTTCGATGGCCTTTTAGGCGTTCCGGGGGCGCGATGACACCCCTGCCGGCGGCATGCCTTATATGGGAGCGACGCAGGCCGTTGCCAGGGAAAGCGTCACCCTCCATGCTGCATGGCAGCAAAAAACGGGGCGGCAGCACGCGTGACCCATGAGACGAGGCCGCCGGCACCGGCGCCGGCCGCCGCCACGGCCACCACCCCTGCCACCCCGGCCTACCCTGCCCAGCGCATCCTCCTCGGCATCGTCTTCATGTGCCTCTCGGGGCTGCTCTTCCCGGTCATGGGCGGCTTCGCCAAGATCCTGGGTGCCGACTATTCCAGCCTGCAGGTCTCCTGGGCCCGGGCCTTCGGCCATATCGTCTTCCTGCTGGCGCTGTTCCTGCCGCGCTACGGCCTGGGCATCCTGCGCACCAGGCGGCCCGGGGTGCAGCTGCTGCGCTCCTGCATGCTGTTCACCTCCAATCTCTGCCATTTCTTCGCCATCACCTTCATCCCGATCGCCAAGGCGGCCGCCATCAGCCTGACCGCGCCGCTGATCGTGGCGCTGCTGGCCTGGCCGATGCTGGGGGAACGGACGACACCGGGCCGGGTGGCGGCGCTGGCCTGCGGCTTCCTTGGCGTGCTGATCGTGATCCGGCCGGGCTCGGAGGTCTTCCACTGGGCCTCGCTCCTCGTGCTCGGCAGCGCGACCTGCTACGCGATCTACCAGATCCTCACGCGCCGCATCGCCGGGGTGGATTCGCCCGAGACCTCGACGGTCTACAGCTCGGTCATCGGCGCCTTCGGGATGCTGCTGGTCCTGCCCTTCGTCTGGATCACGCCGGGCAGCCTGTTCGACATCGCGCTGTTCTGCGGCCTCGGCATCCTCGGGGCGCTCGGGCATTGGTGCGTGGCGAAGGCGCTGGGCTATGCGCCGGCCAATATCGTCTCCCCCTTCCAGTACTTCCAGCTCATCGGCTCGGTCGCGGTGGGCTGGCTGTTCTTCCGGGACTGGCCGGATGCCGGCGTCTGGCTCGGCGCCGCCGTGATCATGGCGGCGGGGCTGTGGATCGGCTGGAGCCAGACCAGGAAGAAGCCGGGCGCCTGATCCTTGGGGCAGGACAGGCTGACGCCTGTCCTGCCCCAGAAGCGGGCGGCCCTTCGGGCCTTGGCTGCGCAGCACCGGCCGCGGCGCGCCTTCCTCGGCCGCAGCTCGGGACGTCACGCGCCAGGCATGGGAAGCCTCCCGACCGGCGGACCACCGGCCGCCAGGGCCGGGTCCTGGCCTTGGCCGCCCCTGCCCGTACCGTGCGCCGCGTCACAGATTTTAGCGCCCCGGCCGCATAAAAGAGACGGCGTTGCCGACTTGCCTGTTTTCAGCCCGCTCCCGGAACGCGGCATTCAGAAGGCCGCGATGGAGGATACCATGGCACGCAGCACCGCATTCCAGTCCCTCGCCTTCCTCGGCGCCCTCGCTGCCGCCCCGGCAGCCGCCCTCGCCCAGGCCCCGCTCGATGGCGGCAGCCTGCCGGTCCGGGCCGGCAATGTCATCGGCGGCGGCAGCGCCAGCCTCAGCGGTGGCGGCGACGACCGGACCATCACCTATGGCGGTGGCGGCGCCGGCGGCGGCGCCACCCAGGAGCAGCCCGGCCGGGTCGCCACCTTCGGCGGCAATAATGGCGGGAGCCCGTACTGGATCTACGGCGCGCCCGCCCCGGGCGGCATGGGCCGCGAGGCCTGGCTGCTCGGCGGGGGCGAGGACGCCCAGGTGATGTACACCAGCCCCAGGGGCATGGGCCGGCGCTGACCGCGCCGCGCCCGGACCGCCTGGCCCCACGCCAGCGGATGGGCCTTCATACCTGAACGCCCATCCGCTGAAGCTTTTCGGTGTCCGGGCAGGGTCACGCGCCCGGTCGTCCACGGCCTCCCGCGATCTGCTCCGGGCGGACGGCCCGACGGTCAGCGCCCTGCGGGCCCCTGGCCGCCCGCCGCCGGCAACTCCTGCAGGAGCATCCGGAGGTCCTCGCTCATCAGCGCGATGCTGGCCTCCAGCAGGTCGAGCATCGCATCCCGCGCCTCCAGCTCCTCGACCGTATAGGTGCCGCCCGGCCCGAACAGCAGCGCGGCCCGGCTGCGCTCCGTCTCCGAGCCCGGCTCCCCGAGCAGTTCGGCGGCGCGCCAGGCCGCGACCACCGTCTCGGCGATGCTGGGCCGGCCGGCCTCGCCGCCCGGCCGCCGCGTCAGGTAGCGCCAGACCGTTGCGGGGAAGAGTTCGGACCGGGCCGGCTGCTCCCGGACATCGCGCAGCAGATTGCGTTCGGTGCGCAGTTTCCCGCTGGCCGAGCCGACCAGCAGGGCCGTCGCCACCGAGGCCTCGCCGAGGCCGCCCACCATCGCCACGACATCGGCGCTGCCGCTGCCGGCGACCGAGAGGCCGCCGGACAGCGCCGCCGTGAGGGCGCCGACCATGATGCTGGCGATGCCCAGCCGGCGCGCCCGCCGGTTCTCGATGCCCTGCAGGCGCACCCGGAGCTGGTCGCCCCGCTCCCCCTCGCAGTCGATCGCCGCCAGCATGCCGGAGACGTCCAGCATCGCCAGCATGATCCGGTCCATCACCGCCTGGCGCAGATGCAGGAGGCGGAGTTGCGCGGCCGTGCCGCGGCGCCCCTCTGCCTCCAGCGCCGCCAGGTGCAGCAGGGGCTCGCCGGCGCCGATGGCATCGGCGACCTCGGCCGCGGCGCGCGGAACGCCCAGCCCGACCAGGCGGTCGATATCGCCGCTGGCCATCGCGGGCGGCGGCTCCCGGCGCGCGCCCATGCGCGGCGCGCAGAGAAGCTCGCCGTGGCTCTGCGCGGATGGCGCGCCCTCTCTGGCCGCCGACCCGGCGCAGCCGCCGCCCAGCAGCGCCGCGAGGAGGAGGATGGCGGGTAGCCGGAGGAGCGCGGCCCCTACCCTGCCGCGCATCAGGGCAGGCCGCCCGGCCGGCGGGAGGGCCGGCGCCGGCCTCCCCTGCCCTTGCCGTCCTGCCGGGGCGCGGCGCGCCTGGCGCCGCCGCGGCCAGGGCGGTGGCCCGGGTAGGAGCCGCGCCTCATGCCTGCAGGAAGGCCAGCCGGTCGTCCTCCAGCACCAGGCAGGTCAGCTCCCGCCCGAAGACCGCGCCGGTGTCGATGCCGATGCGGTTGGCCTTCACCACCGGGCCGCGCGTCGGCGAATGGCCATGCACCACCACGGCGCCGAAATCCGCCTCCGAGTTCAGGAAGCTGTGACGGATGCGCAGCAGGTCGTCCGGCGACTGCGCCTCCAGCGGCAGGCCCGGCCGCAGCCCGGCATGGACGAAGAGATAGCCGCCAAGGCGGTGATGCAGCGCGAGGCCCCGGAGGAACTCGAGATGCGCCACCGGGATGCCCGCCGCCCAGAGCGACGGGTCGCCATCCGCATCGAGCCCCCAGCTCGCCAGCGCCTCCCGCCCCCCGCAGATCCGCCAGTCCGTGATCGAGGCCCGCTCGCCCGCCAGCGAATCCAGCATGGTGCGCTCATGGTTGCCCATGAGGTTCACCATCGGCACGCCCGGCAGCGGCGAGCCGGCGGCCAGCCGCGCCACCACTCCGGCGCTGTCCGGCCCGCGATCCACATAGTCGCCGAGATGGAGCAGCAGCGGCTCGGCCACCGGCCGCGCCCGGAGATCCGCCGCGACCCTGGCATGCAGCGTCGCCAGCCGGTCATCGCAGCCATGGACATCGCCGATGGCATAGACGCGGTGGCCGGGGGGCAGGGTGGCGGGTGCGGGCTGGAATTCGGGCATCGCGCCGGATGATCCCCCGGCCCGCGCGTCTGGCCAAGCCCGGTCGGGCATGGCAGGAATTCCGGCGAAGCATGAGGAGGAAACGATGCTCGAGATCGACTCCATCGCCGACCTGCCGAACCATGTCGGCAAGAAGCTCGGCACCAGCGACTGGCTCGTGGTGGACCAGCGGATGATCGACCAGTTCGCCGAGGCGACCGGCGACCACCAGTGGATCCATGTGGATGTGGAGCGGGCGAAGAAGGAGATGCCGGGCGGCAAGACCATTGCCCATGGCTATCTCACCCTCTCCCTTTTGCCGAAGCTGAACCAGGGCATCTTCCGCGTGAAGAAGCGGAGCCGGGGCGTCAATTACGGCTCCAACAAGGTGCGCTTCACCGCGCCGGTGCCGGCGGGGGCGCGCGTGCGCGGGCACCTGACGCTCAAGAATGTCGAGACAATCGAGGGCGGCGCCCGGCTGACCATGGAATCGACGGTGGAGGTCGAGGGCAGCGAGCGGCCGGCGCTGGTCGCGGAGACGCTGTCGCTGATCTACGAATAACCAGCAACGAGGGGGCCTCGCCCCCTCGCGCTTCCCCGCCAGGGGATTGAGCGCCAAAGGCGCTCATCCGCCCCCTGGACCCGGCCTTGGGCTACGCCGCAGCGGACGCGATCGTGAACTTCCGCACCGCATCCTGGTCCAGCGCGATCCCGAAGCCGGGCCGGTCGGGCACCGCCAGCATCCCATCCTTCGGCCGCGGCGCATCGGGCAGCAGATGCGGCCAGAGCGGGTCGCGCGCCGGATCGGCGAAGCACTCCACACAGATCCCGTGCGGGATCGCCGCCAGCATATGCGCCGCGATCTGCGGCTCCTCATGATGCGCCATGCGCACATCCACCAGGGCGCAGGCCGCCGCGGCGCGGCGCCATTCGGTGATGCCGCCGGCCTCGGAGGCGTCGAAATTCACGATGTCCACCGCCCCGGCATCCAGCAGCCGCCGGACGCCATGCGCGCTGTATTCGCTCTGCCCGGCATTGACCGGGATGCGCGTCGCGCGCCGCACCTCCGCCATGCCGCGCGCCTCGTCATACCAGTGGCAGGGTTCCTCGAACCAGGCGATCGGCCACTCCTCGATCAGCCGGGCGAAGCGGATGGCATCGGCCGTGCTCCAGCCGCGATTGGCATCCACTGCGATCAGGAAGCCCTCCCCCGCCCCGTCCAGCGCGGCCCGCACGCGCTCGGCATCCTGCTCGGGCGAGAGGCCGCCGACCTTCACCTTGCAGCCGCCCATCCCCCAGGCGCGCAGCTGCTCCATCTCCTTCGCCAGGTCGAGCAGCGTCTTGCCTTCGGCGTAATAGCCGCCAATGGAGATGATCGGCAGTTCGGACCGGTACCCGCCCAGCAACTGCCGCACCGAAAGCCCCGCCCGCTTGCCCAGCAGGTCCCAGACCGCCGTGTCCACGCAGGCGATCGCCTCCATGGCCAGCTTGCGGTCGCGGTTGGGAATGGTGATGGCATGCGCCTTCCGCCAGAGGCGTTCATAGGCGGTCGCGTCCTCGCCCAGGATCAGCGGCGCGATCTCCCCGGTGATGAGGCGGACGATCTCCGCGCCATGCTCCCGGTTGTCGCCGTTATAGACCTCGCTCACCAGCCCGTCCGAGGTGCGGAGGCGGGTGATGACGGCGCAGCGCGTCGTCATGGCATAGACGCTGCCCGCGAAGCGCCGCGGCAGGGGTATCTCGATGGCGATGGCCTCGATCCGCTCGATGCGCATGGCGCTTGTCCCGTTTCCGTCCCTGGCCCGGGGCAGATCGCCGGAGGGCTTCGCGGCGCTGCCGCGAATGGACCCGGAGGCGTGAATCCGCTCCGCAACTGCGCTAGCCTCGCCGCCAATCACGGCAGGAACAAGGGGGAGGACGCCATGGCCGAGGCAGTGAGCCTGCGCGAACGGGTGAAGGAGCCGCCCTCCGCCATGCTGGTCGAGAGCTACTACCGCCCGGCCGTCGCCCGCGCCCAGGCCCAGGTCTTCGACCACGAGATGTGGGCCCATTGCGCCCATGGGCTGATGCTGGAGCGCCAGGGGATCGTGGGGCGGGAGGCGATTGCCGCCTGCCTGCGCGTGGTGCTGGAGATGTCGGCGCAGGGGCCGGAGAGCGTGCCGGTCGATCACCGCGCGGAGGATCTCTACTCCTATGTCGAGAAGCGGATCGTCCAGGCCCTCGGCCCCGATACCGGCGGGCGGCTGCATACCGGGCGCAGCAGGAACGACCTGAACGCCACCACCTGGCGCATGGCGCTGCGCACGCAGTTGCTGGACGCGCAGCGCGCCCTGCTCGGGCTGCGCGGCACGCTGCTGCGCCTGGCCGGGGAGCATGCCGGGGTGGTGATGCCGGGCTACACCCACACCCAGCACGCGCAGCCCGTCACCTTCGGCTACTGGCTGCTTTCGGCCGCCGATGTGCTGGCGCGGGACCAGGCCCGCCTGGCCGGCGCGCTGGCGCATGCGGATCTCTGCCCGCTCGGCGCCGGGGCGCTCACCACCACCGCCTTCCCGCTTGACCGCGGCCTCGCCGCGGAACTGCTCGGTTTTCCGGCGCCGCTCGAGATCGCCTATGATGCCGTCTCCTCCCGCGACGATGCGCTGGAGGCGGGCGCGGCGCTGGCGGTGCTGGCGACCTTCCTGTCGCGCCTCGCCACCGACCTGATGGCCTGGTCCACCTGGGAATACGGTTTCCTGGAACTGGCGGACCGGCATTGCGCCGTCTCCTCCATCATGCCGCAGAAGAAGAACCCGGCGGCGCTGGAGCATGTCCGCGCCGCCGCCGGGATGGTGCAGGGCGCGCTCGCCGCCGCGCTGGGCTGCACGAAGAACACCGCCTTCGCCGATGTGAACGATGCCGTGACGGCGGTGAACGAGCCCATCCTCGATGCCGCGACCCGCACCCGCCGCATCCTCGCGCTGATGGAAGAGGTCTTCGCCGGCCTCACCCTGCGGCCCGAACCTATGGCGCGTGCCGCGGCCGAGGGTTTCGGCACCGCGACCGAGCTTGCCGATGTCATCGTGCGGGAAAGCGGCCTGTCCTTCCGCATGGCGCATAACGTGGTTGCGCTGGTGGTGCGGGAGGCGCTGGAGGCCGGCCGCAGCGCCGAGACGCTCCGCGGCGCCGATCTCGACCGGGCGGCGGAGGCGCTCTTCGGCAGGCCGCTCGGCATCCCCGAGGAAGCGGTGGCGCAGGCGCTCGATCCGGCGGCGAATATCCGTGCCCGCACCGTGCAGGGCGGCCCGGCGCCGGCCGAGATGGCGAGGATGCTGGAGGCCCGGAGCGGCGCCCTGGTGCGGGATGCGGCGGCGGCAGAAGGCATCGCCCGGCGCGTCGCAGCGGCGCGCGACCGCTGCTTCGCCCTGGCGCGGGAACTGGCGGGGTGACGGCCCTGATTGCGCCACGAAGCCGCCGCACTATCTCATGGATGCAGTTGCTGGCCGCGCCCGGCGCGGCCCCGGAGGCCCCGCCCATGTCGATCCGTCGCGCCGCCTGTCTCGCCGCCGCGCTCGGCCTCGCCGTCGCGCTCGCCCCGGCCGATGCGGCCGCCCATGGCCGGCGCGGGGGTGGGGTGGGCTTCGGCATCACCTTCGGCCCGCCCGCGCCCTACTACTACGCGCCGCGCCCCTATGGTTACTGGGGGCCGCCGGCCTGGCTGCCGCCGCCGGTCGTCTATGCCCCGCCGCCGGTGATCTACGCGCCCCCTCCGGTGGTCTATGCCCCGCCGGCGCCGAGCTGGATCGTGCCGCCGGCCGGCTATGTGCCGCCGCAGGCAGGCTATATCCCGCCGGCCCCGGCGCAGCCGCTCAGCTCCGGCGGGGGCGGGCTGAAGAAGAACTGGTAGGAGGGCTGGCGGGCCGCATCCGGCCCGCCATGGCCTGCACCGGGTGCCTCACGCGGCCAGCGGGGCGGAGCGGCGCAGGCCGCTGTATTCCAGCTCCGCCAGCAGCGCGACGACCAGCGCCTGCGCCACCACGAAGGCGCCGCCGAGGGCCGTGGGCGCGACCCAGCCCGAGACCAGCAGCAGCACGCTGTCCAGCGCCCAGAGCGCGTTGCCGATGATGACCGCCCAGAAGAGCAGCCTGGGTGAGGCCCGGCGCCACGCCAGCACCGCGACCAGCGCGGCGAAGGCCAGCAGGAAAAGTCCGACCTCCCGCAGCATGATGCCGGGCAGGCCGAACCAGCGGGCGAGCGGCGTGGCCGCCAGGGCGAGCAGCAGCCCCATGGCAAGGCAGCTCAGCGCATCCGCCCAGAGCACGCGGCGAAGGAAGGCGGAGGGGATGATCCGTTCCATGGCACTCACTCCCCCTTCGGCGCGAAGTCGATGAAGCCCGTGACGGCAGCGAGGCGGCCATCCCCCGCGACCACTGCCATGTCCGTCCCGCCCGCGACCGGCGCCGCCCCTTCCGGCCCCAGATCCCAGGCGAAGCGAAGCCGGTCATGGTGCGCATCGGCGCCGCCGCGGCGGCGGAAGCGCAGGTCGGGGAATTGCTGCCGCGCCGCGGCGATCAGCGCGTCGATGCCGGCCTGGCCCTCGCCCTGCAGCATCGGGTCGCAATAGGTGGCGGCTTCGGTGAAGGTAGCGGCGATCAGGTCGCGCCGGCGCGCTGCATCACCCTCGTTCCAGCAGGCGATATAGCGGTCGATGATGACGTCATGCATCGGGTCTCTCCTGCGTTGCGCGGCGGCACCTGTCCGCCGACGCAGGCAGGATCACCCGTCGCGCGGCGCGGAATCGATGACGTCGGGGGTCATGGCGGCAGGCTGCTCACCAAGTCGTGGCGCGCCATGCCGGATGCGCGGCCTTTCGCCGTCGAAGGACAGCGGCATGGCGACCAGGGAGAAATCCTCGCCCGGCACGGGCTGGAGCATCTCCATGGCCGCGGTCTGCGGCTCCGCCAGCACCTCCGGGATGCTGTTCACGGGGGAACAGGGCACGCCCGCCGCCACCAGCGCCTCCGCCAGCGCGGCGCGTGGCCGGGCGCGCAGCAGCGCGGCGATCCCGGGCAGCAGCGCATCCTTGTTCGCCAGCCGCGCGCGGTTGGTGGCGAAGCGCGGATCCTGCGGCCAGTCCGGGCGGCCGAGCACCTCGGCGAATTTCCGGAACAGCCGGTCATTGCCACAGCAGACCAGCAGCGGGCCATCGGCGCAGTCGAAGGCCTGATAGGGGACGAAATTCGGATGGCCGGAGGCGTGGCGCTCCGGCAGCTTGCCCTGGTTCACATAGGCGCTGATCTTCTGCCCCGCCCAGAGCAGCGCCGTCTCGAACAGGGAGGTGTTCACCACGCAGCCGCGGCCGGTGCGGGCGCGCTGCTGCAGGGCCGCGAGCGCGCCGATGACCGTCCACATGCCGGTGCCCTGGTCCACCACGCTGGCGCCCATCCGCACCGGCGGCCCCTCCGGCTCGCCGGTGATGGAGGAGAGGCCGGCGAAGGCCTGGAACAGCGGCTCATAGCCCGGGCGATGCGCCAGCGGCCCCTTGTGGCCGAAGGCGCCCATGGCGCAGTAGATCAGCCGCGGGTGCCGCGCCGTGACCTCCGCCGGGCCGATGCCGAGCGCCTCCGCCACGCCGGGGCGAAGGTTGTGGATCAGGATATCGGCCTCCCGCAGCAGCGCGTGCAGCGCCTCGACCCCCGCGGGGGTTTTCAGGTCGAGCGTGACGCTCTGCTTGCCGCGGTTGAACTCGTGGAAGTTCAGCGCATCGCCATGCCGGAAGGCGGGGCCCATCTGGCGGGCATCGTCGCCGCCATCGGGCTTCTCCACCTTCACCACCTCGGCGCCCAGATCGGCGAGGATGGCGCCGGCGAAGGGTCCGGCCAGCACCTGGCCGAGTTCCACGACCTGGATGCCGGCCAGGATGCCGGTCATGACGCGGGCAGGATCGTGCCCCGGCACTCGCCGAAGCCGATGGGCACGAAGCCGTCGCGCTGTGCCCGGGCGCGGAAGATCACCGTGTCACCATCCTCCAGGAAGCGCCGTTCCTCGCCATTCGGCAGGATCACCGGCTTGCGCCCGCCAAGCGTGATCTCCAGCAGCGCGCCGAAGCCGTCCTCGGTGGGGGAGGAGATGGTGCCGCTGCCGAAGAGATCGCCCGGCTGCAGGTTGCAGCCATTGCAGGAATGGTGCGCGACCATCTGCGCGAAGGTCCAGTAGAGATGGCTGGTGTTGGAGAGCGAGAGGCGGAAGGGCCCGCCCTGCTTCGTCTGCAACAGCACCTCCACCGCCAGGTCCAGTGCGCCCCGTGCCTGGTCCTGCTCGTCCCAGAGATAGTCCAGCGGTTTCGGATCGCCTTCCGGGCGCGGCGGCTGGGCGATGCGGAAGGGTTCCAGCGCCTCGGGCGTGATGACCCAGGGGCTGATGGAGGTGGCGAAATTCTTGGCCAGGAACGGGCCGAGCGGCTGCGCCTCCCAGCCCTGGATATCGCGCGCCGACCAGTCGTTCAGCAGGCAGAAGCCGGCGATGTGCTCGGCGGCCCGTCCGATCGGGATCGGCTCCCCCTGCGCATTGCCGGTGCTGATCCAGATGCCGAATTCCATCTCGTGGTCGAGATTGCGGCTGGGGCCGTAGGACGGCACCGTCTCCTTGGCCGGCTTGCGCTGGCCCTTCGGCCGCCGCACCGCGGTGCCGGAGACGCGCACGGAGGAAGCGCGGCCGTGATAGGCTACCGGAACATATTTGTAGTTCGGCAGCAGCGGGTTGTCCGGGCGGAACTGCTTGCCGGCATTGGTCGCGTGATGGATGCCGGCGAAGAAATCCGTGTAGTCGCCGATGCGCGCCGGCAGGTGCAGGGTGCAGTCGGCGGCGTCGTAGAGGTTGGGCCGCAGCGCGGCTTCCTGCGCACTGCCCTCCGCGAGCAGGTCGGACAAAGCCGCGCGCAGCGCCCGGCGCGGCCCGGCACCGAGGGCGAAGAATGCGTTCAGCGCATCGCCCGCCGCCGCTTCCGCCGCGCTGCAGGCATCGCCCGGCAGCAGATGCGCCACCGCACCGAGATCGAGGATGCTGTCGCCGATTGCCACGCCGCCGCGCGCCTCGCCGCCCTTCGGGCTGAACACGCCGAGCGGCAGGTTCTGGACCGGAAAATCGGCATGCCCGTTAGCGGAGGCGACGAAGCTGCGCCGCTTCGGGTCGTGGGTCGCGTCCATCTTGCTCTCCTCCTCAGCGGGCCCGCGCCGGCAGGCGCCGCGCGCGCATCCTATCGCACCCGAGCGAGCAACCTGCGGGCCCGCTCGACGACAGGCAGGTCGATCATCGCGCCCTCGAAGGCGACGGCGCCCTCGCCCCGGGCCAGCGCTTCCTCGAAGGCCGCGATCAGCCGGCGGGCGCGGTCCGCCTCGGCCGGCGGCACGCCGTATTCCTCGTTGATGATCGGCACATGCGCGGGGTGGATGCAGGCGGCGCAGGCGAAGCCGAGCCTGCGGGAGCGCTGCAGGGAGGCCCGGTAGCCCTCGAGGTCGCGGAAATCGGCGAAGGCGCCGACGCTGCCGAGCGGCAGGATGCCGGCGCCGCGCGCCGCCGCCACCACCATCATGCCGAAATGGTAGAGCAGGTCGGCGCCCGGCACCGCTTCCAACTCGGTCGAGAGATCCTCCGAGCCCACGCCGAGCGCCGCCATGCGCGGATCGGCGGCGGCGATGGCAGCAAGATGCGGCAGGGCCTGCGGCGTCTCCACGATGGCGATGAAGCGCGTGCGGCCGATGGGCAGGCCGAGCGCCGCCTCGCGCGCGCCGACGACCTCGGAGAGCAGCCGGATATGCTCCGGCCCCATCACCTTCGGCAGCATCAACGCCGTCACCTGCGGCATGACGGCGGCTGCGATGTCCGGCACGGCAAGCTCGAGCGGCCGGTTGATGCGCACCGCGACCTCCGCGCCGGCCTGGCCCACCGTTGCCGCCGCCGCCGGCAGCGCATCGCGCGCCGCCTGCTTCTCGGTCGGCGGGATGCTGTCCTCGAGGTCGAGGATGATGACATCAGCGCCGCGGCTATGCGCCTTGGCGACGAAGCGCTCCGCGGTCGCGGGGACGAAGAGCAGGGAGCGCCAGTTGGGCAGCGTCATGGGTCGGGTCCTCATTGGGCAGCACCGGTTTCGCGCATCGCGGCGATCTCCTCCGCGCTGTAGCCGGCTTCCATCAGGATTTCATCGGTATGGGCACCGGGGCGCGGGGCGGGCAGCACCTCCGCCCGCATCCCGCCGCCGAAGGTGACGGGCGTGCGGGTGCGGCGGATGCGGCCTTCGGTCGGGTGCTCGTCGAACTGCCAGAAGCCGACATCCCGCAGGTGCGGATCCTCCAGCAGATCGTCGATGCGGTTGTAGCGTGCCGCCGGCACATCCGCGGCGGCGAAAATCTCCAGCCACTCGGCAGTGGTCCTCTGCGCCAGGCCCTCCACGCGCACCCGGAAATACTCGGCGGCGTTCTCGGTGCGGGCGATCGGGGTGTCGAAGCGCGGATCCTCCTTCAGCTCCGGCCGGCCGATGGCGTCGAAGAAGGCGAAGGCCTGCGGGTTGCTGTTGGGCTGGACGGTGATGTAGCCGTCCTTCGTCGGCAAAGGGCGGTAGTCGGGGCTCAGCAGCCGGGCATCGCCGGTCGGCCCCTCCGGCGGGTCGAAGGTGGCGGCGCCGAGATGCTCCGACGTGACGAAGCTTGCCGCCACCTCGAACATCGGCACCTCGATCGCCTCCCCCACCCCCGTCTTCTCGCGGCGGTAGAGGGCGAAGCCGATCGCCTGGGCCGCGACCAGGCCGGTGATGTGGTCGGTCATCACCATGGGCACGAAGCGCGGCTCCCCGGTCGCGCGCTCGAAGGTGCCGGCGACGCCGGAGAGGGACTGGATGACCGGATCATAGGCGGGGCGGCCGGCATAGCGCCCACCCTCCCCGAAGGCGACGATGCCGCAATGGATCAGCCGTGGATTCAGCGGCACGAGCGAGGCGGGATCGAGCCCCGCTCGCTTCAGCCCGGCGGGCCGGACATTCGAGACGAAGACATCGGCGCCGGCGATCAACCGCCGCAGCGCCTCGAGCCCTGCCGGCTGCTTGATGTCGAGGGTGATGGCGCGCTTGTTGCGGTTGAAGTTGATGAATTTGCCGGACATGGAGGGCGTGCGGCTGCCGGCGGCGAGGGTGCGCAGGATGTCGCCGTCCGGCGCCTCCACCTTGATCACCTCCGCCCCCTGGTCGGCCAGGGTGCGCGTGCAGATCGGCCCGACGACCACCGTCGTCAGGTCCACCACCCTGACCCCCTCGAGTGGTCCACCTGCCATTACGCGAACTCGCAATCGAGCTGGGCGCAGAGATGGCCGTCCTTGTCCTGCACCCAGGCCATCATCCTGCCATCCCGCGGCGCATGGCCGCAGAGGGTGATGGTGTCCCCGACATAGATCGGTCGCGTCAGGCGCGCGCTGAAGCCGCGCAGCGTGCCGGGCGTGTGCGCGACCGCCGCATCCAGCAGCAGTTGCATGGTCAGGCCCCCATTCTGCACGGTGTTGGGGTAGCCTTCCTCCTGCCGGGAGTAGTCCGCATCGTAATGGATGCGGTGGGCGTTCCAGGTGACGGCGGAATAGCGGAAGACCAGCGGCGCGCTCAGATGCTTCTCCACGCGCCAGGCTGCGTCCGTGGGCGCCGGCACGGGCGCGCCAGTGCCGCTCTTCTCGCCGGGCTTCACCGCCTCCCGGTAGATGGCGTCGAATTCGTCCACCGCGATCACCTGCCTGCCGCGGCGGCCAAGGGCGCGAATGGTGTGGCGCATGGTCAGCACCGTGATGAAGCCGGTGCGCGCCTGCTTCGGCAGGATGGCGGCGACCTCCGCCGTCTTGCTCGCCACCTCGCCGACACGGAGGCTGTCATGGATCGTCACGCGCCGACCCGCGCCCATGCGCCGCGGCAGCGGGATGGGCGGCAGGAAGACGCCGGGCTTCGGGTGGCCGTCCGGGCCGATCTCGCTCTGCCGCGCCACATCGGCGAAGAACAGGGTGAACCAGTGCGGCGGCAGCAGGTCGCCGTTGCGGAAGGCGCCGGGGTCCAGGTCCAGCATGCCGGCGATGCGGCGCACGGCGGAGAGGCCGACCTCCTCCTCCACCACGCGGCTGCGGCCGATCCAGGATTGCAGTTCGGGGCTCAGCGTCTCGGACATGGCGGTGATCCTATGGGGAAACCGGGTTCGGGGCCGCCCCCGGCCATTCGGCCAGCAGGGCTTGCATGATGCGGTCCAGATCCGCGCCGCCATTGTAGCCATGGACGCTGAAGCGGATCCGGCCGCGGCCGTTCCAGGCCCAGACGCCGCGGCAGGCCAGCGCCTCGGTCAGCGCCGCCGCCCGGGGATGGGCGATGCAGATGCTGGCGCCGTGGCGGGCGGGATCGGCGGGCGTGGTGCTGGGGATGCCGGCCTCCGCCAGGCGCGCCTGCAGCGCCGTGGTCAGCGCCTGCACATGCGCCTGCACCTCGGCCGCCGCGTATTGCCCGAGGTAATCGAGCGCCGAGCCCAGGACATAAACCGCGGCATGCGCCGGGTTGCCGCGGGTGAAGCGCATGGCGTCCGGCCGCAGCCGCAACCCGGCGGCATAGTCCGGCCGCGCCATGCCCTCGATCGAATGCCACCCCGCCGTGCTGGGCGCCCAGCCCGGCTGGCGCTTGCGGTTCCAATAGGCGATGGCGGTGCCGGTCATGCCGAGCAGCCATTTGTAGGTGGCGGCGAAGGCGAAATCGGCGAGATCGGCCCGGATCGGCAGGTAACCCGCGGCCTGGGTGTGGTCCACCACCAGCAGCGCGCCGACGCTGTCGGCCAGGCGCCGGATTGCCCCCAGGTCGTAGCGCGTGCCGGTCAGGTAGGAGACGTGGGAGACGGCGATCAGTCGCGTCCGCGCATCCGCCGCGGCCGCCAGCGCCGCCGGGTCGTCGGCGCGCGCCGTCCGCAATTCCACCCCGCGCCGCATGGCGAAGGGCGCGACCACCGAGGGATACTCGTCCGGGTCCACGACGACATTGTCGCCCTCCCGCCAGTCGAGGCTCTCGACCAGCAGGGAGACGCCCTCGGCGACGGAGGAGACGAAGCCGATATCCCCGCGCTCCACGCCCCAGGATGCCGCGACCAGGTCGCGGGCGCGGTCCAGTTCCGCCTCCTGCGCCTGCCGCCCGGCCGGGCCCGCGCTCTTGTCCTCGGCATAGCGCGCCAGCGCCGCGTCGTGCCGGCGGAGGAAGGCGGTCTCCCCGCCGGCGCAGACATGGGTGATGCCGGGCGGCAGGCGGAATTCGGCGGGGTCGAAGAGCGGGCGCATCGTCACCTTCCGGCCGGCTGCAGCATCAGGGCGAAGCCCGGGATGTAGGTCGTCAGGAAGAGCACGACGAGCATCAGCAGGATCATCGGCCAGATGGCGCGGGCGATGCGCCCCAGCGACAGCCCGCTGATCGCCATGCCGATGAAGAGGCAGTAGCCGATGGGCGGCGCCGCCATCCCGATCGCGACATTGGTCACGATGATGGCACCGAAATGGATCGGGTCCACGCCGAAGCGGTTGGCGATGGCGATCAGCATCGGGCCCAGGATCACCATGATGGCGATCTCGTCCATTACCGCCGCCAGCAGGAAGAAGGCGAGGTTGAGGGAGGCCAGCGCCAGCCAGCGCTGCTCCACATTCTCCGCCATCCACTGGGCGAAGCGCGTGGCGATCTGCTCCTGCGCCACCAGGATGCCGAAGCCGGCCGAGACGGCGATGATGGCGCAGACGATGGCGCTGGTCTTCATCGCCCGGGCGAAGATCGCCGGCAGCGCCGCGGGTTTCAATTGCCGCTCGATGAACAGCCCGACCAGCAGGGCATAGACGCAGGAAATGGCCGCCGCCTCGGTCGGCGTGAAGACGCCGCCATAGATGCCGCCGAGCACCAGCACGGGCGAGGCGAGCGCCCATTTGCCCTGGTGGAAGGCGGCCCAGGTCTCCGCCAGGGAGGCACGCGGCAGGCGCGGCACGCCGTTGCGGCGCGCATGCACCCAGCAGATCACCAGCAGCCCGAGCGCCAGCGCCAGCCCCGGCACGATGCCCGAGAGGAAGAGCCGGCCGATCGACTGCTCCGCCACGATCCCCCAGATGACGAAGGCGATGGAGGGCGGGATGAGCGGACCCAGAACGCCGGCCGAGACCGCGATGCTGGCGGCGAAGCCGCGGTCATAGCCCGCCTGCACCATGGCCGGGATCAGGATGGCGCCGATCGCCGCCGTGGTCGCGGGCGCGCTGCCGGAGATGGCCGAGAAGACCAGCGCCGCCAGCACCGCCACCATGGCGAGGCCGCCCGTCCGGTGCCGCACCAGCGTGCCCGCCAGATCGACCAGCCGCCGCGAAAGCCCCCCTGCCGTCATCAATTCGCCCGCCAGCATGAAGAGCGGGATGGCGAGCAGGCTGAATTGCTGGCTGCCGCTGATCACCGCCTGGGCCAGGAAGGCGGGCTCGATATCCGCCAGCAGCAGCGCGGCGGTGACCGCCAGCGCGATGGCGATGGCGAAGGGGAAGCCGAGCAGGACCAGCCCGGCGAAGCCCGCGGTCAGGCACCAGGCAGTGACGCTCATGCCGCCGGCGGCTCCTCGACAGGCAGTGCGCCACCGGGGCGCAGCGCGCGTTCCAGCCCGAACAGCGCCATCAGCGCGCCCGCGACCGGCGCCAGCGCGTTCAGGATCTCGATGGGGTAGCCGATGGCGGCCGAAACGCTGCCCGCGGTGATGTCGAGGAAGCGCCAGCCGGACCAGGCGAGGAAGAGCCCGAGCGCCGCCGTCACCGCATCCGTCAGCCGCTCCGCCAGGATGCGGCCGCCGCGCGGCAGGCGTTCCGGCAGCAGGGTCAGCCGGACATGCCAGCCCTCATGCACGCCGAGCGCGAGGCCGCCGAGCACGGTCCAGGAGAAGAGCAGCACGGCCAGTTCCTCGGACCAGCTCGGCGTGTCGCCGAAGACGTAGCGCATCACCACCTGGTAGGTGATGGCGGCCAGCATCAGCGCGGCGGCGAGGCCGATGCTCGCGCGCGTCAGCCAGGCCGCGCCGCGCGCCAGCGGTCCGAGGACCGGCACCTACTGCACCGCCGCCAGCGCGTCCCGGATGATGTCGGCGCCGATCTGGCCCTTGAAGCTCTCGTACATCGGCATGACGCCGCGGCGGAAGGCGGCCTTGTCCGGCACCTCGTTCACCTGCATGCCGTTGCGCTTCAGGTTATCCAGGAACACGGCCTGGGCCTTGGCATTGGCCGCGCGCTGCTCCTTCGTCGCCTCGGCGCCCGCCTCGGTCACCGCCGCCTTCAGGTCCGCCGGCAGCCGGTCGAAGCTGCGCCTGGCGATCAGCAGGCCGATCATGGAGTAGATATGGCCGGTCAGGGACAGGTACTTCGTCACCTCGTGGTACTTGTTCTGGTCGATGATGCCGAGCGGGATCTCAAGCCCGTCGATCGCGCCCTGCTGCACGGCGGTGAAGGTCTCGCCCCAGGCCATCGGCACCGCATTGCCGCCGAGGCTGCGGTACATCTCGATATAGATCGGGCTCTGCAGCACGCGGAACTTGATGCCCCGCAGGTCCGCCGGCGTCACGACCGGGCGGACATTGTTGATCATGTGGCGGAAGCCGCCTTCCATGTAGCCGAGCGGGATGACACCCTTCGCTTCCAGCCGTTGCCGGAGCTGCGCGCCCACCGGCCCGTCCAGCACCGCATGCGCCTGCGCCTCCGAGCTGAAGAGGAAGGGCATGTCGTTCACCTGGAAGGCCGGCTCGATCTGCGCGATCACGGCATTGGTGATGACGCCCATATCAACGGTACCGAGCCGCATGCCGTCCAGCATCGGGCGCTCGTCGCCGATGGCGCGGTTGGGGTAGAGCTGCACCTCGATCCGGTCGCCCACGCGCGCGGCCAGCGCCTTCTGGAAGGCGCGGGCGCCGACGGCATAGGGGTCCTGCGCCCCGTCGCCGCTGGTCCAGCCGAGGCGCAGCACGGTCCTGCCCTGAGCGCGCAGCAGGGCGGGCGCGAGGCCGGCGAGGAAGGCCGCGGCGCCGAGGCCGCGACGGGTCAGGCTGGTCATCGGGTCGTTTCTCCCATGGCCGGCTTGTCGCCGGCGCGTGCCGCCGATCATAGAGGCCCGCGACAGCGCAACAAGCCATGGGCCCGCGAGAAGCGGGCTCGGGTCGGTCTGCACCTTGCCTGGAGTGGATCGCGGACGGGCGTGAACGCCCGGGAGCGTGAATCTGCCGGGAGATCAGAGAGCTCCAGCGGATGGGCGTTCAGCCATGAATGCAATCCGCTGCCGCGTGGCGGAGGCGTCCGGCGCCGGGCCGGGCCGTCAGCACCGGCCGCCATGCCGCGCCAACCGGCACTGGAGCCCCCTCGCCGGCCCTACAGCGCCATCAATTGCCCATAGCCCGGCACGGCCTCGCGAATGCCGAGGCGGCGCAGCGCATGCCAGGCCATCACCTGGTTGCTGGTGAGAACGGGCATGCCGAGCGCGGCTTCGAGCGGCGCGACCAGCCCGGCCGAGCGGATGGCGGTGCAGCTGATGAAGCAGGCCGCCGCATCCGGTGCGGCACGGGCTGCGGCGCTCGCCTGTTCGGCGATGGTCGCGGGCGGGATGCGCGCCATTTCCGCATTGGTGTTGACGCCCAGATGGCTGCCGCCGGCCACCTCGATGCCATGCGCCGCCAGCCAGGCGACCTCCCGCGCATGGACGGGCTCGATATAGGGCGTCACCAGCAGCACCCGGCGCAGGCCGAGCACGGCGAGCGCCGCCAGGATGCCGTCCGCCGTGCTGCAGGCGGGCAGGCCGGTGGCGGCCTCGATCCGCGCGCGGATGCCCCCGGCCCGCTCCGGCGCGAAGGTGGAGACGGCGGTGCAGTGGAAGCCGATGAGATCCGGCCGGGCATCCGCCAGCAGGCGGGCCGCCGGCTCCAGCGCCGCCAGCATCGCCGTGAGCTCCGCCTCCGAGCTGCCGCGCAGTTCCAGCCGCGTCACCAGGGCCGTGACGCCGGGCGGCAGCATGGCGTGGATCTCCGGCTCCGCCGCGCTGTTGCCGGAGGGCACCAGCAGCCCGATGCGGGCGCGGTCGCCGTAGTCGATGGTTACACTGCCGCCCGTCACAGCGAGGCCCTCGCCTCGGCCAGCCAGGAGCGGTCGATGTAATCGGCCGCCCGGCGCGGTCGCTCCGGCAGCGCGCGGATCAGGCTGCTGATCTCGATCAGCGCCTGCACGCCGGCCTCGCTCGCCTCCCCGTCCCGCGGGAAGATGGCGTCGCGTGTGTATTCCTCCCAGGCGCGGTCGGCATAGCGGCGCTCGATCCCGCTCTCCTGCATGGCGATGCGGCTGGCGGTCTCCTGGTCCGTGTAGAAGCGCTCATGCGCGCGCAGGAAGGCGCGGCAGAAGCGCAGCATCAGGTCGCGGTTCGCCGCCGCCCAGCCGGCATCCACATCCAGGCTGGTGAACTGGAATTCCGGCACCTCCTCCCGCGGGTTGCCCAGGCTGACGAAACCCTGGTCGAGCGCGATATGATCGAGCGGCGCGCCCTGCAGCCCGGCATCGATGCCGCCGGATCGCAGCATGTCCCAGCGCGCCAGGATGGGGCCGCAGGGCACCAGCTCGTAATCCTCCGGCCAGTGCAGCCCGCGCTTCGCCAGCAGCCTGATGATGAGGGAGGAGGAGCCGGCCCGGAGCGAGGAGACGCCGATCCGCCTGCCGCGCAGATCCGCATAATCGCGGATGCCGGGGCGCGCGATGAAGGAGAAGGGCAGGCGGTTCACATTGCCGCCGATGATCTTCTGCCGGCCGCCCGCCTCCGCCTCCAGGATCACGTGCTCGGTCACGCCATAGGCGAGCTGGGCGCGGCCGTCCCGCAGCCGGTCGTTCACCTCCTCGATGCCCTCGATATGGTCGATCCGGACCTCGAGCCCCTCCGCCGCGAAGAGCCCGGCATGCAGCCCGATCCAGGCCGGCAGGTTGAAGTAGTTGCGGGAGACGACGGCGAGCGTGAGGTGGTCCATGATGCCGCTTCCTCGGGACGGTTCCTTGCAGGGGAGGAAAGCACGCCATGGCCGTCATCGCCATCCAGGCCCAGGGCGCCATGGGCGCCGGCATGGGCCGCCACCTGACGCAGCGCGGCGCCACGGTGCTGACCAGCCTCGCCGGCCGCAGCGCCGCCAGCGCCCGCCGGGCGGCGGAGGCCGGGATGCGGGACGCGACGCCGGAGGAGATGGCCGGCGCCGACATCGTCCTGAGCGTCCTGCCGCCGGCGGAAGCGCGGGCCTGCGCGCAATGGCTGGCGCCGGCCCTCGCCGCCGCGCCGCGCAAGGCCGTGTATGTGGACTGCAACGCAATCAGCCCGGAGACGGCGAAGGAGGTCGCAGCCATCATCGCTCCCACCGGCGCGGCCTTCGTTGATGGCGGCATCAGCGGCGGCCCGCCGCGCGAGGACGGCTACACCCCGGCCCTCTATGTCTCGGGCGAGGAGGCGGAGCGCCTGGCACCGCTGCGCGAGCACGGCCTTGATGTCCGGGTGACGCCCGGGCCCATCGGGGCCGCCTCGGCGCTGAAAATGTCCTATGCCGGCATCACCAAGGGGCTGGTCGCCCTCTCCTCCGCCATGATGCTGGCGGCGACGCGCGCCGGCGCGGCGGAGGGGCTGCGGGCGGAGCTGGAGCGCAGCCAGCCCCAGCTCCTCGCCTGGTTCCGGCGCATGGTGCCGCCCATGCCCGACAAGGCCTATCGCTGGGTGGGCGAGATGGAGGAGATCGCGGATTTCACCGGGCCGGAGGCGGCGGCGATCTACCAGGCGATCGCCCGCTTCTACGAGGACATGGCGGCGGACCAGGCCGGGCCGCGGGAGAAGGCCGCAACCCTCTCCCGCTTCCTCGGTGGGCCGGCGCAGGGCTGACGGGACCCGGCCCCGCCTCGCCTACTCCTCCGGCCTGAAGCCGGAGGCGGCGACGATCGGGCCCCAGCTCTCGCGCTCCGCGCGGATGCGCTCGGCGAAGGCGGTGGGCTCCATCACCTCCGGCGTGAATTCCAGCCGTGTCAGCACCTCCTGCACCTCCGCCGTGCGGACGGCCGCGACCAGGGCCGCATGCAGCGGCTGCACCACATTCTGCGGCGCGCCGGCGGGCAGCAGCACGCCGAACCATTCCTGCCGGGTCAGTTCGGGGAAGCCCGCCTCCGCGAAGGTCGGCACATCCGGCAGGCGCGGCGACCGCGCGGGCGCGCTGATGGCGAGGATGCGCATCTGCCCGGCTTGGTGGAAGGGCATCGGCTCCGACAGCACGTTCATCCCGGCGCTGATGACCCCGGCCAGCACATCGGTCATCACCGGGGCGCCGCCGCGATAGGGCACGTGGTTCAGGGCAATCCCGGCCCGCCGCGCGAATTCCACGCCCATGAAATGCGGCGCCGTCCCGGGCGACGGACTGGCCCAGTCGGTCTGCTGGCGTCCCTTCGCCCAGGCGACGAATTCCGCCAGCGTCCTCGCGGGGTGGTCGGCGCGCACGGTGAAGGCGAAGGCAAAGGCGCAGACCGTCGTCACCGGGGTGAAATCCGCCAGCGGGTCGTAGCGTAGGCTCCGGTAGAGATGCGGGTAGATCACCAGCATGGAGGCCGGCGTCTGGATATAGAGGCTGCCATCCGTCGGCGCGCCCTTCATCGCCTCCAGCGCGATGCGCCCGCCGGCGCCCGGCCGGTTCTCCACCACGATATTGGCGCCGAGCGGGCCGCGCATGCGCTCCGCCATGGTGCGGCAGACGATGTCGGAGGAGCCGCCGGGCGGCCAGCCGAGCAGGGCGCGGATGGTGCGCTGCTGCGGCTGCGCCAGGGCGGGCGCACCGAGGGCGAGGGCGCCGAGGCCCCCAAGCGCGGCGCGGCGGGTCAACATGGACATCCTGGTATTCTCCCGGCCAGAGCGGATCGCGGAGGCCGTGACCGACCGAATGCGCGATCCTGCCCGAAAAACAAAGAGCACCGGCGGATCGGCATTCAGTCCCGGATGCCGGTCCGCTGCGGGCGTCAGCGGCCCTTGAAGACCGGCTTGCGCTTCTCCGCGAAGGCGCGCTGCGCCTCCTTCGTGTCCTCGGTGGTGGACAGGGCGACGGTCTGCGTCTGCTCGTAGCGGTAGCCCTCATGCAGGGCCATGTCCTCGACCAGGGTGAAGGACCGCTTGGCGGCCCGCACCGCGAGCGGCACCTTGCCCGCGATCTCCCGCGCGATCCCCTTGGCCGCCTCCAGCAGCCTGTCGCCGGGCAGGCAGGCGGAGGCAACATTCATCCGGTACAGTTCCGGTCCGCTGATGCGGCGCGCGGTGTAGAGCATGAGGCGCGCGTCGGACTGGCCGAAATGCCGCAGCACATGCTTCACCCCGCCGGCAAGGCCGACATCCACTTCCGTCATGGACATGAAGCTGTCCTCCGAGACGAGGATGATGTCGGCGCAGAGGGCGAGCACGCAGCCGGCGCCGATGGCGGCGCCGTTGACCGCGGCGATGATCGGCTTGTCGCATTCGATCAGGGCATCGAAGGCGGCGCGGACCAGGCGGTTGTGGCGGGGATAGGCGCCGCGGCTCTCCGCCATGCCCGGCCGCTCCTTCAGGTCGGCGCCGGCGGAGAAGGCGCGGCCGGCGCCGGTCAGGACCACCGCGCGGACCTCCGGGCTGTCATGCAGCACATCGAAGAGCCGGCAGGTCTCCTCCCGGAATTTCGCGTTCTGGGCGTTCACCGGGGGGCGGTCGATGGTGGCGGTGGCGACGAAATCCTCGACCTCGACGCGGTAGCAGTCGAGGCCCTCGAGCCCTGGCAGCGGCATGGCGGTTCTTCCCTGGACGGTTCCGTCCCCGTCTAGCGCAGATCGCGGCAGGTCGGGAGATATCGGGCCCCGCCGTGGATCGGCCTTCGGACAGGAAGGCCGGACCGCCCTTGCCGGTCCTGCCCGGCCTACCAGACGGGCCAGAGGCCAGGCGTCGCCAGTTCCAGCAGGTGCCCGTCCGGGTCGCGGAAATAAAGGCTGATGCTGCCGCGCGGCCAATGGGTGCGGCCCTCGATCGCGACGCCCCGCTCGGCCAGCCGCGCCTCCCAGCCCGGCAGATCGGCGGCGGTGATGGCCAGGGCGCAATGGACCGGCCCGGCGCCGTCATGCGGCGGGATGGTGCCGCCCGGCAGGTGCACGGTTTCCGTCGTGCTGCCGCGGAGAAAGACCAGCAGCGCGCTGCGGCCACCCACGGGATAGGCGGTCAGGCGCTCATCGCCGAACATCGGCGCGAGGCCCAGCGCCCCTTCGTAGAAGGCGCGGGCGCGCGCCATGTCGTCCACATAGAGCGCGGTCTCGAGCACGCCGGCGAGTGGAGGGGCATCGGCCATGCCCGATCCTCCCTTGGCTCGGCCGTCGGCGCAAGCCACGCCCTGGCGAGAGGAGCCGGCGGCCCCGATATCCCTGGCATGCACCGATGCGCCCTCCTCGCCGTGCTGCCGCTGGCCGGCTGCGCCGCGGAGCTGCCCACCCGGCAGGACCCGCCCGCCGCCGCCAGCCCGGCCGAGCGCCAGCGGCAGCTGGAAGGGTTCTGGGACCGGCAGCGGGAGAAGGAGGCGGCCGACCGCTTCTGGAACGGCCCGCGGGAGGCCCGCCGCAACCTGACCCGCGACCAGATCGAGCGCTGGGAGTACCAGCGCTGGCGCCGCCAGGGCTGGCGCAGCTATCCGTATTGAGGCCGCGCCGCGGACGCCCCGACTTCCGCCCTCCGGCATCGCCCGCCGGGCCGGTGCGGCGGCTGCGCGCCAGGTGGCAGGATCATATCGGTCCGGATGGATGCAGGCCGGTGGAACGCGGCACCGGCGGATGCTTCCGCCCTTCGGCGAACGGTTCTAGCCTCCGCGGGAACGACCGGGAGTCCCGCCATGGCCCATGCCTTCGGGGGCGCGAAGGCGCCCGCCATCCTCCGCAACAGCGACCTCGACGCCGATGCGGTGCAGCAGGCGCGGATCGACCTCGCCGCCTGCTTCCGCATGGCGGCGAAGCTCGGCCTGCATGAGGGGATCTGCAACCACCTCAGCTTCGTGGTGCCGGGGCGGGACGACCTGTTCCTGGTGAACCCCTATGGCTGGGCCTTCGCGGAGATCACCGCCTCCCGCCTGCTGGTCTGCGACTTCCACGGCAATGTGGTGGCCGGCGAGGGCGTGCCGGAGGCAACGGCCTTCTACATCCATGCCCGCGTCCACAAGAACGTGCCGCGCGCCAGGGCGGCCTTCCACACCCATATGCCGAACGCGACCGCGCTGGCGATGCTGGAGGGCCCGCCGCTGGTCTGGGCCGGGCAGACGGCCCTGAAATTCTACGGCCGCACGGTGGTCGATGAGGAGTATGGCGGGCTGGCGCTGGACGAGAGGGAGGGCGACCGCATCGCCACCTCGATCGGGGAGGCGGACATCGTCTTCATGAAGAACCATGGCGTCATGGTGCTGGGCCCGACCATCGCCGAGGCCTGGGACGACCTCTACTACCTCGAGCGCGCCTGCGAGGTGCAGCGGCTCGCCATGACCATGAACCGCCCGCTGAAGGTCGTGCCGCCGGAGATGGCGCGCAGGACCTATGAGCAGATGCGGGAGGGCGACCGCGAGAGCGCCCGCCTGCACCTGGAGAGCGTGAAGCGGATCCTGATGCAGGAGGCGCCGGACTTCGCGCGATAGGCGCGCGGTCCTGCCGGCTCCTGCCGGCCGGCAAGGTCCTGCCTTCTAGGTGCCATCGGCGCCCAGGGCCGCAGACAAGCGCAAGCCTGCCTGCGGGGCGATATCATCCCTTCGCCAGGCCAAGCTCGCGCAGCAGCCTGGCCGAGGTCTCGGTGAAATCGGCGACGAAGCCCGCGAAGCCCTCCGGCCCGTCCCAGACCGGCACGATGCCGCGGCCGCGGAGCTGGTCCTGCACCTCGGGCCGGGCATGGGCGCGGGCCGCGGCGGCCAGCAGCGGGCCGCGCACCGGGGCCGGGATCCCGCGCGGCGCGACCAGGGAGAACCAGTTGGCATAGGCCCAGTCCAGCCCCGTCTCGCGCAGGGTCGGCACCTCCGGCATGGTGGAGAGGCGCTGCTCCCCCATCACCGCCAGCACGCGCACCCGCCCGGCGGCGGCCAGCGACTGCGCCTCGACCGGGGAGCCGGTGAAGACGCCGAGGCCGCCCGCCACCAGGTCCTGCAGCGCCGGCGCGCCGCCATTGCTCGGGATCCAGCGGATGCGGTCGGCCTCCAGGCCGAGCGCGCGGCACAGGCCGGCCGCGGCCAGGTGCCAGGATCCGCCGGCACCGACGCCGGAGCCGGTGAGCTGCCCGCGCCGGCTTTCCCTGAGGGCCGCGGCGAAGGCCGGGAAATCGGACCAGGGGGATTGCGCCGACACCGTCACGCCGGCCGGCAGGACCGCCACCCGCGAGAGCAGGTCGAAATTCTCCGGCCCGAAATCCACCAGGCCCAGGGTCCGGAAATTGGCGAATTCCGAGGTCCCCATGCCGATGGTGTAGCCATCCGGCGTCGCGGTCGCGATGGCCGAATGGCCGGTAATGCCGTTGCCGCCGGTGCGGTTCACGACATTCACGGGTTGGCCCAGCTCCCGCTCCAGCCCCTGGGCGAAGATGCGGGCCACGGTATCCGTGCCGCCGCCGGCGGCCCAGGGGACGATGAGGGTGACGGGCCGGGCCGGCCAGGCCTGCGCGCGGGCGAGCCCCGGGGCCGCGAGCAGCCCGGCCGCGCCCAGCATGTGGCGGCGCTTCATCATGCGTTCCTCCCTTTGCGCGTGCGGCGCGCGGTTGCGCCACAGGATGGGTGGAAAGCCGCCGACCGGCAATCGCGCCGGCCCGCGCCGGACGGGCCGGGGCCGCCCTCCCCCCCGCATTTGCGATGATTCGCCCGGCCGGCTTTCGGCTACGGCAGGGGGCGGGAGGGGAGGCCGCCATGCAGATCCGCCACCAGACCATCGCCACCAACGGCATCCGCATGCATATCGCGGAGGCCGGCGAGGGACCCGCCGTGCTGCTCTGCCACGGCTTCCCGGAAGCCTGGCATTCCTGGCGCCACCAGATCACCGCCCTGGCCGGGGCCGGCTTCCGCGCCATTGCCCCCGACATGCGCGGCTATGGCGGGACGGAGGCGCCGGCGGCGGTCGAGGACTACACCATCCTCCACCTGGTCGGGGACATGGTCGGGCTGCTGGAGGCGCTGGGTCTCGGGCAGGCCGTGATCGTCGGCCATGACTGGGGGGCACCGGTCGCCTGGAATGCCGCCCTGCTGCGGCCGGACCGGTTCCGCGCCGTCGCCGGCCTCTCTGTGCCCTATGCGCCGCGCGGGCCCGTGAGCCCCTTCGAGGCTCTGCGCCGTGCCGGCCGGCACCGCTTCTACCAGTTGCATTTCCAGGCGCCCGGCCTGGCGGAGGCGGAGCTGGAGCGCGACCCGACGCTGACCCTGCGGCGGACCTTCTGGTCGCTCTCGGGCGACCCGCCGGAGGCGGAGCGCTGGAACCCGGACCTGCCGGAAGGCGGTTTCCTCGCCAGCCTGCACGAGCCCCCCGCCCTGCCCGCCTGGCTGCCGGAGGCCGAGCTTGCCCTCTATGCCGAGAGCTATCGCCGCACCGGCTTCCGCGGCGGGCTGAACTGGTACCGCAACATCGAGCGCAACTGGGCGCTGATGGCGCCCTTCCTCGGCGCGCCGGTGCGGGTGCCTGGCCTCTTCATCGCGGGGAAGCGCGACCCGGTGCTGGGCTGGGCAGGCAGGGCGCTGGAGGCGCTGCCGCAAGCCGTGCCGGAACTGCGCGGCCGGGTGCTGGTCGAGACCGCCGGCCACTGGGTGCAGCAGGAAGCGGCGGCGGAGGTCAATGCGGCGCTGATCGGCTTCCTGAAGGGGCTGTAGGGGCGGGCGACCGCGCCGGGGATGCGGGCCTATGGCCCCTGCTCAAGGCCCGCCCGGAGGCTCCGGCCCTCGGCGCCCTCCGGGTCGATCAGCCCTTCCCGCAGGAAAAGGTCGATCAGCACCAGGTTGACGTTGAACTTCACCTCGTCGGTGTCCCGCACCGCCTCGAAGACCCGCCGCACCGGCCAGAGCTCGAACCGCTCCACCTCGTCGTCATTCGGCTTCGGCTCGAAACCCTCCGGCAGGTCGAGGTCGAAGCAATGCAGCACGTCCCGCCGCATCCCCTCCTCCACCCGCATGACATAGGAGACGCGGCCGACCCGGCGGGCTCTGGCGGCCAGCTCGGCCGGGAGGCTCGCCTCCTCCTCCGCCTCCTTCACCAGAGTCTCCTCGACGGACAGGCCGGCCGGGATGCCGCCGGCGATCAGGTTGTCGAGCTTGCCCGGCGCCACCGACTTGTGCCTGGAGCGGTGCCCGACCCAGAGATGCAGCCCGTCCGGCCGCATCACCCGTCCGTTCACATGCACCCCCTGGGCATGGATGCCGAAGGCCGGCAGGGCGCCGCGGTCGAGCTGCGCCAGGACCGGCCCATCCGGAGTGGCCCGGACATCGAAAGGCTCGTCCCGGAGCCGGAAATGTCCCCGCTCGGCCAGGGACCGGGCGATGGCGGCCAGCGCCTCGCTCCGCGCCCCCGGGCTGCGCAGCCGGCTCGCGAGCGCCGCGCCCTGCCCGTCGAAATGGATGTCGCGCGGGAAGAAGGTCAGCGCCCGCGCCAGCTCGGGGCCAAGCCAGCCGACCTGGTCCGGGCCGATCCGGAAGGGGATCAGCCCGGCCGGGGAGGGCAGGTTGTTGCAGGCATCGATATGGCGCTGGAAAGGGCTCATCGGACCTGCATAGCCCAGGCCCGGGGATCGGCACATATCGGCGGCCGCGGGCCGGGCCGCGGCCGCCCCCTGCCTCGGGGCCCGGCCGGATGGCCGGTTTGTCCCTGGCCCGTTCCGGCCTATGTCGGGGGGCCTTCCGGAGACCCATGCCCGTGCGACGAGCCGCGCCCCCGACTTCCGACTTCGTCCCCGAGCGCTCCCATTGGCAGACCCTGCTGAACCTCCTCCCCTGGCTCTGGCCGGCCAACGAGCCGGGCCTGCGCGCCCGCGTGGTCATCGCGATCGCCTGCCTCGTCGCCTCCAAGGCGGCGAATGTCCTGGTGCCCATCGCCTATGCCCGTGCCGTCGATGCCCTGGCGCCGAAGGAGGGGGCGGCGGCGCTGCTCGCGGTGCCGGTCGCGCTCGTCATCGGCTACGGGCTGCTGCGCGTCGCCAGCTCCGCTTTCGGGGAGCTGCGCAACGCCGTCTTCGCCAAGGTGCAGGCGCGGGCGGCGCGGCGCATCGCCCTTTCGGTCTTCGCGCATCTGCATGCGTTGTCCATGCGCTACCACATGGACCGGCAGACCGGCGGCCTGTCGCGGGTGATGGAGCGCGGCACGCGCGGCATCACCTTCGTGCTGAACTTCCTGCTGTTCAACATCATCCCGACCATCCTCGAGATCCTACTGGTGGCGGCGATCCTCTGGGGGATGTTCGACATCAGCTTCGCCGCGGTGACGCTGGCGACCATCGGCCTCTATGTCACCTTCACCCTGCTGTTCACGAACTGGCGGCTGCGCTTCCGGCGGGAGATGAACCAGACCGACCAGGACGCCAACACCAAGGCGGTCGACAGCCTGCTGAACTACGAGACGGTGAAGTATTTCGGCAACGAGGTGCATGAGACGCGGCGCTACGACGAGAGCCTGACGCGCTACGAGCGCGCCTATGTCCGTTCCGAGACCACGCTGAACATGCTGAACAGCGGCCAGGCGGCGATCATCGCCATCGGCCTGACGCTGGTGATGCTGCTGGCGGCGCAGGGCGTCGTCGCCGGCACCATGACGGTCGGCGACTTCGTGCTGGTGAACACCTACCTCATCCAGCTCTACATGCCGCTGAACATCCTCGGCTTCGCCTATCGCGAGATCAAGCAGGGGCTCACCGACACCGAGGCGATGTTCACCCTGCTGTCGGAGACGCAGGAGGTGGCCGACAGGCCGGGCGCCCCGGCGCTCACGGCCGGCCCGGGCGAGCTGGTCTTCGAGGATGTCCGCTTCGCGTACCGCCCCGACCGGCAGATCCTGAAGGGGGTCTCCTTCCGCGTGCCGCCGGGGCGGACGCTGGCCATCGTCGGGCCGACCGGTGCGGGCAAGTCCACCATCTCCCGCCTGCTCTTCCGCTTCTACGACGTCACCGGCGGCCGCATCCTGGTCGATGGCCAGCCGATCGACGGGGTGACGCAGCAGAGCTTGCGCGCCGCCATCGGCGTGGTGCCGCAGGACACCGTGCTGTTCAACGACACCATTCGCTACAACATCGCCTATGGCCGCCCCGGCGCCTCGGAGGAGGAGGTGATCCGGGCCGCGAAGCTCGCCCAGGTGCACGATTTCGTCAGCCGCCTGCCCGACGGCTACCGGACGATGGTGGGGGAGCGCGGCCTCAAGCTCTCCGGCGGCGAGAAGCAGCGCGTCGCGATCGCCCGCACCATCCTGAAGGACCCGCGCATCCTGATCCTCGATGAGGCGACCAGCGCCCTCGACACCAGGACCGAGCAGGAGATCCAGGCGGCGCTGCGCGAGGTCTCGGCCGACCGCACCACCCTGGTCATCGCGCATCGCCTCTCCACCGTGGTGGAGGCGGATGAGATCATCGTGCTGCAGGACGGCCGGATCGCCGAGCGCGGCACCCATGCCGCGCTGATCGCCGCCGACGGGCTCTATGCCGAGATGTGGCGGCGGCAGTCCGAGGCGGTGGCGATGGCCGAGGCCGCGGCGGCGGCGCAGGCGGCGGCCGATCTCGACCAGCCGCGCGCCGGCCGGGCGGCCGAGGTGGCGGCGCCGCAGGCACCGGCCCGCTGAACTGCGGCGCGGGCGGCAGGGCCACCTCCCAGGGGCATCTGCCCCTCCCGCGCCGGTCATGCCCGGCCGCGATCCGCCCCGGCTGAGGCCCGCTCACCTGCACGCAACGCAAGGTTGCCGTGCGCGGCCAGGGGTTTCATGCCCCCGCCCGGCCCCCTATCTGCACCCCCAACAGGAGGGTGCTGCATGCAACTCGACCCCCAGGGCGTGGCCCCGGATGACCTGAGCCATGCCGGCTCGGTGGTGGACAAGGCCATCGAATACATGATGGACCAGAAGATCGCGCCGATCTCGGTGGCCTCGGCGCTGCTCGGCGGCGCGCTCGGCCTGCTCGCGCGCAGCATGGACGACCGCGCCATCGCCGGCGTGCTGCGCAACGCCCTGATGTCGGTGGAATCGGGCGAGCTGCGGGAGATGCGGGACCAGCTGCCGGGCGGTTCCGAGCCCCTCTGAAGACCCTGCCGGGCGCGGCTCGTGCTTGACTCCGCCGGCGCCGCGGGCCATACGCCCCAACCTTCTTCGCCCACCCGCACGCGGCGGCCTTCGCCGCGTGCTGCTGTTTTCGGGATTTGCACCATGGCCCGCCGCTGCGGCATCACCGGCAAGGGCGTGCTGACGGGGAACAACGTCAGTCACGCCAACAACAAGACGCGTCGCCGCTTCCTGCCCAACCTGCAGGAGACGTCGTTCTTCTCCGACGTGCTCGGCACCAGCCTGCAGCTGCGCCTGACCACGAACGGCATCCGCACGATCGAGCACAATGGCGGCCTGGACGCCTTCCTGCTCGGCACCCCGGACCGCAAGCTGCCGGAGGAGGCGCAGACCCTGAAGCGCCGCATCCTGCGCGCCCAGGCGAAGAAGGCCGTCGCCGCGGCCTGACGCCCTGGCGGCCAGGGCAGGGGCGCGCCGCCGGGTCCTCCCGGTCCGCGGGCCGTCCGCCAAGGCTTTCTTCACGCCAGAGAGGATAAAGCCGGGCCCATGCCCGGCTTTTTTCTTGCCCTGCTGCTGGCCCTGTTCGTCGCCGCGCTCGCCCTCTGGCGCGTGCTCCATCTCACGCGGCGGCTCCGCGCGATGGAACTCGCGGCCGAGTCCGCCCGCCGCATGGCGGAGGGCCGCGGCCGCTGCCTCGGCCTGGTGGCGCGGGAACTCCAGGAACCCGGCCTCGCCCTGCTGGCCGGGGCGCCGGCGCTGCCGGCGGGACCGGACCGCGCCATCGCCGCCGCGGCGCAGCACCTGCTGCGGCTCTCGGACGACCTCTCGGACTATCTCTCGGCCGAATCCGGGCCGCGCCGCCTCGCCCCGGAAGCGCTGCCGCTCGCGCCCCTGCTGGCGGAGGCCATCGCCCAGGTCGCGGTCCGGCTCGGCCCGGGCCGGCGGGACTGGCGCCTGGCGGAAGGCTTCGCCGGCCTGACCCTGCGGGCGGACCGCCGCGCCCTGCTCGCCGCCCTCACCCAGGTGCTGGCCCGCGCCGCCCGGATGACGCGGGAGGGCGAGACGGTCGATCTGCGCCCGGTGCTGACGGAGGAGGCCGTGTCGATTGTCATCGAAGATGAGGGGGCCGGCCTGCCGGCGGCGGATCTCTCGCCCGGCGCGGCCCCCGGCACGCGGGGCCTCGGCTTCGGCCTTGCCACCGCCCGCTCCCTGGTCGAGGCGCATGGCGGCAGCCTGCGGCTGGAGGCGCTGCCAGGCATCGGCGCCCGCGCCTGGCTCACCCTGCCGCGGGAGCGGCTGGTGGCCGCCTAACCCTCCGCGGGCGCGCTGACCGTCGCCGCCAGCCGCCGCGCGCCGGCGATCCAGCGCTCATACTCCTCCGGATCGGTCGTCGCATCGCGCGCCACCGTCGCCACCACGGCCGGCAGCAGCCGCAGCACCGTGGATAGGGTTGCCCGGTCCCGGTCGCCGGCGAGCATCGCCGGGAAATCGCCGGCGAGCTGCGCCTCCGACAGGACCAGATAGGGTCCCGCGGCATCCGTTGGGGAAGGCGGCCAGGTCTCGAACACCACCGGCCAGTCGGGCCGCTGCCGGAATTCCAGCGTCGGGCGCCCATCCGCCACCGCCAGCTTGCAGCGCAGCCTCGGCCAGGCATGGTCGCCGGCCCGCACGCCCTCCATCAGCAGGTCGAGATGCCGGTAGCTGCCGCCGGCCGCGGCATAGCGTTCCAGCAGCCTTGCCGCGGCGGCCGAGGGTGCCGCGGCCGGCGCACCCGGCAGGATGCGCAGCGGCACCGGCGCGCGCCGCGCCGCCTCGGGCGGCGGCTGCACGGCCCGCATGCCGAACAGCCGCGCGACCTCGACCCGCAGCACCTCCTCGGGCGCCTCGGCGCGGTTGCGCAGCACCAGCGCCACCACCGCCCGCCGCGGCGGGTCGGGCGGCAGGGAGAGCGCCAGGCGGCAGCTCCCCTCCCCGAAGGCGCCGGCATGCCAGCCGGACCAGCGCGCCCCGGGCGCGGTGGGGGAGAGATCGGCCAGGGCGCCGATCGTCATCCCCTCGGGCTGCAGCCAGAGCGCCGCCTCCAGCCAGGCGGCATCGCCGAGCGCGACAACCAGCTCCGCCCGCAGCAGGTCGAGGCCGTTCAGCGGCACCGCCGGCAGCACCACCAGCGCCTGCTCGCCCGGCGCCAGCGCCGCCACCAGCCGCGCCGGCTGGGTGCCGATCGCCAGCCGCTCCACCCTGCCCTCCGGCAGGCGCGCCGCCTGCCAGATCTGCTGCGGCAGCTCGACCGGCGCGCCGGTGGGCGGCGCCGGCAGGCCGATCGCCTCGCCATCCCAATAGAGCGCCTGCACCAGCCTGCGGCCCGGCATCGCGGTCCAGAGGCCGAAGGCGAGCGCCCGCGCCTCCTCCGGCCCCTCCGCCACGGCGACGGCCAGGCCCGGCGCGACCGGCTCGGCGGTGAGCGACAGGGCGAGGCGGTCATGGGGACCGAGTTCGGCCTTCACCTCCAGCCAGGCGGTCTCCCGCAGCGGCCCGACCGGCTCCGGCAGGTCGAGCGTCAGCCAGCCCGGGACGAGCGAGCGCCCGTGCAGCACCCAGGCGCCGGCGATGCGCCCGCTCTCGGCGCCGTAGAGCCGCACCCGCAGCACCGCCTCGGCGCCCAGCAGCGCCTCCCGCAGATGCAGCGCGATGGCGGCCAGCCCTTCCAGCTTCGTCCCCAGCGCCTGGCCGAGGGCGAGCCGCCCGGCCTTCGCCGCCACCGCATGGCCGCCGGGCGAGGGCTCGGCCGAGGCCACCAGCACCGGCATGGTCGGCGGCTGGAGATGGGCGCTGGCCTGCCGCAGCGCGGCATGGGCGAGGCGCAGCGCCTCATGCTCCTGCCGCAGCGCGACAAGGCCTTGCTGCGCCGCAACCCCTTCCGCCGCGCTGGCGGCAAGCGCGGCGATGGCGCGGGCCGCGACCGCCGGCAGGGCGGCATCGCCGCTCGCCGCCGCGATCACCGGCGGCAGCGCGGCCGGCGCCGCCTCCTGCCACCAGTCGAGCAGCGGGGCCGCGGCCGCCGGATCGGGCGCGATGATGCCGAGCACCTGGCCGGGGGCGGCGGGCAGGGCGATGCCTGGGCCATCGGGCGCCTCGCCCAGCGGATGCAGCCGCGGCGCCCCCTCCCCCGCCCGCAGGGCCCAGAGCGCAAGGCCCGGCAGCGCCAGGGCTTCCGGCGCCGCGAGGCCGGGCAGCAGGATCAGCTTCGGCTGCCCCCCGCAGAGCGCGGCGAGCGCGCCCGGCGCAACCTCCGGCGTCATGCCCCCGCCCCGGAAATTACCGGGGCGGCCACCGGGGCCGGCACGGGCCGGGGCGCCGCCTCGGCCGGCGGGGGCACCAGCGCGTCGAAGCGGGCGAGGAGATCGCGCATGCAGTCCTCCCAGGTCAGGGCGCCGGCGCGGGCCGCGGCGCGGGCGCCCATGGCGCGCAGCGCGGCGCGGTCGGCGGCCAGCCGGCCGATGGTCTCGATGAAGCGGGCGATGATCGCCTCCTCCGGCAAGCCGCCGGGCACCAGCACCCCGTCCTCGCCATCCGCGACGATCTCGCGCACCGCCCCGACATCGGTCGTGACCACGGCGCAGCCCATGCGCTGCGCCTCCAGGATCACCAGCGGCACGCCCTCGAAGCGGGAGGGCAGGACCAGCAGGTCGGCCCAGGCATAGAGCGCGTCCAGCGCCTCCGGCGCCTGCACCGGCGGCTCGATGGGGAGCTCGAGCAGCGGAGCGGCGCCGTCCTGCATCACCGGCCGCCCCACCACGCGCCAGGCGATCCCGGGCGAGCGGGTGGCGGCGATAAGGGCGGCGAGGCGGTCGATCCCCTTCTGGGCATCCAGCCGGCCGAGGAAGAGCACGCGCAGCGGCCCGTCCCGCGCCTCGCGCGCCGCCAGCGCGGCGGCGATGCGCGCCGGCTCCGCCGCATGGCCCGGCGCGTTGCGCACCAGCAGCAGCTTGTCGCGCGGCAGCCCATGGCCGATGCACCAGCGCCGCAGCTCGTCGGAAATCACCAGCACGCCGTCATAGGCGTGCTCGTAGCCCGCCAGCGCATGCGGGTTGCCATGAGGCGCGTCCCAGGAGGCGCGCTCCACCAGGTGCAGCGCCGCCAGGCACCGGACGCCCAGGCGCCGCAGCGGGGCGGCCAGCGCATGGCAGCCGACGGCATGGGCATTGATCACCACGTCGCAGCCGGCCAGCGCCCCGAGCGCATCGGCCGCGCCGGGATGGTCCTGCATGCGGGACAGGGCGCTGCCGAAATAGCCGATCTCGTGCCGCACCCAATCCTCGCCGAGCCCCGCGAAGAGGGTGACACTGTCGAAGCTGCGGCCGATCTCCGGGCCCCAGTCCATGCCGAGCGCACCGGCGACGACCAGATGCGTGCGCCAGCCGCGCGCCCGCAGCAACTCGGCCTGCCGCAGCACCACCTTCTCGAGTCCCGCGAAGGCGAAGACCGGCAGGAGGAAGCCGATATCGCGTTTCCCCGGCGCCGGCAGGCGCGGCAGGGTGGCGCCCAGGCCGATGGCGGCGCGGGCATCGGCCGCCATCATCCGGCGGCTGCTGCGCCAGTCCACGCGCCAGGGCCGGGGCAGCCCCGCCATCGCCTGCCGCAGCCGGCCGAGCCCGGCGATCTCCGCCTGCAGCAGCCGCAGCGCGCCGCCGCCGCCGGGCGGCGGCACCGGCCCGGGCAGGGCGAGGCGCAGCCGGGCGAGGCGCGGCAGCGGCGCCTCGGCATCCAGGCTCGCCACCTCGGGCGAGAGCGGGTCGGCGGCGAAGCGCAGCAGCCGCTCGCTGCCCAGCAGCAGCAGGGCGGCCCCGGCGATGCCGTCCTCCGGAGCCTCCCGCACCTCGAAGGACAGTTGCGGCGCGGCGGCCGCGGCGATCTCGAGCGCCACCAGCTCGTGGTCGCGCAGCAGCCGCTCGGCCCACCACAGCACCATCGCCAGCAGCCCCTGCCGGCGCAGCAGGTCGAGCGGCGCTGCCTCGGCGAAGACGCAGAGGGCTGGCGCATGCACCGCGCCCGGCGCCTGCTCCGCCTGCAGCAGGCGCCGGCGGAAGGCGGGCACCTCGGCCTCCTCCGGCCGCGCCGGGTCGAGGAAGAGCCGCAGGCCGGGCCGGTCCACCTCGAAGAGCGCGAAGCGCGGCGCCTCCCGCGCCTCCAGCTCCAGCAGCGCAGCCGGCCGCAGCAGCGGCGCATGGCGTTCCCGCAGCAGCCGCAGCAGGTGGTCGCGCTGGCGCTCCGCGGCGGCGAGCATGCTCTCGGGCCGCCTGCGATAGAGGAAGCCCCAGTCCGGCACATGCTGGCCGGTGAAGCCGGCGCGCGCCGCCTGCAGCCAGAAATCCCAGTCCTCGAAGCCGGCGCGCATGGTGGCGGAATCGAAGCGCAGCCCGGTCTCGAAGACCTCGCGCCGCACCAGGCTGCCGGCCTCGCAGTAGTTCAGGACAAGGAGGTGCAGCAGCGAGAAATCGCCCGCGCAACTGCCGTTCGCATGGCCGCCGAACTCGTTGATGTCGGGGTAGAACCAGCCCGTTCCCGGGGGCGCGGCCTGCAGGGCGGCCCAGCCGCGCGCCATGTGGCCCGGCAGCAGCCGGTTGTCCGCATCCAGGAAGAAGATCCCGCGGCAGTCGGGGAAGGCCTGCAGGACGAAGTCGATCCCGGCATTGCGCGCGGCCGACAGGCCCCGGTTGCGCTGCCGCAGCAGGAAGACCCGGCCCGGATGGGCGGCCGCGTAGTGCAGGGCGATGGCCGCGGTCGAGGGCGATGGGCAGCCATCATCGACCACCACGGCGGCGATCGGCGGCGCGCCCTCCTGCCCCAGGACGGAGGCCAGGGCTTCCGGCAGCAGGCCGGGCTGGTTCCAGGCAGGGATCACCACCGCCAACCGCACCGCGGCGGGGTCCTGCGACGGAAGGGATGGCACCGGTCCCGGCGGGCGGGCCGCCGGCAGGACATCAGGCAAGGGAGGACCGCAGAAGGCTGAAATAACGGCGCAGCATGGCGGCCTCGTCCTGGACAACAGCGGAGCGGAAAGCGGCATCCACGGATGTGCGGGAGGCGCCGCGGTCGTTCAACCTTACGTGAGCAAGATCTGTCAAGTGCGCAATGCCCCCCGCCGGCGCGATGGCGGCAAGGCGTGGCGCGTCCTCCCCGAAGGCCTCCAGCGCATCGCCCGAGGCGATGACCGGGCAGCGCCGCGCCGCGGCCTCCAGGAAGACCAGCGGGCAGCCCTCCAGCCGGGAGGGCAGCAGCAGGGCATCGGCCGCCAGCAGCCAGTCCGGCACGTCCTGCACATGGCCGGGCAGCCGGAGCGGCCCGTCGCGGCGGCCGGCCCGGCTCGCCGCCAGCCCGGGGCGCAGGGCCCCCTCGCCGAGGGCGACCAGGGTCGCGCCGCAGGACTGCTCCAGCCGCTCCGCGATCCCGGGCAGGAGGTCGGCGCCCTTCGGGAGTTCCAGGCGCCCGGCGAAGACCAGCAGCTTCGCCTCCGGCGGCAGGCCGAGGCGGCGGCGCTGCCGGAGGCGGGCGGCGGCCCGCGCGGCCGGATCCTCGGGCGGCACCGGGACGCCGTTCGGCACCACGGCAATGGCAGCGGGCGGCAGGCCGAAGCGGCCGGCGACGCGCGCGGCGATCGGCGCGGAGACCGCCGCCCAGCGGACCGGCGCCCCGGGCAGCGCCGCGATCACCGCCTGCGCCGCTTCGGGCAGCGGCGGCTCCGGCTCGCGCGGCGCCAGATGGAGGATGGCGAGCACCGGCACCCCGGCCGCGGCCAGGCCGCGCAGCAGGCCGAGGCCATGGGTCGGCCAGGGCAGCGGCGAGCAGCCCGGCCAGCGCCGCCTCCTGCCGGTCCAGATTGGCCGCGAGGCCCGTCCCGGGCTGCCAGCCGACCGGCGCGGCATGAAGAAGGATATCGGGCTGCGCGCCCAGCATGGCCTGGACGCCCGGCCGCAGCGAGGGCTCCAGCGCCAGCGTCACGACCACCCCGGCCTCCGCCAGGGCGCGGGCCAGGGCGGCGCTGTGCTTCTCCGTCCCGCCCAGCGCGGTCGAGGGCAGGATCATCAGCGCGCGCGAGAGGATGCGGCCGCGCGGCGTCACCCGCCCCCCTCCGCCCGCAGGACCAGCAGATGCGCCGGGCCATGCGCCCGTTCCGCCAGCGGCGCGAAGCCGGGCGGCGGGGCAAGGGGCGAGCCTGGGGGGAGGGCGCCATATTCGGCGCAGACCAGGGCGCCGGGGGCGATCCAGCCGGCGGCCCGCAGCGCGGCGAGCGCCGCCTCCATCAGCCCTTCCCGGTAGGGCGGGTCGAGGAAGATCAGGTCGCAGGGCGCGTCGGCGCGCGGCGGCTTCGTCGCATCGGCCGGCAGGACGCGGCAGCGCGCCTCCTCCCGGCAGGCGGCGATATTGGCCCGCAGCGCGGCCAGCGCCGCCCGGTCGGTCTCGAGGAAACTCGCCGCGGCGGCGCCGCGCGAAAGCGCCTCCAGCCCCAGCGCGCCGGTGCCGGCGAAGGCATCCACCACCCGGGCGCCCTCGATCCGCTCCCGCCCGGCCCAGGGGGCGTGCCAGAGCATGTCGAACAGCGCCTGCCGCACCCGGTCCGCGGTCGGGCGGGTGGCCTGGCCGGCGGGCGCCGTCAGACGCCGGCCACGATGCGTCCCGGCGATGATGCGCATGCGGCGGCCGCGCCTACAGCGGATTGCGTTCAAACTTGAACGCCAATCCGCTGCAGTTCCTTGATGGCAGAGCAGATTCACGCATCCGGTCGTTCACGGCCTCCCGCGATCTGCTCTAATCCGCGGGGTCGGGCTTCGGGGCCGCGTCGAGGGGGGCGTCCCCGGCATCCCGCCCGGCGCGCGAGCGGGCCTTCACCTTGCGCAGCCGCTCCTGCGCCGGCGTCTCGGTCTTCAGGCCGAGCTGGTCCCGCAGCACCTTCGGGTTCACCTCCTCCACCGCCCCGCGTGGCAGGGCGCCGAGCTGGAAGGGGCCATAGGCGGTGCGGATGAGGCGGGAGACGTTGAGGCCGAGATGCTGCATGACCCGGCGGATCTCGCGGTTCTTGCCCTCGTGCAGCGCGACCGTCAGCCAGGCATTGGCGCCCTTGCGGCTGTCCAGCCCGGCCTCGATCGGGGCGTAGCGCACGCCCTCTACCGTCACGCCCCGGGCGAGGTCGGCCAGCGCCCGCTCATCAATGAAGCCGTTGACCCGGACGCGGTAGCGGCGGAGCCAGCCATTGGAGGGCAGTTCCAGCCGCCGGGCCAGCTCGCCGTCATTGGTCAGCAGCAGCAGCCCCTCGGAGTTCAGGTCGAGCCGGCCAACCGAGACCAGCCGCGGCAGGCCGGGCGGCAGCTTCTGGAAGACGGTCTCGCGCCCTTTCTCGTCCCGGTGCGTGGTCACCAGGCCGGTCGGCTTGTGGTAGCGGAAGAGCCGGGTGCGCTGCGGCTCCGCGACATGCCGGCCGTCCACCGTCACCAGGTCGCCCGGCCGGATGAAGGTGGCGGGCGTCTCCACCACCTTGTTCTCCAGCTTCACCCGGCCTTCGGCGATCAGCTTCTCGGCGTCCCGCCGGCTGGCGATGCCGGCGCGGGCGAGCCATTTGGCGATCCGCTCGCCGCGCCCGGTATTCTCGCCGCCCTCCTCGTCCTCAGCCACGGCAGGCCTGCACGAAAGCGCGGAAGATCAGCGGATCGGCGGGATCCACCGCATATTCCGGGTGCCACTGGACGCCGAGGGCGAAGCGATGGCCGGGATGCTCGACGCCCTCCACCACGCCGTCCGGCGCCAGGGCGTTGATGACGGCGCCCGCGCCGGCCGTCGCGACGGCCTGGTGATGCGCGCTGTTCACCGCCATGCGCGGCTTGCCGACGATGCTGGCCAGCAGGGTGTTGCCCGCGATGGCCACCTCATGCCCCGGCTCGGTCCGCGGGTTGGGCTGCTCATGCGCCAGCGCCTCCGCGATGCTGTCCGGGATGTGCTGGATGAGGGTGCCGCCGAAGGCGACGGCGAGGAGCTGCTGGCCGCCGCAGATGCCGAGCACCGGCAGGTCTCGCGCCAGGGCGCCGCGGGTCATGGCCAGTTCGAAATCGGTGCGGCCCGGCTTCAGCGTGACGGTCGGGTGCACCGGCTCATCTCCCCAGAGCGAGGGGTCCACGTCGAAGGCACCGCCGGTGACCAGCAGCCCGTCGATCTCATCGAGATAGGACCCGGCCAATTCCGGATGGTGCGGCAAGGCCACGGGCAGCGCCCCGGCCTCGGCCAGACTTGAGAAGTAGTTCTTGCGGAGGGCGTACCAGGGGAGCTTGGAGTAGCCGCCCGGCTCCTCCGCATCCAGGGTGACGCCGATGACGGGGCGGGTGCGCATGCCGGGTTGGTAGGGCAGATCGCCCGGGGGCGGAAGCACGAAGCGCGGGGCGGCGTGAAACGGCCCGCACCGGCGCCGGCGCTGGACCCGGGCGCGTGGCCGGGCGACAAGCGGGCGCCATGGCCAGCCCCATCGAACTCGCCCTTGCGGAAGCCCGCGCCGCCGCCGCGCGCGGGGAGGTGCCGGTGGGCGCGGTGGTGACGGATGCCGCCGGCGCGGTGCTGGCGCGGGCGGGGAACGAGGTGGAGGCGCGGCACGACCCTTCCGCCCATGCCGAGATGCTGGCGATGCGCGCCGCCGCCGCCGCGCGGGGCAACAAGAACCTCGGCGACTGCACCCTGACCGTGACGCTGGAGCCCTGCCCGATGTGCGCCCAGGCCGCCAGCGTCTTCCGGGTGCGGCGGGTGGTCTTCGGTGCCTATGACCCGAAGGGCGGCGGGGTCGAGCACGGGGCGCGGATCTACGCCGCCCCATCCTGCCACCATGTGCCGGAGGTGGTGGGCGGCGTGCGGGAAGGGGAATGCGGCGCGCTGCTGCGGGCGTTCTTCGCGGCGAGGCGTTGATGGACCGGCCCCGGTCAGTGGCCTCTGCGGCCTGGGCGCCAGCCCGCGCCGGGGCCGCTTCTGCGGCCCGCCGCAAGGGCGGCGCTCTTTTCCGAATGCGGTTCCGCATCCGGGCCGTTGAATGAGGGCAGGCCTGGGCGTGGTGGCGTGCCTGCGGGGGCACCCGCCGGGTTCAGCCCTCGGCGGGTTCGACCGCGGCGGATTGCCTGGCGGGCAGGTCGGGCTCCGCCACCTCGACCGGCGCGGCATCCTCCGCCGCCGTGGCGGGCAGGGTGGTGCCGGCCAGGCTGGCCGAGAGGAGCAGCCGCCGCAGGAAGTCACCCCAGGGATCGACGCGCTTGTCCATGCGCCTCACCACCGGTCCGTCCTGGAGGAGGATGCGACTCCGCCCGGCATTTTCCGTTCCCCTTCTTGCATCATCAGTATTGCACATCGCCTGTGGCGCAATCGCGGCAGAAACAATACCGAATGTTTCTAAAGAACCCGTTTCGGCGCAGGATGATGTCACATCGTCGTGATTCACCGGGCGCGATGATTCCGACCTGCCGGCAGGGCCCGTGCCACCGCAGGCGACGCCCTCCGCCGGCCGCGCTACAAGCCCTTCGACAGCATCCGCAACGAGTGAGGAGAATGCGTCCATGATCGCCCGCCGCCGGCTGCTCGCCGCCTCCCTCTTCGTGCCCGGGATCGCCCGGGCCCAGGGCCAGGCGCCGGCGGCGCCCGAAACCTGGCCGAACCGCCCGGTTCGCATCCTGCTTGCCTATCCGCCGGGCGGCAGCACGGATGTGCTCGCGCGCACATTGGCCGAGCGGCTGGCGGTCGCGATCCCGGGACCGGGCTTCGTGGTGGAGAACCGCCCCGGCGGCGCGGCGGTGGTCGGCACCCAGGCGGCGGCGGCGGCGGCGCCGGACGGCCACACGCTGGCGCTCGGCAACAACCAGACCCATGCCGCCAATGCGGCCATGGTCCGGGACCTGCCCTACCGGCCCGTCGAGGACTTCGCCCCGATCGGCCGCCTGGCGGAGGTGCACCATGCCCTCGTGGTGCCGGCGAACGCGCCATCGCGGAGGCTGGCGGAGCTGGCGGCGCGCGGGAAGGGCGGCGGGCGGCTGACCTACGCCTCCTCCGGCGTCGGCTCGGCCAGCCATGTGATCGCCGAGAGCTTCGTGCGGCGGGAGGGGCTGGAGGCGACGCATGTGCCCTATCGCGGCGGTGCCCAGGCCACGACCGACACGGTGGCGGGGACGGTCGATTTCTTCGTCTCCACCTGGCCGCAGGTGGTGGCGCTGGTGAAGGACGGGCGGCTGCGCTGCCTTGGCATCGGCGCGCCGCGGCGGCTGGCGGAGCTGCCGGAGATCCCGACCTTCGCCGAGGCGGGCGCGCCGTATATGGCGGTGGATGCCTGGTTCGGCCTCTGGGCGCCGGCGCGGACGCCGCAGCCGGTGGTGGCGCGGCTGGCCGAGGCGCTGCCGCGCATCCTGGCGGAGCCGGAGATGGTGGCGCGGCTCGCCTCGCTGGGCTTCACCCCGGCACCGCTGCCGCCGGCGGAATTCGCCGCCTTCCAGCGGGCGGAGGTGGAGCGGTGGAAGGGGCTGGTGGAGCTGACGGGCATCCGGCTGGAGTGAGGAGGGCAAGCCTTTCCGCTTGCCCTTTGTGAACCTGCTGGAACGTCATGTCGCGGCTGGCGCAAGCGCCATGCTCGACGGTTTCCGCTTTGCGGTTTGTACCAGCCGGTGCCAAGCCGCACGCTCATACTCAGCAAACTGAGGTGGATTCGAGTCGTCCCATGCCGAGTCTTGGTCAGCACATCGTGGCGTTCTTGCAGCGCAATGCTGGCAAGCGATTCACCGCACGAGATCTGGTTCTCCAGATTTTGGCTGAGCACCCAAGAGATTTCGAAGACAAGCGCCGGGCGCTCGCGCAATCCCGTCCTGACGTTCCTTTTGAGCAGCAGCTTGTGGCTGAAGTCGGTTCATAACGACCAACGCTGCAAAAGCGATTTCCTCAACTAATAACAGATGAATCAGTGCGGCCAAAACTCTACTATTGGCAGCCAGTTTCGGCCGAGGCGTCAGATATTGGCGCCAGCCCGGTGAAGGCGCAGCCAAATCCCACGCAACCGGCGGAGGAAATCAAGGCATCGGATTCAGGCGAGAAGAGCCTGTATGAACCATTTCGGCAATATCTGTTTGCACAGAAGAATATTCTTGCTCTCCGGATTGATGAACGAAAATCGAAGAACAATCGAGGGTCAGGAGCAAACCGGTGGCTGCATCCTGACATCGCCGGCATGCTGCCAAAGGGAGCAAGCTGGAATAGTGAGATTCTGCAATGTGCCCGTGGCTTCGGATCGGAGGTCGTTGAGCTTTGGTCCTTTGAAATCAAGGAAGAGATTTCCACCAGCAATCTCCGCGAGTCATTCTTCCAGGCTGTCTCCAACAGCAGTTGGGCCACCTATGGGTATCTTGTCGCAACAGGCGTAAGCGGCGGGCAAGAGACGTTAGGTGAACTGGAAATGTTGTGCGCGGCCCACGGCATTGGGTACATGCACTTCAACCGAATTATCCCGGACGAAAGCCGCATTGTCATTCCTGCACGGAAGCGCGAAATGATCGACTGGGACACGATGAACCGCATTTCTTCCCAGAACGCAGATTTCCGTGATTACACTCGGCGAGTGTCAGCATACCTGAGCAGCACTTTCCTAGACCCGAAGAGTTGGAGTTTGTAAACTGATTCACTAGAATTGATGCTTCAAAGATACCGCCCGCGCTCCAGGATCTCGAGCGTGTACTCGCGGTAGGTCATGCCCAGTTCCTCGGCGCGGGCGAGGCGGCGCAGCGCGATCTCGCGCGGCACCTTCCAGGCCTGCTTCACCTTCCTGCGCCAGACATAGCCGCGCCAGCTCTCCTCCGGGTCGAGCGGCGGGCCGCCATTATGGCCGGCGCGCGGCGGGGGCGCGGTGCTGACCGGCAGCGGAGGCAGGCGGCGGCGACGGCGCGGGAGCATGGCACGAACTCCAGGTCGGGCCCTGGCCCTGCAATTGCCGGGCCACCCTGGTTGGTCAGGCCTTCTTCTCCCAACCGCGCTGGCCCTGCTGCCAGTAGGACAGCGCATGCCCCGCCGCCTTCGCCGCGCTCCAGCGCCGCCGCGCGGCGGCAACGGCCGCCTCGTCGGCGCCATCGAACAGGTCCAGCACCCGGTCGAACAGGTCCAGGCGGGCGCTTTCGGCGCCATCCACCAGGAACAGGAAGCGCGCCCCGTTCGGCGCCCCCTCCCCGCCGACATCCTCGGCGGTCAGCCAGATCGGCTGCTGCGCCGCATGGCCCATCGCCTTGCTGCCATGCGGCAGCCAGTCCGGGTCGGTGCTGAGCCAGAGCGCGGCATCCAGCGCCGCCACCCGCTCCTCGCTGCCGCAGAGCACCAGCGCGCGGCCGCCCGTGGCCAGCACGCGGCCGAGCAGCTTCGGCAGCGCCTGGTCGAGCGGCGTGCGGGTCAGGTGGTAGAAGGCGATGTCGGTCATGCGTGGGTCCGGCCGCAGGCTAGTACCAGCGGCACGAATGTTCCATGCCTGCCCGGCGCACGGATGCGCGCCGCTGCACGCGCGGTCTGGTGGCATGCGCCGAACGCTTGGTACCCGCAGTGCGGCTCCGTATGTGCCGCCGAGGCGGCATCAGGTCGGGGTCGGGAGCCAGCCGTCGTAGCGCGGGTGCTTCTCCATGTCCGGTGACATCGGGACCCAGGACTGCGCCTCCTCGCAGAAGATGTTCGCCGTCGGCCGGAAGAACGTCGTGTCGTCGAGCGTGCCCGCCATGGTGGCCATCCTCGTGGAATCCTCGACCTGAACGATGATGGGCGAGCCGCGCCGAGGGCAGAACCGGCGGCGCAGCGGCAAGCCCGAGGTCCCGCCGGGCTGGGAGTAGGTTGTCATGGCCCCCGTAATGGTGATCGCCTCCCTGGGAACCGCGATGGCGGTCACGAAGGCCGATCCGGTGAAGCGCTGGCATTCCTTGCAGTGGCAGGCCCGCATGAAGATCGGCTCCGCCTTGCCCTCGTACCGGACGCCTCTACAGAGGCATCCCCCTGTAATCCTCGGCATCCCGTCGCTCCTCCGAGACCGGTGCGGCGCTGTTTCGCTTGCGTGCTCCGGTCCCTTCTCCACTCCACGCCTGAGGGAAAACCGCTGTCAACGGTACGAATCGTCCGGCGTGAACCAGTAGACCGCCCGACGATTGGGAGAGGGCCGGCGTCGGCAGGAGCGCGATTCGTTAGCGCTTTCGCAGCCTGTCCGCTGCCATGAGGGCGGTGGCGAGGCGGCAGGACGGCGGCATGGACGGCGGCATTCTCCCGAAGGAGAGGGCGGGAACGGCGCGGCAGGACACCGGGGAGGCGACGCCCGAGCGCGTCCTCGCCCTTGCCGACCATGCCGCCGGGCTGGTGGCCGCGCGGCTTCGGGCCATCCAGGGCATCACGCAGCAGACCCGCATCCTCGCGCTGAACGCCACCATCGAGGCGGCGCGGGCCGGCGAGAGCGGCCGCGGCTTCGCCGTCGTCGCGAATGAGGTGCGCAACGTGGCCGGCGAGGTCGCCCGCCTCTCGGACGCCATGGATGGCGAGTTGCGGGACGCCTTCGACGCGCTGCGCGGCGTGGGCACGCAGATGGCGGAGACGGTGCGCGGCCAGCGCCTGGTGGACCTGGCGCTCAACGCCATCGAGATCATCGACCGCAACCTCTACGAGCGCACCTGCGACGTCCGCTGGTGGGCGACCGATGCGGCGGTGGTGGAGGCGGCGGCAGACCCGGCGCCGGCGCGGCTGGCGCATGCGGCGAAGCGGCTCGGCGTCATCCTGGGGGCCTACACCGTCTATCTCGACCTCTGGCTCTGCGACCTGTCGGGGCGGGTGATCGCCAACGGGCGGGCGGAGCGCTGGCCGGCGGTCGGACTCGACGTCTCGGGCGAGAGCTGGTTCCAGGCCGCGCTGCGCTCGGCCAGCGGGGAGGAGTTCGCGGTGGCCGATGTGGCCCGGCCGGCGGCCTTCGGCGGCGCGCCGGTCGCCACCTATGCCGCCGCAGTGCGGGAGGGTGGCGAGACGCATGGCCGCGCGATCGGCGTGCTGGGCATCCATTTCGACTGGGGCCCGCAGGCGGAGGCGGTGGTGCGCGGCGTGCGCCTGACGCCGGAGGAAGCCCGGCGGACCCGCGTGCTGCTGCTGGATGCGCAGGGACGGGTCCTCGCGGCCTCGGACGGCAAGGGCGTGCTGGAAGAGCAGGTGGCGCTCTCGGCCGGCGGGCGGGAGGCCGGCTTCCATCATGACGGCGCGCGGACCATCGCCTTCCACCGGACGCCCGGCTACGAGACCTACAAGGGCCTCGGCTGGTACGGCGTGCTGGTGCAGGCGGCAGGATAGGGTTCAGCCGCCCATCCTGGCCAGGCGCGCGGCCGTGCCGGCCGCACCCATCCGCTCCGCCGCCGCCCGCGCCGTGATGCCCGCGCCGTCTTCCAGCAGCGGGTTGGCGCCGCGGGCCAGCAGCAGGTCCAGGATCTCGGTGCGGTCGAACATGGCCGCGACCATCAGGGCCGTCCGCCCGCCCTCCCCGCGCCCGTCCACCGCGGCGCCCTTCTCCAGCAGCAGCCGCACGACATCGGCCGCGCCCTTGAAGGCAGCCGCGGCGAGCGGGGTCTGGCCGCGGTCATTCGCCAGATCCGGATCGGCGCCTGCCTCCAGCAGCACGCGCACCGCCTCCTGCTGCCCGTGATAGGCGGCCAGCATCAGCAGGCTGTCGCCCTTCTCGTTGCGGAGATTGGCCGGCAGCCCCATGCGGAGCAGTTCCGCCAGTTCGCTGGCCTGGCCGCCGCGGGCATGGCCGAAGACGCGGCCGGCGAAGGCCAGCGTCTCCGCATCCAGTTCCCGCCCCGGCTCCGTCCGGTCCTGCATGGAAATCCCCTGCCCTGCCGGCCGCAGCGAGGGGGCACGGTTGCCCGCGCCCCCGTTCTCCGGGGCGCCTATTCCGCCGCCTGCCGGCCGGGCCGGGCGCCCTTCGGCTCCTCCCGCCGGCCGCTGCTATAGGTCGGGCCGGGGCGGTCCTGGCCCGGCGCCGGCTTGCCGGGCAGCGGCGGCAGCGCCTTGGCCTTCTCGAGGTCGATCCCGGCGGCCTGCGCGACGCGCGTGCCGTAATCCGGGTCGCAGTGCCAGAAATGCCAGACCATGCGCAGCGCGATAGTCTCCGGGCAGGCCCGCATGTCCTCGGCCAGGTTGGCGATCAGGTCCTCGCGCTCCCAGTCCTCGAAGCTCCGGTAGCGTGCGCCGGCCTGGGCGTAGTCGTCGCGCGTCCTGGTGGTCTGGTAGCGGCCGAGATGGCCCTCGACCCACTGGTGATAGTCCTTGCCGGGCCGCGGCGCCTCGGTGAGGCCGCCCTGGCTGCTCGGCTCGTAATTGACGTGCTTGTTGGCGCCGGCCTGGTCCACGTAATAGGCCATCTCGCCGCCCTGCTGGTTCGTCCGGGCCTTGGTGCCCTTCGGCGCATTCACCGGAAGCTGCAGGTAGTTGGCGCCGACGCGGTAGCGCTGCGTGTCCGAATAGGAGAGCGTGCGGCCCTGCAGCATCTTGTCGTCGGAGAAGTCGATGCCGTCCACCAGCACGCCGGTGCCGAAGGCGGACTGCTCGGTCTCGGCATGGACGTTGTCGGGGTTGCGGTCCAGCACCATGCGGCCGATCGGCAGCAGCGGGAATTTGTCCTCCGGCCAGCGCTTGGTGTCGTCGAGCGGATCGAAGTCGAGCTCGTCATGCGGGCCGTCTTCCATGAGCTGGACGCAGAAGGTCCATTCCGGATGGTCGCCGCGCTCGATCGCCTCATAGAGGTCCTTGGTCGCGTGGCCGACATCCTTCGCCTGGATCTCCGCCGCCTGCTGGCTGGTCAGGTTCTTCACCCCCTGCTTCGGCACCCAGGAGAATTTGGCGAGATGCGCGACGCCTTCGGCATTGACCAGCTTGTAGGTGTTGACGCTCGATCCCTCCATGTTGCGGTAGCCGGCCGGGATGCCCCAGGGGCTCTTCACCCAGGTCACCATGTGCAGCGATTCCGGGTGGTGCTGCACGAAGTCGTAGAAGCGCCAGGGCTCCTGCCGGTTGGTAACCGGGTCCGGCTTGAAGGCGTGGATCATGTCGGGGAACTTGATGGCATCGCGGATGAAGAAGATCCGCAGGTTGTTGCCCACCAGGTCCCAGTTGCCGTCCACCGTGTAGAACTTCACCGCGAAGCCGCGCGGGTCACGCGCCGTCTCCGGGCTGTCCTTGCTGCCGATGACGGTTGAGAAGCGGACGAAGACCTGGGTGCGCTTGCCCGCCTCGGTCAGCACCCTGGCGCGGGTGTACTTCGTCGCGGGCTCGTCGCCGATCTTCCCGGTCGCCTCGAAATAGCCGTAGGCGCCGGTGCCGCGGGCATGCACCACGCGCTCCGGGATCCGTTCCCGGTCGAAATGCGTGATCTTCTCGATGAACTGGTAATTCTCCAGCGTCGCCGGCCCGCGCTCCCCGACGCTGCGGAGGCTCTGGTTGTCGGTGACGGGATGGCCCTGGCGTGTGGCGAGGATGGGGTTGTTGTCCTGGCCGCTCATACGTTCCCCCAGAAAGGCCCCCAAAGGAGGGGCATCGGGTTGCGGCGGCCGGCGCCGGCAGTCTGTGCCGGGCCCGGCCGACCGGGTTGGGCCAGGCGGGAACGGCACGCCCCTCGCCTGAAGCGGGGGAACGCGGCGTGCAGGCGATGTTTCCCCGCGCATGGCCGGGTCGCGGCTCAGTGCCGGTCGGGATCCTCGAAGGACTGCGCCACGAGCGCATCCAGCAGCCGCGCGCCGAAGCCGCTTGGCCCCTTCGGCCCCAGCGCCCAGGGCGCCGCCCGCGTGCCGAGGCCGGCGATATCGAGATGCACCCAGGGCGTCGCGCCCACGAATTCCCGCAGGAAGGCCGCGGCATGGCAGGCATCCGGCAGGAAGCGGCCGCCCTCGCCCCCTGTTGGCACGCACTGCTTCAGATCGGCGATGTCGCTCTTTAGCTCCGCGCGGTGCCGCTCGCCGATCGGCATGGGCCAGAGCTGTTCCCCCACCGCCTCCCCCGCCGCCGCGACCTGCGCGAGCAGGGCGGCATCCGTGCCGAACAGCCCGGCACGGTGCGTGCCCAGCGCGGTGACGATCGCGCCGGTCAGCGTCGCCAGGTCGAGCATCGCAGCCGGCCGGAAGCGCTGCGCATAGTGCAGCGCATCGGCCAGCACGAGGCGCCCCTCGGCATCGGTGTCCACCACCTCCACCGTCCTGCCCGCGCCCGTCCGCAGCACGTCGCCCGGCCGGTAGGCGGCGGCGCCGATGGCATTCTCGGCCAGCGCCAGCACCGCGACGGCCGGGGCCGGCGAGTGGCGCAGGGCGAGCGCCAGCATCGCGCCAGCACAGGCCGCGGCGCCGGCCATGTCGGCCCGCATCGCCTCCATGCCCTGTGCCGGCTTGATGCTGATGCCGCCGGTGTCGAAGCAGATGCCCTTGCCGATGAAGGCGATGGGTGGTGCGGCGTGGCTGCCGCGCCAGCGCAGCACGGCGAGACGCGGCGGGTTGGCGCTGCCGCCGCCGACCGCGAGCAGCGCCCCCAACCCCGCCCGCGCCAGCCGCTTGCGGCCGAGCACGTCCACCGCGATGCCGTGCTCCGCCAGCGCCTCCAGCCGCGCCGCGAAATCGCGCGTGGTCAGCCGGTTGCCGGGCTCGGCCGTCAGGTCGCGGGCGAAGAGGCAGCCGCGCACCGCGGCCGCGGCGCGCTCCCAGCAGGGCGCCACCGCGGCCGGGCTGTCCACCACCAGGTCCAGCGCCTCCGGCGCCGGCTCCTCCCGGCGGCGGCAGGCATCGAAGCGCCAGGCGCGCAGGCAGGCACCGGCGGCGAGCGCCGCGGCCGCCTCGGGCGCCAGCCCGCCTGCGTCGATGGTCAGGCGCTTCACCCGGCCCGCGCCGGCGGCGGCGGTGCCGCCCGCCATCTCCCAGTTGAGCATCCGCCGCGGCCTGCCGGCGCCGACCAGCAGCACGCGGCCCCCGGGCGTGGGGAGGTCCAGCACCTGCCCGGCCGCGCCGGTGAAGCGCGCCGCCTCGGCCGCCGCGCGGAAGGCCTGCGGCGGGGCGGCGCCCTCGGCGACCGGGATGGCCCGCGGGCCGCCATGGTCGCGCGCCGAGGGCCGCAGCTTCACCCTCAGCATGCGGCGCCCGGCGCCGGCAGCCGCGGCGATGCGGCGGCACGGCTCATCGCGCAGGCCAAGCGCCTGCCTGTGGCCGGCGGCACGTGCCGCCGGCCAGCCCCCTCAGCCCTCGTAATGGTCGGCCACCAGCCGGTCGAGCAGCCGCACGCCGAAGGCGGTCGCGCCCTTCGGCACGGTCGGCAGGTCCTTGCTGCTCCAGGCCACGCCGGCGATGTCGAGATGGGCCCAAGGGGTCGGGGCCTGCATCGGGCCGTTCTTCGTGTTCACGAAGCGCTGGATGAACTGCGCGGCAGTGATGGAGCCGCCCGGCCGCCCGCCGACATTCTTCATGTCGGCGATGTCGGATTTGAGCTGCTTGTCATAGGCCTCGCCCAGCGGCATGCGCCAGCAGGCCTCGCCCACCGCCTTGCCGGCCGCGGTGATCTGCTGCGCCAGCGCGTCGTCATTGCTGAACAGCCCGGCATGCTCATGGCCGAGCGAGATGATGATCGCCCCCGTCAGCGTGGCGAGGTCGATCATGAAGCGCGGCTCGAAACGCTGCTGGCAGTAGTGGATGACATCCGCCAGCACCAGCCGCCCCTCGGCATCGGTGTTGATGACCTCGACGGTCTGGCCGCTCGCGGTCTTCACCACATCGCCCGGTCGCTGGGCGTCGCCGGAGGGCATGTTCTCGACGAGGCCGACCAGCCCGACCGCATCCACCCTGGCGCGGCGGCCGGCGAGCGCGGCCATCAGACCGATCACGGCGCCGGCCCCGGCCATGTCCCACTTCATGTCCTCCATCCCCGCCGCGGGCTTGATGGAGATGCCGCCGGTGTCGAAGGTGACGCCCTTGCCGATGAAGGCGAGAGGCTTCGTCGCCGCCTTCTTGCCCTTGCCGCCATTCCCCGTGGCACCGAGCCACTGCATGACCACGATCCGCGGCTCCCGCGCCGAGCCCTGGGCGACGCCGAGCAGCGCGCCCATGCCGAGCTTCTTCATCTCCTTCGGGCCGAGCACCTCGACCGTCAGGCCGAGCTTCTCCAGCTCCTGGCAGCGCTCCGCCATCTCCTCGGGATGCAGGATGTTGGGCGGCTCGGAGACCAGGTCGCGGCTGAGGAAGACGCCCTCCGCCACCGCGCGCATCGGCGCCCAGGCGGTCTTGGCCGCGGTCGTGGCATCGGTCGCCACCTCGACCCGTTCCAGCTTCGGCTTGTCCTCCTCCTTCTCCGTCGTGCGGTAGCGGTCGAAGCGGTAACTCTTCAGCAGCAGGCCCAGGGCGAAGGCGGCGGCCTGCGGGGCGGCCAGCGTCTCGGCGGCGATCACCGCCTCCCGCTCGCCATTCACCAGCGGCAGGGCGGCGGCGCCCGCGGCCTCCAGCCCCTCCGGCGTCAGCTCGGCCGCCTTGCCGAGGCCGATCGCCACGATGCGGGAGGGGCCAGAGGCGCCGCCTTCCAGCGCCGGGGCCCAGATGGTGCAGCTCTGCCCCTTGCGGCCCTTGAAGGAGGCGGCGGCGAGCGCACGGGCGACGGCGCCGCCGGAGGCGGCATCCACCGCCTGGGCGAGGCCCGCCAGCTCGTTCATGCCCTCAGGGCCCGAACCCTCCACCAGCGGCAATACCAGGGCGCCATGACGGGGCAGGACCGGCTTCACGAAGGCGATATCGAGCATGCGGCGGGAATCCCTGGGGTGATGTCGTGGGACGGAGGATAGCATCGGCCTGCCGGGCCGCCACACCGGCCCGGCGGTCCTTCCGGTTCTGCCGCCGCCGCTGCCCTGCTACACCCCGGGCATGACCGATCCCGAATTGCTCGACCTCGCCGCCGACCTGGCCCGCCGCGCCGCCGCCGCCATCGAGGCCGTGAAGCGCGCCGGCTTCGCGGTGGAGCGCAAGACCGACGAGAGCCCGGTGACCGAGGCCGACCGCATCGCCGAGGCGCTGATCGTGGAGGGGCTGCGCGCCGCGACCCCCGGCGTCCCGGTGGTGGCGGAGGAGGAGGTGGCGGCCGGCATCGTCACCGCCGCGGCGCCGCGCTTCTGGCTGGTCGATCCGCTGGACGGCACGCGGGACTTCGCCAAGGGACGCAGCGAGTACGCGGTCTGCATCGGGCTGGTGGAGGGCGGGCGCGCGGTGCTCGGCGCCATCGCCCTGCCGGCGACGGGGGAGCTGTTCGGCGGCCTGCTCGGCGCCGGCGCCTGGAAGGAGGCGGAAGGGGCGCGCCGCCCCATCCGCGTGCGCGCCGTGCCGCCGGAGGGGCTGACGGTGCTGGCCAGCCGCACCTATGCCGAGGATCCGCGCATGGCGCCCTTCCTGGCGGGACGGCCGATCGCGGAACGGCGGGCGGTGTCCTCGGCGCTGAAATTCTGCCGGGTGGCGGAAGGCGTGGCCGATCTCTACCCCCGCTTCGGCGGGACGATGGAATGGGACACCGCGGCCGGCCAGGCGATCGTCGAGGCCGCCGGCGGCGCGGTGACGGAGGTGGATGGCAGCCCGCTCCGCTACGGCAAGCCGGGCTGGCGGAACCCGGATTTCGTCTGCCACGGGGGACCCGGCGCGTGACGGAGCGGCTGGGGCCGGGCGACGTCGCCCGCGCCGCGGCGCTGCTGCGGCAGGGCGCGCTGGTCGCCTTCCCGACCGAGACGGTCTATGGCCTGGGCGGCGATGCCACCAACGGCCAGGCGGTGGCCGGCATCTTCGCGGCCAAGGGCCGGCCGCATTTCAACCCGCTGATCTGCCACTACCCCGATGCGGAGGCCGCCTTCGCCGATGTCCGCGCCGATGACCGGGCACGGCGGCTGGCCGAGCGCTTCTGGCCCGGGGCGCTGACCCTGGTGCTGCCGCGCCGGCCCGACTGCCGCGTCGACCTGCTGGCCGGCGCCGGGCTGGACACGCTGGCGGTGCGGGTGCCGGCGCATCCGCTGGCGCAGGAGCTGCTGCGGCAGGCCGGGGTGCCGGTGGCGGCCCCCTCGGCCAACCGCTCCGGCCAGGTCAGCCCGACCACGGCCGGGCATGTGCTGGAAGGGCTTTCGGGGCGGATCGGCGCGGTGCTGGATGGCGGACCCTGCCCGGTCGGCGTGGAGAGCACGGTGCTGGACCTGACCGGCGCCGGACCCGTGCTGCTGCGGCCGGGCGGCGTGGAGGCGGAGGCGATCGAGGCGCTGCTCGGCCCGGTCGGCCGCGCGCTGCCGATCACCGCCGCGGCGCAGACCCAGAGCCTGCGCTCGCCGGGGCTGCTGCTCTCGCACTACGCGCCGAGCCTGCCGGTGCGCCTTCGGGCGGAGAATGTCGCGCCGGACGAGGCGCTGCTGGCCTTCGGCCCGCCGCTGCCCGGCGCGGCGCTGGTCTGGAACCTCTCCGAGACGGGCGACCTGAGGGAGGCGGCGGCACGGCTCTTCGCCGGGCTGCGCTGGCTGGATGCGGAAGGGGCGAAGCGCGGCTGCGCGCGCATCGCGGCCATGCCGGTGCCGGAAGCGGGGCTCGGCGCGGCGATCAACGACCGGCTGGCGCGGGCCGCGGCGCCACGGGCGTAGCGGCGCGGCGGCACTCCGCCGCGGCGGCGCCGATCGGCCGCCGGATCGGGCCGTGGCACCGGCCGCGCCCTGGGACGACCGGGGCCGGCGTCCGGCGTCCGGCGGGCGGTCAACACATGATGGCCGGATTGGAAGAGGAGCCCAGGTCCGGCAGAGGACAGCCGCATGGCGAGGCGGACAGCCATGCCGCGGGCGGCTTCCGGGATCATTCGATAGCCTGCTAGCCTCCCCTGGCACGGCGCGCATCCGACGCGCCCAACCGCACAGGAGGAAACACCATGTCCAGGCTCAGGGGCGCGGCCGCCGCGCTCGCCCTCATGCTCGCGCCCGCGGTGGCGCCGGCGCAGGTCTCGGATGAGGTCGTCCGGATCGGCGTGCTCACCGACCTGTCCGGCCCCTATGCCGATTTCGCCGGCCCCGGCTCGGTCCTCGCCACCCGCATGGCCATCGAGGACCATGGCGGCCGCGCGCTCGGCAAGCCGGTCGAGGCCATCGGCGGCGACCACCAGAACAAGCCGGATGTCGGCGGCGCGCTGGCACGGCGCTGGATCGATACCGAACGTGTCGACATGATCATCGACATGCCGAACTCCGCCGTCGCGCTCGCCGTGCAGCAGGTGGGGCGGGAGCGGAACCGCATCATCATCAATGCCTCGGCCGCCAGCACGGAGATCACCGGGCGGCAATGCTCGCCGGTCGGCTTCCACTGGGTCTCGGACAGCTATGCGCTCTCCACCGGCACGACGCGCGCCGTCATGGCGCAGGGCGGGAAGAACTGGTTCTTCCTGACGGTGGACTACGAGGGCGGCTACGCGCTGGAGCGCGGCGCCGAGGCGGTCGTGAATGCCGAGGGCGGGCGCATGCTCGGCCGGGCGCGGCACCCGCTGAACACGCCGGACTTCTCCTCCTTCCTGCTGCAGGCCCAGGCCTCCCGCGCGCAGGTGGTGGCGCTGGCCAATGCGGGGACGGACACGATCAACGCCATCAAGCAGGCGGGCGAGTTCGGCCTGACGCGGCAGGGCCAGCGTCTCGTCGGCATGTTCGTCAACATCAACGACGTGAAGGCGCTCGGCCTTGCGACCGCGCAGGGCGTGGTGACGGTGGAAGCCTGGTACTGGGACCAGAACGAGGAGACCCGGGCCTTCGCCAGGCGCTTCGCCGACCGCAACCGCGGCACGCCCCCCAGCCAGTACCAGGCGGGCATCTACAGCGCGGTGCGGCATTACCTGAAGGCGATCGAGGCGGCCGGCACGGATGAGGCAATGGCGGTCGCGGCCAGGATGCGGGAGTTGCCGGTGAACGACGTGTTCACGAAGAACGGCCGGGTCCGGCCGGATGGCCGGCACGTGCACGACATGTATCTGGTGGAGGTGAAGCGGCCCGAGGAGTCGACGGGGCCATGGGACCTCTACCGCGTGCTCTCGACCGTGCCCGCCGACCAGGCCTTCCGACCGCTGAACGAGGGCGGCTGCCCGCTGGTGCGTCCATGACCGGGACGCTCGGCTTCGTCGGCCTCGGCGCCATGGGGGCGCCGATGGTCCGCCGGCTGCTCGGTGCCGGGCATCGGGTGCTGGTGCATGACGTGCAGGCGGCGGCCGTGGCGGCCGCGGTCTCCCGTGGGGCGGAGGGGCGCGACAGCCCCGCCGCCGTCGCGGCGGAGGCGGAGGTGGTGCTGGTCAGCCTGCCGACGCCGGATGTGGTGCGGCAGGTGGCGCTCGGTCCCAACGGGCTCATGGATGGTCTCGCCGAGGGCGGGGCGCTGCGGATCTATGTCGATCTCTCCACCACCGGGGCGCAGGTGGCGCAGGCGGTGGCGGAAGGGCTCGCGCCGCGGGGCGTCACCGCGCTGGATGCGCCGGTCTCCGGCGGCGTCGCGGGGGCGGAGGCGGGGACGCTTTCCGTCATGGCCGCGGGCGAGCCTGCCGCCTTCGAGCGGGTGCGGCCGGTGCTGGAGGTGATCGGCAGCAACACCGTGCTGGTCGGCGAGAAGGTCGGGCTCGGCCAGACGCTGAAGCTGGTGAACAACCTGCTGGCCGCGACAACCTGGGCCGCGGCCTGCGAGGCGCTGGCGATGGGCACCAAGGCGGGGCTCGACCCGGAGCTGATGGTGAATGTCATCAACAAGAGCTCCGGCCGCAGCTTCCCGACGGAGCGGTTCGCCGCGGGGCCGGTGCTGACGCGGCGCTTCGATTTCGGCTTCCGGATGGAGCTGATGGCGAAGGACATGCGCCTCGCCCTGCAGGAGGCGGAGGCGCTGGGCCTGGTGATGCCGACCAGCCGGGCCGCGCAGCTGCTCTATGGCCTCGCCATGGCCGGTGGCGGCGCGAAGGGCGATGTCAGCGAGCTGGTGAAGGTCACGGAGGACTGGGCTTCCGTGGAGATCACCGCGCCCCGCCGCAACGAGGGCTGACCCGGACCGGTCCGGGTCAGGTTCTGGCCTAGCAGGGGGGTCCGGGGGACAGCGTCCCCCGGATTCACTCCGCGGCCTGCTTCCCGAAATCGATCGGCGCGCGCGTGATCTCGCTCATTCGCTGCCGCACCTCGAAGACCCGCACCGAGACCTCCGAGAGGTCCGGATTGTTGCGGATGCGCGCGACGATCGGGCCCCGCGCATAGGCTTCGGCCGAGGCGCGGTCGGCGAAGAGGTAGATCCCGCCCGCCAGCCGCTCGGCCTCCCCGTCCAGCCAGATCTTCCATAGCAGCCCCGGCACGTCCAGGAACGGCTTCGCCCGGTCGTCGGTGTAGCGCGCCTCCCACTCGGATTTCGGCATCTCCGGGCGGCGGTAGTTGATCTGGACGATGTGCATGGCGGCGTTCCTCCTACCGGGAGGAATGCGTCAGGCGGGCGTCCGCTCCAGCAGTTCGATCGTGATGTTCTGCGGGCCGCGGATGAAACAGATGCGCACGCCCGGGCGGGCCTCCTTCGGCTCCATGGTGAACTCGACGCCCTTGGCCTTGAGGTCGGCCACCGCCTCGTCCAGCCCCTGCACGGCCAGGCCGAAATGGTCGATGCCGTTGTAGGGGGAGGTCGGCGGCGCCGCGACGCGGGCATCGGATTGCGAGATGAAGAGGTCGAGCCCGCCGAGCGTCATGTCGATGCGCGGCGCCTCGCCGCCGACGCGGCGCACCACCTCGGCCCCCAGCTTCTCCTGGAACCAGGCGGCGGTCGCGTCCAGCTCGGGGCTGCGCAGATGGATATGGTCGAAGCCGTAGCGGGCCATGGGGTCCCCTTCCCTCTCCGTGGATGGCCCAGCCTAGCATGGCCGGCCGCGCGGCCCACGGGCGCAGGTCGGCTCCCGCCCGGTGCCGGGCGCGGGTGAGGCGCTAGAACATTCTCACCCTGACTGTGCAGGGTGAGAATGCTCCACGCCTTTGTTTGTAGAGCAAATTCACGCCTGCGGGCGTTTCCGCCCTGCGGCGATCCGCTCTAGGGCTCGCCCTCCTCCTCGGCGGTGCGGGCATCGGGATCCGGCTCCGCCGCCGGCGTCCCGGAGGCATCCTCGCGGCGGCGCCGGAAATAGTCGCCGAGGCGGATATAGAGGCAATCATCGTCGGGCATGACCGCCCAACGCGGCGGGGCGGCGTCGGTCGCCCGACTTTCCACCGCCGTAACCCGCCACCGGGCTGCGAAGGCCGGCCTTGACCCCCGCCGTCCGAGCCCGGCACCTATCCTGCATGGATCAGCAGACCGAACTCTTGAAGGTGAAGGCCCGCATCCGGGCCCTGACGGCCCGCACCGTGGAGCGCGGCTGCTCCGAGGCCGAGGCGCTTGCCGCCGCCGCCAAGGTGGGGGAGCTGCTGGAGGTCTACGGCCTTTCCATGAGCGAGGTGGAGCTGCGCGAGGAAGCCTGCCTGCAGCGCCGCGTCACCGTCGCGGGGCCGCAGCGCCTGGCGCTGCGCTGGCTGTTCCCGGCGCTGCTCCGCTTCTGCGAATGCCGCGGCTGGACCGACGGGCGCGCGGATTTCGTGCTCTACGGGCTGGAGCCGGATGTGCAGATGGCGGACTACCTGCTGCGCGTGGCCGAGGGCGCGCTGCTCTGGGAGGAGGCGCGCTACCGCGAGAGCGCGGAGTACCTCCGCAGCCGCGCCACGCCGCAGACCCGGCTGCGCAGCTTCCGCTACGGCTTCGCCGACAGGCTCGGCAAGCGGCTGGAGGCAATGACGGCGGATCGGGACCTGGCCGCCGAGGCCCGCCGCGCCGCCGCGCCGCCGGACCGGGCCAGCGCCTCCACCGCCCTGGTGCTGGCCAAGGAGAAGAAGGTGGAGGAGGGGTTCCGCACCCTCGGCGTGCGGCTGAAGACGGTCTATTCCACGGCGACGGTGCGCGACCGCGGCGCCTATGGCCGCGGCCAGGCGGCCGGCGGGCGCGTGGGGCTGGAACGGCCCCTGGGACAAGGATCGGGCGCCGGGCCGGCGGCGAGGCCCCTGCCGCGAAAATGATGCGAGGCCGCACAGGTCCTGACCCGCAGCCGCCAGCGACGGCTGAGGCCATGAAGGCAGCCCGCGGCCCATGCCGCGCCGCCCATCCGCCGGCGGCAGCGCCGGCGGCTGGGGCGGCAGGCATGCGCCGGCATGTCGGCGCGCGGATATGAGCTGCGGGGATGCCGCGGCGCGGCGGCTCTATGCCTGGGAGGATGCGGAGGTCGCGCCGCGCGATGCCTCCATGGTGCCCTTCGCGCAATTGCAGGCGCTGGTCGATCATGTCTGGGCCACCGAAGGGCTACGCTTTCCCCCGCGGGTGCGCCCCCTGCCCCGCCAGGCGCGCCGGACCGTGGCGCGGGCCACGCGGCTGGCCATCGAGGCGCCGGCCGAGCTGCCGAGCTGGGTCCTGCTGCATGAGCTGGCGCATTGCATGACCAGCACGGCCGAGGGCGGGAATGACGGCCATGGGCCGCTCTTCGTCGGGCTCTACCTGCAATTGCTGGTGCGGCATGCGCGGATGCCGCAGGCGGCGCTGGCCGCTTCGCTGCGGGCCGCCGGCATCCCCTTCGACCCGGCGGCGCGGCCGGTCTTCCTCGGGTAGCGACCGGCTTCAGCCCGCCGCCTCCCGCGCCGCGCGGCGCACCAGGTCCACGAAGTTGCGCAGCACCGCCGAGCCGCCGCCACGGCACAGGGCGAGGTGCAGCGGCACGGTCGGCCGCTCCGCTGGCAGCAGGTCGCAATAGGCCACGCCATCCATCTGGACCCGCCGCATGGAGGCCGGGACGAGGGACACGCCGAGCCCGACAGCGACCAGGCCGAGCGTCGAGGTGATGCGGGGCGCCTCCTGTCCCAGCCGCGGCGTGAAGCCAGCCTTCAGGCAGGCCGCCAGGGTCGCGTCGAACATCCCCGGGCCGTCGGTCCGCGCGAAGACGATGAAGTTCTCCCTGGCGAAGGCGCGGAGCGGGCGGGGGGATGCCGCGGGCTCCCGTGCCAGGGCATGCGCCGCCGGCAGGGCCACCACCATCGGCTCATCGAGCAGCCGATGGACCGTGAGCTCCCCGGCCTCCGGCAGTTCGGCGCGCACGAAGGCGGCGTCGAGCCTGGCCTCCTTCAGCCCCTGGACCGCCTGGCGGCTGAGGCACTCGTCGAGCGTCACCGAGACGCCCGGGAAGGCTTCCCGGAAGGCGCGGATGACCTGCGGCACGAAGGGGTGGAAGGGCGCGGTCGGCGCGACGCCCACCCGCAGCCGGCCCTGCTCGCCCCGGGCCGTGCTCAGCGTGGCGCGCTCGGCCTGCTCCAGCCGGGCGAGGATCGCCCTCGCCTCCTCCAGCAGCACCTGCCCGCTCTCCGTCAGCTCCACCCCGCGCGGCCTGCGGCGGAAGAGCTGCAGGCCAAGCTGCGCCTCGAGCGCCTTGATCTGCTGGCTGAGCGGCGGCTGCTGCATGCCCAGGCGCTCGGCCGCGCGGGTGACATGCCCCTCCTCGGCGACGGCGACGAAGTAGCGGAGCTGCCGGAGGTCGAGAGCCATATGCGCAGCATATCGCATTCACCTCGACAGCCGCATGGCTCAGGGGCGGCCCGCCCCCTATCCCTGTCGCAGCCGGTCGCCGGACCGGCAGCGGCAGGAGGAGCGGGGCGATGATCGGACGTCGTGTGATGCTGCGGTCACTCGCCGGGGCCGGGACGGCCCTGGCACTGCCCGCCCCGCTGCGCGCGCAGGCCTGGCCCGTGCGGGAGGTCCGGATCCTCGTCGGCTTCCCGCCCGGCGGCCCGCTCGACATCGCCGCGCGCACCATCGCGCCGGCGCTCGGGGCCGGGCTCGGCGTGCCGGTGCAGGTCGAGAACCGGGTCGGGGCAAGCGGGAACGACGCGACGCGCCAAGTGGTCCGCTCGGCGCCTGACGGCGGCATGCTGCTGCTCTGCGGCCCGGTGAACACCATCAATACAACGCTGTTCCCGGACCTGGATTTCGACTTCGGTCGCGACATCGCGCCGGTGGCCGGGATCGCCCGCGTGCCGCTGATCGTGGAGGTGCATCCCTCGGTCCCGGCGCGCTCCATCCCCGACCTGATCGCCTACGCCCGGTCGAACCCGGGTCGGCTGCGGGTCGCCTATGCGGGGACCGGTACGCCGCAGCACGTGGCGATCGAGCTGTTCCGGCACATGGCGGACCTGCGCCTCACCCTGGTGCCCTATCCCGGCTCGGCGCAGGCGCTGGCCGACCTGCTGCGCGGCGAGGCGGACGTCATGTTCGACCCGGCGCCCTCCTCCATGCCGCATGTCCGGGCGGGGCGGCTCGTGCCGCTGGCGACCACCGGCCCGGCGCGGGCGGAGGCGCTGCCCGAGGTGCCGACCGTCGCCGAGGTGCTGCCGGGCTACGAGGGCGGGTCCTGGTTCGGCCTCGGCGCGCCGCGGGACACGCCGACCGCGCTGGTCACGCGGCTGAACGCGGCGGTGAACGACGGCCTGCGCGATGCCGGGGTCCGGGACGCGCTCGACCGGCTCGGCGCGACCGCGATGCCGGGCTCCGTGGCCGAGTTCGGCCGCTTCCTCACCTCGGAGACCGCCCGCTACGCCGAGATCATCCGCCTCGCGGGCATCAGGGCCGGGTGACGCCCGGAAGGGCGTGCCGGAGGGTGCGGCTGCCGGGCGGCCGCGGCGCTTCCGGCCCCCGGTCCGCCCGGCTACCCTCCCGCCGAAAGCAGGAGGAAACGGGCATGCGTCCCAGGATCGCCATCATCGGGGCCGGCGCGGTCGGCGGCTATCTCGGCGGCCATCTCGCCCGGCTCGGCCATGACGTCACGCTGATCGATGCCTGGCCGGCGCATGTCGAGGCGATCCGGGCGCAGGGGCTGCGGCTGACCGGGCTGGAGGAGAGCCAGAACGTCACGGTGCAGGTGCCCGCGCTGCACCTCAGCGACGTGCAGCGCCTGTCGAGGGAACGGCCGATCGACATCGCCTTCGTCAGCGTGAAGTCCTACGACACGGTCTGGGCGACCCACCTGATCGCGCCGCATCTCGCGCCCGGCGGCTTCGTCGCCAGCCTGCAGAACTGCATCAACGAGCCGGCCATCGCCTCGGTGGTCGGCTGGGGCCGCACCCTCGGCGTCATCGCCGGCACCTATTCGGGGGAGCTGCACGCGCCCGGCGAGATCCGCCGCACCGTCCCGCTCGGCGGCACGCAGCGCATCGTCTATGCGGTGGGCGAGCCGCATGGCCGCATCACCGCGCGGGTCGAGATGATCCGCGACATGATCGCGGCCATCGACAGCGTGCAGGCCACGACGAACCTGTGGGGCGAGCGCTGGTCGAAGCTCTGCGTCAACGTCATGCGCAACGGCGTCAGCGCGGCGACCGGCCTCTCCGGCAATGACTGCGACCGGGACGAGCGCATCCGCCGCTTCTCCATCCGGCTCGGCGCCGAGGCGGTGCGGATCGGCCAGGCGCTCGGCTATGCGCTGGAGCCGATCCAGAAGATCGCGCCGGAGGTGCTGGCCCGCGCCGGCGGGGGCGATGCCGCGGCGCTCGACACGGCGGAGGGAACGATCCTGGCGACGCTCGCCGCCGGCCAGCGCAGCGCGCTGCAGCGCCCCTCCATGGGCCAGGACATGCTGAAGGGCCGGCAGACCGAGATCGACCAGATCAACGGCTTCGTGGTGGCTGAGGGTGCGAAGGCCGGCCTCGCCGCGCCGGCCAATGCCGCCATCACCGCCGTGGTGAAGCGGGTGGAGCGCGGCGAGGCCGAGGCGCGGGCGGAGAATGTCTGGGGCATCAACGCATGACGGCACTCGCCACCGCCGATGGGGTGGAGGTGCTGGTCCTGGTGGACAATGTCACGGACAGCCTCTCCTCCACCCCCGCCTTCGTCACGCGGGAATGGCAGGTGCTGCGCAGGCGGGGGATGAAGGTGGTGGCCGGCGGCGCGCTCTGCTGCGCCAATCACGGGCTCTCGCTGGTGATCACGGCGCATGGCCCGGACGGGCGGCGCAGCCTGCTCTTCGATGGCGGGCCGGTGGACTATGCGGTGGAGCGCAACGGCACCCGGCTCGGCGTCGATTTCGGCGCGATCGGGGCGGCCATGCTCTCGCATGGCCATTGGGACCATGCCGGTGGGCTGCCGCAGGCGCTGTCGATGATCCGCGCCGCGAACGGGGGCGGCCCGGTGCCGCTGCACCTGCATCCCGGCATGTTCGCCGAGCGGGGCAGCCGCCAGCCGGATGGCGGCGTGCTGCCGATGGACCGCGTGCCCCCGCCCGAGGCCTGGACGGCCATGGGCGCGGCGCCGGTGCTGCGCGCCGATGCCTACACGATCCTCGACGACCTGTTCTGGATCAGCGGCGAGATCCCCCGCCGCACCCCCTATGAGCGCGGGCTGGCCAACCAGGTCGCCCGCGCGACCGAGGCCGATCCCTGGAGGCCCGACCCGCTGCTGCTGGACGAGCGCTGCCTCGTGCTGCGCATCCGGGACAAGGGGCTGCTGGTCTTCTCCGCCTGTTCCCATGCCGGGATCGCCAATGTCCTGCACCATGTGCGGGACAGCTTCCCGGGCGAGCCGATCCATGCCGCGATGGGCGGCTTCCATCTTTCGGGCGAGAACGAGGCCATCATCCCCGAGACGGTCCGCGACCTGGCGGGCTTCGGCCTGACCCACATCATCCCGGCGCATTGCACGGGCTGGCGGGCGGTGGCGGCGCTGGAACGGGCCTTCGGGGAGCCGGCGGTGGCGCCGGCCGCGGTCGGCAAGCTCTACAGGCTGTAGCGGCGGGGCTAGAGCGGATCGCGGAGGGGCGTGAACGCCCCGCAGCGTGAATCTGCTCTACAAACGGCGGTCTACAGCGGATCGGCGTTCAGTCTTGAACGCAATCCGCTGTAGGCGGGGCAGCCCAGGGTCGAGGGCAGGGCCACCTGGGCCCCTGCCGCGCGCCCGGCCTGGGGTTCAGCCATTCGCCTTCAGGAAGGCGATCAGGTCGTTCAACTGCTGTTCGTTCTTCAGGCCGGGATAGGACATGGAGCCGGCCGGGATCACCGCCTTGGGATTGGCGACATAGGCGCGCAGGTTCTCTTCGCTCCAGGCAAGGCCGCCTTCGGCCTTCTCCTTCAGGCTCGCGGAATAGCGGAAGCCCTCGACCGCGCCGGCCTTGCGGCCGACCACGCCGTGCAGGTTGGGGCCGACGCCGTTGCGGCCGCCGGCGTCGATGGTGTGGCAGGCGCGGCACTGGTTGTAGACGCGGCGGCCGGCCTCGGCATCCTGCGCCATGGCGGGCAGCGCGGTGCCGAGCACGAGCGCGGCGGCGAGGGCAAAGGGGGCGGTGCGGATCATCTCACGTCTCCGGCCATTCAGGCTTGCGCTTCGAATGTGGCGCGGGCTGCCATCCGTCAACCCCAGGGATTGCGCTGTCCGCTCCCCCAAGGGGAGGCGGCGGGCGCGCCGGCCCCGCGCCGGGCGATCCGCGGCGGGGCGGGCGGCGCCATGGCCAGCAGCCGGCGGACGCGCTCCTCGGTCCGCGGATGGGTGGTGAAGAGGCTGTCCATGCGCATCCCCGAGAGCGGGTTGACGATGAACATATGCGCACTCGCCGGATGCGCCTCGGCGGTGTGGTTGATGCGGCCCTGCTTGTAGTGCTCCAGCTTCTGCAGGCCGGACGCCAGCCAGCGCGGGTCGCCGCAGATCTCGGCCCCCATCCGGTCGGCCTCGTATTCGCGGGACCGGCTGATCGCCATCTGCACCAGCATGGCGGCGAGCGGCCCGACGATCACCAGCAGCAGCGCACCGATAGGACCGAAGGGGTTCTGCCGGCCATCCTGCGTCCGCCCGCCGAAGAGGAAGCCGAATTGCGCCAGCATGCCGATCGCGCCTGCCAGCGTCGCGGTGATGGTCATGATCAGCGTGTCGCGATGCTTGATATGCGCGAGTTCATGCGCGACCACGCCGGCCACCTCCTCCTCCGACATCAGGTCGAGCAGGCCGGTGTTCAGCGCGACCGCGGCATTCTGCGGGTTGCGGCCGGTCGCGAAGGCGTTCGGCTGGTCCTCATGGATGACATAGAGCGCGGGCATGGGCAGCCCGGCATTCCGCGCCAGCCCTTCCACCAGCCGGTAGAGCCGCGGCGCCTCCTGCGGCGTGATCGGCTGGGCGTTGTGCATGGAGAGCACCACGCGGTCGCTGTTCCACCAGGCCCAGAGATTGGTCCCGCAGGCGAAGAGGAAGGCGATGACCATGCCCTGCTGCCCGCCCAGCGCATAGCCGATGGCGATGAAGAGCGCGGTGAGGCCGGCGAGCAGGATCGCCGTACGCAGATAGCCAGCCATGTCCCTTCCCTTTCCGGCGCGGCCGGGCCATTCCCCCGGCGTTGGGGGTGGTGCGACCCCGCCCCGAGACCCCAGATGATGCCTATGACCGAAACCCGACAAGGGGCCGCGAAGGCCGCCCCGGACACCGTGACCGCCTTCAGGGCGCAGGTGCCCATCTCGCCCGACATGCCGCCGCAGCCGGTCCCGCCCGTGCCGCCGCCGCCGCCAGGGCCCGACCTGCCGGACGCGCCGGTGCAGGACCCGCCGGGACCGGAGGCGCCCCTGCCCGGCGATCCCGGCCTGCCGCCCGCGGGCGACCCGCCGGCCGACCCGCCGGTCCGGATGAAGGAGATCGGCGGCCCGGCCGGGCCGGAGCCGACCCGCTACGGGGACTGGGAGCGGAAGGGGCGCGTCAGCGATTTCTGACCAACCCAGCCGCCTCGGAACGCTGCGGGCGCCTGCGTCGCGAGTTCAGGCGCGACGAACACGGATCCCTGCCGCGTGGAGGTTTGCCGCCCGGCACAAGTGCCGCCCTGCCGCCGCCACAGGCGGCTGAGGCCGCGAAGGCGGACCCGCGCCAGGTGGGCGCGCAGCCGAGCCGCCGGGGCGGCAGGACAGGCGTCAGCCTGCCTGCGGGACAGATGGCGCCCCGAGTCGCGCCCGAGTCGCGACCGGACCGAAGCGGGAACAGGATTGTGGGTCCCGCTTCGTCTGCCCTACCAGGGATGGTGGTGCATGATCCATGTCGGCCCGCGCCGGAGAGTCAGCGATTCGTTCGCGCGACTCGGGCCATGTATCTGACCCGGCGGCATCCGGCCCGGCGCCGCAGCCGCTCGAGTTCCATCTCTGTTCGCCAAGCACGGCAGAGGCCCGACCTGGCGGTCAGCCGAAGGGCTCCGGCACGGCCGCGGACAGCAGGCCGGCGGGCCCTTCGGGGAGGGCCAGGATGAAGTCGCCGGCCTGCAGGTGGTGGGCCCCGACCAGTTCGATCTCGCCGGTCGGCCCGGACGGCACCTGCGGCTCCCCGGATCCCGCCCCGCCCAGGGCGGTGGCGAACTGCACCAGGGTATTGCCGTTCCCGAGGATCTCGCTGCGCACCTGCAGGCCGAAGCCGGCAATGAAGGGGTCGCTGCCGAGGAAGGCCGGCGCGGGCAACGGCTGGCCGCTGGCGGCGAAGCCGTAGTCGCTGAGGTCCAGCCTGTCGCTGCCCTGCCGGAAGTCGAGCACGATATCGCGGCTCCCCTCGCCGATGCCGACATCCTGGAAGACCCCGTTCAGGCGGAGCGGCCGGAAGACGAAGAGATCCGCCCCCGCGCCGCCGGCATGGAGGTCGGCGCCGAAGCCGCCCAGCAGGGTATCGTCGCCTGGCCCGCCGAGCAGGGTATCGTTGCCGCCGCCGCCCTCGATGCTGTCGGCGCCGCGCCCGCCCAGCAGCAGGTCGGCCGGCTCCTGCGCCAGAATCTGCGGGAAGGCGTTGTGCGGAATGGGCGGCACGAAATGCGTCGATCCGTAGCCAATGATGGTGTCGTCGCCGGCGCCGCCCAGCACCGTGTCGGCACCCCAGGTGGCGGTGATGTGGTCATTCCCGGCGCCGCCCAGGATCAGGCTGGCCGCCGAAGCGGTATCCGCCGTGGCCGAACTGCCGAAGATGGTGTCATCGCCCGGGCCACCCATCAAGGTGTCGTGACCCGGCCCGGCGAGAGGCGGCATCTCGAAGTGGGGCCACTGCGGGACGGTGCCGCTGTTGCCATGGAGCAGATCGTTGCCGGCACCGCCCAGCAGCAGGTCGCTGCCGCCCAGGCCCTCCAGCCTGTCGTTCCCGCCACGGCCGATCAGGATATCGGCCTCCGCGGTGCCGGACAGGGTGTCGGCAGCGGGCGTGCCGATGATCGTCGCCATGGTTGTCCTCCCCGGATCAGGCGCAGGGAGAATTGTATACTATTTGCCTGCGAGGGCATCGCCGGGGTTTCGCTGCGACGGCCCCCGCCGGACAGGCGCGGCGCGCCATGCCACCGGCGCGCGCGGAAGGCGGTGCGGGTGGCCGCGCCACGACCGCGCTAGCGACGGCGGGTGTCCGGTTCCGGTGCCCCCCGCCTCGGGGCATGCCTGACAGGGCAAGGCCACGCACCCGGGCGTGCCCGCCCGGGTGCGATCCGCCGCGGGTCATCCCGTGCCGGGCAGAGCCACGCGGCCAGGCGGGCGCTCCCGCCCGGCCGCGATCCGCTCAGCCCACCCGGTTCTGCACCAGTTCCTGCACCACGGACGGGTCGGCGAGGGTCGAGGTGTCGCCCAGGCTGTCCGTCTCGTTCGCCGCGATCTTGCGGAGGATGCGCCGCATGATCTTGCCCGACCGGGTCTTGGGCAGGCCCGGCGCCCACTGGATGGCATCCGGCGAGGCGATCGGGCCGATCTCCTTGCGCACCCAGGCCACCAGTTCCTTCCGCAGCGCGTCGGAGGGCTCCTCGCCGCTCTTCAGCGTCACGTAGCAGTAGATGCCCTGGCCCTTCAGGTCGTGCGGCATGCCGACCACCGCGGCCTCGGCGACCTTGGGGTGGGCGACCAGCGCGGATTCGATCTCGGCCGTGCCCATGCGGTGGCCGGAGACGTTGATGACATCGTCCACGCGCCCGGTGATCCAGTAGTAGCCATCGGCGTCGCGGCGGGCGCCGTCGCCGGTGAAATACATCCCCTTGAAGGTGGAGAAGTAGGTCTGCCCGAAACGCGCATGGTCGCCGTAGATGGTGCGCATCTGGCCCGGCCAGCTGTCGAGCAGCACGAGGTTGCCCTCGGTCGCGCCCTCCAGGATCCTGCCCTCGCCATCCACCAGCGCCGGGAAGACGCCCGGCAGCGGCAGGGTGGCGGAACCCGGCTTCTGCGGCACCGCGCCCGGCAGCGGGGAGATCAGGATGCCGCCCGTCTCGGTCTGCCACCAGGTATCGACGATCGGGCAGCGCTCGTCGCCGACCACGCGGTAGTACCAGAGCCAGGCTTCCGGATTGATCGGCTCGCCCACGCTGCCCAGGATGCGCAGCGACTTGCGGCTGGCCTTCTTCACCGGCGCCTCGCCGTCGCGCATCAGGCTGCGGATGGCGGTCGGCGCGGTGTAGAAGATGTTGACCTGGTGCTTGTCCACCACCTCCCAGAAGCGGGAGACGGTGGGATAGTTCGGCACGCCCTCGAACATCAGGGTCGTCGCGCCGTTCGCCAGCGGGCCGTAGACGATATAGGTATGGCCGGTCACCCAGCCCACATCGGCGGTGCACCAGTAGATCTCGCCGGGGCGGTAGTCGAAGACCAGCTCATGCGTGTAGCTGGCCCAGACCATGTACCCGCCCGTGGTGTGCAGCACGCCCTTCGGCTTGCCGGTCGAGCCCGAGGTGTAGAGGATGAAGAGCGGGTCCTCCGCGCCCATCGGCTCCGGCTCGCAGGTGGTCGGCTGCTTGCCGCACAGCTCATCCCACATCATGTCGCGGCCGGCCTGCATCGGCACGCTGCCGCCGGTGTTCTTCGCCACGATCACATGCTTGATCGAGGGGCAGGTCTGCAGCGCCTCGTCCGCATTGGTCTTCAGCGGCACCTTGCGGCCGCCGCGGCGGCCCTCATCGGCGGTGATGAGGACGGAGCACTCGGAGTCCTGGATGCGGGAGGCGAGGCTGTCCGGGCTGAAGCCGCCGAAGACGATGGAGTGGATGGCGCCGACGCGGGCACAGGCCAGCATCGCCACCGCGGCCTCGACGATCATCGGCAGGTAGATGCAGACGCGGTCGCCCTTCTTCACGCCGAGGCTGCGCAGGCCGTTGGCGAGGCGGCAGACCTGCTCGTGCAGCTGGCGGTAGGTGACCTTGCTGTCGCTGTTCGGGTCGTCGCCTTCCCAGATGATCGCCACCTGGTCGCCCTTTGTGGCGAGGTGCCGGTCGAGGCAGGAGACGGAGGCGTTCAGCACGCCATCCTCGAACCACTTGATCGTGACGTCGCCGTTGAAGTCGACATTCTTGATCTTGGTCGGCGCCTTCATCCAGGCGATGCGCCGGGCTTCCTTACTCCAGAAGCCTTCCGGATCCTTTGCTGCCGCTTCCGTCATGGCGCGGTGGCGGTCCGTGTTCACAAGAGCCTTGGCGGCGATCTCCGGTTTCACGGCGATCAGGTCGTCTGCCATGCTTGGCCTCCCCTCGGGCGATAGTCGTGCCTGACAGGAGTTTGGCCATGCCGCCTTGCGCTGCGTCAATGGACCTCGGCGGTCCGCATTAAGTCGGACGGAGCCGGCAAGCGCCAGCGGAACCCCGCCCGGCGAGGCGCCGGGCGGGGCGATGGTGTCAGTTGCTGCGGGCCGATGCGGCGGTGCCCGGCGCGGGCTGGGGCGCGGCACCGTGCCGCTCCGGAATTGTGGGCCGCTGCGGCTGGCTGGTCGCCTGCTGCGGCGCCGCCTGGCCGCCCGGGTTCGCGGGCGTGGCGGGGGCCGTCAAGCCGGGGCGGGGCGCGCCGGCCGGGCCCGTGGGCGCCGCCGTCGGGCTGCTGCCCTGGCCGGCGGGCGTTGCCGGCGTGGTGACGGCCTGGCGCTGCGCAGGCGCGGCCGGTGCCGCCGCGGCGGGCACGCTGCCCTGGCCCGCCGGCTGGCTGCTGGCCGGGGTGCCCCAGGCGGCGCTGCCCGGGTTGCTCCCCTGGGCGAAGGCGGGGCCGGCGGCGATCAGCAGGCCGGTGGCAAGCAGGCTGCGGCGGAGATTGATACCGGTGGTGCGCATGGAGGCCTCCTCTGGGCTTGGCGCAGGAGGAAGGCTGGCGGCCGCCCTGGGCGGCGATCCGGCGGCTTCAGGGTCTTTTCGGGCGCATCACGGCAGGGGCGGGGCGATGATGGCGAAGCGTCACAATCCGGCCCCGGCCGGCACCATCACCTGCCCGTCCACGATGCGTACCGGCACTGCCTCCAGCGCCTCCCCGATGCAGGGGCCGCTGACGCATTGCCCGTCCTCGATCCGGAAGCGCGCGCCATGGACGGCGCAGAGGATCACCTGCCTGCGCGGGTCCAGGAAGCGGTCCGGCAGGGGTTCCAGCGGCAGGCCGATATGCGGGCAGGCATTCACGTAGACATGCACCCGCCCGTCCTTGCGCACGGCGAAGAGCCCGACGAAGCCGCCCGGCGGCGCGGAGAAGCCCTTCGCCCCGCCCTCCGGGATGTCCTCCAGCCGGCAGAGGATGCGCTCCCCCGCCCCGGTCACCTGTCCCATCACCCTCCCTCAGCGAGGCCGAGCCTCGCATGCCATTCGGCGATGCTCTCCTCCGGGTAGCCATCGCACTGCCGGTCGCGCGGACCGGCCTCCACCGCCACCCAGGGAGCCCTGAAGGCCAGCAGGATGTGCGTGGATTCCGGCGCCGCCGGCAAGGGCGTATCGATCGCCGAGGCGAAAGGGTGGATCAATTCCGGCCAGCGCGCGTCGTAGAGCCAGAGCGCGCTGCCGCAGAGGGAGCAGAAATGCCGCTCCGCCGGGCTCCGATGCGCCCTGGCCTCCCCCGGTTCCTTGATGCGGGCGTGGTAGATGGTGACGTGCTGCTTCCCCGTGACCCGCAGGCTGGCGGAGTCGGCGCCGAGATTGATGGCGTAGCCGCCCCCGCCCTGGGTCTTGCGGCAGATGGAGCAGTAGCAGCGCTGGTAGGGATAGGGGTGCGGGCTCTCCACCCGGAATTTCACCGCGCCGCAATGGCAGGAGCCTTCCAGCCGCATCGCACCATCCTCCCTTCATAAAGGCGCGGGAAGGTGTCGCCTCCCGGCCCTCATCCCTGGCCCATGGCAGCTGACGCATGTCATGCCGCTGACGCCGGCGGCCCTGCGGGCCCTGGCCGTGCCGCGGCAGCAGCGGTCCGCACCCGCCGCCTGACGGCCGCCGCGGGGCGGAGTTCCCGCCGCCGGGCATCGTCCGGGGTCAGTCGCCTGCCCAGCCCCCCAGGGCGCAGAGCCTGGCCCAATGCGCCTCGCTCACCGGCATCACGGAGAGGCGCGACTGCCGGACCAGGGCGAGTTCGGCGAGATCCGGCTCCGCCTTGATGGCGGCCAGCGTCACCGGCCGCGGCAGCGGCCCCACCGCCTTCATGTCCACGCAGACCCAGCGGCCGGTCCCGTCGGTCGGGTCGGGATAGGCCTCCCGCACCACCTCGACGATGCCGACGATCTCCTTGCCGATATTGGAATGGTAGAAGAAGGCCCGGTCACCCACCCGCATGGCCTTGAGGTTGTTGGAGGCCAGCGCATTGCGCACGCCGGTCCAGGGCTCGATGCCGTTCCGGACCTGCTCGTCCCAGGAAAAGGCATCGGGTTCGCTCTTCACCAGCCACTGCGCCATCGGTTCCCTCGCGTTTGCGGCAACGCAAAGTAACGGCGGCAGCCGGCGCTTCAATCTGCGGCGATCTCGCCCTAGGTTGTGCCCCGTGGAAACCGCCGACACACGCCCTCTCGGACCGCCGCTCGCCGGCACTCCCGCCGCGCGCGGAGCGAACCTGCATCGCTTCGCCAATCCGGGGCGATTCCTGCGCCTGGCCGCGCGCGTGCAGCCCTGGCTGACCGGGGCCGCCCTGCTGGTGCTGGCGGTCGGCCTGCCCTGGGCCCTCTTTCTCTCCCCGCCCGACTGGCAGCAGGGGGAGACGGTCCGGATCCTCTATATCCATGTGCCCATGGCCTGGCTGGCCATGGGGGGCTATGCCGGCCTGGCGATCGGCTCTGCCATGGCGCTGATCTGGCGGCACCCGCTGGCGGACCTCGCCTGCCGGGAACTCTCGCCGGTCGGCGCGCTGGTGACGGCGTTGTGCCTCGCCACCGGCAGCCTCTGGGGCAAGCCGATGTGGGGCACCTGGTGGGTCTGGGATGCAAGGCTGACCAGCGTGCTGGTGCTCTTCTTCCTCTGGCTCGGCCATGCCGCCCTGGTGCGGGCCTTCGACGATGCCGAGCGCGGGGCCCGGATGGGCGCAATCCTCGCGCTGGTCGGGGCGGTGAACCTGCCGATCGTGAAATTCTCGGTGGATTGGTGGAACACGCTGCACCAGCCGGCCAGCGTGACCAGGATCAATGCGCCCGGCCTGCATGTGGATATCCTCTACCCCCTGCTGGTCTGCGCGCTGGGCTTCACCCTGGCCTTTGCCGCGCTGGTGCTGGCGCGGACGCGGGCGGCGGTGATAGAACGGCGGATCAGGGCCCTGCAACTGGCGGCGGCGCGGCGGGCGGAGCCATCCGATGGCCGGAGCGTCCTTCGGGGCGCGGAGGGCTGAATCGGATGGCCAGACAAGCTCCCGATGGCCGGAGCGCCCTTCGGGGTGCGGAGGGCTGAATCGGATGGCCCGAGGAGACGTCTAGGATGACACTGCATTGGGCCCATGTTGCGGCCAGCTACGTGCTGACACTCGGCGGCTTCGCGGCTCTGGCTGTCGCCACGGTGGCGAGGCTTGGCGCCGCCCGGCGGCGGCTGGATGCGCTGGACCCGCGGGCGCGGCGGAATCAGGACAGGACATGACACGGAAACGCCGGCGGCTCTGGGTGCTGCTGCTCTGCGGGATCGGGCTCGGCAGCGCCACCGCCCTCACCCTCACCGCCTTCCAGGACAACTTGGTCTTCTTCCGCTCCCCCTCCGACATCGCGCAGCAGGCGCCGGCGCCCGACCGCGCCTTCCGCCTGGGCGGGCTGGTCGAGACCGGCAGCGTCGCGCGGGAGACGGCACCGGACGGCAAGCCCGCCGCCCGCTTCCGCGTGACCGATGGCGCCCATGCCGTGAGCGTCACCTATGTCGGCGTGCTGCCCGACCTGTTCCGGGAAGGCCAGGGCGTCGTCACGCTGGGCAAGCTCGGCCCGGACGGCGTCTTCCGTGCCTCCGAGGTGCTGGCGCGGCATGACGAGACCTACATGCCGCCCGAGGTCGCGGATGCGCTGAAGCGCAGCGGCCACTGGAACCCGGCCGAGGGCGCCGCCCCGCCGGCCGCCACATGGAACACCCTCGACCCGGCGCGGGCGCCGGCCGCGGGGCGGAGCGGCTCGTGATCCCCGAACTCGGCCATTTCGCCCTCGCCCTCGCCCTCGCCCTCTCCCTCGCCCAGGTCGTGGTCGGGCTCTGGGGGGCGCAGCGGGCGGAGGCGCGGCTGATGGCGGCCACCGCGCCGCTCGCCGCCGGCGCGCTGATCGCGGTGGCGGCGGCCTTCGCCTGTCTCGCCTGGTCCTATGTGGTCAACGACACCACCGTGCTGAACGTGGTGCAGAACAGCCACTCGGCGAAGCCCCTGCTCTACAAGCTCTCCGGCACCTGGGGGAACCATGAGGGCTCGATGGTCCTCTGGGTCCTCATCCTCGCGCTCTGCGGCGGGGCGGTGGCGGGATTCGGCGGCAACCTGCCCTCCGCCCTGCAGGCGCGGGTGCTGGGCATCCTCGGCCTGGTCTCGGTCGGCTTCCTCGGCTTCATCCTGGCGACCTCCAACCCCTTCGACCGGGTCTGGCCGCCGCCGCCGGATGGCCAGGGGCTGAACCCGATCCTGCAGGACCCCGGCCTCGCCTTCCATCCGCCGCTGCTCTATCTCGGCTATGTCGGCTTCGCTGTGACCTACGCCTTCGCCGTCGCGGCGCTGATCGAGGGCCGGGTGGACGCCGCCTGGGGTCGTTGGGTGCGGCCCTGGGCCCTGGCGGCCTGGAGCTTCCTGACCCTCGGCATCGCGCTCGGTTCCTGGTGGGCCTATTACGAGCTCGGCTGGGGCGGCTACTGGTTCTGGGACCCGGTGGAGAATGCCTCCCTCCTCCCCTGGCTGGCCGGCTGCGCCCTGCTGCATTCCGCGATCGTGGTCGAGAAGCGGGAGGCGCTGAAGACCTGGACCGTCTTCCTCGCGCTCCTCGCCTTCGGGATGTCGCTGCTCGGCACCTTCCTGGTGCGCTCGGGCGTGCTGACCAGCGTGCATGCCTTCGCCAATGACCCGGAACGGGGCATGGTCATCCTCGGCCTGCTCGCCCTCTATATCGGCGGCGGCTTCGCGCTGTTCGCCTGGCGGGCGGCGACGATGGTGCCGACCGGCGTCTTCGCCCCGCTCTCGCGGGAGGGGGCGCTGGTGCTGAACAACCTGCTGCTCTGCTCCATCGCCGCGGTCGTCCTGGTGGGCACGCTCTACCCGATGTTCGCCGACCTGCTGCTGGGGGAGAAAATCTCGGTCGGGCCGCCCTTCTTCAACCTGGCGACCCTGCCGCTGGCGGTGCCGCTGGTGCTCGCCATGGGCTTCGGGCCGATGCTGCCCTGGAAGCGCGCCCGGATCTTCCCGGCGATGCAGCGGCTCTGGTGGGCCGCGCTGGCCGGCTTCGCCGCCTTCCTGCTCTGCCTCGCCATCGAGGGCTGGCGGATCGGCCCGGCGCTCGGCTTCGCCGCGGCGCTCTGGGCCATCGCCGCCGCGGCGGCCGACATCGCCGACCGCATCGCGCTCTTCAGCCGGCCGCAGGCGGCCTGGGCGCGGGCGAAGGGCCTGCCGCGCGCCGCCTGGGGCGGGGCGCTGGCGCATGCCGGGCTCGGTGTCATGATCCTCGGCCTCGCCGGCATGGGACTGGCGACGGACAAGCTCGCGCTGCTGAAGCCGGGCGAGGCGACGACGCTCGCCGGCATGGAGTACCGGCTGACCGGCCTCGCCGATGTGCAGGGCCCGAACTGGACGGCCCGCCGCGCCACCGTCGAGGTGCGGGACGGCGACCGGCTGGTGACGGTGCTGGAGGCCGACAAGCGCAGCTTCGCCGTCGCCCGCATGCAGACCACCGAGGCGGCGATCCACACCACCTGGGCCCGCGACCTCTATGTGGTGATGGGCGAGGAGCGGGATGGCGGCGCGGTGCTCCGCATCCACAACAACCCTCTGGCGCCCTGGATCTGGCTCGGCGCCGCCATCATGGCGCTCGGCGGCGGCATCTCGCTGAGCGACCGGCGCATGCGCGTCTCGGCCCCCGCGGCCCGCCCGGTGCGGGCGGAGGCGCGGGCATGAGCGCGGCCGGGGATCGCCGCCCGGCCCCCGCGCAGGGGCCGGGCGGCGCGGGGGCACCGCCCTCGCCCTCCCGCCGCCGCCTGCTGCTGCTCGCCCCGCTCGGCGTCGCCGCCGCGGCTGGTGTCGGCTTCTATGCCATGCTGCGGGGCCTCGGCACCGGCAGCTACGACCCGAAGGGCGTGCCTTCCGCCCTGATCGGCCGGCAGCCGCCTGAATTCAGCCTGCCGCCGCTGGAGGGCGCCGACCTCCCCGGCCTCAGCTCGGCCGATCTGCGCGGGGCCGGACGGCCGGTGCTGGTGAATTTCTTCGCCTCCTGGTGCGTGCCCTGCGTCATCGAGCATCCGCAGCTCATGCGCCTGGCGCGCGAGGGCGTGCCGGTGCTCGGCGTCGCCTACAAGGACAAGCCGGCGGATGCGCTCGGCTTCCTGCGCCGGCACGGCAACCCCTACCGGAAGCTCGGGGTGGACCTGCCCGGGCGCGTGGCGATCGACTGGGGCCTCTATGGCGTGCCGGAGACCTATCTGGTGGACAGGGAGGGGTTCATCCGCTGGCGCTGGGCCGGCCCGATCACCGACGACACGCTGAAGCAGGAGCTGCAGCCGCTGCTGCGCCGCCACGCATGAAATACCTGTTTTTCCTCGCCTTCCTGCTGGCCGCCCCGCTCACGCCGCCCGCCCTCGCCGCCGTCTCCGACCCGGCGGAGATGCTGCGCGACCCGGCGCAGGAGGAACGCGCGCGCCAGATCGGGCGCGAGCTGCGCTGCCTGGTCTGCCAGAACCAGTCCATCGAGGATAGCGATGCGGAGCTGGCCCGCGATCTCCGCCGCATCGTGCGGGAACAGGTCTCGGCCGGCCGCAACGATGCCGATGTCCTCCGCTTCGTGCATGACCGCTACGGCGATTTCGTGCTGCTGCGCCCGCCGGTGAAGCCGGCGACCTGGCTGCTCTGGGCGACGCCGGTCCTTGCGCTCGGCCTTGGCCTCACGCTGATCCTGGCGATGCGCCGCCGGCGCGCGGCGGCCGCCCCGCCCGGGACCGCCGAGGATCTCTCCGCCGCGGAGCGCGCGCGGCTCGCCCAGCTCGAGGACGGCCGCAGCCCGTGACCTGGTTTCCCTTCTGGCCGCTGCTCGGCCTGCTGGCCGTGGCGGCGCTGGCGCCGCTCGCGATCGCCCTGTTCGGCCCGCCCCGCGCCCGCGGCAGGCGGGAGGCAGATCTCGCCCTCTACCACGCCCAGCTCGCGGAGCTGGAACGGGAGAAGGAGGCGGGAAGGCTGGACGAGGCGGCGCATCGCGCCGCCACACTGGAGGTGCAGCGCCGCCTGCTGACCGCACCGGAGGACCGGGGCCCGGCCGAGTCCGGCCGCGGCCGCTGGGTGCTGCTCGGCACGCTGGGGGCGGCGCCGGCGCTGGCGCTCGGCCTCTATCTCGCCGGCGGGATCCCGCAGATGCCCTCCGCCCCCTATGCCCTGCGGCAGGAGGCCGCGGCGCGGGACGAGGCGGTGATGGGCCGTCTTCGGGAGCGGCTGGGGCAGCTTCCGCCCGGCAGCGAGCAGGCGCGGGAGGGCTGGGTGCTGCTGGGCAATGCCGAGCGCAGCCGGGGCCGGCTGGAGGCCGCGGCGGATGCCTACCGGCGCGCGCTGCTCGGCAGGTTCGACCCGGAGCTGACCGCGCAGCTCGCCCAGGTGCTGCTGGAGGACGGGCGGACCGAGGAGGCGGGGGCGCTGCTGCGGGCCGCGCTGCCGCAGGCGCCACAGCATATCGGCCTGCGCTTCCTGGCCGGGCTGGCGGAGGCCCGGGCCGGGCGGACCGAGAGCGCCCGCGCCGCCTGGCGGGCGCTGATCGCCGATGCGCCGCCCGAGGCGCCCTGGCGGGCGATGGTCGAGCGGCGGATGAACGAGCTGCCTTAGCAGGGGCCGCCTGCTGCCGGCCGGCATGTGCCCTGGCCTGCCGCAGCCAAGGGCGGCCGGGGCCGTGCCTGCGACCCGCAGCCGTGGGAGGCCGGCTCGCTGCCGGCCCGCGCCGGCAGCGGTGCTTCGCTTCAGCGCCCCCGCAGCGCCGGTGCCAGCTCGCGCTCGAAGAAGGCGATGAACTCCGCCTGCTGCGGCCCGACCTGGGTCAGGATGATGTGGTCATAGCCGGCCTCGATGAATTTGGTGATCGACTTCAGGTGCATCTCTGCTGAGGGGCCGCAGGTCACCTGCTGCGCCACCACCTCCGGCGTGACATGCTTCGTCGCCGCCTCGAAGCCCCGGGTGTTCGGCAGCTCCGCCTGCACCGGCCAGCCGGTGACCGACCAGCGGAAATAGTGGTGCGCCGTCTTCCGCGCCTCCTCCTCGGTGGGGGCCCAGCACATCGAGACCTCGGCATAGCGCGGGCCCTCGCCGCCGGCGGAGCGGAAGGCTTCGATCAGCTCGGGCTTCGGCTCCGTCACGACCAGGCCATCGCCCTTGCGCGCCGCCAGCCGCGCCGCCTCCGGCCCGCCGGCAGCCACCACCACCGGCAGCTTCCCTGGCGGCCGGTCGAAGAGCCGCGCCTGGTCCAGGCTGAAATAGGCGCCGCGGTAATTGGTGAGATCGCCGGCGAGCAGGCCCTGGATGATGTCGATGGCCTCCGAGAGCCGTTCATGCCGCTCCCCCACGCCGGGCCAGCCCTCGCCCGTGACATGCTCGTTCAGCCGCTCCCCTGCGCCGAGGCCGAGGGTGAAGCGGTTGTCGCTGAGCAGCGCGACGGTGGCGGCACCCTGGGCGATGATGGCGGGGTGGTAGCGCATGATGGGGCAGGTCACCGCCGTCATCAGCCCGATGCGGCTGGTCGCCTGCGCGCAGGCGCCGAGCACCGACCAGGCGAGCGGCGCATGGCCCTGCTCCTCGATCCAGGGCGAGAAATGGTCGGAGATGGCGGCCAGGTCGAAGCCGGCCTGTTCGGCGCGCACCAGGTTGCGCACCAGCTCCTTCGGTCCGTGTTCCTCCGACATCAGCTTGTAGCCGAGCTTGATCATCTGCGGGCGCTCCGTCCGGGGATGCGGCCGCTCGCGGCAGGAGGCGGGCGGGCGGCGGGTGCCGCGCTAACGCCCCCGGGCGGGGATTGTTCGCGGCCGGCGGCGCTGCCGGCTGGCCCGTGCCGTCTCCTGGCCTGGGGGCCGGCGGCAGCCCCCCTGCCGCCTCAGCCGAAGATCCGTCCCAGCCTTTCGATGCTGCCCAGCACGCGCTCCTGCGGCAGGCCCGGCCATTGCAGGCGCATGATGAAATGGTCCACGCCCAGCGCCTCGCGGTAACGGGCGATCTCCTCCTTCACCGAGACCTCGTCGCCGATGATGAAGCGGTCGCGCACGAACTGCTCGAAGGGCATGCCGAACATCTCGGCATCCGTGCTGCCGCGGCCGAGCCCCCAGGAGGCATAGGCGGCGTATTTGTAGTGCAGCGCCGCGCGGCATTCCTCGAAGGCGGTGGCGTGGGAGGCGCCGACATAGCACTCCCGCGCGATCGGGAACTCCCGCGGCGTCCGGCCTGCCTCCGCCAGCGCCGCGCGATAGGCCGCCATCTGCGGCACCACGACATCGAGCGCGGAGGAATTGACGATCAGCCAGGCATCCCCGATGCGCGCGGCCCGCCTGATCGCCGCTTCCACCTGCGCCGCGACATAGATCGGCGGCCCGCCCGGCGTGACCGGGCGGCAGCTGATGGAGGCATCCTCCACCGTGTAGAAGCGGCCTTTGTGCGTCACCTTCTCCTCGGTCCAGAGGCGGCGGATGAGCGCGACCTGTTCGGAGAAGCGCGGTGCGCGCTCCGCGAGCGGGATGCCGAAGGCGGTGAACTCCATCTCCCGGTAGCCGAGGCCGGCGCCGAGCACGTAATTCCCGCCGGAGAGGAGGTCCATCGTCGCCGCCTCCTCGGCCACCATCACCGGGTTGAGCAGCGGCAGGATGCGGATGTTGGGGCCGATGGTCATCCCCTCCGCCTCCCGCAGCAGCCAGGCCATCAGCGGCATGGGCTGCGGCATCTGCACCGGCCCGATCAGGTAGTGGTCCGGGAACCAGAGCGAGCTGAAGCCCGAGGCGCGGGCGAGGCGCACCTGCGCTGCCAGTTCCGGCAGCCGGGCGGGCAGGCTGTCCCCCTCGGGGAACTGCGTGTTCAGGAACAGTCCGACCTTCATGGCGCCTTCCCTCCGCTGTCCTTGCCGGCAGCCTACAGCCCGCGCCGCGGGGTGTCTTCCGCACCCTTGCGGCGCCCGTGGGCTGCGGGCCGGTCAGCGCGCCGCCCGAGGGCCGGCACCGGTTCGGCATGCCGGCCGGGACGGACCGGGCGGGCGCGTCAGGACTTCGAGACGCCCCAGAAGAAGGGGATGGGTCCGCCAACCACCCCCGTGACGTTCCGGCGCCAGGCCTGGAAGGTCTTGTAGAAGCCGGTCGGCACATAGGTGACGTGCCGCCAGAGCTCGCGGTTCATCTCGGCGACGGCGGCCTTCTCGGCCTCCAGGTCGGCGGCCTCGAACCACCTGTCGCGCGCCGCCTCCACCGCGCGGTCGCTCGGCCAGCCGAACCAGGCGCCGTCGCCATTGGCGCGGATCTGGATCTGCGTCGCCGGGTTGGTGCAGTCGGCTCCGGCATGCCAGGTGTGGAAGACGTGCCACCCGCCCTGCCCGGGAGGCGCCTTGGAAGCCCGGCGCTGTCCCACCGTGCCCCAGTCGGTCGCGACGAAATCCACATTCATCCCGATCGCGCCGAGCAGGGAGTTCGTCACCTCGCCCATCGCCTTCAGGGGCGCCTGGTCCTGCGCCACCAGCACCGTGATGGGCTGGCCCTTGTAGCCGGCCTCGCGCAGCAGCGCCTTCGCGCCCTCGATGTTGCGCGGCCCCTTCAGGATGTCGCCGCCCGCCTCGGTGTAGAGCGGCGTTCCCGGCGTGAAGAAGCTGGCGGAGGTCTGCCACAGGCTCCCCTCATCGCCGACCACCGCCCGCATGTAGTCTTCCTGGTTCAGCGCCATGGCCACGGCCCTTCGCGCCCGGACATCGCTGAAGGGCTCATGCAGGTGGTTGAACCTGAAGGACCCTATGTTCCCGAGCGGATCGGCGATGTCGACCGTGATGTTGCGGCTGCGCCGGAGCTGCGGCACCAGGTCCGTCAGCGGCGTCTCCCACCAGTCGATCTCGCCATTCTGCAGCGCGGCCGAGGCGGTCGCGGGATCCGGCATGATGACCCATTCGAGCCGGTCGAAATTGATCTGCTTGCCGCCCGCGAGCCAGGAGGCGGGCTCCGCCCGCGGCCGGTACTGCTCGAACCTGGTGAAGACGGCCCTCGCGCCCGGCACCCATTCGTTGCGCAGGAAGCGCATCGGCCCGGAGCCGACGAACTCCGTGATCTGCTGGAAGGGATCCGTGCGGGCGAGGCGCTCGGGCATCATGAAGGCCATGGGCGTGTTCGTCTTGCCCAGCGCGAGAAGCATCTTCGGATAGGGCTGCTTCAGCCGCCAGCGGAAGCTGCGGTCATCGACGGCGACGAGCTCCTCCTGGATGGCGCGGAGCATCTGGCCCATGCCGTCGCGCACCGCCCAGCGGTTGAGGCTGGCCACGCAATCGGCGGCGCGCACGGGCTCGCCGTCATGCCAGCGCAGGCCCTCCCGCAACCGGAAGGTCCAGGTCTTCCCATCGGCGGAGACCTCCTCGCCCTCGACCATCTGGCGCCTCGGCTCGAGCTTGTCGTCGAGGCCGTAGAGCGTGTCCCAGACCAGCGCGGAGGCGTTGCGCACGACGTACTGGGTACCCCAGATGGGATCGAAATTCGCCAGGTTCGCCTGCGGCACGAAGCGCAGCGTGCGGGCCCCGGCGCCTTGCGAGAGGGCGGGCGCGGGCAGCCCCCCTGCGCCGGCGATGGCCGCGGCGGCCGAGGTCCTGAAGAACGTCCTCCGGTCCATGTTGCTCCTCCCCGTCCCGGCGGCATCGCCGCTCGTTCCGGGCGAGCCTGCCGCGACATCAGGGCGATGCGCCACAACGGACCGTGGCCTTCATCCGCAAATGACCGTTCCATGGCAGGGGAACCCATCCGGGCGGAGGTGTCCGCACCGCATGCGGCATCTGGTGCCCCGGCGATCCTCCGCGGGGTGAGACGTTCCACGGGTATCGCGGGCCTCGCCTGCGGGCGGCATGGACCGGCACCGGCCTGCCCCGCGCCGGCGGACGGCCCTCGGCCGCAGGAAGGCCGGCGCGGCCAGGCGGGGCAGCACCGCTCATGCCTGGCCCATGAACATGCTGACGCATGTCCTGCCTCAAGCGCCGGCGGCCCTCCGGGCCTTGGCTGCGCGGCACTGGCCGCGGCGCGCCTTCGCGCGCCCGGCCCGCTCCGCGGGCCGCAGGTCGGGACTCCATGAACCAGGTATCATGAGAGCTGTGCGCGGATGCGCCAGAACGGGCCCAGCGCACCAGAACGAGCAGATGGCTCGGCAATGCGGAGGTTTGGGCGATATGAGCGCCGGCAGGGGCGCCGATTTTGCCTTCGATT